>NZ_JBKOUF010000004.1:0-210402 GCF_046766015.1 Methylophilus sp. 3sh_L
ACACCATTGAACCACGTATGTATGACATACGAGCCAGTTGAGTCCAAATACGTTGCTGGTCAACCATGGGTTGGTGCGACACTGACTATGTTTGCTGGTCCAGACGGCGTGATGGGTGGTTTCGGTGCTTACGATCCGATGACCAACAAAAAAGTTTGGTACAACAAAGAGAAGTTCTCTGCTTGGAGTGGTGCTCTGACTACAGCTTCAGATCTCGTGTTCTACGGTACTTTGGATCGCTGGTTCAAAGCAGTTGATGCCAAAACAGGTAAAGAACTGTGGAAATTCCAAGTGGGTTCTGGTGCAATTGGTAACGCGTTCACCTACGGTAACAAAGGCAAACAATACGTTGGTATCTTGTCTGGTATCGGTGGTTGGGCTGGTGTTGCGATGAACTTGGGTATGACTACTGACACAGACGCACTGGGTGCTGCTGGTGGTTACAAAGAGTTGACGAAGTACAACGCTGCTCCTGGCGGCGGTGCATTGAACGTGTTCTCACTGTAATCAATCACCACGATAACCGGCCAAGTGATTGACCGGTTAACAAACTAAACACCCTGCCTAGGCAGGGTGTTTTTTTATTTGCAGCAAGTGAGATTGCAAGGGATATATCTCGAAGGAACGGGACTTAACCGTAGATTTGCACGCTGTTTTCGCTACGGATTTGTTGAAAAATTTGTAGCCGTTCATTTGCGATGCGACCTGCTTTCACGGCATTCAGAATCGCACAGTCTGGTTCATGCGTGTGCGTACAATTATTGAATTTACAGTGACCGATCAAAGGTCTGAATTCGACAAAGGCATATTCGAGCTCAGTCTCATTGATGTGGTACAACCCAAATTCTTGCAGGCCAGGTGAGTCGATCACGGCACTCTGTTGATTAAGATGGTAAAGATGTGTCGCTGTGGTAGTGTGTTTACCGCTATCCAGTGTCGTACTGATTTCCTGCGTTTTACTGCGCGCCTCCGGTAAAAGGCTATTGATAATGGTCGATTTTCCCATCCCAGACTGACCGACTAAAACACTGGTGTGGCCTTCAAGCAAGGGTCTCAGTGGCTCTACAGATTCTTTGGCATTCAACTGCAATGTGAGGTAACCCAGTTCAGCGTATTGCTGCAGCTTTTGTATGGCTTGCGGATTGGGCAAGTCACATTTATTCAGGATAATCACCGCACGGATGCCAGCCGCTTCAGCCGCAACCAGGCAACGGTTCAGCAAGTCTTCATAAAAGCTGGGCTGTGTCGCAAGTACAATCAGGATTTGTGTGACATTGGCGGCCAGAATCTTGCTTTTGTAAGCATTACTACGATAGAGCAGGGTAGTGCGCGCTGCCGTTTTTTCGATGACACCTTCATTGTCTGCAGTGAGCGTCACTGTCACCCGGTCACCTGCGGCATTATCGACTTTTTTACCGCGCGTCACGCAACTCAGCAGGCGGCCATCAGGCAATTCTACGTTATAGCGCTTGCCATAGGCTGCGACAATGAGACCGTCAAGGGACATGCTAGAAATGATAGTAGGTATGGTTTAAGTACTGTACCACTTGCTGCTCTTCATCATCAAACCATTTGAGGTTGAGCATGGTGTTGCAGTTAGTGACTTGCGCTTTAAGCCCGTTGAGTGAGCGAACTTTGCGGTAATCGCGCGTGTAAATCCCGCTGCCATCGCCACCATAGCTGCTGGCATGGCAGCTAATGCAATGGGTATCAATCAGCTTTTTTCCTGCTTGCAGTTGAGCATCTGCTGCGGTCGCATGATGGCTGGCGAGCAGTAAAAACCAACTGAAGAGCAGGGAAATTTTCATGCGTAAGTTTGCAATTTGGCAATTCGTAGGCTCGCAGGCGGGTGCGAGTCATAGAACGCGGAGTGGAGCGGGTCTGGCGTCAGTGTGGAGGCATTGTCGCGATATAGTTTAACCAGTGCATCAATCAGGAATTGTGGCCGTGACTGCTGTGCTGCGTAATGGTCGGCTTCAAACTCATTTGTTCTGGAATAAGCCGCCAATACGGGACGCAGAATAAACATAAATACAGGGGAAACCAGCACAAACAGCAATAAAGCCATGTGGTTGCTGGGCGCTGCTACACCTAATCCGGTAAAAAACCATTCCTGTTTAATCAGGTAGCCGAGTAACGCCAAGCCTAATAAGCTTAAGCCGAACATCATAATAATGCGCTTGATCACGTGCTGATGTTTGAAGTGGCCAAGCTCATGCGCCAAGACGGCTTCAATCTCATCGGCACTGAGTTTTTCCAGCAAAGTATCAAAAAATACCACGCGTTTGTTTTTGCCGAATCCTGTAAAGTAAGCATTGCCATGACCGGAGCGGGTAGAACCATCCATCACAAACAAGCCTTGGCTGGCAAAACCACACTTTTGCATCAATGCTTCAATGCGGCTTTTAAGGGTTTGATCCTGCATGGGCGTAAACTTGTTAAACAGTGGCGCAATCCAAATAGGATACACAGCCAGCATAAACAAGTTAAAAGCACTCCAGATCAGCCACAGGTAAAGCCACCATAAGTCTCCGGCCCCTTGCATGAGCCAGAGGGCAACGAATAGTATTGGGCCACCAAGCAATAAGCCGACAAAAGTATGTTTGAGCAGATCGCTAAAAAACATACTGCGTGACATCTTATTAAAGCCGTATTTTTCATCGACATTAAAGTTTTGGATATAGTCAAAAGGCAGGGTCGCTGCGCTTGAGATTAACATGGCTGAACAAATCACCAGCGCCCCCCGAATAATCTCATGCGCAGGCAGCCATTGTTGCCAGGCTTGATCAAGCAGTTGTAAAACACCGCCTAGCGTCAGTGCCAGTAAAATCAATGCTTCCATCACGGTTTCACTCAAACGCAGTTTTACCTTGGCAGTGGTATAGTCTGCGGCGCGCTGGTGTGCCTCAAGGCTGATTGTTTGGCTAAAGGCAGCAGGCACTTGTGCGCGGTGTTGTTGAATATGGCGGACATGGCGCAAACCTAGCCAGACACGTACCGCCAGGCTGATCACAATCACAGCAACAAAAATTTGAGTAAATAATCCGGACATAACAATAATGAGAGTGAATGAGTGTAGTGACTTATTTTGATGGATTTAACACCACCTTGTTCACTGAACTGAATATAATGTTCCATTTTAATGGAAATCATGACGAGAGGGACACAATTGGCGACTAATCAGGACAATTTAATCTGGCTGGATATGGAAATGAGTGGGTTGCTGCCTGACACGGACCGTATTCTGGAGTTAGCTGGCGTCGTCACCGATGCACAATTGAATGTGATTGCAGAGTCCCCAGTGCTGGTCATTCATCAATCTGACGCTGTACTGGATGGCATGGATGCATGGAACAAAGGCACGCATGGCCGCAGTGGCTTGATTGATAAGGTCAAAGCATCTACTCTAGATGAAGAGGCGGCAACAGATGCGATGCTGGCATTCTTGAAAGAGCACGTGCCTGCGGGCAAGTCGCCCATGTGTGGCAACTCCATTTGCCAGGACAGACGGTTTATGGCGCGTTACATGCCACGCCTGGAGTCATTTTTCCACTACCGCAATCTCGATGTGAGCGTGTTTAAAGAGTTGTCACGTCGCTGGCGCCCGGATATTTATGCTGGGTTTAAAAAAGCCAGCCGGCACGAAGCGTTGGCAGATATTTACGAGTCCATTGATGAGCTTAAGTATTACCGTGAGCATTTTTTGAATATGACGCCACCCGCTACTACTGAATAAGACAATCGCCCGATGACGGGCAAAAAAAAGACGCCTATTCGGCGTCTTGAGGGAGGAGAAGTTAGCTTTGGAGAAGCTTGATTGGTAATAAGCATCTTCTGTGCCAACTTCTCCTTTTTGGTGTCTGAGAAATTGAAAACTATGTTTTTTGGCCAGAAAGCACGTTTTGATAAAGGATTTGGTAGTGTCGGGCGCTGGTTTCCCAGCTCACATCCTGCTGCATGGCCTGCTGTTGGAGCTTTTGCCACTGACCAGAATTGGCATAAACCTGCATCGCGGTTTGTAATGTGACCAAAAGTGTCGATGCATGGTTATCCGCCATGACCCACCCGGTCATGGTGTCAGGAATGCCTTGTTCACTGATCTCGCCACCATGAACAGAATCTGCCAGCCCACCTGTGTTGGCGACGACAGGGATGGTGCCATAGCGCAAGCCATACATCTGGTTAAGGCCACAGGGCTCAAACCGTGAGGGCATGACAAAAATATCGGTACCCGCCATAATCCGGTGTGAGAGTGGCTCGTTATAACCGATGGTGACCGCCACCCGACCTGGATAGCGATCCATTAAAGTCAGGTATTGTCGTTGCATAGTGGCTTCGCCACTGCCTAGAACAGCCAATTGACAACCGCCGGCGAGTAACTCGTCCGCAATTTCAATCAGCATATCCAGGCCTTTTTGATAGGTCAGCCGGCTGACGACGCCCAGAAGCGGTGTCTGTGCGTGTTGATCAAGCCCAAGCTCGGCTTGCAAGGCCTGCTTGATCGTCTGTTTACCGGCTAATTGATCGGCTGTGTAATGCGCTGGCAGATAAGGATCCTGTGCTGGGTTCCAGATCTCGATGTCAATCCCATTCAGGATACCGGTTAAGTCTGCGGCGCGATGTTGCAGCAGGCCTTGAAAACCAAAACCGAATTGTTCGGTTTGAATTTCACGGGCATAAGTTGGGCTGACGGTAGATAGGGCATCTGCATAAAACAGGCCGGACTTCATAAAAGAGAGATGGCCATAAAACTCATACCCTTCAGCCTGATAGTCGTCTAGGTTAAGTGTTAAACGGTAGCGCCAGTCTGGATGAAAGTTGCCCTGAAACGCCAGGTTATGGATGCTGAACACAGACTTGGCCTGGCTACCCATTTGCTTAAGGTAGTAGGGCGTCAGGCCGGTTTGCCAGTCATTGCAATGGACAATTTCAGGCTGCCAGGCCTGCAGCATATTTGGCATCGCCAACAGCGCTGCCACTTTGGATAACAGCCCGAACCTGAGCGGATTGTCTTCCCATTCGCCGTGCACTGGATGGTGGTAAGGACCGCCATCGCGATCATACAGTGCGGGGCAGTCTATCAGTAGCAACGGGATGCTGGTCCCTGGCAGCTGCGTTTTGTAGAGGTCGCAGCGGATATCGTGAAAGGGTTGTAGCGACCCCAGGTGCTGTGGGGAACTGCATTGTGCCAGCAGGCCACGATAAGCAGGTAAAAGGATTTGTACCTCGATATCACTGGCTGCAAGGGCGGCGGGGAGTGCGCCACTGACATCTGCCAAACCACCTGTTTTAATTAATGGGAAAACTTCTGAAGTAACGAATAGTAAACGCAAGGCAATCTCTTTAAATCAACGGGCGGTTCAGGCTGTATGTTTTAAACTTATGATACATTGCCTCCACACGTTTTAGAAGGACATTCAAATGAAATCATGGCTAGCAGTCGCATTTGGCGCCAGTGTCGGTGCATGGATCAGATGGGGGTTGTCACTGCAGCTTAACCAGGGTGGCTTAATTCCATTGGGTACCTTTCTGGCCAATGCCATTGGCGGTCTGTTAATGGGCATTGCATTGGGGATATTACAAGTGGTACCGATGCTGTCTGTTGAGTGGCGGCTGTTGATGACAACCGGTTTTCTCGGCGGCCTGACCACCTTTTCTACTTTCTCGGCTGAGGCATTCAATTTGCTGCAAAAGCAAAATTATAGTGGTCTCTTAGTTTACGTGACTGCGCATGTGGTGGTTTCTATCCTGCTCACCATTGCCGGGTACTGTTGTGTCATGCGCTTGCATGCCAGTTGAGACGTAAAGTGTTTTTGCTGGATAACAGATAAAAAAAGAGGGCCTGACAGGCCCTCTTTTTAGCGATGACACATCACTTTATTTCTGTGTCTCAACCATTACCAGGCCATCCTGACCCGTGGCTGCTTCGTCTTTTTTCCATTTAGCCGCGCTGCGTGGCTTTTTGGTTTTTTGCGGTGCTTCCACAGCTGTATTGACGACTTCTGCTTTGGTTTCTACCAGTTGAATCCCACTATCCGCTGGCGCGTCTGCGGTTTTTGCCGCGGATGGCTTACGCTTGCGGGCTGGTTTCTTTTTCGCTTCCGCTGGGGCTTCTGTGGTTTCAGTTGCGACAGAGGCAGGTGCCGTAGCCGTTTCCACCAGTTCAATTCCGCTGGTTTCTACCGCCTGATCAGCCTGTTTTGATTTTGCTTTTGCTGCTGGTTTGCCAGCACGTGAACGATTGCGTGCAGGTTTTTGTGCCTTGGGCGCTTCAGATGGACTGTCGTCTGCGCTGGCTGCTGCGGCGGTGCCTTCGACGATTGATTCAGCAACGGTTGATTCAGTAACAGTCGCTTCTGCAACAGCAGATTGACGTTCATTCGCAGGCGTGGCAACCACAGTTTCAGCTACTTGAACCGGGCTGACCGCGGCAGTCGTTTCAGTTACTGCAAGCGTAGGTGCAGTTTCTGCAACGACCGGTGCAGCGGCAACATTCACCGTTGCAGCAGTTTCGGCAATAACACTGTTTTCTACAGAATCGACAGCGTTCTGGTTAGGTGCTTCATCACGGTTACGACGGTCACGGCGGCCATGACGGTTACGGCGGTTGCCGCGCTCACCACGTTCCTGTTTGTTGTCGTTTGGTTGAGCGGTCAATGCAGGCTGATTATTGTTATCTGCTTTCTGCTCTTGATTGGCTTGACGCTCCTGACGTTCTTTCTGCGCAGGTTTTTCTTGAGCTGGACGCTCCTGACGCGGTTTGTTGCCATGTTGGGCTTCCTGCGTGTCCTTTGCTGACCGGTCATTGTTTGCACGCTCATTGGCTGGACGCTCGCTGCGTTCCTGGTTGCGGTCACGCTGACGGTCACGGCGGTTGCGGTTTTTATTGCGGTCGCGGCCGTGCTCTTTGCTCTCACGCGCAGGCTTTTCAACCGTTTGGACCACTTCTTTTTCGTCCAGGCCCAGCCAGGATTTAATCACGCCGAAGAATGACTTTTTCTGCTCAGTCACTGGCGCTGGCGCAGGTTTCTCTTCCACAATCGGGGCGGCGGTGGCAGGGGTAATGCCTTTTACGACCGCTTCTGCTTTGGCAGGCGCTGCAGCTTGTTGCAGGCGATGCTGGTAGTCAGACTCGCTAGGCAGATCTACCATTTTGTAGCTGGCCTGAGTGGTTTCTTCGTTCACATCATCATGACGGATACGCAGGATGTTGTAATTTGGCGTTTCCATATGGATGTTAGGAATCAGGATGACTTCCACGCCAGTACGCTGTTCGATCTTGTGAATATCGGCACGTTTTTCATTCAACAGGAAGGTGGCAGCCTCGACCGGTAACTGCACCTGGATGATGGCGCTGTTGTCTTTCATGGCTTCTTCTTGCGTAATGCGCAAGATGTGCAATGCGGTGGATTCGATGCCGCGGATATGACCGGTGCCATTACAACGCGGGCAGGTCATGTGATTGGTTTCACCCAGGCTAGGACGTAAGCGCTGGCGTGACATTTCCAGCAAGCCGAAACGGGAGATCTTGCCCATTTGCACGCGGGCGCGGTCGTGATGCAGCGCATCGCGCAAAGCATTCTCAACTTCACGCTGGTTGCGCTGGTTTTCCATGTCGATGAAGTCGATCACCACCAGGCCACCCAGGTCACGCAGACGCATCTGGCGTGCTACTTCTTCGGCAGCTTCGAGGTTGGTATTAAACGCGGTTTGTTCAATATCCGCGCCTTTAATCGAACGACCAGAGTTGACGTCAATAGACACCAGCGCTTCTGTGTGGTCGATCACGATGGCACCACCGGATGGCAGGCGCACTTCACGGGCAAACGCAGATTCGATCTGATGCTCGATCTGGAAGCGGGAGAACAGCGGAATTTCGTCCTGATACAATTTGACGCGGGTCACGTTGCCAGGCATTACGTGGTTCATGAACTGCAAGGCCTGTTCATGCACATCCGCGGTATCAATAAGGATTTCGCCGATATCGGCACTGAAGTAGTCGCGGATAGCGCGGATCACCAGGCTGCTTTCCTGGTAAATCAGGTAAGCGCCAGGTTGAAAGTTAGAGGCATCTTCAATGGCTTGCCACAGTTGTGTCAGGTAGTTCAAATCCCATTGTAACTCTTCAGCATTGCGGCCAATGCCGGCAGTACGGGCAATGATGCTCATGCCATTAGGGACTTCCAGTTGTGCCATGGTGTCGCGCAGTTCGTTACGCTCTTCACCTTCGACACGGCGGGAGACGCCACCGCCACGTGGATTATTGGGCATCAGCACCAGATAGCGGCCAGCCAGCGAGATAAAGGTGGTGAGTGCAGCACCTTTGCTGCCACGCTCGTCTTTATCGACCTGAACAATGACTTCCTGACCTTCTTTGATCACGTCCTGAATACGGGCACGGCCTTGTTCAGGTTTGTCTTGGAAATAACTGCGGGCGATTTCTTTAAATGGCAAAAAGCCGTGTCTGTCAGTGCCATAGTCGACAAAGGCGGCTTCGAGAGAGGGTTCAATACGGGTAATGACCCCTTTGTAGATATTACTTTTGCGCTGTTCTTTGCCAGCGTGTTCAATATCAAGGTCTATGAGTTTTTGTCCATCGACGATCGCAACGCGCAATTCTTCTGATTGCGTTGCGTTAAACAACATTCTTTTCATTCAGGGCTCCTAGGCGAAGCGTCAGAATAGAGATGTGCGCAGGGCGGGCCGTGGTCGTGAACAACCCCCGGAACTTAACGAAGTGACAGGTGTGTCACCGGTGAGGTGCAATGGCTTTTGCGAGGTGTGCGACAACATTGTGAGCACAGTTCGCAGGCATCAATATGCACTTGAGTGCAGCCAACACGGGATGTGGCTGAATACTCGGTTTCTGGTAGGGGCAGTGTGTGCGTGGCAGGCTTGTATCACCTGTCATGTCCAGCGCGAGTGACTGCAAAATAAAACCCTAAACAGAGGGTAATTTCGTTAAAATTCGGGTTGGCTAACGCCGAGCTCATTTCTTTGGTTATTCTGCGTGAGCTTCGCGTTAAAACATTTCTAATTAATTATCGCTACTTGATGGCGAGCGGTATTCACCAAAATTTTTTTGATTCTGAATTATTGATTCTGAACACGGTGACGGGTCCGGGAATCTTGGTTCACAGGTCAGAGATGCATAGATTTTTACATCTCGAAATCGGCATGGCAATGTTGTCGCTTTTGCCGTAAACCATTGATTCAGAATCTCGACAGTATATCCATAAGTCCTGATAAAGCAAAGCACGACCTGCAACTATGAGCTCACAATTAAGTTCTTCCTCATTCGCGTCACCCGTAACGGCTTCCAGCCTGGATTCCGAGACCAGGCCTGCCAGTGATCGTGTGACATTTTTAATGGTCGATGAAGCCTCTGAAACCCAACGGGTAGACAATTTTCTGTCCAAAGTGCTTAAAGGGGTGCCTAAAAGCCATATTTACCGCATTTTGCGTAGTGGCGAGGTGCGCGTAAATAAAAAGCGCGTGGATGCTGAATACCGGTTGCAACTAGGGGATGAAGTACGCGTGCCACCCATCCGCCTGGCTGAAGCCGCAGCCAAGCCAGCGGCTCCTGCGATCAAGGCCAAGTTGGCCGAACAAGTGATTTATGAAGATGATGCCATGCTGGCGTTGAATAAGCCGGCTGGGATGGCGGTACATGGCGGCAGTGGTATCAGTCTGGGCGTCATTGAACAATTGCGCCTGGAGCGCCCGCAAGCCAAGTTTCTTGAGCTGGTGCATAGGCTAGACCGCGAGACATCAGGCGTATTGATGATTGCCAAAAAACGCTCTGCCTTGACCGCGCTGCATGAAGCTATGCGCCATCATCACATGGATAAGCGTTATTTGATGCTGGTGCAGGGGCAGTGGACCGAAGCCAGGAAAAAAGTCACGCTGGATTTGCAAAAGTATGTCACTGAAAGCGGCGAGCGCAGAGTGCAGGTGGTGGATGAGCCATTGCTTAACCCTGAACCCGGCGGAAGAAAGTCACTCAAAGCCAGTGGCCTCACTGCCCAGCGGCATGCCGCCAAAGGCAAGTTTGAAGTTGAGACGCAAATCTCTGAAACCTGGTTTTATCTTCAGCAGCGCTTGGGGCCATATAGCTTTTTACAGGCTAAATTGATTACCGGGCGCACCCATCAGTTACGCGTGCAATTGTCTCACCTTGGCTTTCCGATTCTGGGGGATGACAAATATGGCGACTTTGCCTTAAACAAGCAGTTGAGCAAACAAGGATTAAAGCGCATGTTCCTGCATTCCAGTGAGACACGGATTGCCCACCCGCTGACCGGCGAGCCCTTGCATTTGGTGGCACCGTTACCCACAGAGCTTGAAAGCTTTTTGCAACAACAACGTCAACATCCGGCCGTAAAATAAGCGGGGCGTGTGTTCAGGGCGCATCATCATTGTTGAGATTTAAAGTAAATCTGCTGAGTAAAGTGGTTTGATCTTGTAGAGGTTGGATTTTGCAGCAGTTGTATAGTGAAGAGGTTTTATAGTGAAACAGTTTGATTTAATTGTCTGGGATTGGGATGGCACCATTGCAGACTCTACCGGTTTGATTTCCCAAGCATTGATTAAAGCCGCAGAACAAGCGGGACTGCCTGGCCTCACCGAAGTGCGTGCGCGCAGCATTATCGGTTTGGGACTGCGGGAGTCCATAGAAGTCTTGTTTGGTGATATTCCCGAATTTCAGGCACAGTCCCTGGCGGCCAATTACAACCGTAACTATTACACCAATGAAAACAATATCTTATTGTTCGAAGGCATCGCCGGCACGATTATTGCCATTGACCGCAAAGGTTGCAAGCAGGCCGTTGCGACCGGCAAGGGGCGACGCGGGTTAAATACTGCTTTGCAACAATCAGGCCTGGCCAAGTGCTTTAACGCTACTAAAACTGTGGATGAATGTTTTTCCAAGCCGCATCCGCAAATGCTGGATGAGCTCATGGATGAACTGGTGGTGATGCCGGAGCGCACCTTGATGATAGGCGATTCACAATATGACATGCAAATGGGCAAGAACGCAGGGGTGAACACGGCTGCGGTCAGTTATGGGTCGCAAACAGCCGAGCATTTACAGCAGTATTCACCGGATTACCTGTTTCATGATGTGGCAACATTAAGTGCCTGGTTATTGGAGCAGACATGAGTCTTGATGCCGTCACTTTTGACAGCGCCGCCTTGCCGGAAAAAGGCGATGGGCTGCGCTTTGACATCCCGGCGCTTGGTCCGCATGCCACTGGCTTTGTCGTCCGCTTTGAGGGCAAACCTTATGCTTATGTGAACCGCTGCGCGCATGTGCCAGTAGAACTGGACTGGGAGCATGGCAAGTTTTTTAACATGACCCATGAGTGGCTGATCTGTGCGACTCACGGCGCCATGTATGCGCCAGAAACTGGCTACTGTGTGGTCGGGCCGTGCCAGGGCAAACGGCTATCCTCTATTCCTGTGAGTGAAGAGAATGGCGTCGTCACGGTTCATCTCGACCAGTTTTAGTGACAGGGTGTCAGTTTGGCGGATCTGGCACATTGCTCAAATAGCCAGCGTTACGCCCGCAAATATTGCTAGAATAGCTAAAAACCAATAGACGAAAGTTGAATAATGCAAGAAAACCATACGCCATCTTCAGATTCACAACCAAGTCCAGCTTCCCAGGATTGGGCTTTGCGCACAGTAGAAAAAATTGCACTGGCCGGCCTGCAGGAGCAAAAAACAGCCAGACGCTGGTCAGTGTTGTTCAAGTCACTGACGTTTATCTACCTTTTCTTCTTGCTCATGATGTTATTGGGCTGGGTCGGGCAAAGCAAAAGCACCTCTATTGCCCACACCGCCCTGATCGACATTTCCGGCGTGATTGAGGCCGGTGGCCAAGTCAATGCCGATGCCGTCATTAGCAGCCTGAATGATGCTTATGATAATAAGGGGACCAAGGGGATTATCCTGCGTATCAACAGCCCAGGTGGCAGCCCGGTGCAAGCGGGCATCATCAATGATGAAATCCACCGTCAGCGCAAATTACACCCTGAAATTCCTGTCTATGCCGTGGTGGAAGATATCTGCGCTTCAGGCGGCTATTACATTGCAGTCGCTGCAGACAAGATATTTGTCGATAAAGCCAGTATTGTCGGGTCCATCGGCGTGCTGATGGATGGTTACGGTTTTACTGAAGCCATGAAGAAAGTCGGTGTCGAGCGCCGTTTGATGACCGCCGGCGAAAACAAAGGCATGCTGGACCCATTCTCTCCAATCAATCCAAAACAACAGGCATTTGCGCAAAGCATGCTGGATCAAATCCACCAGCAATTTATCACCGTGGTGCGTGAAGGCCGTGGCAGCCGCCTCAAAGAGAACGCTGATACGTTTAGCGGCCTGTTTTGGAATGGCGAAGAAAGCATTAAGTTGGGCTTGGCTGATGCGCAGGGAAGTGCAGAATATGTGGCGCGCGAAGTGATCAAGCAAGCTGAGATTGTGGACTTTACCTATCAGGAAACTGTGGTTGACCGTTTCGCCAAGAAGCTGGGCGCCAGCATGGCACAAGAGCTGGGCGTGAGCGCAAAAAATCTGTTGCCCACCTTGCGTTAATCTTTGAAATGTATACAAAGGGACCGCAAGGTCCCTTTTTTTGTTTACCGTATGACTGAAGGACGCTCATGACACAACCATCCCGTTTCCATATTCGTCCAATGGCTGGTGAAGATCATGCCGAGTGGTCAGCCTTGTATGCTGAATACGCCAGGTTTATGCTGTGAATCAGTCTGTCGCCATGCGTGAACAGGTCTGGCAGTGGTTACACCAGCCGTCTCCCGCCATATTTGCTTTGGTGGCAGTGGATGCGCAGGGGCGCCTGATTGGATTTGCACATTATCGTGCTTTTGTTAGACCCTTGGCGGCGAGCATAGGCGGCTATCTCGATGATTTATTTGTGGTTTCTGCGTTCAGAGGACAGGGTGTTGGCACCGCTTTTATCAAGGCAGTGATGCAGATTGGACAACTGCAGGAATGGTCGGTGATCCGTTGGGTAACTGCTGAAGATAACCAGGTGGCACGTGCCTGCTATGACAAGCTGGCAATGCACAAGCTGGCAAACGTATGAAGTCAGTTTCAAATGAATCTGACTTCAGCTTGAGTACTGTAGAGGAATGCTGCCTGTGAGCGTTAATTTGACAGCCAAGGATGGAATAAAGCAAAAGCCCATCCCGGAGCGATCAAGCAATTATTTTTTTGTTTTATTTTGTTCGTTGCGTGCCTTCAGTTTGGCGCGCATTTCATTTTTACGTCTGCGCATAGTGACCAGGCCTTCACCTTTTTTACGCTCATCTTCTTGCTTATCGAACGGATTTTCACCTTGATGGTATTGCACTCGCAGCGGCGTGCCTACCAATTGGAAGGCTTTACGGAACACCCCTTCGAGAAAACGCGTATAGCTGGCCTTGACGCCATCAATGTGATTACCGTGCACCACCACAATCGGCGGGTTGCTGCCCCCCTGGTGCGCATAGCGTAGTTTGGGTCGGATGCCGCGGCTAATAGGCGGCTGATGCTGGGTAGTGGCTTCGCCCAATACACGTGTTAATTGCGGGGTAGCCAGCTTTGCCATGGCAGCCTTGAATGCCACATCGACAGAGCCGAGTAATTCATTCAAGCCCTTTTTACGTAGTGCCGAGATATAGTGGAACTTGGCAAAATCGAGGAATTGCAGTTTGCGGTCAATTTCACGTTTGATCCATTCGCGTTCATCGTCCTGCAAGCCATCCCATTTGTTAATGGCCACCACTAAGGCACGCCCGGCATCGACAATGTAAGCGGCAACGTGCGCATCTTGCTCGGTAATGCCTTCTTGGGCATCGACCACCAAAATAGCCACGTTGGCATCTTCAATCGCTTGCATGGTTTTGATCACGGAGAATTTTTCAACCGCTTCAAATACCTTGCCGCGTTTGCGCACACCAGCGGTGTCAATGATAGTGTAGTGCTTGCCATTTTTTTCTAGCGCGATTTCAATCGAGTCGCGTGTCGTGCCTGGCTGGTCAAAGGCAATGACGCGGTCTTCACCGAGCAAGGCATTCACCAGTGTGGACTTGCCAACGTTAGGGCGCCCCACAATCGCAATGCGGGGGTTGTCGGGATTCACTGGCTCGGCCGCTTCGATGTCTTTATCGGCAATGGTTTCCAGCGCCAGTTCAATCAGATCCCTGACGCCTTCACCATGGGCGGAGGAGATGGACAGGGGGTCACCCATGCCCAGTTCATGAAAATCCGCACTGACAATTGCCTTGCGCATGCCTTCGGTTTTGTTTACTGCCAGCAGCACTGGCCGCTGGGCCTTGCGCAAGGTTTGCGCAATGGTAAATTCTTGCGGTGTCAGGCCAGCACGGGCGTCGACCAGAAAAATAATGACATCGGCTTCATCAATGGCAAGCAAGGTTTGCTTGGCCATTTCTTTGAGGATGCCGGTATCAGCGGTGGGCTCAAAGCCACCGGTATCAATGACCAGATAAGGCTGGCTGGCACCGAGGCCGCGGCCATAGTGACGGTCACGCGTGAGACCAGGCAAATCGGCGACCAGCGCGTCCCGCGATTTGGTCAAACGATTAAATAAGGTAGATTTGCCGACATTAGGACGGCCAACAAGCACGATGGTAGGTAGCATTATTTGTATGTCACTGCGTAAAGGTGACCGTCACGCGATTGTGCAAAAAACTGATTGGCGTTGGTGCCTGCGATCAATGCCATAAGCGGTTTGGAGCCTAATTGCAAACGACCGACAAAGCTGCCGTCATCCTGGCTCAGTAAATGGACATAGCCTTCCAGATCACCCACGGCCACAATATTACTCAGTGGCAATGGCACGGTCAGATTGCGGTAGCCCAGGTTGCCCTGGCGCCAGAAAGTTTTGCCGTTGCTGGCATCCAGTGAATAAACGGAGCCTATGGTATGGCTCAAATACACCTTGTTATTTTCAGCAGTCAGGCCGACATAGCTTGAAATGTCGCGGCTCCATACCACTTGCCCGCGCTGACGGTCCACGGCGGCCACTTTACCCTGATAAGCCACGACATATACCAGTGGGCCATCAACATAGGGCAGGCTGGTAATGTCAGCAATACGTTCGATTTCAGTCACGCCTTTGGGCTGGGCAACGGTAGCTTCCCAAATCAGTTTGCCGTTATCAGCCCGGATTGCCACCAGTTTTCCGCCTGGAAAGCCTGCATAAATAGCACCGCTGTCAACCACGATGCCAGCATGTGTTTTAAGTGATAAAGAAGGCGAGACGCGCTCATAGGACCATTTTCGGCGGCCATCTGCGGCATCTATGCCATAAATATGGTGATCAGTGGTGCGGACAATGACGGTGCCGTCATAGTATCTGGGCGAGCCTTGAATTTCGCTGGTAAGGACCGCACTCCAAAGCTTCTTGCCGTTCAGGTTCAGGGCATAGACATGGCCTTTGCTGGTGCCAACCAATACCAGCCCACCACCTAGACCTGCACCACTACTGATGGGCTCATCCAACTTAGTTTCCCAAACGGTTTTACCATTTTCTGCAGAAATCTGCATCACGCTGCCTTCGGCGTTTACGGCGTACACCATATTGTCAGCCAACACCGGTGTGTAGCTAAAGCGGCCAGCCTCGCCAACATCGGTAGACCACTGTATCCGTGCCTCGTAAGAGGATTTGATGTCCTCCAGCTCTGCAGGCGGGTTTGCAGGCTCCGCGCCAAAAATACTCTCACTCAAATTGGTTTTAATGTCGTTGAATGCCGTACATGCAGTCAAACTGCACCCCATGACACTCAGGGCAACCAGCGTCAATTGTTTGAGACGGTAAGACGGAAAATGCAGGTTGGCAAGACTCAACTTCATTCGCAATTATCCTAAAGCATCCAGCTTCTGCTGGGTCAGGTAAAACAGTTTTCCTTCAGGATCAAGCGTTTGAAGCGCTTTAGTGTAGGCTTGTTTGGCTTCTTTTTCTTGCTTTTTCGCCATCAGGATATCACCAAGCAAACTGTTTTTAAGCCCTTCAAAGCCTGGGTCGTTGATCGCTTCCAACGTTTTTTTTGCGTCATCCAGCGCATTGCGCTCGATTTGCAAACCGGCAATTTCAATGGCAGCCATTTGTTTGATGGCAGGTTCTTTGGCTTCTGCCAACGCCCAACGCAATTGTTTTTCGGCGGCTTCGGCTTGTTTGGCTTCATGCAAGGCACGTGCGGCAAACAGGGCGGCGCGTCCAGCATAAGGGGTCATGCTGTAGTCCTGCTCAATGGCTTGCGCTTCCTTGCTAATTTGCTCGGCTTTTTTGCTATCTACATCCTGCAATGCGCTGCTGATCAAGGTCTGGTAGGCAGTAGAGGCTGCCGTCGCTTTACTGTTCATATAAGACTGGTAGCCTTGCCAGCCACCATATACGACAACCGCTGCAATCAGCAGACGGGTAACCAATTTACCGTTCTTGTTCCACCAGGCTTTAAACTCGTCTAGTTGTTCCTGTTCTTCCAAATCGTATGCCATTGAATTTCCTGCGTATTTTTGTAATAGGATATTAATTATGCGGCGGCTTTGCGCATGCCTTGACCAGGAATTGCGCTAAGCAGCTGTTGGGTATATTTTTGCTGGGGAGCATTATAAATGGTTTCTACGCTTCCTTGCTCAATTACTTTGCCTTTTTGCATGACCAAAACCTCATCTGCAATGTGTCTGACCACGCGTAAATCATGCGTAATAAACAAGTAGCTCAGCCCCATTTCTTGTTGTAGCTGTTTGAGTAATAACAGGATTTGCGCTTGCACCGAGACATCTAGCGCCGACACGGGTTCATCGCAAATGACCAGCTTGGGTTGCAGAATCAAGGCCCGTGCGATGCCTATACGCTGACGTTGTCCCCCTGAAAACTGGTGTGGGTATTTACTGGCGTCTTCGGCTTTCAGGCCAACTTTTTCCAGCATGGCAAACACGCTGTTCTGTTGTTGTTTGTGATCGCCAATGCCGTGAATCACCAAGCCTTCGGCGATAATTTCTCCAACACGCATTCTCGGGTTGAGTGACGCAAAGGGATCTTGAAACACCATTTGCATATGGCGGCGTGCCGTCCGCAGGCGCGTTTGGTCCAGCGCGAGAAAATCCTGGCCATCGAAGATGACTTGGCCGTGGTCTAACGGCAACAGGCGTAAAATGCCGCGTGCCAGGGTAGATTTTCCGCTTCCAGATTCGCCGACCACTGCCAGCGTAGTGCCCCGTTTGAGTTGCAGGCTAACATCATCGAGTGCATGTATAGTCTGCGTGTGCAGGCCGAGCATGCCGGTGCGCTGGCGGTAGGTTTTACTGAGGCGATGGGCTTGTAACAATAAATCTGTCATATTCACCTCACGCAGGCGTGAGCCAGTCGTAGCGCATGGGTTGTAAGATTTTTTTGCCCTCGGCATCGGGCACGCAAGCGAGTAGTGCGCGCGTATAAGGATGCTGTGGCGCATGTAATACTTGCTGGACAGGTCCGGCCTCGACGATTTCCCCCCTGAACATGACGATGACATCGTCGGCAATATCCGCGACCACGCCAAAGTCGTGGGTAATAAACAGCATGGCCATATTCAGCCCTTGTTTGAGTTCATCAAGCAAGCGTAACACTTGCGCTTGCACGGTGACATCCAGCGCCGTGGTGGGTTCATCGGCAATGAGCAGGGCAGGTTGGCAGGCGATGCTCATGGCAATCATCACACGCTGGCGCTGCCCGCCAGAAAGCTCGTCGGGATAACTGTTGGCACGGGAGGGATCAATGCCTACTTGCGTCAGTAACGCAGCAACCTTTTGTTTGAGTGCGGCACCTTTAAGCCCTAAATGCGTTTGCAGCGGCTCGCCGATCTGGAAGCCTATGGTGAGTACCGGATTTAATGATGTCATCGGCTCCTGGAAAATCATGCCGATTTTGCGGCCGCGGATAGATTGCATCTCGCGCTCACTCAATTGACTGAGATCCTGGCCTTGAAAAACGACACGGCCCTGCATGCGCAATTGTGGTGAGAGCAGCTTCATGATACTAAGCGCAGTCAGGCTTTTGCCACTGCCGGACTCACCGACGATACAAGTGGTCTTGCCACGGGAGAGGCTGAGCGATGCCTGTTTGACGAGGCGGCGCTCAGGGGCATTTGCCGGGCAAATAGTGAGGTCCTGGATATTTAAGATTTCACTCATATTGATCGATCAATCCCCAGATTCAAAAAGTTACGGAATCATCGCCATGACAGCGACTGCGGTCTAATGAGACCAGCCTGCCATTTGACTTGCCAGCATTCCATACGAACACTGCCGCTAATCAAGCTGCATTGACGATGCTAGCTACTTGTTCAAGACTGACACGTGTCTGCTCGCCTTGACCCAGCATCGGCTTTAACGTCAGCTCGTCAACGGTCGCTTCATCATCCCCCAAAATGCCGGCAAAGCGTGCACCGCTACGGTCGGCCTTTTTCATTTGTGATTTGAAACTGCCGCCACCGGCATGTAATACCACATTTAGCCCCATGCTACGCAGTCTTTCGGCCACGGTAAAGGCTTTTTGTGTCGCCAGCTCGCCTGCATGGACCAGGTAAATATCTGGCTGGTTCTGGGCACTGACGCCATATTCCTGCATCAGCAGGAAAACCCGCTCCAGGCCAATACCAAAGCCGCAAGCCGGTGTCGCGCTGCCACCAATCCGTTCTACCAGGGTGTCGTAACGTCCGCCACCTGCAATGGTCCCTTGTGCGCCAAGTTTGGTGGTCACCCATTCAAAGACGGTACGGTTGTAATAGTCCAGGCCACGCACCAGTCTATGGTTGATTGTGTAAGCAATGCCTGCCTGTTCGAGCAGGGTGCACAATTGGGCAAAATGCTGTTTGGATGTTTCACCCAGGCAATCCATGAGCTTGGGGGCGGCCTCACACATGGCTTGCATGCGTGGGTTTTTTGTATCCAGAATCCGCAAGGGGTTGCTATGCAGGCGACGTTTTGCGTCTTCATCCAGCAAGTCCATATGCTGCTCAAAATAGGCAATCAAGGTCTGACGGTATTGTGCGCGCTCATCGGCATCCCCAATACTGTTTAACTGTAATTCAACATCTGCAATCCCCAGCGCTTGCCAAAGGCGGGCCAGCAACACGATTTGCTCGGCATCCACGTCTGGTCCTTCAAAACCAAACGCTTCCACGCCGATTTGATGAAACTGGCGCTGGCGGCCTTTTTGCACGTTTTCGTGACGGAACATCGGCCCCATGTACCACAAACGTTGCGGGCCATTGTAGGTAAGGTTGTGTTCAACGACTGCGCGTACGCAACCAGCGGTGCCTTCTGGGCGCAAGGTCAATTTGTCGCCATTAAGCTTGTCCTCCCAGGCGTACATTTCCTTTTCTACAATGTCCGTATGTTCGCCCACGCTGCGCACAAACAATTCGGTCGGCTCGACCAGGGGCATGCGAATGTTGTTGTAACCATACTGGCTCAAGACGCGGCGTGCCGTATCTTCAAGCTTGAACCACAAAGGCGTGGCTTCTGGCAGGATGTCGTAAAAACCTTTAATGGATTGAAATGTTTGACTCATTTTGGACTAAATGGCGAGTTGGATGGCTTATACAGCGGCTTATATAGCGACAATCGGGATCACAGGTGCTTTGTTGCTGCGCAATTTGCCACCTTCGGCATAATGCGTACGCACATACTCATCCACGATCTGTTGAAATTCTTCAGCGATATGGTCACCTTTGAGGGTGACGGTTTTTTCACCATCAACAAACACAGGGGCTACCGGCGTTTCGCCCGTACCTGGCAAGCTGATGCCAATATTGGCTAGTTTAGACTCGCCAGGACCATTGACCACGCAACCCATGACCGCCACATTAAGCGTTTCCACGCCAGGATATTGACTACGCCAAACTGGCATCTGGTTGCGTAACCAGGTCTGGATTTGCATGGCTAATTCTTGGAAATAAGTACTTGTGGTTCGGCCGCAGCCCGGGCAGGCGGTCACCAATGGGGTAAACGAGCGGATGCCCATAGTCTGCAGGATTTCTTGGGCGACCACGACTTCTTTGGTGCGGGACTCATTCGGTTCTGGCGTCAGTGAGACGCGGATGGTGTCGCCTATGCCTTGCTGCAATAAAATTGCCAGGGCCGCAGTGGAGGCGACAATGCCTTTAGAGCCCATGCCAGCTTCAGTCAAACCGAGATGCAACGGGTAATCACAGCGTTGCGCCAATGCTTGATAGACCAATACCAGATCTTGCACATTGCTGACTTTGCAGGAGATGATGATTTGATCCGGGTTTAAACCCAAATCGACAGCTTGCTGGGCACTTTCAAGCGCAGATTGAATCAAGGCTTCACGCATCAAGGCGTCCGCCGAGAGTGGATTGGCGGACTTGCCATTGTCATCCATCATTTGCGCCATTTTGGCTTGATCCAGGCTGCCCCAGTTGACGCCTATACGGACGGCTTTTTTGTACTGGATGGCGGCCTCTATCATGGCTGCGAACTGTTCATCACGCTTGCTGCCTTTGCCAACATTGCCGGGATTGATACGGTATTTGGCCAGGGCTTCAGCGCAGTCAGGGTAAGCTTGTAACAGTTTGTGGCCATTAAAGTGGAAATCACCGACCAAGGGTACAAAGCATCCCAACGCATCCAGGCCTTTGCGTATGGTGGAGACTTGCGCGGCTGCTTCTGCGCTATTCACGGTAATTCTGACGACTTCGGAACCGGCCTGCCACAAGGCATACACTTGTGCGATAGTGGCTGCAGCGTCAGCGGTATCAGTATTGGTCATACTTTGCACGACCACTGGAGAGACTGTGGTGCCATGCAGGCCGCCGCCGACCGCAACGTGTCCGACCATGACTTGGCGGGTATGTCTACGGGATATCATGATTATTTCAATTGAATACGCGCCACACGCCCACGGGTGGCTTGGGTTAAATCGTAAGGCTGATTATCGATAGTCAGCTGGGTGCCAGCAGCATGGCCGACCGTGATGTTGACTGGTTTGTCTGTCACCACTTGGCGTTCTGAACCGGCAGGCAGCACTTCACTAAATACTTTTTTGCCTTGCATGTCTTCAATCCGTACCCAGGAATCTTCAGTAACCTTAAAGAAGAGGTTAGCCTTTTGCGGATCCACGGCTTTGAGTGTGGTGGTTTCAACTGCTTGACCGGCCGCCGGTGTCGGTGTGCTGACAATGGTGGGCGTGCTCACCACGCTATCCGCGGTTGTCTGGGGTACCATGCCAGCCGCAGGTTGTTGGCTGGCGCCGATGTCAGTAGCAGGGGCTTCTGTGGCAACAGGATTCGCGCTGCTTGCCGCGTCTACTGCCGCAGCACTGTCGGCAGGGGTGCCGGTTTCAGCGGATGCAGGTGCTGCTTGCGGTGCCGGAATTTCAATTTGCTGACCGGTGGTTTCGCTGATTTCTGCCACATCTAGCGCGAGCGAAGCATCTTTAAGGGTGTGCGGCTTGATGTGGTTGATGTAAAAATAGGCGGCAATAGCGGCCAATATCAAAAAGATCAGCAAGGTGAGCAAGCGTTGTGGACGCAGGGTACGCGCTGGCTTATCGATCACAGAACGGCTGGCATTTGAGCGTACGCTCAGTGGTAATGGGGCCTTGTCCGGTACGATGCGCTGATAGGCTTCCAGAATGGGGGCCACATCAATGTTGAGCAGGCGCGCATAATTGCGGATAAACCCACGCACAATACTGGGTTGCGGTAACTTGTCGAAGTCATCCTGCTCTATGGCCTGGATTTGCTTGACCCCCAGGCGCAACTGCCCAGAGACCTCGTGGATACTCAACCCTTGTGTCTCACGCGCTGCCTTGAGGATATTGCCACAGCCGGAACCATAGGTCATGGATGGGCTGGCCGGTTGTTCACTGATGCTCTCCAAACCCATGGCGGCACCATACTCTTCTGGAGCATCGCCGGCAGGGTGGGTCGTTGTCTCCGATGGGTGAGTCACATTTTGAAGATTGGCATCAACCGGCGCTACATCCTCAACTGAAGCTTGTGCGGCGGCTTGCGCAACAGAGGTTGCGACTGGAGTCGCTTTCAGGTTTGATGAGGCGGCAATCTCAGCACTTGGGCTAGGGACTGGAGCCGTCGCTGTAGCATTCTTAGGCTTACGGCCGCGTCTGGGTTTTTCTGCCGGTGCAGGATGGACGTTGGTAGGATCTTCTGACGTCACGCGCGTTTACTCCATTTTCAGCAATTGTTTGGTTTCGTTGGCAGTCGGGAACAGCTTATGCAACTGCACGCTGTAATAATTCGCATCATCCGCCAGTTGTAACGCGCGGCAAATACGCACTGCCAAAAAGAGTGACTCTGGTGTCGGGGCAACGTTCACACTATTTTGTAGGGTGTTGAGGGCCAGTTGCGCTTCGCCCCGGCCAAACTGCAAGTTAGCCAACTGGTAAGCGCTGGCATGCGCCAGCGGGTCAATTTGCAAGGCCTGATAAAAATACTGCTCGGCCTGTGGTTTTTGCTGCGCACGCAGGGCGCAGACGCCCGCGTTATACAAAGCGATTTGTGGCGTTTTGTAGAGAGGATTTTTGACTGCTTGTAAAAATTCTTTTTGCGAGGCATCGTACTGCCCTTGGTCACACAAGAAGCGGCCATAGTTGTTATGCGATTCCGAGCTGCCAGGCTGTAGCTGGATGGCACGCTTGAAAGCCGCTTCTGCACGCGATTTTTCCCCAAGTGCAGCATAGACCAATCCCAGGCCATTGTAGGCCAACGCATAGTTGGGGCTACGCTCAATCGCAGTATTAAACTCCTCGAGCGCAACGTCGTAACGTTTAAGCCGGAAATATTCTGCGCCTAATTCCGTGTGTACGCGGGCAGATTCGACATCGCCGCTTTCGCGGCCGATAGGTTGTTGGTCGTAAGGCTGGTTTTGGTTGCTGGAAGAAGGATTTTGCGCACACCCTGGCAGCCACAGTAACAAGGCCACTGCAGAAATGACCGCGAAAGGCGTGTGCAAGGGTTGGGTCATCACTTACTGTTCCGGGTGTATTGCTATGGTTTTTTCTGTGCGGCGGGTTTTATCAAGCACTTTACCTGCCAGTTGGCCGCAGGCCGCATCAATGTCATCGCCGCGGGTTTTACGCACGGTCACCACAAAGCCTGCTTGCATTAACATATCACGAAACGCACGCACCTGCATGGGCTTGGAAGTACCGTAGCCGCTGTTCGGGAATGGGTTAAATGGAATCAGGTTAAATTTGCAGGGGACATCACGCACGATATTGATCAGCTGCTTGGCATGCTCCAGCGTGTCATTCACGCCATCCAGCATGACATATTCAAAGGTGACAAAATCACGAGGTGCTTTGACCAGGTAGCGCTCGCAGGCAGCCATCAGGTCTTTAATTGGATATTTTTTATTAATTGGGACGATCTCATCACGTAGCGCATCATTCGGCGCATGTAACGATACCGCCAATGCGACGGGGCAATCTTCCTTGAGCCTGTCCATTGCAGGCACCATGCCACTGGTAGATAACGTCACCCGACGGCGGCTTAAGCCATAGGCGCTGTCATCGAGCATGATCTGCATGGCCGTGACCACGTTGTCATAGTTAGCCAATGGCTCACCCATGCCCATCATCACCACGTTGGAGATAATGCGCTCACCGGGCGGCAGTAAGTCGTAACCTGGCGCTTGACGCAGGGAATGGTTGGCAATCCATAACTGCCCGATGATTTCAGAAACGTTCAGGTTGCGGTTAAAGCCCTGGCGGCCAGTGCTGCAGAAAGTGCATTCGAGTGCGCAGCCTACCTGGCTGGAAATGCACAAGGT
The DNA here is from genome assembly GCF_046766015.1 of Methylophilus sp. 3sh_L. NCBI lineage: Bacteria > Pseudomonadati > Pseudomonadota > Betaproteobacteria > Nitrosomonadales > Methylophilaceae > Methylophilus > Methylophilus sp. 3sh_L. The sequence goes on from NZ_JBKOUF010000004.1 coordinate 23,827, forward strand.
GCCGCGGTCATCTTCTGGAATAAAGACGGTTTCCACACTATTGGAAGTGCCATCCTTGAGGTTGTTGGTGCCTATGAGCCATTTGCGGGTGCCATCATCAGACACCTGTTCCAGTTGCACATCAGGCAGGGTAAATTCAGTTTCCTGGCGTAATTTTTCGCGCAGGGTTTTGGCAATATCGGTCATCTGCTCGAGGTCTAATACCCCGAAGTGATGCATCCAGCGCATCAACTGCTTGGCGCGGAAGGGCTTCTCGCCAAGACTGGTGAAGTACTCGGCGAGTTGCGGTTGGTTAAAATTGAGTAAGTTAACCAAGTTTTTTCCTTACTTATGCAATCAATTAAGCTTCTCAATGAGACCAGGCGCGCGTAAAAAATGATGACGCCACATACATGCGAGTATGCAAGGAAATCATTTGTTGCAAGCCACACCTGACCATGAGAAAAATGAATTGATTAACCAAAGAAGTATTTGATTTCGATGGCTGCATTTTCCAAAGAATCGGAACCATGCACGGCGTTCGCATCAATGCTTTCAGCGAAGTCAGCACGGATAGTGCCTGGCACTGCGTCTTTAGGGTTAGTTGCACCCATCAGGTCGCGGTGTTTCAATACAGCGTTTTCGCCTTCCAATGCCTGAATCATCACTGGACCGGAGATCATGAATTTCACCAGGTCATTGAAGAAAGGGCGCTCTTTGTGCACAGCGTAGAAGCCTTCAGCTTCAGCTTGAGTCAGGTGGGTCATTTTAGCTGCAACAATTTTCAAACCGGCGTTTTCAAAACGGGTGTAGATTTGACCAATCACGTTTTTTGCAACGGCGTCTGGTTTGATAATGCTGAGTGTACGCTCTAAAGCCATGAGAACTCCAAATTAAAGTAATTAACAAGAAAAACAAACGACTATTCTACTATTTTTAATGTGATAGATAAACCTTAGATCGTTCTGAGTGGCTGATTGCGTTAAATGGCAGGGATTCATCGCTTTATTTTTTTTATCTATTGCAAGCAGATGTTTTATGATGTGATGGTTTCCCACGATCAGGTGGATATTCAAGCTTGAATATATAAAGATCAAAAACGAGAGACTATAAGGCCATGATAAATCAACAAAACATTATGCATGCCTGCCCGGCTTGTGGCTTGCTATGTGACGATATTTCGGGGGAGGCCATTGCCAAGCAGCAGTTTTCGTGTGGCAAAGCCGCAAAATTCTATGCCCGCGTCAGTACTGGGGCACAACCGCAAGTGAGCGGACAGCCCGCGTCACTGGTACAGGCTGTGCAAGCTGCCGCACGCTTACTCAAACAAGCTAAGGCGCCGTTAGTCGCCGGTAGTAGTACCGATGTACATGGCGCGCGTGCCCTGGTCAGCTTGTCTCATCACACGCATGCGGCGATGTCGCACATGAACGCCAGCAGCACGCTACGCAACATGAAGGTGCTGCAACATCGCGGCTGGCAGACCACCACCTTAACCGAAGTGCGCAACCGCGCGGATGTGATCCTGATGATAGGCACCGATGTGGTGAGCCACAATACCCGTTTTTTTGAGCGCGTGGTGTGGGTCCCCGAGGCCATGTTTACCGAGCCTGCTGCCCGCAAGATCATTTACCTGGGCGGCGATGAGCTGAATACCAAGCCTGGTGTCTCTCCTGATGGCCGCGCACCTGAAGTGATTCCTTGTGCAAGCGAAAAATTGCCCGAAGTGGTCGCCACGCTGCGTGCGTTGGTCATGGATAAGCCTGTGAAGGTGGAAAAGGTGGCAGGCGTCGATGTGAGCCGTTTGAGAACCGTGGCTGAGACCCTGAAGGCAGCCAAGTACGCCACCTTGGTGTGGGTATCCAAAGACCTGCACTATGCGCATGCCGAATTAACCATAGAAAATATCACTGAAACCGTGGTCGCCTTGAACCAGAAGAGCCGCGCCATGGGTTTGTCGCTTGGCGGCAGTGATGGCGATACCAGCGTCAACTACACACATACCTGGCTAAATGGGGTGATTATTGATACGCCAGACTGGGAAAGTCATGACGCGGTGGTATGGGTGAATAGTTATAGCCCGGAGGCGATGCCGCCTGCAGGCACTCACCCCGTGGTTGTGCTGGGGGCTGCTGACAGCCAATTTGAAGAGACGCCCGCGGTGTTTATCCCTGTTGCAACACCTGGGCTAGACTGCAATGGCCAGCAATTCCGTGTGGATGGTTCTGTCACTTTGCCACTCACTGCAGCCAAACCCTCTGACTTGCCAACCTTGTCACAAGTGATCGCCATGATAGAAACAGAACTTAAAGGAGTGGCGGCATGATTACCGTACTCAAAAACGCCAAAGTCATTGACCCCGCACACGTCAAGGATGGGGTGGTGCAGGATATTTATATCCGTGATGGCCGCATTATTGCCAAACCGGCTGATAGCGAAAAAATTGCGCAGGTGTATGACCTGAATGGCAAGATTGTGATGGCCGGGGCGATTGATATGCACAGCCATATCGGTGGTGGTAAGGTAAATATCGCCCGCATGTTGCTGCCTGAATATCAGGAAATGCGCCGCTTACAGGAGCCTGAGGCCCATATTTGCGGCCCCAACTGTAGTCATCACGCGACACCGAATACGACCGATACCGGTATGCGCTATATCGAGATGGGCTACACCGCTGCGTTTGAACCCGCCATTCTGGCCGTGAATGCGCGCCAGGCACATATGGAGATGGGTGACACGCCCATGATTGATAAAGGCGGCTACGCCATGCTGGGTAACGATGATTACCTGCTGCGCCTGCTTAGCCAAAATGCCGATCAGAAAACCATTAATGACTACGTGGCGTGGACTCTGCATGCGACGCAAACCATAGGTATCAAGGTGGTCAACCCAGGTGGCATTTCTGCATTTAAATTCAATGAGCGCCGCCAGGATCTGGATCAGCTGCATAGTTATTACAACATTACGCCGCGCCGCATTTTGCAGGCGTTGAGCCGTGCCGTGAACGAAGTCGGCATTGCCAAGCCTTTGCATGTGCACTGTAATAATCTGGGCGTGGCGGGTAACTTTCAGACCACGCTGGATACCATGGGTGCCAGCGATGGCTTGCCCATGCATTTGACCCATATCCAATTTCACAGCTATGGCACCGAGGGTGACAAGAAGTTTTCTTCCGCCGCGGCCAATATCGCTGAAGCGATCAATAACAACAAACACATCACTGCCGATGTTGGGCAGATTCTGTTCGGCCAGACCGTGACCGCATCTGGCGACAATATGATGCAGCATTTAAATGCCAAAGTCGCTAACCCGAAAAAATCGGTGATTATGGATATTGAATGTGACGCTGGTTGTGGCGTGGTGCCTTTTAAATATCGCGATGAAAACTACGTCAACGCCTTGCAATGGGCGATTGGCCTGGAAGTGTTCTTGAGTGTAGACGATCCATGGCGAGTGTTCTTGACCACAGACCATCCAAATGGGGCACCATTTACCAGCTATCCGCACCTGATCCGTTTGCTCATGGACAAATCTTTCCGCAATGATGCATTTGATAAATTGAACCTGGATGCGCAGGCCATGAGTAACCTGAAGTCACTGGACCGCGAATATAGCCTGTATGAAATCGCCACCATGACCCGCTCAGCACCAGCCAAATTAATTGGCTTGCAAGATCGTGGCCATTTAGGTGTGGGTGCAGCTGCAGATATCACCGTTTACACTGATCAGGCTGACAAAGAGGCGATGTTTGCCAAGCCCGACCTGGTGTTTAAAGACGGTGAACTGGTGGTGAAAGAAGGCAAAGTGGTGAAAGTCGTTTGGGGCGCAACGCACACGGCCAAACCTGCCTTCGATACCCAGGTGGAAAAAGACATCAAGCAATACTTTGACCGCTACCACACCATGCAAATGCAAAACTTTAAAATTTCAGATGATCAGATTGCCGAAGATGGCCGCAATCATGTCATTAACCATAGCCAGGGGTAAATATGCAGTTAAATGGCGTAGACATAGACGATACCTTTGCTGAAGCATTTAATATGCGCGGCACGCGTATCCTGATTACCGCGCAAAACTTGCGCTGGGCCTACAACGCAGCCAATGCCATGACCGGTTTTGCCACCAGTGTGATTGGCTGTGGCGTCGAGGCGGGCATAGAGCGTGAACTGACCGCAGACGAAACCCCCGATGGCCGTCCCGGCGTTAGTGTGCTGATGTTTGCCATGGGTAGCAAAGTACTGATGCAACAGCTGGAAACGCGCATGGGGCAATGCATACTCACTTGCCCAACCGCGGCTGCCTTTGCCGGGATTGAGTCAGAAGATATGATCAGTCTGGGCAAGCATTTGCGCTTCTTTGGCGATGGCTACCAGGTGTCCAAACAAATCCCCGATGCCACTGGCAAGCTCAAGCGCTACTGGCGTATCCCAGTCATGGATGGTGAATTCCTGACCGAAGAAACGACCGGCATGGTGCGCGCGATTGGCGGGGGTAACTTTTTGGTGTTAGGTGCCAGCCAGGCACAAGTGCTTACCGCCTGTGAAGCGGCGATTGATGCCATGCGCAAATTGCCGAATGTGATTATGCCTTTCCCCGGTGGCGTGGTGCGTTCCGGCTCCAAGGTCGGCAGCAAATATCCCAAAATGTTTGCCAGTACCAATGACGCGTTTTGCCCGACCTTAAAAGGGGTCGTTAAGAGCGAGCTGGATCCGCGCGTGGAAAGTGTGATGGAAATTGTGGTCAACGGCCTGACTTTTGAAGATATTGCGGTTTCCATGAAAGCTGGTATTGAAGCGGCCTGTAGCCTGGGTAAAGACAATGGCATCCTGCGCATTTCTGCCGGTAACTACGGTGGTAAGCTGGGTCAGCATCACTTTAAATTACGCCCAATTTTAAGCGGGGAGGTGACCGCATGAGCCATATCGTATTAACCGCCAAGCCACTCTCGCGCATGGTCGATTGCCGTGCCTTATTGCCGCAGGCCTTGCAAGGCAAAACTGAGACCGAGATCGGTGCCATCAAACTGGCCGCCAATTTGTCTGTTGCCGACGCGTTTGAGGTGAGCGTGGACGCAGCCACAGAGGCAACTAAGCTGACTTTTAAAAACACAACTTCTTCGCACCAATATATCGGTTTCGGCATGACGACTGGTCAGCTGGTAGTCGAGGGGAGTGCGGGTGACTTTTTAGGTGCGCAACTGCAAAACGGTGTGCTGATCTGTAAGGGCAACGCCGGTGCGAGAGCGGGCGATCGTATGCGCAGAGGCATGCTGCTGATCGAAGGCAATGCGGGTGACTATTGCGGCTCTGACATGATGGCGGGTACGCTGGGCGTATTGGGTAGCACAGGCGCACACCTGGGTTACGGCATGAAACGTGGGACTTTATTGTTGGCACAGACACCTGCGCCACAGGCGACCTGGATAGACTGCGGTTTCCACAAACTGCCTTTCCTCAATATTCTGTATAAATCCTTCAAGCTGCTCGATAGCCGCTTTGCGCAGATCAGCAGCCAGCGCGTGCAACGCTGGATGGGTGATATGGGTGGCCTGGGTAAAGCTGAAATCCTGGTCATCCAGTCTTAGCTACAAGATTTAGCAAGTCGAGATCAACGGGCTCGGTGCCCGTTTTTCTTTTTGCATCAGTGAGTTACAGTGGTAAAATCGCGTTTTTGAAATTAAAGCTGTCTTCACATGAGTCAATACCTCACCGCTGCCCTCTACAAATTTGTCACGCTGGATAATTACAAAGACCTGCAACAACCGATTCTAGAGGCCTGCCAGCAACATCACATTAAAGGGACCTTGCTGCTGGCGCATGAGGGCATTAATGGCACCATTGCCGGAAAACCGGAAGATATCCGGGCCGTGCTCAGCTATTTACGCCAGGACCCGCGTCTGGCTGATCTCGAGCACAAAGAATCCTGGGCCGATTCTCACCCGTTTTACCGCATGAAGGTCAAGCTCAAAAAAGAGATCGTCACCATGGGCGTGCCTGAGGTAGATCCGAATTTAGTGGTAGGCACCTATGTAAAACCCGAAGACTGGAACGCCATTATTTCTGATCCCGACGTGATTGTGCTCGATACCCGCAATGATTACGAAGTACACATTGGGACTTTTAAAGGTGCGGTAGATCCTAAAACCACCACTTTCCGCGAGTTTCCCAAATACGTAGCCGAGAACCTGGATAAAACCAAACACAAAAAAGTCGCCATGTTCTGTACCGGTGGCATCCGCTGTGAAAAAGCGTCTTCTTACATGAAGCAACAAGGGTTTGAAGAGGTCTATCACTTACAAGGCGGCATTCTCAAATATCTCGAAACCGTCCCCAAGGAGCAAAGCCTGTGGGAAGGCGAGTGCTTTGTGTTTGACCAGCGTGTGGCTGTCAAACACGGCCTGGAAGTCGGCGATCATGACCAATGCTATGCCTGCCGCATGCCGCTGACCAAAGAGGAAATGCAAAGCGAAAAATACGAGGCCGGTATTTCTTGCCCATATTGCTTTGACAAATTATCTGCTGAGAAAAAGGAATCCCTGCGCGAGCGTCAAAAACAGGTGAAGTTAGCCAAAATGCGCGGACAAAGCCATATTGGGGATAGTCATAAAACGCTTGATTAGGGTGCTTGCGCTCCTTGCATAAAATTAGTAGTGTTACAAAAAAATTAATTTTATGAATTGACATAAAAGAAAATTGACATGTCATTCATCTATGCTCTTTGCCTAGGGGGTTGTGATGAAATGCCCGGTAATACTCGCTAATGAACCGCAAAGGTTGCAAGCGTTATTTGACCATGGCCTGCATCAGCCAGAAGTCATTGCCAATTTAGAGCCAGTAGTAGACATTGCGGCACGCATGTTCCGCATGCCGATTGCGGCCGTCAATATGATAGGTAGCGACCATGTGTTTTTCGCTGCCGCCGTTGGCGCTGGTGAAATGGATATGCGCCGTGATGTTTCTTTTTGTGCCCATGCCATCAATGAAAACCAGGTCATGGTTGTCGCCGATACCTTGCTGGATGAGCGCTTTCATGACAATCCCCTAGTGACCGGGGAAGCGAATATTCGTTTTTATGCCGGCGTCAGATTGCTATCCCCTGAAGGCTTGGCCTTGGGTGCCTTGTGTATTGTTGACCACCAACCTCATTTTGATTTTTCACTAGAAGACCAGGCCAGATTGCAGGCGCTGGCGCAAATGGTGTCTGACCGGCTTGAATTACGCCGCATTGAAATTTCAGCCAGCCGAACCCGGCCCCACTTTGAAGAATATGCGGCGCATGCTGCGACCCCTATCATCTGGTTTAATGCCGCCAAGCAGATCATTGCCTGGAATCAGGCCGCGGCCGATATGTATGGCTATCGTCTTGCAGAAGGCGAGGGCAGCCCACTGCAAACATTGTTTTCCAGCCCGGATGCTGCGCTTTTACAAGACAAAATAGACGCCATATTGCAGTCACGGTCGTTAGACCGTGTGGCAAGTGCTTGCGAACTCATGGGCCGACATAAACAAGGCAACCAATTTTTGGTCAATCTATCGCTGTTTTCCTGGCAAGCGGAAGGCCAACTGCAATTCGAGGCCGTGCTCAAACCCGTGCTATCTGATTCAGCGACAATACAGGCGGACAATAAACAGTCGGTGTTTGATACCCTCACCGGATTGTATAACCGGGCCCGCTTTTACCGCTTCGTTGAAGAAACGCTGTGCCAGCCGCAGTCTGCGGCAGTGTTTATGATAGATCTGGATGGTTTTAAAGATATCAATGACACCATGGGGGGCGCCGTAGGTGATGCAGTATTGAGGGAAATCGCGCAACGGTTATTACGGATCGTCCCTGCGCATGGCCTGGTGGCGCGCATGGGTGGTGATGAGTTTGCGGTCGTCGTGCCTGGCCTGCAAGCGCCAACTGACGCCACGCAACTAGCAGAGCAACTGATTGATGGCATTGAACAAGCTATGCAAATGCAAGGTCAGTCTGTGAGGGTGATTGCCAGTTGCGGAGTTGCGCTATCGCCCTTGCATACGCTAGAAGCGTTAGAGTTAGTCAGCAATGCCGACCTCGCTTTATTCAAAGCCAAGGCACAAGGGCGTGGCCGCGCCTGCCTGTTTGTGCCCGAGCTGCGCCTGGCCGCAGTATCGCGCCGCCAACATGCGCTTGAGTTGCATCGTGCTGTCGATGAAGGCGAGTTTTTATTGTATTACCAGCCACAAGTGGACCTGAAAACTGGTCTGATCACTGGCGCCGAAGCCTTAATCCGCTGGAATCATCCCCTCCGTGGCATTCTGCCACCTGTGACTTTTTTACCCGCCCTAGAGAGCGGGCCACTGGCCGCCGCCGTGGGCAGTTGGGTGGTTGATGAAGCCTGTAGCCAGTTGGCATTTTGGCGCCGGCAAGGTGCCGAGCATTTGCGCGTAGGGGTGAATTTGTTTAGCGCACAGTTTCATACCGGCGAGCTGGTCGATGAGGTGATGCTGGTGCTGGCAAAACATGGTCTACCCGCGCAAGCACTGGAACTCGAAATCACCGAAAATATCGCGCTGGATCAAGATGAGATTGTGTTAGCCACGCTACGTAAACTCAAACAGCACGGCGTCGGCATTGCCTTTGACGATTTTGGCACTGGCTATGCCTCACTCAGCCTGCTCAAAACCTATCCCCTCACACGCATTAAAATCGACCGCACTTTTGTGAATGGTATGCTGCAACATAAAGAAGATGACTCCGTGGTGTGCGCGACCCTCGATATCGCCCATGGCTTTGCTTTACAGTCGATTGCCGAAGGCATAGAAACGGTAGAGCAGTATGAATACCTTAAAAGCAAACAATGCGATGAAGGGCAGGGCTATCTGTTTGGCAAACCCATGCCTGCGGATCAATTTGCCCAATTAATCGGCTGTGAAAACCGCATGGCGATCAAGCAAACGCCTTAGCCGGATTTAATTACACACTTGGTTTGATAACATCCAAGGGGCTAGCAACTGCCCGCCCGCCGGTATTGACCAGTTGCGTATAAACCTTGGTATTTGCTTCATTGGCATGACCCAACAAGCGCTGCACAGTCTGCAAGTCGTGGCCACCCTCTAGCAAATGTGTGGCAAAACTATGCCTCAGTGTATTCGGCGTCACGGTTTTTTTAATCCCCAATTGGATAGACACACTTTTAACCGCCCGCTGCATAGGTTTTTCATCCGCATGGTGGCGGTAAACCTCACCTGATTGCTGCGCAACCGATAACCGGCTGGAGGGAAACACATACTGCCACTGCCAATCCTTGCCCGCATTGGGGTAGCGTTTAGCCAATCCCTCAGGCATCCAAACTTCCCCTAACCCTTTACTCAAATCCTCGGCATGTAATGCCTCAATAGACGCCAAATGTGTTTTTAAAGGATGCACCAACGTTCCTGGTAATAATGTCGTACGGTTTTTATAACCTTGCGGGTCGCGCACCAAAATTTCCAGCCGGTCAAAATCAATATCCGCCACCCGCAAGCGCAAGCACTCCATCACCCGCAAGCCGCTACCGTATAACAAGCTCACCATCAACCACATCGTCCCCTCTAATCCAGAAAGCACTGCCTGTACCTCCTGCTTACTCAATACCACAGGCAAGTCTTTCTTTGCCGGGAGCTTGGTCAAGTTTTCAAGTTTGGGGAGGTTCCGCTCCAACACCTCATCATACAAAAACAGCAGGGCGCTTTTCGCCTGGCTTTGCGTGCTAGCCGCCACCTTTTTCTCTACCGCCAGATGGTTCAAAAACGCCTCAATTTCAGCCGTGCCCATGTCTCTGGGGTGCCGCTTGTCATGAAACAAAATAAAGCGTTTAATCCATTGTATATAAGCTTCTTCGGTGCGGTTGCTGTAATTTTGGGAACGCAATCGCTCTACAATTAAAGGAAACAACTTTGGGGCAGGTTTTACCTCAGGTGTGTTTTCCATACTGAGATCCTTTTATTAAGGTGTAATAAAAAACAACTAAGTATTGATTTTATTATGATAAATTATTTTATTAATTTTATAGCTCCCGGCCTAAATAAAATTTTAGGTTCGTTTTTGGGGTCTAATTAACGTTAGGGTTTATGAGCAAATACATGAAAAAACTACTACTTGGGTTAATTGGATTATTTGCAACATCAAATACAAACTCCAGTGAAATTTACCCTGATGCTGTTCAACTATATATTCGTCAAAGTATTGAAGGGCTGAAGCAACAAACTTCAGCGCATAGCGCCACATGGCATTTTGGAAAAGAAAAAACTTGGTCAGTTGATCAAGATAATGGCTTAATTCTCTTCATATTCCCTAACAAAGTTATAGCATCTGCTCCAGTTCAAATAATTGGCACTTATGACCCTAACGATGGTTCCTTTCTTTGGGGCTGGGATAATCCCTCAGTTGACGATAAACTCAAGCGGGCGGCTAAGTTGGTTAAAGCATATGGGGTGAAAAACAAAATCTCTACGTTTACTAAACCCAAAATATTTAGCTCCGAAGAAAAAGCATGGGAATTTGTAGCATTGGCTGCTCGCTTGGATTCGGCAAATGGTGCATATCGGGCAAAAACAGGTGGTCCAATTGTATATATGACTTTTGGCGAAATTACACTTAAAAATCAACCCTAACCCATCCATCAAGCGGGACTGGCGAGAACGCTCTTCGATGAAAACAATTTTAATAACAATGGCTGTGCCACCGATGTCGCCAGCCCCTTATCTCAAACGTTAGAGCACAAATCATGAAAGCCACAGAGTTGAAATTCCGCGCCCATGAATATACAGGGCGAGAAAAAGGGATGATGGTAATCGGAAGCACTACTCAACTTCAAGAGTTATCCGAACTTTTGAAAGCTCCAATTCACACTGAAACTACTGAATGGCCAACACAAGTTACTTCAATTAATATTGGCTCTGAATCCAACCCATATATTTTGTCTTTTCACATCGAAAATAACTCTAATAAGCCAGTTTCAAGCATACCTAGAAACTCTAGTCCATTTTGGCTACTTGCTACATTATTACCCTTAGCAGTTATTGGTGTGTTTGCAATAATCCATTGGGGCAAAAATGCGCTCTAACCCATCAATCAAGCGGGACTGGCGAAAACAATCGTCTATGAAAATAACCTTAATAACATCGGCTGTGCCACCGTCCTCGCCAGCCCCTTATCTCAAACGTTAGGGCTTACATGGGCAACTCAGGTAAACAGGCACATGACTTCTATTCCGACGTGATAAGCCACAACAAAATGTGGACAGTCAGAGACATCAAAGGAGATGTCATTTTCGAGTCAAACAGAGGTACAAAAATCAAGCCACTGTGGTCGAAAATAACCAGAGTAGAGAAAATTATTAAAACCATCCCTGGATTCTCTGATCTTGAACCTGTTGAGATTTCGTGGAGCGAGTTCGAAAAAGAATTAGCACCAAAGCTAAAAGAAAATAATATATTCGTCGGCGTTAATTGGAGCGGCAAAAAACTAACTGGCTACGATATGTCAGCATTTCAGCTCATTGAAATAGTTAGTCTTAATAAAACTGCTGCCCTAACCCATCATTCAAGCGGGACGCCTTGCGGCGCCCCTTAACTCAAACGTTAGGGCCATTTAGATGCTCCGAATTCTTATCATTCTTCTATGCTCAATCCTTTTAGCCTCTTGCGCGTCAAGCCCTTACAAAAAAGCTGATTTATCAATGTATGGCGGTAGAGTCGGTTATCTGGAAAAAGAGATTGAGCCAAAAACTTTTGTTATAGAGTATTCACACATCGGTGGCTATGATTACGACCTAGAGAAAAACAAAGAATATTGGAAGCGCAGAGCGTCTGAACTATGTCCAAATGGTTACGATGGTTCTCTCGAAGTAATTCATCCCGCAGAAGCAAAGATAGAAGAGTTCGTCTGCCCGCAACGGTTCTGTTCCAAGTACCCATTAGTTTCGGGTACTATCAAGTGCAAAAGTTAAAAATAACAACTATCCCTAACCCATCATTCAAGCGGGACGCCTAACGGCGCCCCTTAATTCAAACGTTAGGGGGTGCGATGGACCGGATTTACTTCAAAACCCTTCCCAGAAGGAACTGACATGAGCGCATCGATGGCGAATCCCCATGACGGAATGGTTTCATTTCAGCAGGGTCTGCGTGCGGGAATATTGGAGCTGGGTCGAGTACCCAATCATCAAGACCTTTTCAGTCATTTTGACGTTCCAGCACCAGGGGTGCATCGACTTACGTATGTGCGGCTGTGTGAAGACCGAAGGACAGTAAAGGCCTTCTTGTCATGCATCATGAATGGAGAGGTAAACGACTTTCCTTGTGTAGCCGTGGGTTATGCGGTTCCAGAAGATGGGCGGAACCAAGGCCGAGCAAAGCAAATTCTTCAAGATGTCATTAATGACCAAATTCGTCAGGCTAGAAGCAACGGTATTGAGACCATATACATAGAGGCAGTCGTAGATGTAACTAACCTCCCATCCCAGCGAGTTGCGGAAGCAGTGCTAAGCGTAGAACGCGAGAGCATCACCGACTCTGCGTCGGGTAGGCCCGCATATCGGTACACCGCTCGCTTCAATGGCACCCCTAACAATTCGCTGCAGGCGCGACGGCCCTGACGGGCCGCGGCCTGAGCTCAAACGTTAGAGCTTATGAGAAAAATAATTATGCTAACCTTGCTATTAAGTTTTTCGCTATCAGCATTTGCAGATGATCCTAATTTTGCATCTGATAAGGGCACAATTACTGCATCCGATATTCCAAAAGATGCTCCAAAATTTGAAGATTATTTAGTTAAAGAAATCTTTCAAGGCAAACCTGCTTTACCAAAAGTGAATACAAGCCCTGAATTTAGAAATATGAGAACCAAAATCAGGGAAGGAGCAAAAGCAGGAGTAAATTTTGCGGGGCACTACAACCTGATCTTTGTTGGCTGCGGTGCTGGTGCCGTTTGTTTGTCTGCGATTGCCGACGTAAAAACAGGTGATTTATATAGCTCTGATCTATTAGGGTCTATTGAGAATTTCAATATCGCACCAGATGTTGAAGAGCATTTAATTGAATATCGAAAAGATAGTCGGTTAATAAGTCCCTTACAATCACTTGTGAAACCAACACAACAATTATTGAGCACCTAAATATGAATCTGCCCGTAAAAACAAAACAATACATCGCCTTTGTCTCATTTTCTTTTTGGATCATGGCAATTTCAGGCTGCACTTCCCAGTCTTGGTATGAAGGAGTAAAGCGTGGCGCTGAGAATAATTGCCGCAATCAGCCGCCGAGTGAGGTTGACCGTTGTTTAGAGAATTTGAACAAGAAAACCTATGAAGAGTATGAAAAAGAGCGCTCTAATCAAAAGTAGCTGGATTGTGGCAGCATTCCGTCTAGGCACCTTGTAAGGGCGTCGTGGATACACTTTTAAGTCCAGGTTTTCTTTTCAAGATGCTATGCAGCTGATCGTTAATTTGATGCGCCGGTTGGTAAGGTGGCCGTTTCGGAGGAGAGATTTTTCAGCCATTGCCAATATCGGCCCTCAAGCGTTTGACTGTGTTTTGCCCCAGCTTGAGCAGATGGGGTGGAAAGTTTATGCGCGTTACGGTGGCTTTGATGCGGGGATTGATTACGACTGCATCCGCTTAAAGCGGGCTGGCATAAAGCTTAAATGTGAGTGGGATCCCTGTGATGAATGGCGCATTGAGGGGCCGATAGAGGTCATTGCAGCAATTGCAAGTCAGTTTGATCTTGTCGCAATATCTGAGTGAGGCGGGGCAATATGCAATCGGGTTGCGGAAAAAGTCATCAACTAGTGGCTGCGGATCGCGCCAGAGTATGAGGGGCGTATGGCGGTTTCAACATTTCAAGTGATCAAGTTGGCGATTGTGAGTGTCACGGGCCTTTCAAAAGACGCATTGCATATTTACGTTGGGTTAGTGGTATTTTTTGCTGCGATGCGCATTTTTCGTAGGCAGGGGCATCGTTTTATGCCCTTATTCGCTGTGTTTATCGTCGCCTGCTGCGGTGAGGTGCTAGATATGCGGGATGACCTGCATAGCTTGGGATATTGGCGCTGGGATGCCAGTTTGCATGATGTGATAAATACGCTCTTTTGGCCATTTGTGATTGCGCTGTTAATGCGCAAAGGTTGGTTATTTAAACCGCAACCTTAGCTTGAAACTTACGCGGGTGTGATCGTGAGTTCGCAAAATCCATGCTGGACGCGTGCAAGTATAGCCTTTACCATGAACATCAATGTATTGCGTTAAGGCAGAAAGGATACACGTGGCCATTCAGTTTTTACCCATTCTTAAAGCCGTTGCGCCTTATCTGGCACAGGTGGCTACAGCCGCCATTCCGGCGTTTACCGCCAAGCCTGAGGCTGAAAAAGTTGATCCTGTGTTGACCAGGCAAATTGAGGAGTTGCAGGCGGCAACGGTGCAGAATGCAGAGTCTATCCATTTGCTTGCAGAAAAGATGCAGCAGGCGATCCTGGCTTTAGAAGAGGCCGCAGAAGAGGCGAGAAAAGAGGTGGCGACTTATAAGACCATGCTGCTAGTGTCTTTTGGGTTGTCAGTGAGCATGACCTTAGCCTTTGTTTATCTGCTTTTGAGGTAAGCCATTGGTAGAGATGAATGCTCAGTTGCTTGCATTAGGCGTTCCTGATTCGCTGCTGCTGGCGCGTGGCTTGCAACCTTATGCAGAAGCGGTCACGTTAGAGGTTGCTGAAGTAAGTGAGCAGGGGCGTCAACATTTGTTGATACCATCCGCGGCGGCGGCTTGGCAGCGGCTTAAATCTGCTGCTTTTGAAGCAGGGGTAGACGTGTTTATTATCTCTGCTTTCCGCAGTGTTGAGCGTCAGGCTGAAATTGTGCGTGCCAAGCTGGAAAAAGGCCACAGCATTGAGGGGATTTTGAACGTCAGCGCGCCGCCGGGTTACAGTGAGCATCATACTGGCCGGGCGGTGGATATCGGCACGCCGGGCAGTCCACCACTTGAGGTGGCGTTTGAGCAGACTGCTGCTTTTGACTGGTTATGCCGCCATGCAGCAGAGTATGGTTTCATACTCTCTTATCCAAAAGAAAATCGTTGGGGTTACCAGTATGAGCCCTGGCATTGGTGCTTCAGGGGGCGTGATCTGCCTGAAGTTGATTCCGTCATCACCTAGCCATTCGCGGAGGATGTGTTATGTCAAATCTCCAGGTTACTGAAATCAAGGCGTTTGTGCCCAGCAAAGACTTTGCGTTATCCAAGCAGTTTTATCTTGATTTGGGCTTCAAGATGGCTTCGGAAGGCGGCGGGGTGGCTTATTTCCACTTTGAACAAGTGAGTTTTTTGTTACAGGATTTTTGCGCAGAAAACCTGGCAGAAAACTTTATGATGCATTTGCTAGTGCAGGATGTGGATGCCTGGTGGCAGCAGATTGAGCAAACGGGCATCGTGCAAAAATATGGTGTCAAGCTCTGGCCTATCCAGTTACAGCCATGGGGGATGCGTGATTTTTGCCTGACAGATCCTTCTGGCGTGTTGTGGCGCATTGGCCAGAATGTGGATTAGGGCGTTTTAAGGGTTGATAAGCCGGGGAGGGCGTCAATGACGGGGGATTGGTTTTTTTGGGCGGCGTTATCCGCCTGTTTTGCCGCCTTGACGGCGATTTTTGCCAAAATTGGGATTCAAGGCATAGACTCAGACTTTGCGACCTTGATCCGGACCGTGCTGATTACGCTGGTGCTGGCGCCCTTTGTCTGGCTGGCAGGTAAGTGGAGTAATCCCTTGAGTTTGCCCGGCAAAGCCTGGCTGTTTTTGACGTTGTCTGCACTGGCGACCGGGGCCTCATGGCTATGCTATTTCCGCGCGTTGCAATTAGGGGATGCTTCTAAGGTCGCCCCCGTGGACAAGTTAAGCCTGGTGTTGGTCGCTTTATTCGCTTGCCTGTTTTTAGGTGAACGCTTGTCTTTACGGGAGTGGCTGGGGCTGGCACTGGTTGCAATAGGAGTATTACTGTTGGCTTTAAAGCGCTAGCATTTGACTGAGGTTATGACCCTAAATGGCTATTGCCTGCGCCAGAAATTCCTTTATAAATCGTCATGTATCCATTTTCAGGCCATCACCTTGCGTGAGGCCCTATCATTAGCGTTGAAAGTGTTACATGCCCTTTAACCATTACGCTTGCCGTTTTTTTACCGCCATCATTCTGTGTTGGCTGGCCGGGTGTTGCACACCCAAGCCAACCAGCATATTGCAACCCGTCCCGCTTAAGACGGCGACAGAGTCCAATGTTGCGCTGCATGTCATCGGCGTTTACCAAGGTGTATTACCCGCAAGTGCTGACCAGCGGCCATGGTGGGAACAATGTCAGGCAGACCGGGCAGCCTCTGGCAAGCGAGGGCCAGTGACGCCAGGTGAGTGTGATGCATTTTTACGCACAGGGCGTGATCAGCGTACCGTCACTGTCAACATCAGCGACGACAGTAAACCCATTATTCTTGGTTTGATGGCTTATGAACCGGTGACCTGGCATATTGTGCGGGCGCCAGGGGTGGTCATCCAAAAGGTCATTCTGGGGGCTTATCACCCACAAATCATAGAAGGCCTCGAAGAGGTGCAAGTGGATGTATACAGCTATGACAATATTCCCTGCCCGCGCTGCGTGCAAAAAGGCCATGCTTTTTATTCATATGAGCGCGTTCCGCTGGAAATGGAGTTGGTGACGGGGATGCATGCGACTTCATTTCAAGGCAACTATACCGGCGGCAGTTACCAGATTTTTAAAGGCATGCAGTAGCCTATCGCTGTAAAATGCCTGATTTTGATTTTTGGGGATAGGTGACACTGTGCTGCGGGCTCTAATTTACGGCTTAACTATTCTGCATTTAGGTCCAGGTTTTGCATTTGCCGTGGTGGCATTTGGTTGCGATGACACTTTTGCGGCCTTGCAAAACATCTGCCAAAAAGATGCGTTTGCCGCTTTTGTTCAGCTGACTTTGATTGCGTGGGCTGTGTTGATCGTCGGTTTATTGCTTAAAATTTACATCTCAAAATACTTTAATAAAAATAAATAATATATTGTTTAAAAATAACTTTTAATTTTATTTTTAAACTTTTTTGTCAATTGCGACTCGTAAAAAGAAAGTTAACAGGGAGTCGCGATTGCCATATTCATACAACAGCGCTGGCACAGCCAGCCGCATTTCTTTGATTCGTTTTTTCTTTTTGCTATGTATCACGGTCAGTGTTTGTACCATGGGTCTTGCCCAGGCCGAGGACGAGACCACGCCTAAATTACTACGTTCCGGGGGCGATGCCGCCGGGGCTGAGAATGCAGAAAAAAAGGAGCCGGAAACACCAAGAATCGTATCCGTGTTTGGTACGCAAGCGCTCAAGGAGTACAAGCTGCCATTTGAGGATCAGTATCCCTCAGGCCCGTTTGAGCGGCTGGATAAAAAGTTATTTCTGTTTATCAGCAAGTGTGGCGAAGTGTATTTTGTAAGGCAGAATGAGGCTATGGAACTGGTGAAACCAGGTAAACCCCTGGCAAAATTTATTCCTGGTGAAGACACCTCTGCCGATGAAAGCAGTAGTAAATCCCTAGTGTATTGCCGAGAACTGTCTGGCGTCAAGGATTCATTGTTGGTGGGGAAAACCTTGTATGTGGCTTATACCGCCTGGGATCAGGCCAACAATGGCGTACGGCTGGCGGTGAGTGAGTTTGAGGTGGATGTCGAAAATAGCGAGGTCAGTTTCAACCGTGAAATTTATATCAGCCGTCCGGCCATGAAAGAGCCTATTTTGGGCCATCAGGTGGGTGGCAAGTTGGCACTAGGCGAGAACGAGCGTACGCTATACCTGAGTATAGGCGATTTTTCCAAGCCGGACCGGGTGCAGGACAAGACTACTTCGGTAGGCAAGGTGATCCGTATAGACCTGCAGCGCTTGAATGCCGAGGTGTACGCCAGCGGCTTCCGCTCCCCCTCAGGAGGCTTGTATTTTGACCGTGACAGCAACGAGTTGTGGTTGACGGATCATGGCCCACGCGGCGGGGATGAGATTAACCTGATCAAGCGCGGCAAAAATTATGGCTGGCCAATCGTGAGTTATGGCACTATTTATGAGCGGGATGGCATGAGCGGCTACTATGGCAATAAGTTTAATAGCCACGAAGGCTATGAAAAACCTGCCATGACGTTTGTCCCTTCCATCGGTATCGGCCCACTGGTGAAATACCCGGCCACAGGCCGCAATGACTTTTGGGATCATGATTTATTTGTCGCGGGCATGGGCAATACTACGTTGTACCGGGTGCGCAAAGAGGGGAATACGCTGGTGTATGCCGAACCCGTCTTAAGCGGTTACCGCATCCGTGCGATTCAAATTGACCAGAATGGCACGTTTTACCTTAAAACCGACCATAATCAATTGCTCATTTCTGAGCAGGAGTCCGTTGAGGCTAAATAGCTAGCACTGAGTCGCTAGTCATATTGGAGCGCGTATGAGGTGCAATCAAATTTCGGTTAAGGCGAGCGTCAGAGAATGAGGCAGGACTTGAGCAGAATCAAGCTCTTCATAGATCAACGCTTGCATCGTGATTATTTTTTATTGGGCAGGTGAAATCATGTTCAAACAAGGATTAATGATCATTGCCTTGATTGGCGCCTTGATGGCCATGGGCTTTGAGCTCTATGCCGCGCGCGGATTTGCTTTCCTGGAAAGTGCCAGTGGATTGCTGATCACCTTATGGACGCTACTCCCTTACCTGACTTTGATGTCGGGCTATTACTTTTTTGAGCATCCACGTATTCAAAAACAATGGCTAAGCTTTAGTCTGTTTGAAGTGTTTATCGTGGGCTGGTTATATTTCCAGACCCTGATTATTTATCCTGATGCTCAAGGCAGCCTGATTTTCCTGTTTTTGCCAGTGTGGCAGAGTACCCTGAATATGCTGGTGGGCATCCTGCTTTACTGGCGCCAAGCACGGTTAAACCGGCCGCATTAACAGGCCAAAGTGTATGGTTGTTATTTTCACGCGGTGTTTACGCTATCTGTGGGCAGCGCCTAATACCCTGCTTGGGTTGCTTTTTGCAAGCGCCTTTATGCTAACGGGCGCCCGCATGCAGACAATCAACGGCGTGCTTGAAGTCTCTGGTAGCTGGCTGGCGAACCGGTTGGCTGCTTGCAGCGGTTATGCTGCGATCACCCTGGGCCATGTGGTGATCGGTGGCTGCGCGTCTGAGTTGGCGCAGTTGCGTGAGCATGAGCATACGCACGTCAGGCAAGCGGAATATTGGGGGCCATTTTTTATTCCCGCTTATGTGCTGGCTGGCGCTTGGCAGTGGCTACTTGGCCGGCATGCCTATCATGACAATCCATTTGAAAAAGCGGCAGTCGCGGCGCATGCCAGGCAAATGCAGCCAACGCGCGAAGACGGTTCAGACCATGGATGGCTAAGCTCAGGCGGCGAACGATAGATTTCCAGATAAGACCCTAAATAAAAAAACGCCAGAAAACTGGCGTTTTTTATGAGGGTTGAAGCTTAAAGGTTGATTAGTACAACTCTTCCCAGAATTTCCACCAGACTTTTTCTTCTGCCTGCACTTTACCGTTAACCAGCGGGTTGTCTGGGTAGTTCTCTTTTAAAACACGTAGTGAGTCGGCTTTTAAATCGGTCAAACCCATGGCCTCGTAGGCACTGATTTCCATCACCAGTGCATCTTCAATCGAACTGGAGTTAGGGTAAGTCTCCAACACATAGCGCGCACGGTTAAGGGCCGCGACATAGGCTTTGCGCTCCATGTAGTAACGTGCCACATGCATTTCGTGCAAGGCCAGCGTGTTGACGAGATAAATCATGCGCTGGGTCGCGTCATTTTTATAACGGCTGGTAGGAAAGCGCTCTACGAGTTCTTTGAAGGCATTAAACGAAATCCGCAGTGTTTTTGGATCACGGTCATTAATTTCCTGCTTGGTGTATTTTTCAAGCACACCGCGTTCGTTAAATGTTGCCAGGCCTTTGAGGTAATAGGCGTAATCCAGGTTAGGGTGGTTTGGATGCAGCTTGATAAAGCGGTCAACGGCGGACAGGCAGAGAATGGGTTCGGATTTTTTGTAATAAGCGTAAGCGACTTCGAGCTGTGCCTGCGTTGCATAAGCACCATTTGGGTAACGGGCTTCAAGTTTCTGAAAGTACTCAATGGCTTTGTCGTAGTTCCTGTCTACCATCTTTTCCTGGCCCGCTGCATACAAGCGCTGTTCGCTCCAGCCTTTGGTTTCGTCAGGGGGATTCGGATTGCCGAAAATGGCACAGGCACTCAAGGCCAGCGTCGCAATCAAAATAAAAGCACGCGTGAACAGGGTGTTAAGCGGTAAAATGCGAAGCATGTTGATTTATGTTGTTTTATCAAGGGAACTCAAAGCATTATAACTGATGCTGTTTGAAAATATGAAAGAAAGCACCTCCTTACAGCTGGTCGTCCCCGCTAACCTCGGTGGCCAGCGCCTGGATCTGGCCTTGCAGCAGATGTTGCCTGACCATTCGCGTAGCCGTTTGCAAGCCTGGATTAAAGAGGGATTGGTTTTGCTGGACGGCAAAGCACCGACTGCTAAAACTAAAGTATGGGGCGGCGAGCAGTTGTTGGTGACCCCGCCAAAAAATGCACAGGAAAATGCGTTTGAGCCGGAAGAGATTCCACTGGATGTGGTGTATGAGGACGACGCCCTCATCATTATTAACAAGCCTGCGGGCTTGGTTGTGCATCCTGCTGCCGGCAATTGGAGTGGCACGTTGCTGAATGCCTTGCTGTTTCATTGGCCTGCACTGAAAGACGTACCGCGGGCTGGCATTGTGCACCGGCTGGACAAAGACACCAGTGGATTATTGGTCGTTGCAAAAACGCTAGAGGCGCAGACCAGTTTGGTGCGCCAGTTACAGGCGCGGACCGTCAAGCGTGAATACCGGGCCATCGTCTGGGGGCAGTTATGGCGCAACGGTAAAGTCGATCAGCCGATAGGCAGGCATCCGCAGCACAGAACCAAAATGGCGGTGGTGCGCCGCGGCAAGCCTGCCATTACCCATTACGAAATCCTTGAGCGTTTTGGCACCAACACTTATTTGCGGTGCAACCTTGAAACAGGCCGTACCCACCAGATTCGTGTGCATTTGCAGCATTTGAAAGCGCCCATGGTGGGTGATCCGCTGTATGGCATAGGCAATATTATCCCGCATAAAATGATGTCTCCTGAGTTGCGTGAGGTGATTGGTCATTTCAAACGACAGGCTTTGCATGCAATCAAGCTGGGTTTGATCCATCCGGTGACGAATGAGGCTATGGAGTGGCAGATTGAGCTCGCCGACGATATGCGTGAATTATTGGAAGCGATGCGCACCATTGAACTGCCTGATGAACCGCTGGCCCCTGTTGATTTTAATGTGGATGAAAATGGTCTGTTTATTGGGGAGGATGACGAGGACTGGGGCGATGACGACTTTGATGATGGCATGGAAGGCGAGTTTGATGAGGACGCCTGGGATGAAGAGGGCGAAGACGGCGATGAGGATGAAGCGTAATGGCTGATTTGCCATTGATTTTTCCGGATTGGCCTGCCCCCCCTCAGGTGAAGGCTATGCAGACTACCCGCCATGGCGGCGTCAGTGAGGGTGTCTATGCCAGCCTGAACTTGGGCGACCATGTAAAAGATTTACCACAGCGGGTGGCTGCCAACCGGCAATTGTTGAGTGCTTATTTGCCTAGCGAACCTGTCTGGCTCAATCAGGTGCACGGCGTGCGTGTGATTGATGCGGCTTTATCTGCTTGTATTGAAAGCGCGGATGCCAGTTTTACCACGCGCAAACAGGTGGTGTGTGTGACCATGACCGCCGATTGTCTGCCGGTATTACTCTGTGATCAGGCCGGGACGGTGGTCGCCGCTGTGCACGCGGGTTGGCGCAGTTTGTGTGATGGCGTCATCGAAGCCACAGTCAAAGCCATGTCCGTTGAGCCGTCTCGGCTACTAGCCTGGTTAGGGCCAGCCATTGGCCCACAGGCGTTTGAAGTTGGCAGTGAGGTACGCGCCCAGTTTATGGCGCAAGATGCCCAGGCAGAAAGTGCATTTCAAGCCCATGGAGATAAATGGTTGGGAGACTTGTATGCGATTGCCCGGCAGCGCTTGCAGCGGCTGGGGGTGAGCCAGGTGTATGGCGGTGGCCGCTGTACCTATAGCGAGCCTGAGACGTTTTTTAGCTTCAGGCGTGATGGGGATACCGGGCGCATGGCCAGCTTGATTTGGCTGGAGTAGTGTCTGTTGCCCTCAAGCAACAGAGCATGCTATGGCGCTATTTGATCTCAATCTGGGGTCAGTCTCATGCGTATGTAAACAGTGTCGCGTTGCAAGCTTGTGAATAGGAATTGATCTCTGAGTACTTTGTGCCCTTTGCGGCCAACCAAAATTTATAAATAATGAAAAAACACCTGATTTTTGACCTTGATGGCACGCTGATTGATTCTGCGCCTAGTATCTTGCATTGCTTTGATTTGGCTTTCCAGTCGACCAATACGCCGCTCAAGCTGGCACTAGGCAATGAAGTGATTGGTCCGCCGCTGATGGAGACGCTTAAACGTTTGTCTGGCAGCGAGGATGCGGCTGTGTTAAACGCGTTAGCCGCAGCATTCAAGTCGCACTATGACAGCACAGGTTATCAGCAATCGGTGGTGTTTGATGGTATTCCAGCCATGCTGCAGCAACTGAAGGCAGAAGGCTATGCGCTCTATATTGCGACCAACAAACGCTGGGAGCCAACCGGTAAAATCATGGCTTATCTGGGCTGGCAGGACTTTTTTGCCGGCGTTTTTGCCTTGGATTATTTCAACCCGGCATTAAAGTCCAAAGCCCAAATGATAGGGCGGGTGGTGGAGGCGCACGGGTTAAAGATCCAGGATTGCGTGTATATCGGTGACCGCATTGAGGATGGTCAAGCGGCAGAGGCTAACCTGATGGATTTTGTGTTAGTGACCTGGGGTTATGCTGGAGACGTGGCATTGCGCCAACCGCATTGGCAATGTTGTGATGCCGTGTCTGATTTGCCTGCTCTGATCGCCACACTTTCAGCAAGCCATCTCTCATGATGAAAAGATTACGTGCCAGACGCCACCCGGCGCAGGCAGCAGGCCATATACCGCAAACTGCCTTAAGTGCCTGGCCACGCATGGCGGTGTTTTCGCTGGCTTTGCTGTGCCTATTGTTATTGGGGCAGTATTTTCATTGGGATGCACGGGTGTTGGCAGGGGTCACGCTGCTGTTTGGCTTGTTATCCGGGCTGCTGGTCTGGCTGGTGGGTGTGATCGGGTTGGTGCCGTTGATTGGTCCCATCATCGTTAAGGTGTTGAGCTTCGGGTTTATCTGGTTACTCAATGCGGTCGGCTATCTGATGTCTTATATTGCCATTCGTCGGGGGTATTCGCGCGATGTGTTGACTTACCGCGGATTGACCATGGCGCTGTTGGTTGGCATTGTGATTGGCTACATCATTGCGCAGTTTATCTGAGCATGGCTACAGGTTTGAGAGCTGTCAGTTTTGATGGCCTTAATATAGGATAACTGTTTGTTTATGCTTTGTTTTTTTGATAACTCACGTATAATGCGCGGCTTCCTGTAATGACTGGACATGACTTTTTTGACGACGCTACTGACTGAAATTTCGCCTTTTACCGGCATGATGCTGGCCTGTTTGTTGGGTGGTGTGCTCAGTGTGTGTGTCGCAGCGCTGTTTGCGCTCAATGCCAAAAAGCATTGGGTGCCCTTGCTGGTTAGTTATGCCATTGGTGCATTGCTGGCAGCGGTATTTCTCGAGATTTTGCCGCATGCGATTGAAACCAGCCCCAATATTGAGGCGATGACAGGGACCATGCTGTTTGGCGTGCTGCTGTTTTTTACCCTCGAAAAACTGGTGTTATGGCGTCATTGCCACGGTGAGCATTGTGAAATGCATGCCATGCATGACGAGGCGCATTGCCCTGAGTTACATCCCGAAACAAAACCCCTTAAAAAGCCGCAGGGTGCGATCAAGTTCAAGCTGCCGCAGGCGTCACCCGCCGTTGGGGTTGGTCATTATCACGGCCATCACCATGCCCATGACAGTGGCCGCAGCGGCTTGATGATTATGGTTGGGGACACCTTTCATAATTTTGTTGATGGGATATTAATCTGTGCTGCCTTTATGGTGGATATGCAGGTTGGGCTGGTGACTGCACTGGCGATTATCGCGCATGAAATTCCGCAGGAAGTTGGCGACTTCCTGATTTTGTTACATTCTGGCTACAGCAAGCAAAAAGCGTTTTTATTTAATGTGGGCTCCAGCCTGGCGACTTTGCTCGGCGGTGTGATTGCCTATTTTGCCTTGCATGCAGTGCAGCACTGGGTACCTTATATTTTGAGTCTTGCTGCGGCCAGTATGCTTTATGTGGCGGTAGCGGACCTGATTCCAGGCTTGCACAAGCGCACGGCCTTGCGTGACACGTTAAGCCAGTTATTGTTAATTGTATTAGGGGTGGCATCAGTCGCCCTGACCAAGTGGTTGGTAGAAGGTTAAAAGGGAAGCATCATGCAAA
The DNA here is from genome assembly GCF_046766015.1 of Methylophilus sp. 3sh_L. Classification (NCBI taxonomy): domain Bacteria; kingdom Pseudomonadati; phylum Pseudomonadota; class Betaproteobacteria; order Nitrosomonadales; family Methylophilaceae; genus Methylophilus; species Methylophilus sp. 3sh_L. The sequence goes on from NZ_JBKOUF010000004.1 coordinate 48,383, forward strand.
GTTCTCCTAAAGTCGGTTTTGTTTCACTGGGTTGCCCCAAGGCAGGCTCTGATTCTGAGCGTATCCTGACCCAGTTGCGGGCCGAAGGCTATGAAATCAGTAATAGTTACGAGCAATCCGACCTGGTGGTGGTGAACACCTGCGGGTTTATTGATTCCGCAGTCCAGGAGTCTCTGGATGCGATTGGCGAAGCACTTAACAAAAACGGCAAGGTGATTGTGACCGGCTGCCTAGGTGCAAAAAAAGACGTGGTGACCGGTGCCCATCCAAGTGTATTGGCCGTGACCGGCCCCCATGCGCTCGATGAAGTCATGGGGCATGTGCATAGCCATTTGCCCAAACCGCATGATCCCTACACCGACCTGGTGCCGCCACAAGGGATACGCCTCACGCCCAAGCACTATGCTTACCTCAAAATTTCTGAGGGCTGTAACCACCGTTGCAGCTTCTGCATTATTCCGAGTATGCGCGGTGATTTGGTCAGCCGTCCAATTGGGGATGTACTCAACGAAGCAGAGAGCTTGGTGAATGCCGGTGTCTCCGAAATTTTGGTGATTTCGCAGGATACTTCTGCCTATGGCGTGGACATGAAGTTCCGCAAAGGTTTCTGGAACGGCAGGCCGATTAAAACGCATATGACCGAGCTGAGTAAAGCTTTGGGCGAGCTAGGCGTCTGGGTGCGCTTGCATTATGTGTATCCTTACCCGCATGTCGATGACGTGATTCCGCTCATGGCAGAAGGGGCGATTCTGCCTTATCTGGATGTGCCTTTGCAGCACGCCAGCCCGCGTATCCTCAAGTCGATGAAGCGTCCGGCCAGCAGTGAAAACAACCTGGCCCGCATCAAAGCCTGGCGGGAGATTTGTCCGGAGATTGCCATCCGCAGTACCTTTATCGTCGGCTTCCCAGGTGAAACCGAAGATGACTTTAATATGCTGCTAGACTTTATGGAAGAGGCGCAACTGGATCGTGTTGGCTGTTTTGCTTACTCTGCCGTCGATGGTGCAGCTGCCAATGCATTGCCCGACCAGGTTGCGGAAGAGGTGAAAAAGGAACGCCTGAGCCGCTTTATGGAAGTGCAGGAGCGTATCAGTGCTGCGAAAGTGGCAGCTAAGATCGGCAGTTTGCAAACCGTACTTGTCGATGAGCTTACTGAAGATGACGACGGAAATATCATTGGCATTGCACGTACCAAGGCCGATGCGCCAGAAATTGATGGGATCGTTTACCTGCAAGATGCTGAGGGGTTAACCCCAGGCGACTTTGTTGACGTGCAAATTGTAGACGCACAAGGCCATGATCTGATTGGGGCGCCGCCGGAGTTTTAAGGGTGATAAAGAAAGCGCTGCAATGGCATGTGTAGCCAGAGGGATGTTTCAGCGCGGCGTAATCAACGATTTTGAGTTGCGTGCAGGCCGCAGTGCTTTTAAATGCCTGGTTTTTAAGTACTGAGTTGTGGCCGTTCGCTATCCGCACGCTCTGCAAAAATGTCTGTTGTGTAGGGGCAACGGGTTAATTTGTTAGAGGCGCTTTTTTTGCGTTTACCCGTGTGTTGCAGATTGACGTAGGGTGTCTGGCTCAGCCTGAGGTAACCGGATTGCAGCAGTTTCTCTGCGGTGGTTTCAAACTGGCTTAAAGGGTTATCCATATTTTGCAGGGTGATGCCTTGCTTATGGATAGCCAAAACATGGTAAAGCACGGCAATATGGCCTGCAGCGTCTGGCTTGCCATACAGCTCTCCTACATGAATTCCCAATGGTGTCTCTGCTGGGTTGGTTTGCATGCACGCATCTTAGCGTGATTTTAGACCCGCATCAATGCGTTCTACAGGCTGGCTGCTTCAATCTTAACCAGACTAAACACGGCGTTGAGGGGCGGCATGTTAAAATGCTCCCCTGTTTCAATTTCAAGAGTCATCATGCAAGCTGTTAAAACCCGTTTTGCCCCCAGTCCTACCGGTTATCTGCATATTGGCGGTGCGCGCACTGCCTTGTTTTCATGGGCGTATGCCAAGCGTCATGGCGGCAAATTTATTTTGCGTATTGAAGATACGGATGTTGCCCGGTCTACGCCTGAAGCTGTACAGGCTATCCTTGATGGGATGTCATGGTTGCAACTGGATCATGACGAAGGTCCTTTTTACCAGATGCAGCGCATGGAGACTTATAAAAAAATGATCCAGCAGATGCTGGATGAAGGCCATGCTTATTACTGCTATTGCAGCAAAGAAGAGCTGGATGCCTTGCGTGAAAGCCAGATGCAGCAGGGTTTGAAGCCGCGCTATGATGGCCGCTGGCGTCCTGAGCCAGGGAAAGTGCTGCCAGAGCCACCACAAGGTGTGCCGCCAGTGGTGCGGTTCAAAAATCCAACCGACGGCATCGTTGCCTGGGATGACATGGTGAAAGGGCGGATTGAAATCGCCAATGCCGAACTGGATGACTTGATTATTGCACGGGCTGACGGCACGCCGACCTATAACTTCTGTGTGGTGGTGGATGACTGGGAAATGGGCGTCACGCAAGTGATCCGTGGTGATGACCATGTGAATAATACGCCTCGCCAGATTAATATGCTTAAAGCACTGGGGGCACAAGTCCCGCAGTATGCGCACCTTTCCATGATTTTGGGCGATGATGGCCAGAAGCTGTCCAAGCGCCATGGCGCCGTCAGCGTGATGCAGTATCATGAGGACGGTTACCTACGTGAGGGCGTGCTCAATTATTTGGCGCGCCTGGGCTGGTCACATGGCGATGATGAAGTGTTTAGTATGGCGCAGTTTTGCGAGTGGTTCGACTTGGACCACATTACGCCTTCCGCCGCACAGTTCAACACAGAAAAACTTAACTGGTTGAACGCCCACTATATTAAAACCTTGCCTCTGGAGCGCATTGCCGATGAAGTCAAACCGCGGTTGGCCGCATTAGGCATCACAGCGACCCAGTCGCCTGATTTGCTGGCGGTATTGAATTTATACCGTGAGCGTGCCAATAACCTCAATCAACTGGCCAAGGAAATTGCCTTCTTTTACCAGATGCCTGAAATCAACGAGGCGGATAAAACCAAACACGTCTTACCAGAAACCGCCGGCTACATCGAATTATTTTTAGAAAAGACTCAAGATTCTGACTGGGCTGCCGATAAGCTTCACGATGCGCTGAATCAGGTTGTGACTGAGCAGCAGATCAAGTTCCCCAAGCTGGCGATGCCATTAAGGGTGGCTTTGATCGGCATAGCACAGTCGCCTAGCATTGATCAGGTGATGTCAATTCTGGGTAAAGAGGCTTGTCTGCAGCGCATCCGCGCTTTATTTCCAAAAAAGTAAAGCGCGGGGATTGAAAAAGGAACAAATTAGTACAATCATAGTCACTATGAGGGATTGGTGTTCAAGATAATAAAACTCCAATACGATTAAAACAAACAAGGAGCAATTCCATGAATAATAAAGGCCAAATGCTGCAAGATCCGTTTTTGAATGCACTCAGAAAAGAGCACGTTCAAGTGTCCATTTACCTGGTCAACGGGATTAAATTGCAAGGGCAGGTCGATTCTTTTGATCAATATGTCATCTTGTTAAAAAACACCGTGACACAAATGGTATACAAACACGCCATTTCTACCATCGTTCCTGCACGTCCAGTCAGCCTGGGATCGCACGACGCCGCACAAGAATCCTAATGCATGTTTGATAGACCAAGCGGCGGAGATGCCGTGATTCTGGTCAGTGTCAATTTTGGTGACGCTGACTATGAAGAAAGTTTGCAAGAACTCCGCCACCTGGCCGGTACTGCCGGCCTCAATATTTCGGCGACGCTGGAAGGCAAGCGTCACGCTCCTGATCCCAAATACTTTATCGGTTCTGGCAAAGCGGATGAGCTCAAAGCCTTGATGGCGGCCCACGAGAGCAAAGTGGCTGCTTTTAACCATGACTTGAGCCCCTCGCAGCAGCGCAACCTCGAAAAATTGCTTGAGGCACGTGTCGTTGACCGTACTGGCCTGATTCTGGATATTTTTGCCCAGCGTGCGCAATCGCACGAGGGCAAGCTGCAAGTCGAGCTTGCCCAGTTGGAGCATTTGTCTACACGGTTGGTCCGCGGCTGGACCCACCTGGAACGGCAAAAAGGCGGGATCGGCATGCGTGGTGGCCCGGGTGAAACACAGCTGGAGCTGGACCGCCGCATGTTGCGTGTGCGCGTCAAGCAGCTACGTGAAAAGCTGGACAAGCTCAAGCAGCAGCGCGGCATGCAACGGCGTGCGCGCAAACGCTCCAACCTGATGACCGTGTCGCTGGTGGGGTATACCAATGCCGGTAAATCTACCTTGTTCAACCGCCTGACGCATTCCGGGGTGTATGCCGCTGACCAGTTGTTTGCGACCCTGGATACGACCTCGCGCAAAATGCATCTGCCGGAAGGTTATCCGGTGGTGTTGTCAGATACGGTCGGTTTTATCAAGCACTTGCCCACCACCTTGATCGAAGCCTTTGGCGCCACTCTGGAAGAGGCTGCGCAAGCGGATTTGCTATTGCATGTGGTTGACGTAGCCAGCCCCAACCGCGATGCGCAAATCGAGCAAGTCAATATCGTATTGAACGAGATTGGGGCTGCCAGGGTCCCACAGATTCTGGTGCTGAACCAGATTGACCGCATGGGCATGCCGCCCGGAATCGACCGCGATGAGTATGGTAATATCCGAACTGTCCGTGTGTCAGCCAAAGAGGGCATCGGCATTGAGGATTTGCGGCAGGCGCTGTTAGAGCATCAGCAATACCTTAAAAAACTGAGCACCGAAGAAAGTGCTTACGTTTAAAAAGATCAAAACATACGGAGTACACGCATGAAAAAATTTCCAGGCTTTTGGAATAAAAATAATGAAGGCCCGCCTGATCTGGACGAGGTGTTCAAGGATTTGAATCAAAAGCTGAACCGGTTATTTGGTAGCAATAAAGGCGGGCAGGGCGGCCCAAGAGGTACTGCGCCTGCGCCACAATCACTGCCGGTGGCCCCGATTTTAGGGCTGGTCGCGTTGATCTGGCTGGGTTCCGGATTTTATATCGTTGACCAGGGTTCGCGCGGCGTGGTGTTGCGTTTTGGCAAGCATGTGGAGACCACCATGCCTGGCCCGCGCTGGCACTTACCCTTTCCGATAGAAACTGTCGAAAACGTCAACCTCGAACAAGTGCGTACCATTGAGATGGGCTACCGCTCTTATGAAGGCGAGTCTGGCCGCAGCAAAGAGCTCAGAGAGTCTTTGATGTTGACTGATGACGAAAACATTATTGATTTGCAGGTGGCTGTGCAATATAACCTGAAGTCGGTCGAAGATTACCAATTTAGTAACCGCTCGACGGAAGAGAGCGTCCGCGGCGTCGCTGAAACAGCGATTCGTGAAGTGGTCGGTAAGAGCAAAATGGATTTTGTGCTGTATGAAGGCCGGGATGACGTTGCTGCGAAAGCCAAAAAGCTGATGCAGGATATGCTGGACCGCTATCAGTCTGGCGTCAATATTGTCAATGTCACCATGCAAAATGCGCAACCGCCAGAGCAAGTCCAGGCTGCTTTTGATGATGCCGTGAAAGCCAAGCAGGATCTGGAACGTCAGAAGAATGAAGGCCAGGCATATGCCAATGACGTCATTCCAAAAGCACGCGGTACGGCGTCACGTTTGGCCGAAGAAGCCGCAGGCTATAAGCTGCGTGTTGAGAATGAGGCTAAAGGTAACGCAGACCGTTTTGAGCAAATTCTGGCGCAATACAACAAGGCCCCAGAAGTGACGCGCCAGCGTTTATACCTGGACGCGCAGGAGCATGTGTTATCGAATACCAGCAAGGTGCTGGTTGACCAGAAGGGTGGCAACAGCTTGCTCTATTTGCCGCTAGATAAGCTGATGAGTATGAGTGGTGCAGGCAATAATGCGGGAGCATCCGCTTCAGTGCCGTCCGATAAACCTGCTGTGGAGCCGCAAGCGGAGACCAGCGTCCTTGACCGTTCGCGGGATGCCATGCGTAGCCGTGACCGCGAATACCGCTAGTCTGCCCCACAAGGAAAATACATGATGAGAAATATTGGAAGTTTGTTAATTGGGGTGTTTGTGTTGCTGGTGATTATTACCTCATCAGCTTACACGGTAGATCAGCGCGAATATGCATTGGTATTCCGCTTGGGTGAAATCGTCTCAGTGAAAAAAGAACCCGGTCTTTATTTCAAGATGCCCATGGTGGAAAACATCCGCTACTACGATAAGCGCATCCTGACGCTTAACTGGGAAGAGCCTGACCGGTTTATTACCAGTGAAAAGAAAAACGTGCTGGTGGATTCCTTTGTTAAGTGGCGCATCATAGACCCTGCTAAGTATTACGTCTCTGTGCGCGGCGATGAGGTGCAAGCTGAACGTCGTTTATCGCAGATGGTGAATGACGGTCTGCGTGCTGAGTTTGGTAAACGTACCATCCATGACGTGGTTTCTGGTGAACGTGCGCAGATTATGGAAATCCTGCGTCAGCGTGCCGATAAAGAAAGCCGTCAAATGGGGATCCAGATTATGGATGTCCGTTTGCGCCGCGTGGACTTGCCAAAAGAGGTGAGTGAGTCCGTGTATCAGCGTATGGAAGCGGAGCGTAAATCGGTGGCGAATGAGTTGCGTTCACAAGGTGCTGCCGCTGCAGAAAAAATCCGTGCAGATGCCGACAAGCAGCGTGAAGTGATTATTGCTGAGGCCTATCGTGAAGCCCAAAAGGTAAAAGGTGAAGGCGATGCCAAAGCGGCCGAAGTTTACGCCCAGGCTTATGGTAAAAACCCAGAGTTTTATGCCTTTTACCGCAGTCAGGAAGCATACAAAAACAGCTTCAAAAACAAGTCTGACGTGATGGTCATTGACGAGAGCTCGGACTTCTTTAAATACATGCGTAGTAGCGGTAAAAAGTAATTTTTAAGCCATGAGTTGGTGGTGGAGTGTGCTGGGCGGCGTATTGTTGATAGAAGGCTTGATGCCGTTATTGTTTACTAAAGCCTGGCGCAACACTTTTGAAAATATGCTGCAATTACGCGATGGTCAAATCCGCTTTATCGGCTTTGTTTCTATGTTGTTCGGGGCATTGATGATATGGTTGAATCGTTGATAAGGTAAGATTTGCGGGTTATTTATTGTCCATTTTAAAAAAGCACACCTTGCGTGTGCTTTTTTATTTGCAGTTTTGAGCGCAGCCAGCGGGGCTGCGGCTTTATCCTGGACTTGCTAAACCCGTGCTTTAGGCAGGGGTTTGCGGGTATAATGGCGGGATGCATAATTGGTTACTCCCTGAATATATTGAAGATGTGCTGCCTGCAGAAGCGGCACGGCTTGAGTCCTATCGCCGGCAATTGCTGGATTTGTTCCGTGTACATGGCTACCAGTACGTCATGCCACCCATGATGGAGTATGTTGAATCCTTGCTGACTGGCACCGGCCATGATCTGGATATTGCGACTTTCAAGGTGGTGGATCAGTTAACTGGGCGTCTGATGGGCTTGCGTGCGGATACTACGCCGCAAGCGGCGCGGATTGATGCCCATATGCTCAATCATGCTGGCGTTTCACGGCTGTGCTACGCCGGGACTGTCTTAAGAACCAAACCTGACGGTCTGGCGCGTACGCGTGAGCCGCTGCAATTAGGGGCAGAGTTGTACGGTCATGCCGGGATTGCCAGCGATATCGAAGTACAGCGTTTGATGGTCAAAGCCTTGCAGTTGCTGGGGATGCAGACTTTATTTGTGGACCTGAGTCACGCGGCGATTTTTGCCAGTTTGTCCCACACGGCGCAATTGGGTTTGCAGCAAGAACAAGCCTTGCAAGCAGCTTTGCAAGCCAAGGATATTACCTTGGTAGAGCAATTGGTGGCCAGCCTCCCTGAGAAATCCAGGCAAGCGTTTATGGCGCTGGCGCAACTCAACGGCGGGCTGGAGGTATTGGATCAGGCACGCGAAGTCTTGCCTGATTCAGAAGAGATTGAGCAAGCCCTGCTTGAGTTGGAAGCAGTGGCGAAAGCCTTGAGTAATCATCACGTGACAGTCACCATCGATTTAAGCGAGCTGCGCGGTTATCACTACCATAGCGGCATTGTATTTGCCGCCTATGCCAAAGGTTATGCGGGCCCCATTGCCTTGGGTGGCCGCTATGATGAAGTGGGCGCGGCGTTTGGTCGGGCGCGTCCTGCGACAGGGTTTAGCCTGGATCTGCGCGGTGCCTTGCTGGCATTAGGGCCTGCGGTGATGGATAAAGGTATTTTGGCCCCGGCTGAGCAAGATGCTGACTTGGTGGCCATGGTAGAAACCTTGCGCGCGCAAGGGCAAATCGTCGTGGAAGCGTTGCCTGATGCGCAGGTAGATTATTCTGAGTTAGCTTGTGACCGTTTGCTTAAGAAGGTGGATGGTCATTGGCAAGTGGTGGCTGCGTAATACGTCCCCTCTTTTTTGTATAGACAAGATATTGATTGAACATGACACAATTTAAACAAGCAAAGAACGTCGTTGTAATTGGTACCCAGTGGGGCGACGAAGGTAAAGGTAAAATTGTTGACTGGCTGACCGACCATGCCCAAGGCGTGGTACGTTTCCAAGGCGGCCACAATGCGGGGCATACGCTGGTTGTGGGGCAAGGCAGTGCGCAAAAAGTCTACAAGTTAAACCTGGTGCCTTCTGGCATTGTACGTGACGGCGTCAATTGCTATATCGGTAACGGCGTGGTCTTGGATACCACGCATTTGCTGCATGAGATTTCCACCCTGGAGCAAGGCGGACTGGATGTTAAAAACCGCCTCAAAGTCAGCCCAGGCTGTCCATTGATTTTATCTCATCACGTTGCCGTCGATTTGGCGCGTGAAGCCAAGCGTAGCGCCGAGAAGAAAATCGGCACCACAGGCAAGGGTATCGGCCCTGCTTATGAAGACAAAGTGGCACGCCGTGCCTTGCGCGTGTATGACCTGTTCCATCCCGAGCGGTTTGCTGAAAAGTTGCGCGAAGTGATGGATTACCATAACTTTGTATTGACCAATTACCTGGGTGCTGCCGCGGTGGATTTCCAGCAACAATACGATGCTAGCATGCAGCATGCCGTGGCCCTGAAACCGATGGTGGCAGATATCTCTGCTGCGCTGTATGAAGCCAATGCTCGAGGCGAACACCTGCTGTTTGAAGGCGCACAAGGAACCTTGCTGGATGTAGACCATGGCACTTATCCTTATGTGACTTCAAGTAACTGTATTGCTGGTCAAGCCTCCGCGGGTACGGGTGTCGGTGCCAATATGTTGCACTATGTCCTTGGGATTACCAAAGCTTATACCACGCGTGTGGGGGGCGGTCCTTTCCCGAGTGAGCTGGATATTGAGACCGAGGGCGCGCCAGGCTACCAGATGTCTAATAAAGGCCAGGAAATCGGCACTGTGACTAAACGTAAACGCCGCTGTGGCTGGTTTGATGCAGCCGCATTGCGCCGTTCCGCAAGGATCAATGGCTTAACCGGTTTGTGTATCACCAAGCTGGATGTGCTCGATGGGATTGAGTCGCTGGATATTTGCACCGGTTACAAGCTGGATGGCAAAGTGGTGGATATGCTGCCGGTAGGCGCGGATGATGTGGCCCGTTGCGAGCCCATTTATGAAACCGTGCCGGGCTGGAGCGAAACGACCTTTGGCGTGAAAACGTGGGATGCATTGCCCAAAAATGCGCAGCATTACCTCAAGCGTCTGGAAGCCGTTTGCGGCGTGCCGATTGCGATCGTCTCTACCGGCCCAGAGCGGGATGAAACCATCGTGTTGCAACATCCTTTCGCCTAAGTAAGGTGGGCTGAAATGCGAGCACAACGGTTGGCGTGGGCAATTACCGGTTCGGGCCATTATCTGCGGGATTCATTGGCTATTTTGCAGACCTTGCAGGACGTGGATATCTACCTTAGCCGTGCAGCGGCCGAAATTATCCAGCAATATGGCTTTCAGGCCGCGTTGGAAGCCACTGGCCACAAGGTCTATCAGGACAAAACAGCCAGCAGCGTGCCGGTCGAGCGTTTTTATGAGGGTGTATATCACACACTGGTGATTTCGCCTGCGACGTCTAATACCATCGCCAAAATGGCCTATGGCTTTTCGGATAGCCTGGTCACCAACCTGTTTGCGCAAGCAGGAAAAACGCGGATCCAAAGCATTGTATTTGCTTGCGATACTGCGCCAGAGTTGGAGTCTGAAGCACCTCGTGACAATGTGGTGAAGGTTTATCCGCGCCAGATCGACCTCGATAATGTGGCACAGTTAAAACGCTTTGCTGACACGACTGTGGTTGAAGATATGACTGGTTTGCAGGATGCAATCATGACGCGCCTGGCAACGGTGCACGATTTGCATTTGCACCAAGGCGTACAGGTAGAACACCCCCACGACTAACATCATGAATCGACTGCTGTTCCTTACCGGAAAACTGGCAGAACACAGTCTGCATCAGGTATTACAATCAATCCAAGCAGACAGTAAACTTTCTCCTTTTGAATACGAAGTGAAGCAAATTGGCGTCTCGGTCGCTGCATTGATGACGCCGCCACTGATTGCCAGACGCTTACCCAAAGTCGAAAATATTGATAAAGTGATTTTACCCGGCCTCTGTCAGGGCGATCTCAGCCCGTTGGTGTCGCAGTGGGGGGTGCCAGTAGAACGAGGGCCTAAAGATTTGAAAGATCTGCCGCAATATTTTGGCCAGCAAGGTAAAGCGCCTGATTTAACCCAGCACAGCGTGTTGATTTTTGCAGAAATCGTCGATGCCCCCGATCTGACCGTCGAACAGATTATTGCCAAAGCAGCCCATTTTAAGCAGCAGGGCGCAGATGTGATTGATCTGGGCTGCCTCCCGGGCAAAGCGTTTGCACACATGACTGAGAGCGTGCGGGCACTGAAGGCAGAAGGCTTTCAGGTGAGCGTAGACTCCATGCGCGAAGATGACCTCCTGGCAGCAGGCAAAGCCGGTGCAGATTATTTGCTAAGCTTGCACGAAAAAAGTCTGTGGATTGCAGAAGAAGTGTCTTCCACGCCGGTCTTGATCCCAGCCAAGCCTGGCAGCTTACCCAGCTTGCAGCGGGCGATTGAGTATTGTCTTAGGCGTGACTTGGCCTTTATTGCAGACCCGATTCTGGATCCTATCCATTTTGGCCTGACCGAATCGATTGTCCGCTATCACAAGTTACGCAAAAAATATCCCGATATCGCCATCATGATGGGGGTGGGCAATCTGACGGAATTGACCGATGCTGACACCACAGGCATCAACGCCATACTGTTTGGCATGATTAGCGAACTCAATATCAATGCGGTACTCGCAACTTCTGTCAGTGCGCATGCCTGTGAGGCGGTGGCAGAAGCGGATATCGCCCGTCGCGTCATGTTCCGCGCGAAACAGGATAAGCGTTTGCCCAGAGGCTATGATGCAGGCTTGCTTGGTTTACATGACCGCAAGCCATTTCCTTACAGCGCCGAAGAAATCAGCGAAATGGCCAGCCAAATCAAGGATCCCAGTTTTAGGATCATGGTGAGTGAAGCGGGCGTGCATGTGTATAACCGGGATGGTTTGCAGCAAGCCACCGATCCTTATCTGTTTTATCCCAGATTAAACGTGCAGGATGATGCCTCGCATGCCTTTTATTTAGGGGTGGAGTTGGCACGCGCCCAAATTGCCTGGCAACTGAAAAAACGCTATGTGCAGGACGAAATGCTGGAGTGGGGCGTTGCCTCTAGCGTACAAAACAAGCAGGCCAAGGTCGCGCATCGTGAGGCCTCTATTAAAGAACGTCAAGAAGCGGCTAAAGCCGGTCAAGCAACTGGCCACCCAGGTCAATCACCAAATTCAGAAGCCGCTGGCAATGCAATCGACACGGAAAATAAAGAATGATTTACGAAACCATCATTACCTCCTGCTCTCCTGAAGGCGAGGTCCACATTGCGCCATTTGGGATCCAGTGGCATGCTGGGCGAGTGCTCATCATGCCTTTTCAGCCATCAACCACGTTACAGAATATTTTGCAGACCAGGTCAGCCGTGTTAAATCTGACCGATGATGTCCGTGTTTTTGCTGCCGCGATTGCCAGAAAAAAAATGGTTTCGACGTTGGCGACAGGATACGAGCATTGCATGCGTCTCAGCGATTGTTTGGCGCATCATGTATTAAGCCTGGATGAAGTCGAGCCTGATGATACGCGTCCAAAGCTATGGATGAAGGTCCTTGAAAGCCAAACGCATGCGCCCTTTATGGGCTTTAACCGTGCGCAGGCGGCGGTGATTGAACTGGCTGTGCTTGTGAGTAGATTGCATATGTTACCTGCAGAGAAAATTAATCAGGAGCTACAGTATTTACAGATTGCGATTGACAAAACTGCGGGGTCGAACGAACTGGAGGCTTGGCAATGGCTGCTAGATTGTGTCAATAATCATAGAGCTCAACAAACCGGCATGCAGCAGGCCTAAGGATATCCATGCAAGTATTAGTTAGTGTGAATTCGGTCTCTGAGGCGCAATTGGTATTGGCGGCTGGCGTGACCTTGATTGATTTGAAAGATACCAGTCATGGCGCATTGGCAGCACTAGACTCAGATCAATCGGCCCAGATCATGCATACCGTGAATGCGTACAGCGGCAAACATCCAGAAGCTGAAATCGTGGTCAGTGCCACCGTTGGGGATACTGCTGAGTCAGCGCAGGCATTGATTGACTTGATTCAGCAGCGAACCGCAATCGGTGTAGACATCATCAAATTGCCAGAAGCTATGTGGGATAACCCGGTATTTGCAGAGGCAATTACAGAAGTGCTTTCAGCCGGTATTCGCCTTGTAGCGGTGTTTAAGCCTGATAGCTTGCTGCATCACGCACAACTTGAGTCGCGTTTGAACGCACTGGCTAAGCAAGGCTATGTTGGCGTCATGGTGGATACCATAGATAAATCCAGTGCCGTGGTTGATGACGTCTCTCACACGCAACTCAAGCAATTTGCCCAGATGGCCGAGCAATTACAAATGATGGTGGGCGTGGCAGGTGGGCTTAGACAGGAACATTTGGCAGCATTACTGACTCTAGAAGTTGGATTTATCGGTTTTCGTAGTGGTTTGTGCGAAAAGGGGCAGCGACAATCACGTTTATTGGCGGACTCAGTGATGGCTGTTGTCAGCCACGTGTCAGAAAACTGTTGCATAATGAGCCCCTAAACCAATAAATACTTGGGGTTTGCGCTTTTCACGCTTGCACCCCTTGCATGGTTTGCGTATAGTTGAGTTTGTAAGTATTTTCAAAGATGTGGCGAAAATGCCCAATAACAAAGGAGTCAATGAATGAAAAAAAGTTTTTTAGGCTTGGCAATTGCTTCTGCATTTGTATTTGCATCGCAATCTGCGCAAGCTGAAGACATGTACCGCGGTGCCTGGTATGTTGTTCCAGGTGCGAGCTACATGCATACTGACAGTGATCTTGAAGCTGACAATGCCCGTGGTGGTTTCTTGTCTATTGGTAAAGAGCTGAGCGAGCACTGGGACATTCAAGGCCGTTTGGGTTACAACCGTGCTGACGAAGATACTGGTATTGCTGGTGCAGGTGGCAAGTACAAACAAACTACCTTAGGTCTGGATGCTTTGTACATGTTTAGCCGTGAGAAATTCCGTCCATTCCTGTTGGCAGGTATTGGTGCAGCACGCAATAACGTTGACTATAGCAATGTTGGTTTGACTGACAAATCCAATACTTCTTGGATGGCAAATGTTGGTTTGGGTGCGCAATACTTGTTCAATGACAAGTTTGGTGTTCAGGCAGACGTACGTCATCAATGGAGCCGTGCAGATGCACGTAATGCAGCAGGTACTGTTGATGCAGATGGCACAATTAACAATACTTTGGTTAACTTGGGTGGTATTTTCCGCTTTGGTGCACCAGCACCAGTGGTTGAAGAGCCAACGCCAGAGCCGGCACCAGCACCAGTTGCTGCAGCTGAGCCTGCACCAGCACCGGCTCCAGCACCGGCTCCAGCACCTGTTTGCAAGCCAGTGAACGAAACAGTGACTGTTTCTGCTGAAGAGTTGTTTGGTTTTGACAAGGCTAACCTGAAAGAAAAAGGCCGCGTTACACTGGATGCAGTTGCTGCCAAGATCAAAGAAAATCCTGAAATCAAAGCTGTGATCGTTACTGGTCACACAGACCGTATCGGTTCTGAAGCTTACAACCAGAAACTGTCTGAGCGCCGTGCAAAACAAGTGGCCGACTACTTGGTTGCTCAAGGTGTAGCCAGCAACTTGATCACTGCTGAAGGTAAAGGTAAATCTGAGCCAGTGGTTCAGTGCGAAGGTAAAAAAGTTAGCAAGAAATTGATCTCTTGCCTGCAACCTAACCGCCGCGTTGAAATCCGTGCAGAAGGTACAAAGCAAGAAGGTTGCCAATAAGCGCCTGACTGGTAAGTTAAAAAGCCACGCAATTGCGTGGCTTTTTTATTGTGTCAGACAAATTGGCTTTAAATTTGCCAAGGTGGCTCGGTTATAATCGCATCATGAGTGAATCACAATTTATCATCAAACCTCGCTGGCTTGTGACCATGGATGTAGGGCCGCGTGTGCTGGAGCAGCATGCTATTTTAGTCGACTCTGGCAGCATCAAAGCGATTGTTCCCAAAAGTGAAATACCGGAATGGGCGGTTGATTGGTCAGTCGTGGATTGTTCGCAACATGTCGTGATGCCTGGCTTGATTAATTTGCATGCCCATAGCAGTATGAATCTGTTAAAGGGGTACGCCGACGATTATGCGTTGATGCCGTGGTTAAACGAGCATATCTGGCCGGCAGAAAAACGCTGGGTCTCCAATGTTTTTGTGCATGATGGCAGCTTGCTGGCCTGTGCGGAAATGTTGTCTGGCGGGGTGACGACATTTAATGATATGTATTTTTATCCGCAAGCGACCATAGAGGCGGTTAAGCAGATGGGCATGCGGGCACATATTGGCTTGACAGTCCTTGAGTTCCCAACCAATTATGCTGCAACAGCCAGTGAGTATATCCGCTTGGGTACTGAGGTGCGGGATCAATATAAATCCGAATCTTCTATTAGTTTTTCTTTTGCGCCTCATGCACCCTACACCGTGAGCGATCAGACATTTACACAGATCGTCACGCTCTCAGAGCAATTAAATCTGGGTATTCATACCCATTTGCATGAAACCCAGGCAGAAATCGCACAAAGTTTGGAGCAGTTTGGTATCCGCCCGCTGCAACGTCTGCAAGCGCTTGGTGTGATTGGGCCCAGTACAGTACTGGCGCATGGTGTGCACCTCGAAAAGCAGGAGCAGGAAACCTTGGCGATGCTGGGGGCGCATATCGCACACTGTCCAAGTTCAAACCTGAAACTGGCGAGCGGGATTGCGCCTATCGCTTCTGCGCAACAGATCGGTGTCAATATCGGGTTAGGCACCGATGGTGCCGCCAGCAATAACCGCCTCGATTTGTGGCAGGAAATGCGTACCGCAGCCTTGTTGGCCAAGGTGGCCTCACAACAGGCGGAGGCGGTGCCAGCTTATCAGGCACTACAGATGGCAACCATTAATGGTGCGACGGCGCTAGGATTGCAATCGCAGATTGGCAGCATTCGCGTAGGTAAGCGAGCCGATTTGGTGGCGGTCAAACTGGATGAGTTGAACAGCCTGCCATATTTCGATCCTATTTCGCATCTGGTGTATGTGGCTAGTCGTGAGCAAGTGACCCATACCTGGGTGAATGGTGAATTAAGTTATCAGCGCTTGCCAGATGGTCAGGCGCAATTCGCCGGAATCGAAACAGAAGCTTTGCGGTCTATTGCTTTGCAGTGGCAACTCAAATTGCAACAATCCGCGCATTAATATCGTTTAGGAAATATCATGGCGAATGTCGAAATTGCAGAAGTGAATAAATTTGCCGAACTGGCACATCAGTGGTGGGATGCGCAAGGCGTGTTCAAACCTTTGCATCAGCTGAATCCCTTGCGTTTAAACTACATTGACAGCCGCGCATTGCTCAATGGTAAAAAGGTGCTGGATGTCGGCTGTGGCGGCGGAATTTTGAGCGAATCCATGGCGCAACATGGGGCGGATGTGATAGGGATTGATATGGCTGAGAAATCCCTTCAGGTGGCGGAATTACATGCACTGGAAGCCAATGCCAAGGTTGCATACCGCTGTATAGCGGTCGAGGCGCTGGCTGCAGAAATGTCAGAACAGTTTGACGTGGTAACCTGTATGGAAATGCTGGAGCATGTGCCGGATCCAGCCAGTGTGGTACATGCGTGTGCGGCATTGGTGAAGCCAGGTGGCCACTTGTTTTTCTCTACGCTTAATCGTAACGCCAAGGCTTATCTAATGGCTGTGGTCGGGGCAGAGTATGTGCTAAACCTGTTGCCTAAAGGGACACATGATTATAGCAAGTTCATCAAACCTTCTGAGCTGGCAAGCTGGTTGCGCCAATCGGGACTGGAATTGCAGCATCAGACTGGCGTGACTTACAACCCTTTGAGTAAACAGTATGCGTTGACCACAGATACCAGCGTCAATTATATGCTTCATGCCACCAAAGAAGTTTAAACACATGCAAGCTGTATTATTTGATCTTGACGGGACCTTGGTGGATACTGCCCCGGATTTGGCTTATGCGCTGAATTTACAGCGTGAACGTCATGGCTTGCCTTTCCTGCCGGAGGCCACGATTCGGCCATATGCTTCGCATGGCTCACGTGGCTTGCTGGAAGTTGGTTTTGGTTTGTTACCGGATCACGCAGATTTTGAGCAGATGCGCACTGAATATCTGGATTTATATACCCAGGTGATGACGCGGCAGCCACAATTGTTTGCAGGGATGGCAGAAGCGTTGCGCGCAATCGAGCAACGCGGCCTGCGATGGGGTATTGTTACCAATAAACCCCGCCGGTTTACATTGCCCATGATTGCGCATATGAAGTTGAATGACCGCGCGGGCGCGGTGATCAGTGGCGATGATGCACCGCAGCCCAAACCTTCACCGCAAACACTGTTATTAGCCTGTGAGCGTATGCAGTTAGATCCTGAAAAAGTGGTGTATGTCGGTGATGCCGAGCGCGATGTACAAGCGGGCAATGCGGCGGGGATGACGACACTGGTTGCCTTGTTTGGTTACCTGTCAGACACTGACCAACCTGAGGCTTGGGGCGCAGATGGCTGCATCCAGCAGCCCCAGGACTTGCTGACTTATCTATAGCGATAAGCGCTTATGACAATCTACAGTGACTGAACTAGCTAGCTGCGTGTGCTGCTCAGCACGGCCATGGCGGCAATGTTGATATCTGCCACCAGAATACTTGCCAGCTGGCCTGACTCATTCAGGATAGGCAAGGAGACGGTGAGACAAAAGTCCTCCGTAGCCGTCGACAGGTATATGCTTGATATATAAGGGGCTTGAGACTCGGCGACGCGTTGGTAATAGGCTTGCTGGCTACGGTCTATGCCAGCCCCGCCAGCCTTGATTTTTCCATACATATTCGGGTTAATCCAGTTGGCATAACGCTGTATACCGTTTGGTTCAAGTTCAAAAATCACTTCAAAGAATGGAAATTCAGCAAAGCAGCTGTCCAGGTCATGCGAGCCTGTCGAGCGTTGGGTATTGAGTAAGGACTGCAATGCGGACAATGCCTTTTGCTGCCAGTCAGAATAAAATTCTTTTTTCGGCAGGATGGTTTGTGGGGGCGTATCTTCCACAACCACAATACTGCCGATATTTGCTTTACCTATCTTTTTAAGCATGGCTGCACGTTCTGCAGCCACCACGCTGTTTTCAAGCGCCCCTTGCTTGCCATTCACCACGGCAATCGACACACTGGCGACAGGGTGATCTTTGCCATCTTCGGTGGTAAAGAAGCCTCGCTCTAAGTCTGAGGCGTCATAAAGATGCACGGCCAATGCCTGAAACTGGCTGATGATATGCAGCAGCGTGTCATTGAGGGTGGGGGCGTTGTGGTCGTAAATCAACACAAAGTCATCGCCACCAATGTGCCCGACCATGACGCCGGCTTTATCCTGAAACTCCTGGCGGATAATTTCAGATAACAGCCTGATCATGGCGTCGCCGCGGATAAAACCATAGCGGTCGTTGTAGGCTTTGAAATGATCGAGATCTATATAGATCAGCTGTGTATTCGGGTTGTTTCGTAAACTGTTGTCCAGGGTTTGTCTTAGCGTAGGGCCTGTCGTGAGATGGCTTAATGGATGCAAGTTGCCGGTCGCCGTTTTACGGCTGATCAATTGGGCCATGATTTCCATGGGTTGCAAGACCCCTACATAGCCGCCTTCATCATTGATGGTGATCCATATGTCTATATTGCCTCGCTCCAGGTAAAAAATACGGGCCAGAACTGAGGAGGGCAGTTTATGGTTAATCACCTTGGGCAAGGGATCACAGCACGCCCCCAGCCCTGTATGTTTTTTGGAGAACACTTTACCTCGCCGCAGAACCCCCAGCGGCTTTTGCCCGTCCAGCACCACTGCAGTGGCAATATCGGTATGGGCATTAAATAAACGTCTTGCTTCCTCCAATGAGCTGCTGACATCGATGGTTAATCCGTGACTGATATATTCACCGATATGAAAGTCGTCAGGCACATGTGAGCGGTGTGATTCATCTCGTACGGGCAAGGCGGTGACTTTATCACTAGGCTTACTTTGCGGTTGGGCAAAATAGTGGCCCTGTGCATAATGCAGGCCTAAGTCCTGACAATAGGTAATGTCCTCTACACGCTCCAGGCCCTCTGCGATGATGGTACATCCCAGCCGCTGCGCCATCGAAATAATCGCTTCGAGCAATACCGTCCGCACGCGGCTGCCTTGTGCTTCATGCACAATGGCACGGTCTATCTTGATAAAGTCAGCCCGTACCTCAGCCAGGATGCGCAAGCCGTTAAAGCCAGAACCCATATCATCCAGCGCAATGCGCAGGCCATGCATACGGATTTCGTCGCAATAGCGTGCTAGCACCTCGGGATTGGTTTTCTCACTTTCGATAATTTCAATCACTACATCGCGCTGATCAATCTGCTGTTGGTTCAGGATGTTTAAAATAAACTCCAGCCAGCCCGGGCTCATAATGGTTTGTGGCAACACATTTATAAAAATCGGCTTGTCTGCCGAAATGGATTGCGATTTGCCTATCAACGCCAATTTCTGACAGGCCAAGTCCAGTTCGTGGCTACGTTTAACCTCGGCGGCGAGCGCAAAAGCCTCCATGCCATTCAGCCATTTGCCTTCTGGCGTTTTAAGCCTGCATAAGGCCTCAAAACCAAAGACTTTTCCACTCTGGCCAAAATCCACAATCGGCTGGTAATGCATTTGCACATGCGGTTCAAGCTCCGAGAGCAGCCAAGGGTATTTATGTCTGGCATAAAATGTATTGAATGGCATGGTTGCCTGCAGCGCTTGCATGGGGTGCATGGCATGGTTGTCTTGTGACACCAGCACCCAGGTATCCCTCAGGGTATGTGCAGACTCTTCTGCAATCATACGGTCTAGAATCTGCAGTAATTCAGGTTCGGAGTCGTAACTGAAAGCAGCGGTATGAATGCCAGAAAAATGTGGATTTTCGGAGTTGGCATGACTGTTTGCATCCATGGTATGCAGAAATAATTCCATTCAATACGACCTTGCTTTTCTTGTTTGTGACTGGCAGAGAGGACGGCCCATCCGTTTTAAAACCGAATGGTGTCATTTTTATAACGACAAGCGATGAATTTTATTAAGAGGGCAGATGCAGATAAAAGACATTTATCTTCACAGCATTGGAACTATGGCAATCTGTTAGACGGGCGAGAGTGCATTTAAGCAACGCCATGATGAATTATGTGACTGCTTTTCTTTCCAGTAAGGCGGTAGACAGCGTGCCACTATCCACATACTCAATCTCGCCTCCCATGGGCAGGCCACGGGCAATCCGGCTGACACGGATACCCCGGGCTTTGAGCATTTGGCCAATATAATGTGCCGTGGCTTCACCCTCTGAGGTAAAGTTGGTCGCAATAATGACTTCATGGATGGTGCTATCCTGGGCACGTTTGAGCAATTTATCCAGGTGGATATCTTTAGGCCCTATGCCATCCATGGGGGATAGTTTGCCCATCAGCACAAAATATTGTCCTTGATAGCTGCGGGTGTTTTCCAGCATCATCAGGTCGGTAGGCATCTCTACTACACAGAGTGTCGATTTATCCCTGTGTGTGTCCTGACACAGGTGGCAGACACTGTGTTCACTGAAGTTATTGCAGTAATCGCAATGCGCAAGTTTATCCAGTGCCTGTTGTAGGCTGGAGGCCAGCTTTTGTGCCCCTTCACGGTCCCGTTGCAACAAGTGATACGCCATGCGGGTGGATGACTTGGGGCCAACCCCAGGCAGGCAACGCAAAGCGCTGATCAGTTGGTCCAGAACAGCCGGATGATTCAAGCCTGGTCTCCGCGTTTAAAATGTTGCTTGAGCGTGTCACGCATTAGAATGGTAATTTGAAGCCTGGAGGCATCAAACTGCTCATTTTGGCTGAGCTCGTGGCTTCGGCTTTGGCTTTGGCATCTTTTAGGGCAATTAGAATGAGGTCTTCCAGTGTTTCCTTGTCATCCATGGCCGCGTCATCAATCTGTACGCGCTTCACGTCATTGCTGCAGGTCATGGTGACTTTTACCATGCCATTGCTGGCGCTGCCTTCAACCTCGGTGTTAGCGAGTTCTGCCTGCGCTTTTTGCATATTGGCCTGCATCATCTGGGCCTGTTTCATCATGTTGCCCATGCCACCTTTCATCATTGTCTGCTCCTGAAATTACTTGTGGTTAATGTAAGGGTTTAATCGAGTTAGGCACGATAGTCGCGCCCATTTCCTGCATCAGGCCTTGTACAAAGCGATCATTCATGATGGCTTGTGTCGCCTGATCCTGCAATTCTGCTTTTTCTACAGCCAGTTGCCTGGCTGGCGTATTAGCATCCTGGCTGGTATTGATGACCAGCTGTAAACGGCGGCCAAAATGGCTGTTTAATGCCGCATTCAACTTTTCTAGATAATTGGCGCTAGCCAGATGCTTATGAGACTCGCTAATGCGCAGGGTCATCACATCGCCTTCAAACTGGACCAGCTCACAATTTTGTGCCAGTGCGCGTACTAGTCCCAGTTTACTTAAATGATTTTCTACCAGCGCACGCCAGTTACCGTCCCAGGCCAATAACGGAATGCTCGCGGCTGGCGGCGCCTCTGCCGGGACGGGCATCGCAACCGCTGCGGGTTCACTGGCAACCACCGGTGAGGCAGGTTGTGAAAGTACTTGTGCCGGTATTTCTGCCATCGCGATGCGATCAAAGGGTTCGCCGGACGCTTCCTGGGTTGAGTGTTTGGCTTCAACGACGCCTATTGGCGAAGGTGTCTCCGGCACAGACGGTTTTGCAGCCGGGCTGGACGCATAACTTTGCGCTAATGCAGCACGGGCGCTGCCAACCATGGCAGGGCTGGTCGAGCCACTCCGGCTGTTTCCGTTTTCGTCAGATGAACTGGCAGGAGGCGTCACAGCCGTCGTGCTATCGGCTTTAAACGCCAGCATGCGCAACAATGTCATGGTAAAGCCGGCATAGGCATCTGGGGCTAATCCGATGTCACGATGGCCCAAAATCGCAATCTGGTAATACAGTTGCAGGCGTTCTGCGGACAATGCTGTTGCAAGGTCCAGCAAGGTCTGGCGTTCAGGGTGGTCGTCAGCAATCGACTGCGGCGCGTATTGTGCAACTGCCAGCAGGTGCAGTAAGGCAGCGATGTCGTTGAGGGCACTTTCAAAGCCTATGCTACGAGACTCCATTTGCTGCGCAATATTGAGCAGACCAGCAGCATCTTCTGCAATCAATGCCCGCAATAATTCATACAGGTAGCTCTGGTCTATGGCGCCGAGCATACTGCGCACATCACTTTCGCGTACCGCCTGGTTGCCATAAGCAATGGCCTGGTCCGTCAATGAGAGTGCATCGCGCATACTGCCATTGGCCGCGCGGGCGATCAGTTGCAACGCGGGGGATTCAAAAGCAATCTGTTCCTGGCCTAGAATATCCTGCAAATGGGCGGTAATGGTGCTGCTGGCCATTTGGCGCAGGTTGAATTGCAGGCAACGCGACAGAATGGTCACCGGGACTTTTTGCGGATCGGTCGTTGCCAGGATAAATTTGACGTGGGCAGGCGGTTCCTCCAGCGTTTTCAGCATGGCGTTAAACGCTTCCTTAGTCAGCATATGCACTTCGTCTATCATGTAGACTTTGAAGCGGCCGGACGAGGGGGCGTAGATTGCTTGCTCCAACAGGCTCACCATGTCTGCAATGCCGCGGTTAGACGCCGCATCCATTTCCACATAGTCGACATAGCGGCCAATATCAATGGCGCGGCATGCCTCACATTCGCCACAAGGGGTCGCTGTGATGCCGGTGGCACAGTTGAGGGATTTAGCCAGGATGCGGGAGAGGGTGGTCTTGCCGACGCCTCGGGTGCCAGTAAACAGGTAGGCATGATGCAGGCGCTGCTGGCTCAAGGCGTTGCTGAGGGCCTGGACCACATGGTCTTGGCCGACCAGGCTGGCAAAAGATTTTGGGCGCCATTTACGCGCCAACACTTGGTAAGACATCGCGCACTCTACTGATTAAAAGCAATAAGGCAAACCTGTACTTTAGCCTAATTTGCCTGTGCCTGCTTATCCTGAACCATAAATTTGGATCGAATAAAACAGCGCAGACAAAATGAAGAACGGGAGAGAAGGGGCGAGCCCAACCCCCGGCACTTGCTTGATAGTTGTGGCTGCTTGCTTCCGCACCTGACCAGGTTGGCTACCTTACAATGCGGGGAGGCCCGCGGACGCTATTGTAACGCAAAAATATTTTTTTAACGCCTTATTTTCGGCTGAGTGCAGTGGCTGGCAAATTGACAGGCTGCGAAATAAACAATTATTTACCTTCTTATACATCAATAAATCGCAATCACTGCAATGCATAATATTTTCATCCTATTAATTTTAGTGTGATGTGGCAGAAGACGATGGCAGCAAACGGAACATCCATGACAGCTTCAGAAATTGCACGTGAAACCATCAAGCAAATGGCTGTCAGGCGGGTTGAACCCAACCCGGACAATTACATGCAGATTTACTATGAGATTGCAGGTAAACCTGTCAAGGAGGATGCTGCGAGCGCTTTACGCAAAGCACTCAAGCAATTGCCGCATGACACGCTGGAACAAACTAACTGGATTAACCGCTGGGAAAAGGTCCTCAAGCAGGATAATTGGCAAGGGTTGGGTGAATTGCTCACCGAGGCCATGCAACAGCAGCTCAACCACTCTACCAAATGGCCCAAGGCCATCCGTGTTTTATTGCAGGCCTGGGATGACAAGCGTAGCGGGATAGATGCCACCAGGAAGCGCGAGACGCTTGAGCGCGTACTGATCAATTTTGGCGATGATGAAAGCCTGTCTGACAAGTTGATCGGTATGGCCAATCTGTGGCTGCCTTCTGATGCCAGGATAGAAGGCATTCCATTGACAGATCCGGCAGCGCTACCGACGGCAACTGCGGCGCAACCCACACCAGAACTCGGCAACCAGGAAGGATTCCCCTCTGAAGTCCAGCAGTTTCATGGCGCATTTACCATTTTGCAGACTTTGTTAAAACAGACCTTGTATCTCGGCTTGATCCCGCGCTTGCAGGGGTATCCCGACTTGCAGGCGGAGGCAGAGGCTGTGCAAGCGGACGCTGAGCGGGCTAAAAAGCTCAAAGAGTGGGAGGCGTTAGCTAAATCACTCAAGGCTTTATTAATGCGGGTGGAGGTGATTGGGGCGCAGGAAGATGATGTGCGCGGGGATATTATCGATTTATTGCATTTGTTACTGGAAAACATCGGCGAACTGGTCGCCGAGGATAGCTGGTTAAGCGGGCAAGTGTATGCCGTGCAATCGATTATTAGCGGTCCCCTGGATAGAACCAAGTTAAAGCAAGCTGAAAAAAGCCTGAAGGAAGTCATCTACAAGCAAGGCTTGGTCAAGCACAGTCTGATTGAAGCAAGAAATTCCTTTAAAACATTAATCAGCACCTTTATTGATAAGCTCAAATACATGGGCGAAGCCAGCGAGCTTTACAGTGGCAAAATTGAGACCTATGCCAAAGAGCTTTCACAAACGGATGACTTGATTAAAATTAATGAACTGGTCACCTTGCTGATGCGTGACACCTCGGTGATGCAGACAGATATCCTGCGATCACGTGATGATTTGCTGAGCCAGCAACGCAAAGCGAGCGATACTCAGGAGCGGATTGATCAATTGCAACTGGAGTTGCAGCAGTTGAGCGAGGTCGTGAGAATAGACCAATTGACAGGGGTGCTTAATCGCCGCGGGATGGACGATGCATTCCAGACCGAGATCGCGCGCTTCCACCGTAGCGGCGAGCCTCTGAGCGTCGCTTTGTTGGACATTGATAATTTTAAATCACTCAATGACCAGCATGGCCATGCGGCGGGGGATGCCGCGCTTAAACATCTGGCTGCCGTAGTCAAACGCGCTGTACGGCCTATGGATATCGTGACTAGAATGGGCGGCGAAGAGTTTGTTGTACTCCTGCCCAAAACAGACTTGAAAGAAGCTGTGGTGATTATGAGCCGCTTGCAGCGGTCATTAACCAAAGAATATTTTTTGGGCAATAACCAGAAACTGTTAATCACCTTTAGCGCCGGCGTGGCCTTGTTCCAGCAGGAAGATGATGTCAGCTCGATTCTGTTGCGGGCTGATCAAGCCATGTATCTGGCCAAAAAACGCGGTAAAAACCGGGTGATGACAGAAATCGACCTGACGGCCTCTATTAGCGAGTCGCCCTGATTCCCCTCGGCTGCGCTGTCAGCTAGGGGCTGATAGTCGTTCCAACCATACCCAGCGCGGTAATGACATGCTATGCTAACTGGCATTGTAATTGAGGTGCCATGTGTCTACGTCAGCCAGCCATTTACCGATTGATAGTGTCCAGCATGCCTTGCATGAAAGTGAACGCCGGTTTTCCGCCATTGTTTCCAGTATTCCTGGCCTGGTGTTCCAGATGCATATGACTGCGGATGGCCAAGTCGTCTTCACTTATCTCAGCGAGGGTTGCGAGGCGCTGCTCGGTATTCCGGCAGCGGCTTTACTCAAGGATGCGAATGCCTTGTTTGAGGCCATGGACCAGCCTTCCGCGCATCTCTTCAAGCAGAACTTGCAAAAATCCGCCCGGCAGCACAAACGTCTGGATTGGGAGGGGCAAATCTGGATTGCTGACTGGCAAGACATGAAGTGGGTCAATATCCGCGCCACCTTGCAAGATTTGGGGCAGGGCGCCGTGCAATGGGATGGCATTATGCTTAACATTAGCCAGAGCAAGCATGAAAAGCAGGAGATTGAACAAGCTAGGCTGGATTTGCAAGCCTTGACCGCACACTTAAACCAGGTCAAGGAGCAGGAGCGTGTTTCAATCGCGCGTGAAATTCATGATGATCTGGGCGGCAACTTGACGGCAATGAAATTGGGGTTGTCCACCATCATCCAGCAAATTGAGTCCGGTCATCCAGTCAATCTAGAGCAAGCCAATCTGCTGCAAGGCATCATTAACCAGACCTTTGATGCGGTGCACCGGATTTCTGGTAACCTGCGGCCTAATATCCTGGACCTCGGGCTGGTGGATGCCTTGGAGTGGCAGGTCAGCCAGTTCAAAAAACAATTAGGGATTTCGGCAAAATTTGTCACAAACTGCCATGACTTGGAGTGTGATGCCGATCAATCCATGGCTTTATTCCGGATTTGCCAGGAAGCCCTGTCCAATATTGCCAAATACGCACAAGCCGATGCGGTGGAAGTTGAGCTGAGTCTGCTGGATCAACAATTGTTCATGAAAATCACCGACAATGGCATTGGCATTGCCCCGGCAGATAAAATCAAATCTAACGCTTTTGGCTTGCGTGGGATGCAGGAACGTGCAGCTGCCTTGGGTGGCGAGTGCGTGATTGTTGCCGCCTCACCGGCGCCAGGAACCTGTATCCGCGTCCATGCGCCATTCAAGCCTGCAGAGTCGTGACAGAATGACTGATCCGATTTACAATCCACAGAGCGCTTTCTGGTGCAGCCAGCGTGCCGCCAGTGAAACAGAGGGATCAGGTTGGATACACAAAAAATAAAAGTCATTATCGTAGATGACCATGCCATTTTACGGTCTGGCATTAAACAGATATTGCTTGCGAGTGGGGATGTTGATGTTGTCGGCGAGGCCGAGAACGTTGCACAGGCCATCAAATGTGTGCGCGAAGTCGCTGCTGATGTGATGTTGCTGGATATTTCGTTGCCGGATAAAACCGGCATAGAAGCACTTAAACTTATCAAGCGGGAGAATGCGGCGCTCAATATCCTCATGCTTTCCATGTATATGGAAGAGCAATACGCCGTGCGTTCCATACGCTCGGGCGCTTCTGGATATTTGTGCAAGCATACGGCTTCAGAAGAACTGCTTACCGCGATTCACACCTTAGCCAAGGGCAAAAAATACATTACGCCCAATGTGGCCGAAATTCTGGCTGAGCAGGTAGGTAACGATCATGCCGCAGCCTTGCACGAAACGCTATCAGACCGCGAATTTCAGGTCATGCGTATGATTGCTTCCGGACAGTCGGTGAGCGAGATTGCGGATAAACTCGCATTGTCGGTGAAGACGGTCAGCATGTATCGTACGCGGTTGCTGGAAAAAATGCATCTCAAGCACAATGCAGATATCACGCACTACGCGATCAAAAATCAATTAGTTTGAGTGTTTATTGCGATAGCGTATCCGCAATAAAAAAAGGCCTCGATAGAGGCCTTTTTTTATTTTAATCAATAAGCTATGAAATTTTCTTCGCGTAATTGATTAAGCCGTTAGTTGAGCTATCAAAGCTGGTTACCGGCTCTTTGGTATTCAGTTGTGGCAAGATTTGGCTCGCAATCTGTTTGCCATATTCCACGCCCCACTGGTCGTAGCTGTTAATGTCCCAGATCATGCCTTGCACAAAAATCTTGTGTTCATACAAGGCAATCAATTTACCCAGGGTGTAAGGCGTGAGTTGCTTAAACAAGATAGAGGTGGTGGGACGGTTGCCTTCAAACACTTTATGCGGCAACAAGTCTTCAAGCGCCTGGCCACTCATGCCTTGTGCTTCCAGTTCGGCACGGGCTTCTTCACGGGTTTTACCCAACATTAAGGCTTGGGTTTGCGCCAGGAAGTTGGCCAACAGGATTTTGTGGTGCTGGTCATCTGGGCTGCCCACTTTGTAATGACTATTGGCTGGCATCAGAAAGTCTGCCGGAACCATTTGCGTGCCTTGGTGAATCAGCTGGTAAAACGCATGCTGACCGTTGGTGCCAGCCTCACCCCAGATAACGGGGCCAGTTTTGTAGCTGACGCGGCTACCGTCACGACAAATAAACTTGCCATTACTTTCCATGTCCGCCTGTTGCAGATAAGCCGCAAAACGGGACATGCCTTGGTCGTATGGCAAAATCGCGTGTGTGTCGACGTGGAAGAAGTTGTTGTACCAGACGCCCAGCAACGCCATGATAACAGGCATATTCTGCTCCAGCGGTGCGGACAAGAAATGCTGGTCCATGGCGTGACCACCTGCCAGTAACTGTTCAAAGTTGTCCATGCCCACATACAGCGCAATTGACAGGCCAATCGCTGACCATAGCGAGTAACGGCCACCCACCCAGTCCCAGAAAGCGAACATATTATTTGTATCTATACCGAAGGCTTGCACGGCCTTGGCATTGGTGGACAAGGCGACAAAATGTTTGGCCACATGCTGATCTTGCTGGGCTGCCGCCAGGAACCAGCGGCGAGCAGAGTGCGCGTTGGTCATGGTTTCCTGGGTGGTAAACGTTTTGGAGGCAACGATGAATAGGGTGGTTTCCGGATTGCAGACTTCCAGCACGCGCATCAAATGTGCGCCATCAATGTTGGAAACAAAGTGTGCTTTCAGGTTGGGGCTGGCATAGGGTTTTAACGCATCACATGCCATGACCGGGCCCAGGTCTGAGCCGCCAATACCGATATTGACGATATCGGTAATGCGTTTGCCGGTGAAGCCGGTCCATGCACCACTGCGGACTTGCTCGGTAAATGTACGCATTTGCGCCAGTACCGCATTCACTTCTGGCATCACATCTTTGCCATCGACATAGACCGGCGTATTACTGCGATTGCGCAGCGCTGTGTGCAATACGGCACGCTTTTCGGTAATGTTGATTTTTTCACCGCTAAACATGCGGCTGCGCCATTGCTCAATATTTGAATCGCGCGCTAGCTGGAACAACTGGGACAGGGTTTCATTAGTGATACGGTGCTTGGAGTAATCCAGCAGAATATCATCTACCGTTAAACTAAATTCTTCGAAGCGGTTGGGGTTTTGTTTAAACAGATCGCGCATTTGAACATCGCGCATTTCAATTTGATGCTGGTTCAGCGCATGCCAGCTCGGGTGTGTAGTTAGTTTTGCCATGTCGTGTTGTTACTATCGTTTTTCAAGTCAATTAAAATTACGGGGCCGGACAAGGCAATCTCAAGATTGTGTTGTCCGGCCAAAAATCTTTACTGCCAGGCTACATCGTGTCTACAGTGTAACCAGTTATTGTAACTGAAGTATGACACCCCCAAGTGGCGGCAAGTTTAGGCTGATGGAGGCTGGCTGGTTCATCCAGGGCACAGGGTCACTTTGACAGCCGGAACCATTACCAACATTGCTGCCACCATAACAAGCGGCGTCACTGTTAAATAATTCCTGATAGTAACCCGATTGTGGTACGCCCAAACGGTATTGATGGCGCGGTACCGGTGTGAAATTAAGTAGGATTATAACAAAACTATGGTCTTTGCCGCGTCTGACGTAGCTTAATATTGATTGTTCGGCATCTTCGCAGTCTATCCACTGAAAGCCTTGTTGGTCAAAGTCGTGGGCATGCAGTGCACTTTGCTGGCGATACAGCCAGTTAAGGTCCTTACTGGCACGTTGAATGCCACGATGCAGGTCATGACCAAGGGTAGTGTCTTCTAGCAAATGCCAGTCCAGGCTTTGATTCACACTCCATTCACGCCGTTGCGCAATTTCATTGCCCATGAAGTTGAGTTTTTTACCAGGCATGGTCATTTGCAAGGTCATTAACAAGCGCAGGTTGGCGAACTTTTGCCAATCATCCCCGGGCATTTTCTCAAGTAACGAGCGTTTGCCGTGGACCACTTCGTCATGTGAGAAAGGCAGGATAAAGTTTTCAGAGTAAGCATACATCTGGCCAAAGGTCAGCCGGTCATGGTGATACTGGCGGTAGACCGGATCCAGTTGCATATAAGTCAGAATATCATTCATCCAGCCCATGTTCCATTTCATGCTGAACCCCAGGCCGCCGGCATAGACCGGGCGTGAAACGGCGGGCCAGGCGGTCGATTCTTCGGCAATCGTTAATACCCCAGGGAAACGCTCGCCGACCATCATGTTGAGCTGCTTGAGAAACTCGATCACATCCAGGTTTTCACGTCCGCCATACACATTCGGCAGCCACTCTCCATCTTTACGCGAGTAGTCCAGGTACAGCATGGACGCCACGGCATCCACGCGCAAACCATCGATGTGGAATTCTTTCAGCCAGTAATAGGCATTGCTAAGTAAAAAGCTGCGTACTTCATTGCGTCCATAATTGAAAATATAGGTGCCCCAGTCCATATGCTCGCCCAGGCGGGGGTCGGCATGTTCATACAGCGCCGTGCCATCAAAACGGGCCAAGGCCCAATCATCTTTGGGGAAGTGGCCGGGCACCCAGTCCAGAATCACGCCAATATTGGCCGCATGGCAGCGGTCAATAAAGTATTTAAGATCATCGGGACTGCCATAACGTTGCGTCGGCGCAAAATAGCCGGTGACTTGATAACCCCAGGATTCATTGAGCGGATGTTCCGCAATCGGTAATAATTCTATATGGGTATAGCCCATATCAACCAGATGCGGAATCAGGGCATCCGCCATGGCACGGTAGCCCATAAAGTGGCCATTCGGCGCTCGCTGCCAGCTACCTAAATGCACTTCATAGCAGTTAAAGGGCGTATGTAGCCAGTCATGCCGGGGACGTTGCTGTAGCCAGTCCTGATCCTGCCAGCTGTAATGACTGTGGCAGATGCGGTTGGCTGTCCCTGGCCGCGCCTCAAACGCTTTACCATAGGGGTCAGCCTTGAGCATGACATAGCCATGTTCCCGGTTACGGATTTCAAATTTATATAGATCATGCTCGGTGAGGTGGGGGATAAACAACTCCCAAACACCGCTACTACCGAGGACGCGCATCGCATGTACACGGCCATCCCATTGGTTAAAGCTGCCAACAACACTGACACGGGCAGCATTAGGCGCCCAGACGGCAAAGCGGACGCCAGTCACGCCATTTACCTGCATGGGGACTGCCCCTAAACACTGATAAGCCTCGTACAGGCGTCCTTCGGCAAATAGGTACAAGTCATCCGCCGACAGCGTGCTGTCAAAACCATAGACATCCAGCGTTTCATAAGGCTCTGTTTGTCCTTTGGGTTGGATTTTTAAAACGGCGGGCGCGCTCAGCGGGGCGGTGGCGGCGAAAGTGAACAAGCTTTGCGAAGGCGCCGGGATCATGGCTTGCCACGCTTGCCCGATTTTGACCCATACATGCAGTGCATTCGGCAAAAAAACGCGCAACTGCCAGCGGTTGGTTTTGACGTCATGGTGGACCCCCAAATACTCAAAGGGGTTGTGATGGGTGGCGTCTAAAATCCGTTGCAGATGATGGTTGTCTGGGGAATGGTTGGCTGTAGCTTTGGCTGTCATGCTGTCGATGTCCGGTTAAGCAAATTCAATGCTATCAAAAAAAGTTAACAATTACGTCATTTGCGGCCGGAATTTCGTTGTCTTTACCCCAATTATCATGCAGACTGTGGGTGTCAGACCTGCAGATGCCAAGTGTTGTGTCATCGCGAATGAACACACCTGCTGACAATAATCACTGTGGGCTGATTCCCAGGATCAGGAATAACAGGAATTGCATCATGTCTCAAGTAGCAGAGTTTGTTGAACGTCGTAAATTCAACCGGCGGCAAGAACGTCCTTCTGACCGGTTTATCAGTAACCTCACTAAAAACACCGTGGCCATCATCCTGGCTGGCGGGCGTGGAAGCCGTTTAAAAAACCTGACGGACTGGCGGGCCAAACCGGCCGTACAGTTTGGTGGCAAATTCCGCATTATTGACTTCCCTTTATCCAACTGCATCAACTCTGGTATCCGCCGTATTAACGTCGCAACCCAATACAAGGCGCAAAGCCTGATCCAGCATGTACAGCGCGGCTGGGGCTTCTTGCGTGGTGAATTTAACGAATACGTCAATATTATCCCGGCCCAGCAGCGATTGGGGGAGGAATGGTACAAAGGCACTGCCGATGCGGTTTACCAGAATATCGATTTGCTGCGTGAGAATGGCGGTGAGTATATCCTGGTGTTGGCAGGGGACCATATCTATAAGATGGACTATGGCAAAATGCTGGCCACGCATGCACGTAGCAATGCCGATATGACGATTGCCTGCATTAATGTGCCGCTCGAAGACGCTAAAGGGTTTGGCGTGTTAGAAGTGGATGCCACTGACCGTGTGATCGCTTTTGATGAAAAACCGGCTCATCCAAAACCGAGTCCGAATAATCCTGAAGTGGCTTTTGCCAGCATGGGCATTTATATCTTCAATGCCAAGTTTTTATACGAACAATTGATCCGGGATGCTTATGACCGCAAGTCAAATCATGACTTTGGGCAAGATATTATTCCCTACATTATCAAGAAATACCGGGTACAGGCGCATCGATTTACTGACAGCTGCGTAGGTGCACAAGATAATAATTTTTACTGGCGTGATGTCGGAACCATTGATGCCTACTGGGAAGCCAATATGGAACTTACCAAGGTGATCCCGGAACTTAACCTGTATGACAGTGAGTGGCCGATCTGGACCTATCAGGAACAATTGCCGCCGGCAAAATTTGTCTTCAAGGATGAAGGCCGCACCGGCAAAGCAACTGATTCGCTGGTGTCTGGTGGTTGCCTGATCAGTGGTTCCTGCGTTTCAAACTCCGTGCTGTTTTCCGGTGTACATGTGGCGGATTATTCTGATCTGGATGGTGCAGTGGTTCTGCCTAAAGTCAAGATTAATGAAGGCGTGATTATGCGCAATGTTGTCATAGACCGCGGCTGCGAAATCCCGGCCGGCATGCAGATCGGTGTCGATCTAGAGCGCGACCGCAAACGTTTTTATGTCTCTGAAAAAGGGATTGTACTGGTGACGCCCGATATGCTGGGCCAGGATTTATACCGTGTGAAGTAGTGTCACTGTCGATGAATGTGATGAGGGAAAGAGGTTGAAGGATGTCCGATAAAAAATTGTTATTGAATTTATATTGGCACATGCACCAACCGGATTATCGTGATCTGGTGTCAGGCGAGTTTGTTTTGCCATGGACCTATTTGCATGCCCTTAAAGATTACAGCGACATGGCCTATCACCTTGAGCAAAATCCTAAAGCCAGGGTGTCTTTCAACTTTGTGCCTATCCTGGTCGAGCAACTGGAAGATTACGCTGACCAGTCGCGCACCGGGCAATGGCGTGATCCGTTGTTGCGTTTGTTAGCCAGCCCGGACCTGGAGCAGATTACCGACGCAGAATGCCAGCTGATTGTGGATAGCTGCTTTAAGGCCCATCACGAAAAAATGCTGAGCCCTTTTCCGCATTACCAGCGCTTGCTTAAGTTGTACGAGCTGGTCGCCCCTATCATGCAAAGTGGCCAGTTCCATTATCTGTCTGCGCAATATAAGGCTGATTTACTGGTGTGGTACCACCTGGCCTGGACCGGGGAAAGTTTGCGGCGCAAAAACAAAACCGTACAAGCGCTGATGCAAAAAGGCGTGTTGTTTACACTCGAAGATAGGCAGGCATTGTTAGCTGTGCTCAGTGAAACCCTGCAAGGCATTTTGCCGCGCTATCAAGCCTTGTTGCAAAAGGGCCGTATTGAGATGACGACCACCCCTTATTACCATCCCATCCTGCCTTTGCTGATTGATTTGGAAAGTGCACACGATGCGATGCCAGAAGCGCCTTTACCGCAGTCAGCGACCTATCCCGATGGGTATCCACGCGCGATTGCCCATGTTCAGGCCGCGCAGCAATATCATCAAAAAATATTTGGGCAGCCTGCCACCGGGATGTGGCCTGCCGAAGGGGCCGTCTCACATGCCGCGCTGTCGTTACTGGCAGAGCAGGGCGTGGCTTGGGCTGCGACTGGCCAGGGCGTGCTGGCCAACAGTTTGCGTAAGCTGGGCTTGCCGCATGACACGCCCTCGCAATACCTGTATCAGCCTTATAAAATTACCAACGGCCAGCAGGATATTGTCTGTTTTTTCCGCGATGATCACTTGTCTGACAAAATCGGCTTTGAATACTCCAAGCAATACGCCAGTGAAGCCGTGCATGATTTTATCCAGTCGCTTGAGCATGTTCTTGCCAACAGTGAAGATACGCCTGTAGTGAGCGTGATCCTCGATGGCGAGAATGCCTGGGAATACTATCCCTATAACGGCTATTATTTTTTACATGAACTCTACCAGGCGCTGGTACAACATCCGGATATCCAGATGACCACCTTTAGCGACATCCTCGCCTTGCAACAGAAGCAACAGTTGCCACCGCCAGCACTGCTCAATGATATTTGTGCTGGCAGTTGGGTATATGGCACCTTTAGCACCTGGATCGGTGAACCGGCCAAAAACCGGGCCTGGGATTTGTTGTGTGAAGCCAAGCAGCATTATGATCAACAGATACATCAGCTTTCGGCGGAGCAAAAGCAAAAATGCCAGCAGCAACTGGCCCTGTGCGAGGGCTCAGACTGGTTCTGGTGGTTTGGCGACTATAACAGTGCACAAAGCGTACAAAGTTTTGACCAGCTTTACCGTCGGAATTTGACCAATCTCTACCAGCTCCTGGGCCTTAAGCCGCCAGCTCACTTGTCCCAGCCTATCAGTATGGGGGGCGGCGACGCTGAAAATGCCGGCACCATGCGCAGGGGAAACACCTGATTCTTTCAATGGATTTAAATGCCACCCATGACGCAACTTAGACAAGCGGGTGTGCTCATGCACATCACTTCTTTGCCTGAAGGCAATCTCGGTCCTGATGCCTATCGCTTTGTAGATACCCTGGTCAAAATGGGAGTGTCGGTCTGGCAGACCTTGCCAGTCAACCAGCCGCATGGTGACCAGTCCCCTTATCAAAGTGTGTCGGCACACGCCGGGCATAGCGGTATGATCAGTGCGCAGCAGCTACAGCTAGATGGCTGGTGCCTGCCGAATGAGCTCACGTTGAGTTTGCCCGCGCTGATGGCCAAGGTAATGTCACGCGTGCAGTCTGGTAGCGCAACACATCACGGAGAGAATCATGGCCTGTCCTGGCCAGGCTTCGCGCGCTTTTGCCAGACGCAGCAATACTGGTTGGAAGATTTTGCCCTGTTTGGCAGCCTGCGCGAACAGCATCAGAGCCTAAGTTGGCACCAGTGGCCAGAAGCTTACCGCTTGCATGATGTGCAAGCCTTGCAGGCTTACCGGGTCACTCACCAGGAGGCGCTGACCCTGATTAAATTTACGCAGTATGTGTTTTTCCAGCAATGGGCTCAGCTCAAACGATATGCCAACCAACGTGGCATCCGCCTGTTTGGCGATATCCCGATTTTTGTGGCTTATGACAGTGCCGATGTCTGGGCGCATCCTGAATGGTTCCGGCTCGATGATCACCTCAATATGACCGTGGTCGCGGGCGTGCCGCCGGATTATTTTTCTGAAAACGGACAACGCTGGGGCAATCCGCATTACGATTGGCAGGCCATGCAGAGCGATGGTTTTTCATGGTGGCTGGGACGCATCGATACCCAAGCGCAATTATTCGATGTGCTGCGGATTGATCATTTCCGCGGCTTGCAAGCCGCCTGGGAGATTCCTTCCGAGGAACCCACTGCCATCAATGGCAGTTGGCAAGAGGCGCCGGGAGAAGCCTTGTTAAGCGCGATCAGCGAAACATTCCCGCAACTCAGTCTGGTGGCCGAAGATTTGGGTATCATCACCGAAGACGTGGATGCTTTACGACAGGCATTCGCATTACCAGGCATGAAAATTTTGCAGTTTGCCTTTGGCGGCGGAGAGGACAATCCTTACTTGCCAGAAAACATAGAAGAAAACAGTGTTGCCTACACTGGCACGCATGATAACGATACGACCCTCGGCTGGTACCAAACGGCCCCCGAGCACGTGCGTAACCATTTACATTATTACCTTAACCAGCATACCCCAGACATGCCTGCAGCCTTGATTAAACTGACCCTGGATACGCCAGCCAACCTGGCCATCATCCCCATGCAAGATATTTTAGCGCTGGATAGCCAGGCGCGTATGAATACCCCTGGCACTGTAGACGGCAACTGGACCTGGCGTATGCAATGGCCACAGCTGAATGAAGAAAAAATATTGTCTTTCAGGCATTGTGTTGAAGAAAGTGGCCGCCTCCATGCATGATGTTACCCCGGCTTACCGCTTGGGCCTGGACGTAGGCGGGACCAACCTGCGTTTGGGTGTATTTGCCGATCTTGGTCTGATTGAAGAAACGCGTTTTGAGGCGAATTATTCTGCCATCTGTAAGCAAAACACGCCGGAAGACGCTTGGCAAAAGATTATTCAAGTCACTGCAGAAGCCATCCAGCCTTTGCTGGAAAAATATCCAACAATTCAAAGTATAGGCATTGGGTTTCCGGGGTTTATTGATCCACACACTGGTGTTTTGGCGCAATCACCAAATTTGCAAGGCTTATTAAACGTTAACTTGGGACACGACCTGGGTGCCCGGCTAGGCTTTAATATCCGCGTCGAAAACGACGCCAATGCGGCAGCGTTTGGTGAGTTCTATGTGCTGGGGCAGCCTGCCGGCGGCTTGCTCTACCTAGGGCTGGGCACCGGGGTGGGTGCCGGGCTAGTGGTCAATGGCAAGGTATGGGCCGGGCAGCATGGTTACGCGCTGGAGGCAGGGCATATCATTGTCGAGCACCAAGGCCGGCTGTGTGGCTGCGGCAACCAGGGCTGTGTTGAGCAATATGCCTCTGCCACAGGCATTAGTCAGGGCTATGCCGAGTTAACGGGCAACATCCGCACCGCCCTGGAGATTGCGATGGCTGCTGAGCAGGGCGATACACAGGCACGCGCTGTCTATGCAGATGCAGGCCGCAAACTGGCACAAATGCTGGCGAGTGTGCTAAAAGTGGTGGATGTCGGCACTGTATTGATTGGTGGCGGGGTGGTGGCTGCATGGTCCCTCATGTCTGAGGCATTTTATCAGCGGCTGGAAGCAGACCTGATTCCCGTGCTGAGAGGCAAGGTCGAGGTGCATTTGTCCAGTTCAGGCGATATTGCCGGCATGTTAGGCGCTGCCTTGCTGGCAGAAACCACAGCAAAAAACAATTAAACCTTAATCAGGGCTGGGCTGGTGTCTTGCCAGCGCCCAGGCCACATGCTCGCGCACCAAGGCATTTTCATCCTGGATGCGGGACTGCAGTGCTGAAATGACTGCATCTGAAGTGGGTGCATTGCCTAAACCAACGGCAATATTGCGCAACCACTGCGTGTAGCCAATCCGGTAAATCGCGCTACCGGCCATCTTTTGCTGAAACTCGGCTTCCGTCCAGCGGAAACACTCCACCAAGCTCAGGCTGTCCAGCCCATGCCGTACCGCAAAGTCGGCTTCAGTGGTTTTGACAGCAAATTTGTTCCAAGGGCAGGTGAGCTGGCAATCATCACAGCCATACACCCGGTTGCCCATGAGTGGCCTCAACGCCTCTGGAATGCTGCCTTGATGTTCTATGGTCAGGTAAGAGATACAGCGCCTGGCGTCAAGTTCATAGGGCGCAACAATGGCGGCGGTGGGGCAGATATCAATACATGCCGTGCAACTACCACAATGCGCTGAAGTGGGCGGATCCACAGGCAGTGGCAGGTTGGTATAAATTTCGCCCAGAAAAAACCACGATCCCTGCTGGCGATTGAGTAATAGCGTATGCTTGCCCCGCCAGCCCACCCCGGCCTTGGTGGCTAGCGCCACTTCCATCACGGGGGCACTGTCGGCAAATACACGATATTCAAAACTGCCATAAGTCTCTTTGATGCGTGTACAGAGTTGCTGTAATTTTTGCCGCATCACTTTGTGATAGTCCCGACCCATGGCATACCGGGCCACATAAGCCGTTTCTGGGTTTTCCAATACCTGCCACCCATCTGCGGCTTGCTCCGGCAAATAATTGAGGTTGACCGAGATTACCCGCAGCGTGCCGGGCACCAATTCTGCCGGGCGGGTTCGCTTGGTCCCATGTTTTGCCATATAATCCATGTCGCCGTGGTATTGTTTATCCAGCCAGTTTAAAAATTCAGGTTCCGCGGCAGACAAGTCGGTATCGGTGATGCCGATATTGCCAAACCCTAGTTCTCGCGCCCAGCCTTTGATGGTCGCCGCCATTTGCGCAGCAACAAGATCATTTGGCAGGTGAATCGGGACGGGATGTGATTGATGTGACATGACAGAAACGTATTCTACACAGATTTTAAAAGACGAAGCAGCGACCGTGCATGCCGCAAGCGTGCTAGCTAAGCAATTGCAGCCGGGGCAGGTGATTTACCTGCATGGGGATCTGGGGGCGGGTAAAACCACGCTGGTACGCGGGATGTTGCATGCCCTGGGCCATGTCGGCAAAGTGAAAAGCCCTACTTATACCTTGGTTGAACCTTATACATTGCCCTTGGCCACTTGTTATCATTTTGACCTCTACCGCTTTCAAGATGCTGAAGAGTGGGAGGCTGCCGGATTCCGCGATTATTTCAATCCCGCCAGTATTTGCCTGGTCGAGTGGCCAGAACGAGCAGCAGACGTGTTGCCCGCCGCAGACATCGAAATTCGCTTTGATATCTTGCCGCACGGACGCGTGCTGCATATCACGAGTCAGCGTCCGCTGGCCTTGGAAACACTATGCCAGTAACCCGCGAGTTTTATCTCAGCTGGCTTATGCCAGTGCTCCTGTTTTTTCAGGTGCAGGCCGCTGTGGCCGCCGAAGTGATCCTGGCCAATTTACAGCAGCAAGGCAGCCAGGCACATGTTGAATTGTTGCTTGATCAGCAAGTAAAGTATCGCGTCTTCACGCTGGATAACCCTTTCCGCGTGGTGATTGATATGGATGGGGTATCACTGAGCCCCACCCTGAAGGCTCTCGCGCCACAACTCGACCCGCAGCATCCTTACCTGTCAAAAATCCGCATTGCACCGTTTACCGAGAAAACCGCGCGCATTGTTTTTGATATCAAGTCTGATATCAAGCCCCAGGTCACCGATCTCAATGCGGGCAACTCGCAACAGCGTTTGGCCATCAGCATTGCGCCCGCCAATGGTCCGGTTGAATCAGCCATGGCAAGTCCGGTGCTTACACCCTCCAAGCAATTACAAGAAGTCCCGCCGCCGCACCCGGATGACAAACCCGTTGAAAAAAACGCTGATCCGGCACCGGAAAACACCAATTCTGCAGCCACGGCCGAAAAACCAGTGGATAAAGCGCTTGATAAACCCAGTGACAAACCGCTTAAGCAAGCAAAACCCGGGCAAAAACTCATCACGATTGCGGTGGATGCCGGTCATGGCGGCGAAGATCCTGGCGCACGTGGCTCTAATGGCAGCCATGAGAAGAACATTACCTTAGCCATTGCACGCAAGCTTAAGCAGCAGATAGATGCTGAAGAAAACATGCAAGCGATCCTGATCCGCGATGGTGACTATTTTGTGCCCTTGGGCGACCGCGTGAAAAAAGCACGCGCTGCCAAGGTTGACCTGTTTATTTCCATCCACGCCGACTCATTTGTTAACAGCACTGCCAAAGGGTCCTCCGTGTTTGCCTTGTCAGAGCGGGGCGCCACCAGTGCCGGTGCCCGCTATCTGGCGAAAAAGGAAAACGCGGTTGACTTGATAGGTGGCGTCGCGATTGATACGCGTGATATGGACCTGGCCAGAACCTTACTCGATTTATCGCAAACGGCTACCATTCACGACAGTATCCGCATGGGTAAAGCCGTGCTCGGCCGCATTGCCAAAATCAACACCCTCCATTCCAAGTACGTTGAACAAGCGGCGTTTGCGGTGCTTAAATCGCCGGATATTCCATCTATCCTGGTTGAAACGGCATTTATCAGTAATCCTGAAGAAGAAGCGAGGTTGAATGATGAGGCTTATCAGGATAAGTTGGTGAATGCGATTTTGTCTGGTGTGAAGTCTTACATTGCGACGAATCCTTCATTTTCCAAAAAATAGATTCTGGACTGTGTGATGTTAAAGAAGGGCCATACGGAGGTGTGGCCTTTTTTGTCTTTCCCCATGAGAAAAGCTCAGGTCTATGCCCACACTGAGGGTTATTTTCTGATGTCAGGTGTTCTTTCGCCTATAGGCGAAAAGGATGTCTTAAGCAACCTTGTGACGGTATATTAAAGAAATTATCCCAATTCCGCCTCTCTCTGCGTTTTCCCATATCCCGCCTGAACCCTCAGCGCACTCGCAATAAACCCATTCAACTTTTTCCTGGCGTCGTCAATCAACGCGCTATCCACAAAAATACGTGGATATTGATAGGATAACCAGCTATACAAGCTTAAATGCTGGCATATGAGTTCTGCTTGCTCCAGATATTGCGCCTGTTGACCATTCAGCCATTCAGGCAGTTGCGGCAACGGCCGGGCTTGTTGCGTAGCAACTGCTTGCACGCATTGCACAAAATAATCCCGTGCAATCGGTACCTGGATCGCGAGTGGGGCACACATCAAGCGGTATTTGTCCCGTATTGATAATTGCGGCGCGGTTTGGTCTATGAGTAGTGCTTGCTGGTATTGCAAGCGGGTCACTTGCCATTGCAAGGCATGCTGGCCGGAGTCTTTTGCATATTGATTGTGCAGGTGCTCTATGCATTCAGCCAAGCGCCAGGTTGGAATGCGTTGGCTTAGGCTTTCAATATCCCCGCCACCAACCGCAATCGGTAAGGCAAATGGTGGCACTGTGTCGTCGGCGTCTAACATGGCTAGTAAGTGCCATTGCTCATCATCTTCAAGCACGGTGACATAGCCGGTGTCATACAGGCCATGGCGTCCGGCGCGACCGGCAATCTGGCGCATTTCGGTGGCGTTGAGTGGCCGCGGGGCAATGCCGTCAAATTTATGGATATTGGCAAAAATGACGCGGCGGATCGGCAGGTTGAGCCCCATGCCGATGGCGTCTGTGGCGACCAGGATTTTTGCTTCGCCACTGGCAAAACGGGCAGATTCAACACGGCGGACTTCCGGCGAAAGAGCGCCATAGATAGTGGCGACGGAGAGTCCCCATTGGCGGATACGGGCGGCCAGCGTGAGAACGTCTTTGCGGCTAAAAGCGATGATTGCATCGCCGGTTTGTAGTGCTTTGCGTAGTTTGGCGGCGTGGTAGCGTGCACCGCAAAGACTATGTTCTTCAATCAGTAGCGGGGTCATGCGCTGTAAATGGGTAAGGGTGTAAGGCTCGTTCAGGGCATCGAGCACACGAATGCAACTGCTGGTGACACTGTTGGCGCCGCAAATAAATACTTGTTTTGCCGGGACACCTACCAGTGCTGCCGTCCATGCACGGCCACGGTCCGGATCCATCAGCATTTGGATTTCATCTATGACGGCCACGTCAACAGGGTGGTCTGGCCGCAGCATTTCTATAGTGGAGGCGGTATGTCTGGCCCCAGGCACCAGTACGCGCTCTTCACCAGTGACCAGATTGCAAGGGACGCCAGCCTGCATCAGCCGGTCACGCACCTCCATCGCCAGCAGGCGCAAGGGGGCGAGGTAAACGCCGGATTCTGCCTGGCGCAGGGTTTCAAGTGCCTGGTAGGTTTTGCCGGAATTGGTGGGGCCGACATAAAAGTGATGCTGGCGGCCCAGTTTGCGGGCAAGGGCGAATCGAGATAAATACGCCTGAAATTCTTGTGAGAACATACAGTCATTCTACCAAACGGTTTAAAATGCTCGGATGCAAATTAAACTTCTCCCCGATCAACTGATTTCTCAAATTGCCGCTGGTGAGGTGGTGGAGCGGCCGGCCTCTGCCCTGAAAGAGCTGCTTGAAAACAGTGTGGATGCCGGTAGTACGCAGATTCAGGTGGCTTTGCAGCAGGGCGGCATCAAGCTGCTTAAAGTCACAGACAACGGGCATGGCATTGCCAAGGATGAGTTGGCCTTGGCCCTCACACGGCACGCCACCAGCAAAATTGAGAGCCTGGAGGATTTGGAACAAGTCGGCAGCCTGGGTTTCAGGGGCGAGGCCTTAGCCAGTATCGCCTCTATCTCGCGTACCGTGCTCACCAGCCGTCAGCAAACCGCCAGTCATGCCTGGCAGATCGCCGCCGAAGGTACGCAAGCGCCACAGCTAAGCCCGGCCGCGCTGGATGCTGGCACCATTGTTGAGGTACATGATTTGTACTTTAATACCCCGGCGCGCCGCAAGTTTCTCAAAACCGAAAATACCGAGTTTGGTCATTGTGAGGATGCCTTTACCCGCGTCGCCCTGTCTCGCCCCAATATCAGTTTTTTGCTGCAACACAATGGCAAAGCCATTAGCCGCTTGGCGGCTAATACCCCGCAGCAACGTATTACGGATGTGTTAGGAAGCGAATTTGCCGCACAAAGTCTCTGGCTGGAGGAAGAGAGCGGTGGTTTGCGTCTGTGGGGTATGACCGCTTCGCCCACCTACCAGCGTCACAGCCGTGATAGCCAATATGTGTTTGTGAATGGCCGCTTTGTGCGCGACAAGCTGATTGCACATGCCATTAAACAAGCCTATCAGGATGTGTTGCATGGTGATAAACACCCGGCGTTTGTGTTGTTTCTTGAGCTGGATCCCTCCCTGGTCGATGTCAACGTGCACCCGGCTAAAACCGAAGTCCGCTTCCGCGAATCGCAAGCGGTACACCGCTTTATTTTTCATAGCCTGCACAAGGCTCTGGGTAAAACCTCTGCCGAGATACAAGCCAGCCAGCCGGTGCAAGCACCGTTTAACCCTTTCCGGCCTGGGACAGATGCTTCTGTGTTTAGTATGCCGCGCGAACAAGTGGAAATGCCACTGCACAATCGCCCCGCCTTTGGTGGGAGCTATCCCCCCAATATCAGCAATGCTGGCGAGATGGCGCAACAGTTTTATGGTCAACTGTATGGTGACTTAAAACCAACGGTGATGGATCAAGCGACTATTTTAGAAAGTAATTCTTTAGAGGTGTTTGCGACGGTGGCGGCTTTGGATCAGCCGATACACCCTACACCCGATCTCCCGCAACAATACCCGCTGGGCTTTGCGCTCGGGCAGTTGCATGGGATTTATATCCTTGCCCAAAACGCCGAAGGCATGATTGTGGTCGATATGCACGCCGCGCATGAGCGTATTATGTATGAGCGTCTCAAAAACGCCTTGAGCGAGCAAGCCATTGCTACCCAGCCCTTGCTGATTCCTATCAGTTTTTATGCAGAAAAAGTAGAAGTGGCTACACTGCAATCCCTGCAAGGCAGTGACACGTTACAACAGCTGGGCTTTGACCTTGCCACCTTATCCCCAACCACGATTGCCATTCGCGCTATCCCTACCATGTTGCAAGACGCTGATGCCGTTGCGCTGGCTCGGGCTGTATTGCGCGATTTACACGAATATGGTGCCAGCCGTGTGCTGCTGGAGCGCCAAAACGAAGTGCTAGGCACCATGGCTTGCCACGCCGCCGTGCGCGCCAACCGGCAACTGACAATCACTGAAATGAACGCGCTGCTGCGTGACATGGAAGCGACGGAAAGAAGCGGGCAGTGTAACCACGGCAGACCTACCTGGTTTCAGGTGAGTTTGGCCGATTTAGACAAAATGTTTATGAGGGGGCAGTAGCCCTTGAATGCTTGATTTTAAAAGGGTTGGCGCTTTACTCATCAAAGTCTAGCGTAAACTGCGCGGCATCTGCATGGTCGATAGTACCCACACGCACAAGACCGCTGGCTTTAACGCCTAACAATCTTATCTTCTTGTCTAACACTATCCTTTTCAGGCATTTTCCAGAAAAAAGCCGTAACGATTTCGCATCGCTGATCGCCGTGGGCAAGGTGAGGTCACGCGTGACCGTTTTAAAGTCATCAAAACGAAGCTTGATCCCGACCTTGCGGCAGGTATAGCCTTTCTTCTGCAGATCGTTGGCGACACGTTCACATAAGCGGGTAAATGCCTCGCTCAGCGCTGGTTTGTCTCTCACCGGATGCAAGTTGCGCTCGAAAGTGGTCTCCCTGCTCATGGAAACCGGTACGCTTTCAGTCACGACTGGCCGGTCATCCCGTCCATGTGAAACACGGTACAACCACTGGCCGTAACTGTTGCCGAAGTGTTGTACCAGCCAGGCTTCACTCATGGCGGCGATTTGTCCGATGGTCTTAATCTCTAATGACTCAAGTTTTGCATTGGCTTTGGGACCAATGCCATTGATTTTTTTTGCCGGCATTGGCCAGATACGGTGAGCGATATCAGCCATCGTAATGACCGTGATGCCATCCGGTTTTTGCATTTCAGAGCATAGTTTTGCCAATAGCTTATTGGGGGCGATCCCAACTGAGCAGGT
This sequence comes from Methylophilus sp. 3sh_L, assembly GCF_046766015.1. Taxonomy (NCBI): domain Bacteria; kingdom Pseudomonadati; phylum Pseudomonadota; class Betaproteobacteria; order Nitrosomonadales; family Methylophilaceae; genus Methylophilus; species Methylophilus sp. 3sh_L. The sequence goes on from NZ_JBKOUF010000004.1 coordinate 92,213, forward strand.
GAGGCCAGTGGCAGCCAGTACCGCAGATTTCAGCCGTTGTGCAATCTCTGTCGCATCCCCTGGCAGGCTTGAAACATCGGCGTAGACTTCGTCAATCCCGATATTCTCCACCTGCGGGCTAATGCTGCGAATCGCGGCCTTGAACAACTGCGAGTAATGGCGATAGAGTTCGAAGTTTACCGGTAGCAAGACCGCATCTGGCGCGAGTTTGGCTGCCTGCATGGTGGGCATGGCAGAGTTCAAGCCTAGCGCCCGCGCTTCGTAGGTGGCTGTGGTCAATACGCCGCGCCCTGCGTAATCACGCAAGCGCGAGAATTCGCGAGTACCATCTTCTCTAATCCTCGGCACATGTGAGGAGCCACCTGCCACCACCATGGGCAAGCCTTTTAATTCTGGGTAGCGTGACAATTCGCAAGATGCAAAAAAAGCATCCATATCAATATGGGCGATGCGTCTGGTCTCTTGATCGGACATGGTCATAAGCCAGGTAGCAGATTAGCCGTCAGATATTCAAGCATAGGATGAAATAGACTGTCTGGCAGCCGAGGCGATTTAGGGTATGCAGAAAGCTGGATTATCCCATGAGGAGGTATAAAAATCATGCTGATGCAAACGGATTCATCCTTTGCCTTGAGGTAAAGTGATAGAGAAATATTTCCGTGAGAGAAGGCTATTTAGATGCCTTTAGGCGGATGGCAGCCAGGATTGCTGGTGTTGCTGGCATCATTGCGTGATGCAATAGAAAAGGCCTATCGAAGATAGGCCTTTTTAATACAATCAAGCTACTGAATCACGCCCAGTTGTTTGAATAAACCGTAGGCATCCAGCACATCCCAATGCTCGGCGAGTTTGCCGTTCTCTATCCTGAAAATATCCACGGCGTAAATACTGTAATGCTTGCCCGTTGCAGGGATGCCTAACCAGTCGCCTTTTTGCGTGCCGGAATACACGCCATAAGCCCAGACAGTGTCCCCTTCTGCGACCAGTTTTTCCAGTTGATAGTGCCAGTCTGGCACGGCCTTAAACCAGGCATTAAAGAATTGCTCGAAACCAGCCAGGCCCTGTGGGACGAGTGGGTTATGTTGAATATAGTTTTGCTGCATGAAGCTGGGCAGCTGGCTCAGGTCTTTTTTCACAAAGACGGCAGTGGCAAAGTCTGCCATCAGTTGTTTGTTTTGTTGCGTTTGGTCTTGTGCCATGGTGAGCGTTCCTTTCGTGAACAGGGTAGTGAATAGCAAAGTAGTGAGCAGAGATTTAAATAAATGCATAAGGCTTCCTTGAATGCGTTAAAAAGCTTGTGCGGTTAAGCTGTTGCGCATCATAATTTCAATAGTTACTTTTGGTAAGTAGGCACCTTAAAGTAACTAAAGCACTTCAACCACACTTAAAAGTCTGGGATGCCAAAGGAAAATCATGCTTGAAGACATAGAACAACCGTTGCAGATTGCCAGTAGTTGGAATGCATATCAGTCAGCATGTCCGACGCGGCTGATGTTGAACCGGATTGCGGATAAATGGACCGTGCTGGTATTGGGCCTGTTAGAAAATGAAGCCAAACGCTTTAGTACCTTGCAACGCGAGATTGGTGGAATTTCACAAAAGATGCTGACGCAAACGTTGCGGGGGCTGGAGCGGGATGGCCTGGTTGCGCGGACGGTTTATCCGGAAGTGCCACCCAGAGTGGAGTATATGATCACCCCTTTGGGGAACACGCTGGTTGGGTTACTGGCTGCGTTGCGGGTTTGGTCAGAAACGCATATGGATGAAGTGTTGCAAGCACAACGGGATTATGATCAGGCTGAGCGGGCAGCCTCCAATCCAGAGGCGGCTCCAGGCGTGCGGATGGTACGTTTTTGAGCGCTTAGGCCAGCAGTAAAAAGACGGTCGGTTTTTTATGCAAATCAGGCAGCGTTGATTTTTTCCAGTCCGCGACGGTTTTGGTCACAATTAACTCTTGTGTGCCTGATACATTGCAGGCAACACATAGTTTGGTCTGCGCTTGCAGGTTGGCAATCAGGTCTTCGAGCATGTGTTGATTGCGGTAAGGTGTTTCAATAAACAACTGGGTGGCTTGCTGTTTTTTGGAGTCAAACTCAATGCCTTTAATGGTTTTGATCCGCTCGGCTTTATCACTGGGTAGATAGCCTAAAAACGTAAACCGTTGTCCATTCAAGCCACTCGCCATCAGTGCCAGCAGCAGGCTGCTAGGGCCAATAAGCGGGGTGACACGGATGCCTTTGTGGTGGGCGACGGCAGCGAGCGCTGCCCCCGGATCAGCGATCCCCGGACAGCCTGCTTCACTCATTAAGCCGACATCCATACCCTGTTGTACCGGTTGCAGTAACTTTTGCAGATCTTTATTCGGCGTCTCTTTTGTCAACACCGTGAGGGTGATTTCCCGCAAAGGCACCGGATGACCACTGGCACCCAGAAACTGGCGGGCGGTTTTTTCGTTCTCGACGATAAAGTGGCGCAGGCTGTGCATGCGCTGTATCACTTCGGGCGGCACGACTTGTTGGGGCGTGGTGTCTTCAGTGAGCGGGACAGGAATAAAATAGAGGGTTCCAGCAGTCATGGCAATCTTGATGAGTTGAACAAGGGGGATTATCCCACGGCGAGGCAGCAAAAAAGCATTCTGGCAAAAGAATGCTTTTCTGATGGCCTGGTATGAATGTGTTAACTGGCGGCAGTCAGGCTAATACTTTACCTGAACCCGATACTTCAGCATGGCATCGCCCTCAGCCGGCACATTGATTTTCCAGCTGGCTTGATGGGCATTGGTTTTTTGATGGGGTTGTGATTCGTTCAATATTTTCCAGCTGCCGCCAATCGGCTCTTGCACCGTGACCGTCACTGCTTCTTTCTTCGCGTTGTGCAGGGTGATGGCGTAAGCGCTTTCATAGACGGGTGGCTGGTTTTGCTTGCTCAGGTTTTTAAAGTCGGTTTGCACACGTTCGGCCGTCACATCAAAGGCATTGCCAAGCTTGAGCCTGACTGTATCGTTTTTAGGGGTGTGGTCGATCAGGTCTTCGCCCACAAACTGCGCGGTGCCGTCACTGTCTTTTTTGTAGACACGCATGGTGCCTTTGGGTAGCGGCAGGCCGAGTTTGCTGCTTTCTTTGTTTTCAAATTCAACAAACACTTGCACCTTGAGTTTTTTGTCGATGTCTGGATATTGGCCCTGAAAGTAATAGTCTGCGCCATTGAGCAGCAACTCTTTGTGTGCCGGAATATGTTGCGCAGAAAGCAAGGCAACTTGTTTGGTTTGATTTTCTGCAATCGTGGTGGCACGCGGTAGCGTATATAAGTGATATTCCAGTAAGGCTTGCTCTGTTGGCATAGGCGCGGCTGCTTCCATGACATCCGTGCGCATCATCATGACTTTCGGATGGATCGCTTCGCGCACGCGGTTAACATCGCCTGCAACGAGTTGCACTTTCGCATTGGGGTAGCTAGTGCCACTGGTATTGGTCAATGTCACCCAGCCAGAAAGGTCTATGGCGTCTTCTTTGTTATTCAGTTCAGCCACGTAGTCAGCTTTCCATTGCAGGCCACCGGTCAGGTAGCTCAGCTCTAAATTCGACTGTTCAGCCCCTTTGTATTGCAGCTGCGTGGTGAGTGTCGGCCGGTCTTTAAGCATGCCCGGCACATTGGGGTAAACGATGCGGCCTGGGATCACTGTTTCGATGCGGTTGCCTATTTTGAGCACAGGTCCATCCTGGGCTGAAAGTACGGTAGCGGTTTCTTCCGTCTCGGCACCGGTGGTCGGGTGGGTGCGAATCACGCTTACTTGCTGGCCGACATATTTCTCTAGCAGCTTGTTCGGAGTGAGTAAGTCAAAGTCGAAGTTTTGCTCCAGCACTTGCAAACTGGTATTGGGGAGTAAGCTGCGCAACAATGCGGTTTCAGGCTTAATTTGCGCACTGACATCACGGAATGACAAAGAGGAAAGGCCATTGGCTAACCTTAACTTGCGACTGTCTTTGACCAGCGCCAAGTCTTCATTGTAAATGGTGACGGCCACGCTGGTTTGGTCGGATTGCGGGCTGACAACTGCGGGTTCGGCTTGAGCCAGTGAACTACATAGTGAAACGCTACCTAGAGAAAGCAGCAGCAGGGTGTTGAGTCGCATGAATATCCTCTCGTTTTTATGTGTAAGCTGATACGCTTGAGACTGCCTTAACGCGGCAGCCGTTCAAAAGTTAACACACGACTTTATCTTGCGCTATGCACGTGACACCGATAATACATCGACGCCTGCCTGCTGCAGCAGGCTGACCAGCGCAATCACGGGCAAGCCTATCAGGGCATTGGGATCGTCCCCGCGCATATATTCGAGCAGGGCGATGCCCATGCCTTCAGATTTGGCACTGCCAGCACAATCATAAGGCTGCTCCAGGCGTAAGTAAGTTTCGATCTGCTGTAATGAGAGGGGTTTGAACTTGACGTAATAAGGCGCAATGGTAGATTGCATATGCTGGTTGGCGCTGTTGTACAGGCAGATGGCACTATGGAAAATCACTTCCTTGCCACTGAGCATGGTCAGTTGTTTGACGGCATTGTCATGATTGCCTGGTTTGCCTATTTGCAGTCCATCTACCGTAGCGACCTGGTCGCAACCGATAATCAATGCTTCAGGATGGGCTTCTGCCACTTTGCGTGCCTTGCTCTCTGCCAGACGCAGGGAGGTTTGCTCAGGGCTTTCGTCAGCTAATGGCGTTTCATCAATATCGGGCGAAACGCATTCAAACGGCAAGTGCAGCTTTTGTAATACTTCGCGGCGGTAGCGTGAAGAGGAGGCGAGAATTAAGGTTGGGATAGTCATCAGGATAAAAAAATCCCCGAACAATGATTCGGGGATTTTAGCATTTCAAGTCAGGGATTATTCCGGCTGAATTTCAATCAGTGTTTCGTCCGGGGTGACACTGTCACCTTTGGCAACATGGATCGCCACCACAGTCCCGGATTTGCTGGCCTGGATTTCATTTTCCATTTTCATCGCTTCAATGACCAGCACGCCATCACCAGCATTGACTTTGTCACCGACATTCACCTTAACGGTAACAATCGTGCCTGGCATGGCAGTTGTGACGCAACCTGGATGATTGGGACGTGGACGGCCACTGGCGGCCACTGCAGCCGCTTTTTTCTTGCTGCCGTTACTACCACCGCCACTGACTTCCATCTCGCTCAGGGTCTCAACAAAGACTTCTTCAGAAATACCGTCTACTTTGACATAGTAAGGTCTGCGCTCTTCGCCTGCGTGACCGCTACCGGTGAGTTTGATATGGTAGGTTTCGCCGTGCAAGGTAATGTTGAACTCATTTGGCGCATAGCGGGCTGCAGCCGTTTGCTGGGTGACAGCTTCTTTGCTCAACAAGGCCTCTGGGCTGAGTGAGCCGGCATTACGCTCTTGCAAGAAGGTTTTACCAATGTCCGGGAACATGGCGTAAGTCAGTACATCTTGCTCGTTATTGGCAAAACGCTCGGCTTCAGATTGCAGTTTGACCATTTCCGGTTGTAGCAGGTCTGCTGGGCGACAGGTGATGACTTCCGCATCGCCAACCGCTTGCTTACGGACTTCAGGATTGACAGCCGCTGGCGCCTTGCCGTATTGGCCCAATAAGTAATTTTTAACTTCGTTAGTAATGGATTTGTAGCGGCCACCTGTTAATACGTTGAGCACGGCTTGGGTACCAACGATTTGTGAGGTTGGCGTCACTAACGGAGGGTAGCCCAGATCTTCGCGTACGCGTGGAATCTCTGCCAGCACTTCGTCCATGCGATTAAGCGCGCCTTGTTCCTTCAACTGGTTGGACAGGTTGGAAATCATGCCGCCTGGCACTTGGTTGACCAGAACGCGGGTGTCCACGCCGGTAAACTCGCTTTCAAATTGCCAGTATTTCTTGCGTACTTCTTTAAAGTAGGCAGTGATTTCCTGGAGTTTGCCTAAATCGAGACCGGTATCGTATTCGGTGCCTTTCAATGCAGCCACCAGGCTCTCAGTGGTCGGATGGCTGGCGCCTTCAGAGAATGAGGAGTTGCAGGTATCAATAATATCCACGCCGCTTTCTACGCTCTTGAGCAAGACCATGCTGGCGAGGCCAGAGGTGGCGTGGCTGTGCATATGCACCGGCACACTGACCGCCGCTTTCAGGCCTTTGACCAATTCCGCAGCCATGGTAGGCGTCAGCAGACCGGCCATGTCCTTCACGCCAATACTGTCACAGCCTAGCGCTTCAAGCTCTTTGGCCATGTTCACAAAGTAGGCCACATCATGCACCGGACTCGTCGTGAACGACAGGGTACCAATGGCATGTTTTTTAACTGATTTGACTGCTTCGATGGCGGTTCGCAGGTTGCGGATATCATTCATCGCATCAAAAATACGGAATACATCCACGCCGGTATCGGCCGCTTGTTTAACAAACGCATGCACAACGTCATCTGAATAGTGACGGTAGCCGAGCAAGTTCTGACCACGCAATAGCATGTTGATTGGTGTGTTTGGCAAGGCTTTGCGCAAGCTGCGCAGGCGCTCCCAAGGATCCTCTTTCAAAAAGCGGACGCAAGCGTCAAAAGTTGCACCGCCCCAGGCTTCGAGAGACCAGAACCCAATCTCATCCAGCTTGCCGCAGATCGGCAGCATGTCTTCGGTGCGCATGCGTGTTGCAATCAGGGATTGGTGACCATCTCTTAAAACGAGTTCGGTGACATGTATTTTGCTCATAGTCTTGTCGATCTAAATAAATATCTTGCAATGCGGTTAATCAAATACCTTCATGGGCGGCAATCGCCGCTGCAATGGCTGCTGCCATCAGCTCTTTGGGTAAGCCTACGTCATACTCAGTCAGCTCAGGGTGTTGCTCCACGAAGCTGGTGTTGAAATCGGCTGCGCGGAAATCCGGGTGCTGCATGATCTGCTGGTAATATGGAATCGTGGTTTTGACACCATACACAATCATGTCATTCAGGGCACGGCGACCACGCTCGATGACGCCTTCCCAATCCAATGCCCAAACCGTGAGTTTTGCACACATGGAGTCATAGTAGGGCGGGATGACATAGCCGCTGTAAATTGCCGCATCCATACGCACGCCTGGGCCGCCAGGCGCGTAGTAGCGCGTGATTTTACCAAAGCTGGGCAGGAAGTCTTTTTGCGGATCTTCCGCATTTATGCGGTATTCCATGGCGTAACCACGGAAAGCAATTTCACTTTGCTTGTATTGTAATGGCATGCCAGCCGCAACACGGATCTGTTGCTGAACGATATCGACACCAGTAATGGTTTCGGTCACGGTATGTTCCACCTGCAAGCGGGTGTTCATTTCCATGAAGTAGAAGTTATTATCTGAATCCAGCAGGAACTCGACCGTGCCTGCATTTTCATAACCCACCGCTTTGGCTGCTTTCACGCCCAGGCCGCCAATATACTCGCGTTGAGCTTGTGACAGCTGTGGCGACGGGGCAATTTCAATCAGCTTCTGGTTACGGCGCTGGATAGAACAGTCACGTTCAAACAAGTGGATGACGTTGCCATGCGAGTCGGCCAAGACTTGTACTTCGATATGGCGCGGATGGACCACGCATTTTTCCAGGAAGACTTCTGGTTTGCCAAACGCTTTACTGGCTTCAGAAATCACACGGTCATAGTTGCTCAGCAGCTCTTTTTCGCTGTCACAGCGCCGGATGCCACGGCCACCACCACCATTAGTCGCCTTGAGCATGACTGGGTAGCCAATTTTATTGGCTAATTTGACTGCGGCGTCGAGAGACTCCAGGTTGCCGTCGCTGCCTGGTACGCAGGGAATGCCGGCGTTAATCATGGCATTACGTGCTTGGATCTTGTCACCCATTTGACGGATCACGTCCGCATCCGGACCGATAAACTTGATGCCGCGCCGTGCGCAGACTTCAGCAAGTTCAGGGTTCTCCGACAGGAAACCATAGCCAGGATGCAAGGCATCACAGCCTGCAGCCACGGCAATGTTCACTATATTGTGTGCGTTCAGGTAGCCTGCGACAGGGTCTGATCCGATGTTGTAGGCTTCGTCTGCCTTTTTAACATGCAACGCATGGCGGTCAGCATCGGAATAAATGGCTACCGATTTAATGCCCATTTCAGAGCACGCACGCACGATGCGCACCGCAATTTCACCGCGATTCGCGACTAAAATTTTCTTAAACACACATTACCCTTAAAGCAAGAAAAAAGGACTAGAGTCTTTTAGTAACCCAACCAGCGTTTTCAATCCTTAAGAATTGAATTTAAACTGGTTTAAGTTGATTTGGTTGTGGTTTGGCGTCGTCTTTGCTACAGCAACAAATGGCCGATCATGCAAACCGGCACCATGGGTGCGCCCTTGAACAGAGCGCCGCGTGATGCGGTGTCATTATAACAACAAACCTTGCGCTTAAACAGAGGCCTGTCACTTTAGTGCTGGCGTTAGCCGTGTTTTAGTCGTCAATGCGCATCGAGTTTGGTATAGTGCCAGCTTGATGTTTTATGGAATTGTTTGGTAAAAATGATGGCGCATTATCAGGAGTTGTCGAGGCAACAAAAAACCGTGGAAGGTGAATTGGTTTTGGCTGCCTTGCCCAGATTGCACGAGGCATTGCAGGCGTTGGGTGTCACAGATGCGGCTGCCTTTGATGGTGTGCTTGTGCATTACCGGCTGCAGGGCTTGCCATCCCGTTATTTTGGCGAGGTATCGCTGCCTATGGTGGCGTTGAACCTGAAAACGACTTTGCCACTGGTATGCCAACGTTGCTTCGAGCCCATGCCAGAGTCGCTGGAACTCGCCTTCGAGTTTGCACTTTGTGATGAACCGCCAGAAGCTTTGCTGGAAGATGAAGAAGTGGATTGGTTGGAGTCGGCTGATGAGCCTGCGCTGGAAGTGTTGATTGAGGATGAGTTGCTGATGGCGTTGCCGATTGCGGTCATGCACGAAGAAGCGTGTACGCAATTACAGCAATCTGCAGGCGAAAAGCCAAACCCATTTGCTGTGCTCAAGCAGTTGAAACTGGATAAGTAACATTTTGAGCGTAGGCGCCTCAGCTTGAGGTGAGCGCAAATAAAGTAATGGAATGCGATATTTGCAGGATTTATTTGCAGTTATCCTTGAGTTATTTTATAATGCTGGATTAGGTAGCATTTTGAATTTATATAACTGCCCTTAAACTTCAAATTTCTGAGGTGTGGCGGTTTGATATTGGAGTAATTAAGATGGCAGTTCAGCAAAACAAAAAGACACCTTCCAAGCGTGGTATGCACCGCTCCCACGATTTTTTGACTAACCCACCTTTGGCAATCGAGCCAACCACAGGTGAAGTGCATTTGCGTCATCACGTGAGCCCTAACGGTTTTTACCGTGGCCGCAAAGTAATGCCAGCAAAAGGCGAATAATCGCTACTTTAAAGCGAACCGCTTTAAAACGCGCCGCGCAGTAAAATGCGCGGCGTTTGCGTATCTGGCGTAAGCCGCTGTGATGGCTGCGCTCTAACGCGCAAGGTTAACAAACTTGGAAAATCACATGACAACTGGTCAACACGTGCATTCACATGAAGTAGTGATTGCCATTGATGCCATGGGAGGAGATCACGGTCCGCATGTGACTGTGCCCGCGGCAGTAAAAATTCTGAACGAAAATCCCGCATTAAATATTATCCTGGTCGGATTGCAAGAGGCGATTGAGTCTGAGCTTAAAGTGTTAAACGTTAAGCCCGGTCCACGCTTGCGCGTCCATCATGCAAGTGAAGTGGTGTTGATGGATGAATCACCGCAAAGCGCCATGAAGAACAAAAAAGATTCGTCTATGCGTGTGGCCATTAATATGGTGAAAACGGGCGAAGCGCAAGCTTGCGTCAGCGCCGGAAACACCGGGGCCTTGATGGCAACCGCGCGGTTTGTCCTCAAAACCTTGCCAGGTATTGACCGCCCAGCCATTGCCTCGACCTTGCCCTCCGAAAAAGGCAGTACATTTATGCTGGACCTAGGGGCAAACGCGGACTGTACGCCTGAGCATTTGTACCAGTTTGCAATTATGGGGGCCATGGTGGTCAGTTGCTTGACCAATAAACCCGACCCAACTGTAGGGCTGCTTAATATTGGATCTGAAGATATCAAAGGCAATGAGGTGGTCAAGCAGGCCGCGGAATTGTTGCGTGGCAGCCATTTGAACTTTTACGGCAATGTAGAAGGCGACGATATCTTCAAGGGCACGACAGATGTGGTCGTTTGTGACGGTTTCGTTGGCAACGTGTCGTTAAAAACGACCGAAGGCCTTGCGCATATGATGGGCAAATTTTTGACCCAGGAGTTCAAGCGGAACTGGTTGACCAAGCTGATGGCATTGGGCGCTTTCCCAGTATTGAAAGCCTTTAAGAAGCGGTTGGATCCACGACGCTATAACGGTGCCAGCTTTTTAGGCTTGCGTGGCATCGTCGTTAAAAGTCATGGTGGCGCAGATAGCGTTGGTTTTTACCATGCGATTCATGTCGCCATGGAAGAGGCGCAAAGTGGTGTTCTCAAGCGTATTCAATCACAGTTAGAGATTGAGCACCTGACGACTTCCGAGCAAACCTGAGTCCCTTTTTGTTAGGTGTTTCAATCCAATTAAGGCATAATCGCACGAATGATTTACGCTCGCATTGCAGGTACCGGAAGCTACCTGCCACCTCATATTTTGACCAATGCCGACCTGGAAAAAATGGTGGACACCACGGATGAGTGGATTTTCGCCAGAACTGGGATCAAGCAACGCCACCGAGTCACGGATGAGCGTACCAGTGATTTGGCTACTCAAGCCGCAAGCAACGCGATTGCCGCCGCGGGTATTGAGGCGAGTCAGATTGACCTGATTATCGTGGCAACGACCACGCCAGACAAAATTTTCCCAAGCGTGGCAACCATGGTGCAACGCAAGTTGGGCATTAGTGGTTGCCCGGCTTTTGATGTGCAGGCGGTATGCAGTGGTTTCGTCTACGCATTGACGACGGCCAATCAGTTCATCAAATCCGGCCAATACCGCAATGTCCTGGTGATCGGGGCAGATACGTTTACCCGTATTACTGATTATACCGACCGTAGCAACTGTATTTTATGGGGCGATGGTGCTGGCGCAGTGATCCTGCAAGCCAGTGACCAACCGGGGATTCTTTCTACCCACATCCACGCCGATGGTAACTATGAAACCTATTTGCATGTGCCGCGCAATCCTGACGGACCTGACACGGTAGTGATGGAGGGAAATCCGGTTTTCAAAATGGCCGTCAATACTTTGGACCAGATCGTCGACGAAACGCTTGATGCGAACGGCCTGCAAAAGTCTGATATTGACTGGCTGGTGCCACACCAGGCCAATATCCGCATTTTGCAGGCAACGGCAAAAAAACTCGAAATGCCCATGGAAAAAGTGGTGATCACTGTCGACCGCCACGGTAATACCTCTGCGGCCTCTATTCCGCTGGCGCTGGATGTGGCTGTGCGTGATGGCCGTATTCAACGCGGGCATACCTTGCTTATGGAGGCGTTTGGTGGTGGGTTTACCTGGGGCTCAGCCTTACTTAAGTATTAAAATTAATACTTAGTTTGCGTATGTACCGCTAGCCGCATCGTTTTAAATCAATCAATTACTGAATCATTATGTCTAAATTAGCTTTTTTCTTTCCCGGCCAAGGTTCGCAATCTGTGGGCATGATGCAAGGGCTTGCCGCCCATGCGATTGTCAAACAAACCTTTGATGAGGCCTCTACGGTATTAGGTGTGGATTTCTGGACCATGGCCACTGAGCCGAATGAAGAAATCAACCTGACAGAAAACACGCAGCCCATCATGCTGACTGCCGGTATTGCTACCTGGCGTGTGTACCAGGCACAAGGGGGGCAGTTACCAGCTGCCATGGCCGGGCATAGCCTGGGTGAATACACTGCACTGGTTGCAGCTAATGCGATCTCATTTGCGGATGCTTTGCCATTGGTGAAGTTTCGCGCCCAGGTGATGCAGCAAGCCGTTCCGGAAGGACAGGGTGCGATGGCCGCGATATTGGGCCTGGATGATGATGCCGTACGTGCGGTTTGTAGCGAAGCTGCGCAAGGCCAAGTCCTGCAACCCGTTAACTTCAACTCACCAGGCCAGGTTGTCATTGCCGGTGACAAAGCGGCGGTTGAACGCGGCATGGAGTTAGCCAAGGCAAAAGGCGCCAAGCGTGCGCTGCCACTGCCTGTCAGCGTGCCTTCGCACTGTGACCTGATGAAGCCAGCGGCAGACAAACTGCGCGAATACCTTAAGAATGTGAATGTACAGGCGCCAAGCGTGCCTGTACTGCATAACGCTGATGTGGCTGCTTACGCTGATGCCGCGCAGATTAAAGATGCGTTGGTCCGCCAGCTTTATAGTCCAGTCCGCTGGGTAGAGACAGTACAACAGCTGGCTGCGCAAGAAGTGCTTAGCGCCGCTGAGTGCGGGCCAGGTAAAGTGTTGGCGGGGTTGGCCAAGCGTATTGTGGCCGAAGTGAACTGTGTTGCGCTCGTCAATGACGAAGCCATTCAAACATTGATTACACAATAAGGGAGAAAGCATGTCTGATCAACAAATCGCCTTGGTGACTGGCGCCAGCCGTGGGATTGGCGCTGCAATCGCGCAGGCCTTGGGCAAGCAGGGCGCCACTGTCATTGGGACAGCAACATCTGCCTCTGGTGCAGAGGCGATTACTGCACATTTGAAAGCAGCCGGCGTGAATGGCGTGGGGATGGCGCTGGATGTCACGCAAGCGGAACAAATTGAAGCCGTATTGAAGCAAATTGCCGAACAATACGGGGATGTCAGCATCCTGGTCAATAATGCAGGTATTACCAAAGACACCTTGCTGATGCGGATGAAGGACGAAGACTGGGATGCGGTATTAAATACCAATCTCAAATCCGTATTCCGGATGAGCCAAGCAGTATTGCGGCCTATGATGAAGGCGCGTCAGGGCCGCATCATCAATATTTCAAGCGTGGTCGGTCATATGGGTAATGCCGGGCAGGTTAACTATGCGGCGGCCAAGGCCGGCATGACTGGTTTTACCAAGTCCATGGCGCAAGAAGTCGGTAGCCGCGGCATTACCGTAAACTGTGTGGCGCCAGGGTTTATTGCCACCGATATGACCGCTGAACTGCCTGATGACATCAAGGCAAAAATGCTGGAGCGTATTGCGGTCGGACGTTTGGGATCGGTGGATGAAATCGCGGCGACAGTGGCTTTCCTGGCTTCCCCAGCAGCTGCTTATATCACGGGTGAAACCATCCATGTCAATGGCGGCATGTACTGCGCTTAATATTTAGTTTCTTTGGTATTCTGGGCAACTTTTGCTAGAATACTGGTTTACTGTACACGACACTTATCAACAAAGGGGTATTTTAGATGTCCGACATCGAACAACGCGTAAAGAAAATCGTTTGTGAGCAATTGGGTGCAAACGAAGCTGACGTAAAAAACACATCATCTTTCGTAGATGATCTGGGTGCAGATTCTCTGGACACCGTAGAATTAGTGATGGCTTTGGAAGAAGAATTCGATTGCGAAATTCCTGATGAAGAAGCTGAAAAAATCACTACCGTGCAGCAAGCGATTGACTACGTCAACGCAAACCTCAAGTAATTCATTGACTTCTTTCTTCAATCAGCCCTCGCAAGAGGGCTGATTTTCTATTATGACGAAACGCAGAGTAGTAGTAACTGGCTTGGGCGTGGTGTCTCCAGTAGGGATTGGTACCCAAACCGCTTGGAACAATCTGGTCGCTGGTCAATCAGGCATTACCCGTATCACTAAATTCGATCCTACCCCATTTGCATCGCAAATTGCGGGTGAGGTTAAAGGATTCAACGCTGAAGAGTTTATCCCTGCCAAGGATGCACGTCGCATGGATACTTTTATCCAGTACGGCCTGGCTGCTGGCTTGGAGGCTTTCCGTGATTCCGGCCTCGAGGTGACTGAAGCCAATGCAGAGCGCATTGGCGTCACCATTGGTTCTGGGATTGGTGGTTTAGGCTTGATTGAGTCCACCAATGACAGTTATGATGAAGGTGGCCCACGCAAGATCTCGCCATTCTTTATCCCTGGCACGATCATCAACATGATCTCGGGTAACTTATCCATCATGTTGGGTCTCAAGGGCCCCAATATTGCGGTGGTGACTGCCTGTACCACAGGCACCCACAGTATCGGTGAAGCCACACGAATGATTGAGTACGGCGATGCCGATGTGATGGTCGCCGGTGGTGCGGAAGCAGCCATTACCGAACTCAGTGTCGGTGGCTTTGCCTCTGCGCGCGCCTTGTCTACACGCAATGATGATCCAGCGACGGCCAGCCGTCCCTGGGATAAAGAGCGTGATGGTTTTGTGATTGGTGAAGGGGCCGGGGTGCTGGTGCTTGAAGAGTATGAGCATGCTAAAGCCCGTGGTGCCAAGATTTATGCTGAGGTGGCTGGTTACGGCTTAAGTGCCGATGCCTATCACATGACCGCGCCTAATATGGATGGTCCACGCCGTTCTATGGTGAATGCCCTGAAAAATGCGGGCGTAAATCCCGATCAGGTCCAGTTCATGAATGCACATGGAACTTCGACGCCGTTGGGCGATACCAATGAAACCAACGCCATCAAGGCGACATTTGGAGATCATGCCTATAAACTGGTTGTTAACTCGACCAAGTCGATGACCGGCCATTTGCTAGGTGGTGCAGGCGGGTTGGAGTCAGTCTTTACGGTGTTATCGATTTACCATCAGGTATCACCACCGACGATCAACTTGTTGAATGCAGATCCCGATTGCGATTTGGATTACTGTGCCAACACTGCTCGCGATTTGCAGATTGAATATGCCCTCAAAAACAACTTTGGTTTTGGTGGCACAAATGGCAGCTTATTGTTCAAGCGCGTTTAAATAAATTAAACGTATTTGAATAAATAAAGGTAGTTAAGCAATAAAAAAGCCAGCGTTAGCTGGCTTTTTTATTGCTGTAAACTTGCTTGCCTGCTTATTTAAGAACAGCCAGCGCTGCAGCATAGTTTGGCTCGTCGGCAATTTCGCCTACCAATTCGCTATGCAATACCTGATTGTTCTCATCCAGCACGACTACTGCGCGTGCAGTTAAACCGGCCAGGCTGCTATCCGTGATGAAAACACCATAATCATTCGCAAATTTGGCAGTGTCACGGAATGTAGATAGGGTAACTACATTTTCCAAACCTTCTGCACCGCAAAAACGGCTTTGTGCGAAAGGCAGGTCTGCAGATACGCACAACACCACGGTGTTGCTTACGCTACTGGCTTCCTTGTTGAAGGTGCGCACAGAAGTGGCGCAGGTAGGTGTGTCAATGCTAGGGAAAATGTTCAAGACTTTACGCTTGCCTGCAAACGCATCCAACCCAAGCAGGTTACGTTTGGCATCTGCCAGTTGAAAATCAGGAGCCTTGTCGCCTTTGGTTAAAAACTTACCACCCACTGCGACCGGATTTCCTTTAAGCGTAACGCTAGACATAGTGCTCTCCAAAATGTGATGAATAAAACTTAAATGAGTACTTTAACGTGTCAGCCCAACGCAATCAACCACATAAAAAGTAAGGGAATCAGGTGGACAGTACCGCAAGCACGGCTTCATAGTCCGGTTCCTGCACCAGATCTTTGACCAATTCCACATGAAGGACACGGTCTTGTTCATCTGCCACCATGATAGCGCGTGCAGGCAAGCCAGCCAGTTTGCTGGTCATCATGAGCACACCGTAATTTTTGAGCATGTCGCGGCCACGCAGGGTGGATAAGGTCATGCATTGCGGCAGGTTTTCCACTGAACAAAATCTTGCCATGGTGAAAGGCAGGTCGGGCGAAATATGCAAGATTACCGTGTTAGTCAAATCTAACGCCATCTGTTCAAGAATGCGTACACTGTTAGCACTGGTCGGCGTATCTATGCCAGGGAAGAAGTGCAGGATCTTGCGCTGGCCTGCAAAGGCCTCCAGTGCAACGTCCTCAAGCTCGCGGTTGACGAGCTGAAAGTAAGGCAAGGATTGCCCCACCGCAGGCAGTTCATCCTCCACCAGTATCGGGTCATCGAGCAGGGCAGTTGCATTCGGCATCGGGTCTATCGCTTATGACAAAAAAACGCTTGCCATCATAGAGCATAATCCCGCTGCGTTTCAATTTTTTACAACTATCAACAATCCATTTTGTACGTGCTTTGCAGGGCTTTTTTGAGACTGTCAATGCCATTATTTGTCGTTGGTGTGGGTACAAAAAAGCCGGTTGGCGGTTAAAATAAAGCGATGGAAGCGCCTGAAACACCCTCTCTTCAACCTGCATTTATTCATTTGCGATGCCACAGTGAGTATTCCATTGTGGATGGTACTGTGCGCATTGATGATTACGTCAAAGCAGCAAAAAACGATGCCATGCCAGCGATTGCGCTGACCGATCTGGCTAACTTATTTGGCGCGATCAAGTTTTACAAAGCCGCCCGTGGCAAGGGGCTTAAACCCATTCTGGGCTGTGATGTTTGGATAGAGAATCCGACACAACGGGATCAGCCTCACCGCATGCTGCTACTGGTGCAAACACAACAGGGCTATCGCAATCTTTGCGAGTTATTGAGCCGGGCCTACCTGGAAAACCAGTACCGCGAACGGGCCGAAATCAAGCCTGAATGGTTACAGCAAAAAAATGCCGGGTTATTACTGCTATCAGGTTTTGCGGCCGGAGATATTGGGCTAGCCTTGCAGGCGGGCAACCAGTCTCAAGCGATGCAAGCCGCCGCGCAATGGGCGCGCGTATTTGAAGGCCGCTATTATCTGGAAGTCCAGCGCATTCATGAACCAGGCAATCCTGAAGCGTATGCCCAGGAGCAATTGATCAGGCAAACCATCGCCATTGCACAGCAGCTTGATTTGCCGGTAGTGGCCACGCATCCGATTCAATTCCAGACGCCCGATGATTTTATGGCGCACGAGGCGCGTACCTGTATCGCCGAAGGTTATGTGCTGGCTGATACCCGCAGACCTAAGCGTTTTGTTGCGGCCCAATATGTGAAAACCCAGGCAGAAATGCAGGCTTTGTTTGCCGATATGCCCATCGCCTTGCAAAACTCGGTGGAGATTGCCAAGCGTTGCAACCTGACGCTGACCTTGGGTAAAAATTACCTGCCAGATTTTCCGACACCCAATGGTGAGAGCTTGGATCAATATCTGGTTGATCAGTCCAAGGCCGGGCTTGAACAACGCCTGGCTTATTTATACCCAAACGAGCAACAGCGTGAAGCCAAGCGCGCAGAGTACGAAGAGCGCTTGCAGTTTGAGTGCAACATCATCGTACAAATGGGCTTTCCTGGGTACTTCCTCATCGTTGCCGACTTTATTAACTGGGCTAAAAACAACGGTGTGCCTGTAGGGCCTGGCCGGGGTTCCGGTGCGGGTTCTCTGGTGGCTTACAGTTTAGGGATTACCGACCTCGACCCGCTCAAATACAACTTGCTGTTTGAGCGTTTTCTCAACCCTGAGCGGGTATCCATGCCCGACTTCGATATTGACTTCTGTATGGAAGGACGGGATCGCGTCATCGATTACGTCAAGCATAAATATGGCTTGGCATCGGTGTCACAGATCGCCACCTTCGGGACCATGGCGGCCAAAGCGGTAATCCGCGACGTTGGCCGCGTGTTGGATTTACCGTTTAATTTTGTCGATGGCATCGCCAAACTGATCCCGATGGAACTTGGCATCACGCTCGAGTCCGCGCTGGAAAAAGAGCCGCAACTGCAAGAGCGGCGTGAAAAAGAAGAAGAGGTCGCAGAATTACTGTCTTTGGCACTGCGGCTGGAAGGCCTGGTGCGTAACATTGGGATGCACGCTGGGGGCGTGTTGATTGCGCCGGGCAAGATTTCAGACTACTCTCCCGTCTATTGTCAGCCCAATGGCGAGAGTCTGGTGAGCCAGTACGATAAGGACGATGTAGAAGCTGTTGGCCTGGTTAAGTTCGACTTTTTGGGCCTACGTACGCTGACCATCTTGAATATGGCGCTTGAAAACGCCAATGCGCAGCGCGCGCAAGAAGAGTTGCCGCCGTTGAGTTTCGAGACGATCCCGCTCGATGACAAGCGTAGCTACCACCTGCTGAAAACCGCCAATACCACGGCCGTCTTCCAGTTGGAATCGCGCGGCATGAAGGACATGCTCAAGCAAGCGAAGCCTGACTTGTTTGAGGATATTATTGCGCTGGTTGCTTTGTACCGTCCAGGCCCGATGGACTTGATTCCAGACTTCTGCCGCCGTAAACACGGGACGCAGCGTGTGGAATATCCTCATGCTTCAACCGAGTCTATCCTCAAAGAGACTTATGGTATTGCGGTGTACCAGGAACAGGTGATGCAGATCGCGCAGGTGGTTGCCGGGTATAGCTTAGGCGGCGCCGACTTGTTACGGCGCGCCATGGGTAAGAAAAAACCTGAGGAGATGGTCAAACAGCGCGAAATCTTCAATGAGGGTGCGCTGAAAAATGGCCTGACCTTACAGCAGTCAAATGACCTGTTTGACTTGCTGGAAAAGTTTGCCGGCTACGGTTTTAACAAATCGCACGCGGCTGCTTACGCGTTGGTTGCCTACCATACGGCTTACCTCAAGGCGCATTACCCTGCGGCTTTTCTGGCCGCGACCATGTCTGCCGACATGAATAACACTGATAACGTGCACACATTCTTTGATGACTGCGGTGCCAACCATATTGAAGTGCTGCCACCCGATATCAACGCCAGCATCTACCAGTTCAAGCCCCTGAATGCGCAACAGGTGCTGTATGGCTTGGGCGCGATTAAAGGCACAGGCTTGGCGGCCATTGAACTCATCTTGGCTTCGCGCCAGTCGCACGGCCCCTTCACGGATTTATTCGATTTCTGTCAGCGCTTGGATTTACGCAAGGTGAATCGCCGTGTCATTGAATCCTTGATTCGTGCGGGTGCGTTTGACAAGCTGGAGCCGAATCGCGCCGCTTTGCTGGCAGGGCTGGATACCGCAATTAGCGTTGCCGAACAGGGCGCTGCACACGCCGGGCAAGATTGCTTGTTTGGCGGCGTCATTGAAGCCCAGCATGCCTTACCGGATATTGCTGCCTGGAGCCCAGAACAGGCTTTGCAGGAAGAAAAAACTGCGCTGGGTTTTTACCTGAGCGGGCATCCCTATTTAAGCTATAAAGCGCAGCTGGGACCGTTTATCAAAGGCAACCTGAGCGAGCTTGCACCGCAAGAGCAGCCAAAGCTGCTGGCCGGAGTGGTGATGGGGGTCCGCGTCAGGATGACGCAACGCGGCAAGATGGCGATTGTGACGCTGGATGATGCCGTTGGTCGTGTGGATGTGGTCGTCGGTGCCGAACTGTTAAATCAGCATGCGCAGTGGATCAAAGACGACCAACTGCTGGTGGTGGAGGGGCGCATCAGTAATGACGAATTCTCTGGCGGGATACGTGTCAGTGCCCGCAAGTTATATGATCTTGCATCAGTGCGTAACCGTTTTGCACAAATGTTGACGCTGAGCTGTAACGGCACCTCTGATGTGCAGCGCCTGATGACCGTGCTGACGCCTTATCGCTATGCCGGTGAGGAGCAGAAGCGTTGTCCGATCAAGGTGGACTACCATAACCAGTCTGCTCAAGTAAGCCTGATGCTGGGCGATGACTGGCAAGTGGTGCTGCATGACGACCTGCTACACAATTTACAGGGCTGGTTGTCTAAAGAAAACGTCAAAATCCTTTATAATGCCTGAACTTTTTTCTAAAGAATTCATATTGGAATTCCAATGAGTGTAAAACGTTTAACGCCTAGTAAACTGACCTATCTTGATTTTGAACAACCGATTGCCGAGCTGGAAAAGCGTATCGAAGCGCTGCAAGTCTCGCATGATGAGCATGATTCTTTGGATATTTCCAAAGAACTGGATTTGTTGCAAAAGAAAAATACCAAGTTATTGCAGGACACCTTTCAAAGCTTGACTGCCTGGCAGATTTCGCAGGTAGCTCGCCATCCGCAGCGCCCCTACACCGCAGACTATATCAACGCCTTGTTTACCGATTTCCAGGAGTTGCATGGGGATCGTGCCTATGCCGATGATCCTGCAATCGTGGGTGGCATTGCCCGCTTTAAAGGCATTCCGGTGATGGTCATGGGCCATCAAAAAGGCCGCGATATCAAAGAGCGCCAATACCGCAATTTCGGTATGCCGCGTCCTGAAGGCTACCGTAAGGCTTTGCGCCTGTTCCGCTTGGCTGAAAAATTCAAGATGCCTATCATCACTTTTATTGATACGCCAGGCGCCTATCCAGGCATTGGGGCAGAGGAGCGCGGCCAGTCAGAAGCGATTGCACGCAATTTGTATGTCATGGCCGAACTGAAAACGCCCATTATTGGCGTGGTGATCGGCGAGGGCGGTTCAGGCGGTGCGCTGGCCTTGGGCGTGGTCGACCATTTGAACATGTTGCAGTACTCCACTTATTCAGTGATTTCGCCCGAAGGCTGCGCCTCTATTTTATGGAAGAGTGCCAGTAAGGCGCCTGAAGCGGCCGAAACCCTGGGTATCACCGCGGATAGACTGAAATCTCTAGGCTTGATCGACACGATTATCAGCGAGCCGCTGGGTGGCGCACACCGCCATTACGAAGATGTGATGGAGAAGGTTTCACAAGCGATTGCCCAGCAGTTGAAAGCATTACAAGCGAAAAAAATACCGCAATTGCTGGAAACACGTTACCAGCGCCTGATGAGTTACGGTAAGTTTAAAGCGGCCAGTGAAAAATAATTTCTCCCTTGTTCCCTGGCTAGAAAACCAGCTGTCCGGTTTTCTGGCTGGGATGTCCCGCGCAGATTCCACTCAACCACATTTGCTACTTGCACTGAGTGGCGGTGTGGACTCTATGGTTTTGCTATCCGCCCTGGCACAACTTCGCCAACGGTTGCCGTTTACGCTATCAGCCATGCATGTACATCATGGTCTCAGCCCCAACGCGGATGATTGGCTAAGGCTATGCGAGCAGCAATGTCACGCCCTCAATGTGGATTTTTATAGTGAAAAAGTTCGTCTGGATCTGCACAGCGGACAAGGCATAGAAGCTACCGCACGCGACGCCCGCTATCAGGCGCTTGAGCAAGTACGAAAGTCATTGGATGCGGCGGCGATCATCACCGCGCATCATATGCAAGACCAGTCAGAAACCTTGCTGCTACAACTGGTACGTGGCGCAGGGGTAAAAGGCTTGAGTGCCATGGGGGCATGGGATGCCGTGCGACACTTGTATCGACCCCTGTTGACTGTCTCCAAAGCCGACCTGATGGCGTTTGCGACGGCGCATCAATTGGAGTGGGTGGACGACGAAAGCAATACTGACAGTACCTATGACCGCAATTTTATGCGCCATGCCGTGATGCCTGTGCTGCGTGACCGTTACCCACAACTGGACCAGTCTTTATTGCGCACGGCGGGGCACATGGCAGAAGCCCAAAGCCTGCTGGATACCCTGGCATTCCAAGATCTGGCGCAGTGCGATTTACGTGACGAATGGCTGGGGCAATCAGTTGCCATGTCCAGGCTTTATGCACTTGGCGATGTCAGAGCCAGGAACCTGTTACGGCACTGGTTCCAGTTGCTGCACTTGCGTATGCCCAACCAGGACCAGCTGCAGGAGTATTGGCAACAGCTTGCATCAGTCAAGCCTAACCGTTACCTGCATTTGCCATTACAAGGCCAAGCTTCGCAGCAACCGGCCTATTTGCACCACTATCAGCAACGCCTGTATTGCGTTGTTAAACCCAGTGCTTTGCCGCAGACCCCGTTGATCTGGCAAGGGCAAGCCTCGCAGCAGTGGGGAGATTGGCAAGTGCATTTTAAAGTCGTCAAAGCACGTGGGATTGCATTGGCGCGGCTAGGGGTCAGCCCGGCAGCAATCACCCTGCATCGGCGGTATGGTCAAGTCTTGCCCCTGGCAGAAGGGACCATCCTTAAGTTAATGCCGCGGGCGGGGGGCGAGAGTTTGCAGCCGGATGCCAAGCGTCCGCGACGCGAACTGAAGGTCATTTTTCAAATGCTGGGCATCCCTCCCTGGCAGCGCGCTTTTTATCCCTTGGTCCAAGTGATCACCTCTCATCCTGGTAGTTCTGAAACGCTGGTTTCGCTAGCTGGCCTTGCCATTGATGCCGCCTGGCAGCCTGGCCGTAATGCCTACGGCTTGGAAATCAGTCTCGTTCCTCATTCCTAATCTTTTCTGTTGGTTGTATATAGCCATGTTCGGTTGTTAAAATTGGTTGTAATAAACCATTCTTAAGATAGAATCTGGTTTATTACAACCATTAATAATTTTATCTTTATGATTTTAAAGGGGTTTTATTTTTATAAAATCAAGGAATGATTTTTGCTCATTGTAATGGGTGTTTTAAGCTAAAAACATTCATTTAAGTATTCTCGGGAAAAGGATCATTCACTATGAATAAACAAGCAGTCAAACCATTACTGATGGCTATTCTTTCTGCTTACGCTGCACAAGCCATTACTGTGCAGGCTGAAGACGTGCAATTAGAAAAGGTAGAAGTGATTAGCACGACGCCACTGAATGGGATTGGTGTGCCATTAGAGCATGTGCCAGCTGGTGTGCAACAAGTAAAACAAAAGGACCTCGTTAAGCAAAAAAGCCTGACCTTGGGCGACTACATGAATCAGAACATGTTGGGTGTGAACGTGAATGAAACACAAAACAACCCATACCAGCCTGATGTCAATTACCACGGCTTTACGGCTTCTCCACTACTGGGCACACCGCAAGGCTTGTCTGTTTATGTGGATGGCGTGCGAGTCAACGAGGCCTTTGGGGATGTGGTGAACTGGGACTTGATCCCGATGAATGCCATTAATCAGATGACTCTGATTCCAGGCTCTAACCCATTGTTTGGGTTGAACACGTTGGGCGGGGCGATTTCAGTACAAACCAAGAGTGGTCGTACCAATCAGGGCGGTGCGGTGGAAGCCTATACCGGATCCTGGGGCCGTCATGTATTAAATGCCGAATATGGTGGCGTGTCCGAAGACGGTTCCAAAGACTTCTTTATCTCCGGTAACAGTTTTGAAGAAGATGGCTGGCGTAGTTTTTCAGCCTCACGTGTAAAACAGTTGTTTACCAAGGCCGGTTGGCAGAACGAAAAAACCTCAGTAAATGTCAGCTTGTCGCTCGCAGACAACAAAATGCGTGGCAATGGCTTGCAAGCAGGTAGTTTGATTGATTCCTTGGGCTACAAGAGCAATTTCACCGTGCCTGACCAGACCAAAAACAACATGGCTTTTGTCAACCTTAACTTGAGCCATTACTTTGCTGACGACATTCAGTTAAGTGGCAATGTTTACTATCGTGATGTGCGGACTAAAACTTTCAATGGTGATTTGAATGATGGTTTTGAGTTAGCTGCAGGTGGGTTAGATGACAATAATGCTGACTGTAATGGTCCAGATGCTGACGAGAATTGCTCAGGTGCGATTAACCGCAGCAGATTAACGCAGAAGAGTTATGGCTTTACGTCGCAGTTAACCTTTTCGCAAGATTTGCTGGGCTTGAAAAACCAGTTTATCAGCGGCTTAGGTTACAACCGGGGTAAGACCAAGTTCTCGCAAAATACTGAATTTGGCTTGTTAAACAGCGATCGTGGCGTGGATGGCAATGGTCTGTTTAATGCTCTCACTGATCAGGTGAATTTAAGCGGTGTTAACCGTACCTGGAGTGTCTTTGCAACTGACACCTTGTCTCTGAATCCTTACTGGCATGTGACGGCCTCTGCCCGTTACAACACGACCAAAATTGATAATGATGACAAGATCACCCCCAGTGGTTCTGGCTCTCTGACAGGCACACACACTTTTAACCGTCTGAACCCATCTTTGGGCGTGAACTTTACGCCCAACAATCAATTGACGGCGTATGCGTCTTATAGCGAAAGCAGCCGGGCACCAACCTCTATTGAGTTGGGCTGTGCGGATGAAAACAATCCTTGTAAGTTGCCTAACGCAATGGCCGGGGACCCACCGTTGAAGCAAGTGGTGAGCAAAACCTATGATGCAGGTCTGCGTGGCTTCCTGACACCGACCATCACCTGGAGTTTGGGTGCCTATCACACGATCAACACCAACGATATCCAGTTCTTGACGTCTGCGACTGCGCTCAATAATGGTGCTGGCTTTTTCTCTAATATCAGTAAAACTAAGCGTCAGGGCATTGATGCTAGCTTGGCCGGGCGTCTAGAGGCATTTACATGGAATTTAGGTTATAGCTTTGTTCAGGCGACCTATGAGTCCTCTTTCCAGATTGCCAATGAGGTGAATACCAGTGCGACAGTAGATCCAGCTTCAGGCAACAGCTTCATTCAGGTAAATAAGGGCGATTACATGGCTGGTATCCCTAAGCACCAGCTCAAGCTTGGTTTGGGTTATGACGTGACTTCTGCCTGGAATGTAGGCAGCAATATTGTGGCTTTTTCCAGCCAGTATTCACGTGGCAACGAAAACAACCAGGACACAAGCTCTGGCGGTAAGGTGCGTGGATACACGGTTGTGAATTTGTTCACAAATTATCGCTTCGAGAATGGCTGGAACATCTTCGCGCGTGTAAACAACCTGTTTGACCGTGAGTATTACAGCTTGGGCATGCTGGGGCAGAATCCGATTGACCCAGCCACTGGCCAGTTTAGCGGTAATTCTAGTAACGATACGTTTTATGCGCCAGGTGCACCTAGAGCTGGCTGGATTGGCGCACGCTACGAGTTCGGTGCCAAGAAGTCAGTCGCGTCTTATGACAAAGACTAAGTAAAGAGGAAGATGCGTGCTTTCACAATTTTCATCATCAGTGGATAAATCCGGCTTAATGCCTCCCCTCAAGAAAAAAATCTTGCTGGTCGAGGATGAGGCGCTTTTTGCGCGCGCGGTGGTTAAGCGCCTGCAAAAAGCGGGGTTTGAGTGCGAGCACGCAGAATCTTTAAACGATGCCAGGCTGCTGGTGAAGCAGTTTGAACCGGATATGGCGCTGCTCGATATGCGCCTGCCGGATGGTAACGGTCTCGATTTGTTATCAGAGTTTATTGCCAGAAATATCAATACGATTGTCATGACTGCGTTCGGTGACGTGAGTGATGCAGTCAATGCCATTAAGCTGGGGGCGATCGATTACTTAAAAAAACCGATTGATCTCGAAGAGTTGTTGCTCATTATCCAAAAAAATGAGAAAACGACTGAATTGCAAACCAGCCTCGATTACTCGCGCCAGCGGGATGCGATTGTCAACGACTCTGTCCAACTGATAGGCGAAAGCACGCCTATGCAAAGTGTACGGCAGCAGATTACGCGGATTGCCCAGCTCAGTGCACTGAGTGATGCCGTGCAGCCGACGGTGCTGATCACAGGCGAAACCGGGACGGGTAAAGACGTTGTCGCCCGTTTTTTACACGCCAGTTGTGCCAACCATGAAAAACCGTTTGTGCATGTGGATTGCGCCTCATTGCCGGCGGAGTTGATAGAAAGCGAATTATTCGGCCACGAAAAAGGGGCCTTCACAAATGCGGTGGCCTCACGGCCAGGTTTGATTGAGTCCGCTGAAGACGGGACTTTATTCCTGGATGAGATTGGCGAGTTGCCTTTAGGCTTGCAAGCCAAATTACTGAATGTTTTGGAGCGCAGAGTGGTGCGTAGGCTGGGCTCTACCAAAGAGCGGCCAGTGCTTGCACGTGTGATTGCGGCGACCAATCGCGATTTATACCAGATGTCGAATGAAGGCCGCTTTCGCTCTGACCTGTATTACCGCTTGAATGTCATCACCATGAAAATGCCGCCCTTGCGTGACCGTGGGGCGGATGTCTTATTACTGGCCAATTATTTCCGGCAGCTGACTGAAAAGCGTTATGCCTTGCCGCATCATGAGTTTAGTGCGGCAGCATTGATGGCGATACAAAGTTATCATTGGCCAGGTAATGTGCGTGAGTTACGCCATCAAATCAGCCGTGCTGTGTTGATGTGCAGTCAGTCTATGATCTCCGAGCATGATTTGGGCCTGCCACAAGTGGGCATCAACCAGGTGGCGAGTGTGTTGCAAGGTGAAAGCCAAGTGACGCTGGATGATGCAGAAAAAGCCATGCTATTAAATGCCTTGGAACAGTCCCGTAATAATGTTTCCAAAGCCGCCAGGCTGTTAGGTATTACGAGAATGACTATGCGCTACCGGATGGATAAACATGGCATCTCTGTGTAATCCCTTGCCTTTCAGGCAATACTCATAAAGCGCCCCGTCACTGCGGGGCGCTTTTTTATGCCGGACGCAGTACTGGCGCCTGATGTAAATCAAGCGCGCAGCCACTTGCACATAAATCGCGCATGGTATCATTACGTTTTTACAGTGGAGCTAAAAATGATTGGTACCCCGTTAAGCGCAAATGCGACCAAAGTCATGTTGTTGGGAAGTGGTGAGCTTGGTAAAGAGGTGATTATTGCCTTGCAGCGTTTGGGGGTCGAAGTCATTGCGGTAGACCGTTATGAGCATGCACCGGGTCACCAGGTCGCACATCATGCCTATGCCATAGACATGACGGACGCCGATGCCCTCAAAGCGTTGGTAAGTCAGGTCAAACCCCATTATATTGTCCCGGAAATCGAAGCGTTGAATACGCAGGCACTGGCTGAGATTGAAGCGACAGGGGTGACGGTTGTTCCTACGGTCAAAGCCGTACAATTGACCATGAACCGTGAGGGCATTCGCCGGCTAGCCGCTGAAGAACTGGGGTTGCCGACTTCCCCGTACGCTTTTGCGCGTTCAGAGGCTGAACTTCAGGCGGCGATTGATGCGGGCATCGGCTATCCCTGTTTTATTAAGCCGACCATGTCTTCGTCTGGTAAAGGCCAATCCCGCATTACGCAAGCCTCAGAAGTCAAAACGGCTTGGGAGTATGCGGCGAGTGCGGGACGTGTCAATCAGGGCGTGGTCATTGTCGAAGGCCAAATTGATTTTGACTATGAAATTACCTTGTTAACCGTGCGTGCCAAAAATGCGGCCGGGCAAATAGAAACACATTTTTGTGCCCCGATTGGCCATGTGCAAAAGCAAGGCGATTACGTTGAAAGCTGGCAGCCGCAAGCAATGGATGCGCAAGCCTTGAAAAATGCACAGGAGATTGCCAAAAAAGTCACCGATGCTTTAGGTGGGCAGGGCTTGTTTGGGGTTGAGCTGTTTGTCAAAGGCGAGCAGGTCTGGTTCTCCGAAGTCAGCCCAAGGCCGCACGACACCGGCATGGTGACCATGTGTACGCAGCGCCTGAACGAGTTTGAGTTGCATGCGCGTGCCATTTTAGGCCTGCCGGTGGATGTGGCTCAACGTGAGACGGGGGCAAGCGCCGTGATTTATGGCGGTGCAGATAGCAAAACACTTGCGTATCACGGCCTCGAAGCCGCCATGTCTGTGCCTAACAGTGAGATTCGCCTGTTTGGTAAGCCGGAATCTTTTGTGCGCCGCCGCATGGGGGTCGCCCTGGCTACTGCCGACAATACTGAACTTGCGCGCACGCGTGCCAAAGAGGCTGCAGCACTGGTGACGCCTAAAGTCGCAGGGTAAGCGCGATGGCAATCACCGAAATACAAGAGCCAAATGCCGCTAAACAGTCATTGTTTGATTGGCTGGGCGGCGCTGAGAAGGGCACTGAAACCATACGGCAGCTGGTAGAAACTTTTTACGACATCATGGATAGTGATCCGAAAGCGGCTGGACTACGTGCTATTCATCAACCCGACCTGACTGAGGCACGGGAAAAGCTGTTTATGTTTTTAAGCGGCTGGACCGGTGGACCCCAGTTGTACATCGAGCGCTATGGCCATCCCAGATTGCGTGCCCGCCATTTGCCATTCTCGATCGGTGAGTCTGAGCGCGATCAATGGATGTATTGCATGATTAAAGCCATGCATACCTTACAGTTTGAAGAGTCACTGATGAAGCACATTGCCAACCAATTGTATGGTGTGGCAGATTTTATGCGTAATCGTGAGGGCTAGTTGCCTACATTCTGAGCATATGAAACGCTAGGTAGAAAATGAAAAAGCCCCGGGAAACCGGGGCTTTTTCATGGCGATTACCAAATGCTAAGCGCTCTTGGCTGCGTACCTGATATGCATAGTTAAGACTCGACCGTCGCAGTTTCTGCCACATTGTCAGCAGGTGCTTGCGGTAGATCCTGTTTCTGTTTGGTGCGACCATTTCCGCGCTTGGCCTGGGCACGGCTCTGCGGGGTTGCTTTAAAGCCAAATCCGCCTAGCAACGCCGCCACCACTTTGCGTTTTACATTTGCTGTGGCTTTGGTGACTGCTGGTTTAGGCGTTGCCGCTGTGGATGACGGTTCATATGGTTGCTGGAACCAAGCATCTGCGCTGCTAGATGGTTTTGAACTACGGCCACGTGTAGCGCTGCTGACATTCGCTTTTTCTTTAGAAATCTGTTTTTTGATGAGTTTTTCAATCTCGTCAAAATACTTGGTTTCATCCTCATCAATGAGCGAAATGGCTATGCCTTTAGCGCCGGCACGGCCGGTGCGGCCAATACGGTGCACGTAATCTTCTGGCGCCGTAGAGATTTCATAGTTAATCACTAATGGCAAATCGCTGATATCCAACCCGCGGGCAGCAACATCGGTCGCGACCAAGGCATGTATGCTGCCAGCCTTAAACGCGTCAAGTGCTTCGATCCGTTCTTTTTGAGACTTGTCACCATGAATCGCACTGCAAGGCACCTGGTCACGCTCGAGTGCTCGGGCAAGCTTGCTGGCAGAAAGTTTGGTTTTAGTGAAAATAATCACTTGCTGATTAGGATATTGCTTGAGCAGTTGGACTATAAAGCGTTGTTTCTGGTCAGTGTTCACCAGGTAGGCTTTTTGCTCAACATTGTCATTGGTGGCGTTACTGCGGGCCACTTCAATCAGCGTCGGATTGTTTAAAAAAGCGTCCGCCAGTTTTTTTATTTCATCTGAAAACGTCGCCGAGAACATCAGGTTTTGCCGCTGCTTAGGCAGCAAGGCCAGAATGCGCTTCAAGTCAGGCATAAAGCCCATATCCAGCATGCGGTCAGCTTCGTCCAGCACCAAAAACTGCACCTGGTTTAACGACAAGGTTTTTTGCTCAACATGATCGAGCAGCCGCCCTGGGGTCGCTACCAGAATTTCAACGCCAGTCTTGAGGATAGGCGTTTGCGTTTTGATGTCTACACCGCCATACACCACGGTGCTACGCAACGCCGTGTGCTTGGCATAGGTTTTGATATTGTCATAGACCTGAATCGCCAGCTCACGCGTCGGTGCCAGTACCAAAGCCCGGATCGGGTGCTTGGCGGGCGAGGTGCTGGTGCTGGCCAATGGCAGCAAGGTATGCAAAATCGGTAACGAAAACGCGGCCGTTTTACCCGTCCCGGTTTGCGCCCCGGCCATCAAATCCATGTGCTGCAAAGCAAGTGGAATCGCCTGCGCCTGAATCGGCGTCGGCGTAGTATAGCCAGAATCCTCAATCGCTTTGAGCAGCGGCTCGGCCAGGCCGAGCGCACGAAAATCTACAATGGTTTGCTCAGTCATAGGTGAGTCTTAGGCAAATGAACGGGGACGTTTGGCACCGCCATTGTCACCAAAGGATTTCCCTGCCGGACGCGGTTTTTGATTGCCACGGCTGGCGTTAGGGTTGCCAAAGCGTTCCTGGCTATTGTTTGAACGAGGGCGGCGTTGGCCAAATTCGTCAGCCAAAGCGCGGGCAAACTGGAAGTCGGTATCCTTGTTGTAGTGCTTGCTGTTACCGTTCACTTCTTTGTTTTGTCCGGCTTCAGGGCTGCGTGGCGCACGTGGTTTATTGTTTTGCGCATCGCGGTTACCTTCACGTGCAACGCGTTCACCAAATGATTTTGGTTGACCTGAGCGATCATCGCGGCGGAAGCCACCTTTGCCCTGTGGTTTGCCTTGGCCTGGACGTTTGCCGCGGCGGCCTTCGCCGTCATCCATGCGGACTGCGCGTTTTGGCTCAAAACCGGCAATTACTTCAGCCTGTAATTTCTGGCCGGTGTATTGCTCAATTTTGCGCAACAAATGGCGGTCAGCACTTGAAGCAAACGAAATCGCAACGCCAGTGTTATTGGCACGACCAGTACGGCCGATACGGTGTACATAGTCTTCAGCAAATTTAGGCAGGTCGTAGTTGATCACGTGAGAAATGCCTTGTACGTCGATACCACGGGCTGCAACGTCAGTCGCGACCAGCACTTTTACATCGCCATGGCGCAATTTAGTCAGCGTGCGGTTACGTGCGCCTTGTGTCATGTCGCCATGCAAGGCTGCGGTACGGTGGCCAGCAGCGTAGAGGTCTTCAGCCAGCAAATCAGCGTGACGCTTAGTGCTGGTGAAAATAATGGTTTGATTGACATCTGGGGCAATCAGCAAGTGCTCCAGTAGTTTGTTTTTGTGGTTCATGTCGTCGACAAAGTGCAGACGCTGCTCAATATTGGCATGTCTTTCTTTCTGGCCTGCGACTTGAATGGTCAGCGGATCACGCAAGAAACGTTTGCCGATATCCATAATGCCATCCAGGGTTGCAGAGAACAGTAGGGTTTGGCGATCTGCAGGCAAGGCTTCACAAATGCGCTCGACGTCTGGCATAAAGCCCATGTCCAGCATGCGGTCAGCTTCATCCAGCACAAGCATCTGCAAGCGGCTCAGGTCAATGCGGCCACGCTCAAGGTGGTCAATAAAACGGCCTGGG
This sequence comes from Methylophilus sp. 3sh_L, assembly GCF_046766015.1. NCBI lineage: Bacteria > Pseudomonadati > Pseudomonadota > Betaproteobacteria > Nitrosomonadales > Methylophilaceae > Methylophilus > Methylophilus sp. 3sh_L. The sequence goes on from NZ_JBKOUF010000004.1 coordinate 123,021, forward strand.
GTCGCTACCAAAATATCCAATGGTTGTGACAGCAACTTGTTTTGTAATGGGTAAGGCATGCCACCGACGATGCTGATACAACGCGCACGCAAAAATTTACCGTATTTACGTGCGGCTTCGTTCACTTGCGCTGCCAGTTCACGCGTTGGTGTCAGTACCAAAATACGTGGACCACGGCCGCGAACCGGATGCTGCGTCGCCAGCAGGTTTAAAGCGGGTAGGGTAAAAGCAGCGGTCTTGCCGGTGCCGGTTTGTGCAGAAGCCATGATGTCACGACCTTGCAATGCTTCAGGAATAGATTGTGCCTGAATCGGAGTTGGGTTTTCATAGCCTGCGTCGGTCAATGCGCGCAAAATGGAGGGGTCGAGATTTAAATCTGCAAAAGACAAGGAATGTCCCTTTCATCAACAATTAAAAAGGGCGCTAGTAAAGCAAAAGCAAAGCTTGTCAGTTTGACCAGCACGAATTGATGTGCGGAAAGATTAACAAAGCCAAAGCAACATTACATGATTAGAAATGAATTGCTTTTACCGGCGCTTGGGCATGGCCACTAACCGATAAAAGAAGATGTGTCATCAAGACTTCATCTAAAGATGATAACCTCAAAATTTCGCGAGTTATCGACAGGTCAGGGCAATGAATTTAAAACGTAAGATAGCGGGTCAAGTACCTGCTGCGCTTTAAAGTTGCTCGCAGTATATCCAATTTATTTTAAAAGTCAATTATTTAGTTGATTTGTGATAAAATCGCGCCCTTTCCAAACAGATGGCAGTTCACATGGCACGCAACTTAAGAAATATCGCAATTATCGCCCACGTTGACCACGGTAAAACCACCATGGTCGACAAACTCTTGCAACAGGCCGGCACCTTTGCTTCACACCAGCAAGTCACTGAACGTGTGATGGATAGTAATGACCTGGAAAAAGAGCGCGGCATTACGATTTTAGCCAAAAACACTGCCGTAAACTATGAAGGCACCCACATCAATATCGTGGATACCCCCGGGCACGCTGACTTCGGTGGCGAAGTAGAGCGCGTGTTGGGTATGGTGGATGGTGTTGTGTTGCTGGTGGATGCTGTTGAAGGCCCGATGCCGCAAACCCGCTTTGTGACCAAGAAAGCGTTGGCTCTGGGCCTGCGTCCCATCGTTGTGATTAACAAGGTTGACCGTCCTGGCTCCCGTACTGATTGGGTGATTAACCAGACCTTTGATCTGTTTGCTAATTTGGGTGCTACCGACGAGCAACTGGATTTCCCTGTCGTGTATGCCTCAGCACTGAACGGCTTTGCCACATTGGATATGAACAAGCCCAGCGACACCATGCGTCCGCTGTTTGAAACCATTTTAAGCCACGTGCAACCACCAGAAGGTGACAGCGATGCACCGCTGCAATTGCAAATCTCCGCATTGGATTACTCTACTTACACTGGCCGTCTGGGCGTAGGCCGTGTTAAAAATGGCCGTATCAAACCAGGCCAGGTCGTTGCCGTGATGCGCGAAAACGAACAAGTGGCACAAGGCCGTATCAATCAGGTATTAGGCTTTCAGGGTCTTGAGCGCGTACCAGTCGAAGGCGCTGAAGCCGGCGATATCGTGATTATTTCCGGTATCGAAGAGATAGGCATTGGCTTCACGATTGCTGACCGTGACAAACCAGTCGGCTTGCCACACCTGGGCGTAGACGAGCCCACCCTGACCATGGACTTTATGGTCAACACCTCACCGATTGCTGGTACAGAAGGCAAGTTTGTGACTTCACGCCAGATCCGTGACCGTTTAACTAAAGAATTGCTCACCAACGTCGCGTTGCGAGTAGAAGATACAGAGGACACTGACGTGTTCCGTGTATCTGGCCGTGGTGAGTTGCACCTGACAATTTTGCTGGAAAACATGCGCCGTGAAGGCTTTGAAATCGCTGTGGGTAAGCCGCGCGTGGTGTACCGTGAAGTCAATGGTGAAAGATGTGAGCCTTATGAAATCCTCACCGTCGACGTTGAAGATGAACACCAAGGCGCCGTCATGGAAGAACTGGGTCGCCGCCGTGGCGAAATGACCAACATGGAGTCTGACGGCAATGGCCGTACCCGTGTGGAATACCGTATCCCAGCCCGTGGCCTGATCGGCTTCCAGGGCGAGTTCTTGAGCCTGACACGTGGTACCGGTTTGATGGCACACATTTTTGACGACTACGCACCAGTGAAAGCAGACATGCCAGGCCGCCGCAACGGTGTGCTCATTTCTCAAGAAAACGGCGACGCCGTCGCCTACGCATTGTGGAATCTGGAAGACCGTGGCCGCATGTTTGTCAGCCCAGGCGACAAACTCTACGAAGGTATGATTATTGGTATCCACAGCCGTGATAACGACCTGGTCGTTAACCCGATCAAAGGTAAAAAACTCACTAACGTGCGTGCGTCTGGCACCGATGAAGCAGTACGCCTGACCCCACCAATCAAACTGACACTGGAGTCTGCAGTAGAGTTTATCGACGATGACGAATTGGTTGAAATCACACCAAAAACCATCCGCCTGCGTAAGCGCTACCTATTAGAGCACGAGCGTAAACGTGCTTCTAAAGACTAAGTCATTTGACAATAAAAAATGCCAGCGAAAGCTGGCGTTTTTTATTGCAAGAATGCTGGCTGATGAAGCATTCAAAAGTGCGCTTGCAACGGTTTAAAAAATAGCTTTAAATCAGTTGTGTATAAGGTTTCTTCAGCACGTTGGTCATGAAGCTTTGCCTTTGGGGTGCTAGTTAACGATGAGGGTAATATGAAAACTATCCGCATAATTGTCAGAAATATGCAGCAGACCGACTATTCGGCGCAAGTTCCCGGTGTTGTTTTGCGTCCCGGCGAAAATGATCTTGATATTCTTCACTGGCTCAATCTCCGTAGACATCTCAAGAGTCAAATCGATGGCGGCTTTGTGACAGTCAATGCCGCAGATGAAGCCACCGCTACTGAATCAATCAAGCAGGAGTATTTTAAATTATTCGAGACGCTTGGTGTTCCTACTGTAAAGGTCGCTTCCGAAAGTGGCGATTATTGTAAAGGCGCATTGCGAAATTTCGCCGATGAGTGGCTTATCTCAAAGTCTGAAGACCGTTCGACTGCTGCAATCGCGGCAAGTCTTGAGGCGAATTCGCTTGCCCGAGATTCCAATGACATAGCACGGTCTTCAAGCCGAGAGGCCGCCAAGGCGAATCGACGTGCTTCTATCGCATTGATAATTGCGGTTATCGGAGCTCTTGCTGCTGTCGGACAGGCAATCGCAGCATTCAAACAAACTCCCAATAGTTCGTGCTCATCATCCCAAACTCTGCGGTCAATCGAACCTTGAATATTGGGTTCATTAATAGTCTTATCAAGCATTCAAATCATGAACAAATTATTTAATAAAGCGAGCGTAATTTTTCTTATTTTTTGCTTATCTTCACTAACCACAAATGCTGGAAATGATAAATCGTCAACAGGCTTTGACATTGATGAAGAAAGGAGAGAGCAGGCTGTTCAAGATGCGAAAGCTATGATTAAGGAAAGCTGGGAACAATATAAACAAACCATATCCTTAATTACAACAGGATTTAAATGTGATGTTGTGGACGATATTTCTGCAAGTGTAGCTATACGAAAAATTCAGTTTATTATGCAGGATGAAAAAAACCACTCAGGCCTGATAGATGACACAACGTTAGATATTGAGAAGCTTACACAAGAGTCAATTAAAGATGGAAAAGTTGCGGCAGAAAATGGCGCATGCAAAAAGATGACTGCATCCCAACGTGTGCAATTACGGTCTCTCGTTTCTAATCTTTCAAGATAATACCTAGTAATTATTGTTTCCAATTTTTCTGTAGTTTCATAGGTTTCAAGTTAAATTGCAAATGACAGTCGAGTAGAGTGAGCAAATTCGGCGCCTATGCATTCTGGTTCTAAATAGCCTCGCCTATTGCAACCCGCTCAGCTTGAGATAAACTGCTTGTGATTTTGTCATCTTGGCAGGCCTTATGGAAAAGCTGGAAAAATACCGCGTTAACCCTAAAAAATTCTCCCTCAAGCAATATTCTCCCGATGACCGCTCCGCGCGCAGTGAAGATAAAGCGCAGGATTTGGCCGAGTTGGCAAAACTGACGGAGGCGATTAATGCGCGGCAGGATATTTTGCATGCTGAGGCTAAACACAAGGTGATTCTGCTGTTGCAGGGCATGGATACCAGTGGCAAAGATGGCACAGTCAAGCATGTGTTTAGTGCTTGCGACCCATTAGGTATCCGGCTGGCGAGTTTTAAGGCACCTAGTGCTGAAGAGTTGGCGCATGATTATTTGTGGCGGGTGCATGCGCAGGTGCCGGCCAAAGGTGAATTGGTGATTTTTAACCGTAGCCATTATGAAGATGTATTGATTGTTAAAGTGCATGGTTGGATTGATGAGGCGGAATGCCAGCGCCGTTACCAGCAAATTAATGATTTTGAACGCATGTTGACCGAGACCGGCACCACGCTGATTAAGTGTTTTTTGCATATCTCAAAAGATGAGCAAAAAGAACGCTTGCAAGAGCGCCTGGATGAGCCGACCAAGCATTGGAAATTTAACCCTAAAGATCTTGAGGAGCGCGCGCTTTGGGATGACTATATGCAAGCATATGAGTCTGCCTTGCAAGCCACCTCTACTGAATATGCGCCGTGGTATGTGATTCCGGCCAACTCAAAAACCAACCGCAACTTGCTGATTTCGCGCTTGTTGCTGGAGACTTTAAACGCATTGCCGCTGGCTTATCCGTCTAAACCCAAAGCGTGGGATGCGTTAAAAATTAAAGACTAAGCGCTGGCCCTGCAGAATTTAATGATTTTACGCTGTGAGAATGCGTGGTAGTTACAGTCTAATACGCCAATTGCGATTATCATCTTCCCCATGAGTTTACGTTTCAGGTTAAATCTTTTAGTCACCATGCTGTCGCTGGCTTTTTTGGTTGCGGCAGGCGTGGTGCTGGTGCGCGATACCAAAGACAGTATTCGTGAGCGGGTGGAGGCGGCTACGCGCGTAACGGTGCAATTGCTGGATACGGTGATTGTCAGTTCTGCCATGAATCCCAGCCTGGGGCCTACGCATTATGTGCTACAGGATTTTTTGCGCTCTTTGGGCTATGTGCGTAGCAGCCGCATTGAGCTCTATGATTACGCCAATAATCCTTTGTATCTTTCCCCCGAGTCGACTTTTAAATCTGAGGTCGTCCCGCCACAATGGTTTGTGCGTCTGGTGGCGCCTAAAGTAGAAACCGTGACTCGCCGAGTGCGTTATGGGGTGCTGATTATCCATTCCAGCGCAGAAGGATCGATTCGGGAGGCATGGTCCGGGTTTCGCCAGTTGATGATTATGGGCGTTGGCTTTTTTGTGCTGCTCAACTTGCTCGTATATGGCCTGTTGAGCCACGCTTTGCGGCCGGTCAGCCATATTTTGCATGCGATTAACCGCATAGAGCAGGGCGATTTGACGACGCGGCTGGCGCGCTTTTCTGTGCCTGAATTTGACCGCATTGGCCAAAGTCTTAACCAGATGGCGGTCTCGCTGGATGCCGAGCGCCAATTGGAGCAAAACCGCCAGCTGACGCAACTGATTCAACAGCATATTGAAGACGAACGGCGCAGCCTGGCGCGCGAGCTGCACGATGAGCTCGGCCAATATGTGACAGCCATCAAGACCTTTGCCGTGGCGATTGTCAATAAAACCAAGGCGACTGCGCCAGATATCTCCGCGAATGCGCAAACCATCGTGGCAGCTGCCAACCATATTTATGATGGCATGCACAATATCATCCGCCAGTTACGCCCGGCCGCCATGGATAATATGGGCCTGGTTGAAACCTTGCGCGATATGGTGTCTGGTTACCAGGCACAGCATCCGGAGTTAAACATTCAATTGCATGTGGCCGGCGAGTTTTTGCCTATGGGCGAGAATGTGAACATCAATCTATACCGCATTGTGCAAGAGGCGGTGAATAACGCCATTAAGCATGCACACGCGCAGTGTATCAATGTACATTTACTGGTAGATGACCAGGGCCTGCGCCTGATGGTTTGCGATGATGGTGTGGGGATGCATATTGATAGCGTGGATCAGACCAGGCATTTTGGTTTACTGGGCATGCGCGAACGTGTACAGGCATTGCATGGGCAATTTAAAGTGGTTTCGCAGCCGGATGCCGGCCGTGGAACCACCTTGGAAGTTCGGTTGCCTATACAATCAGCATAATTAAAGGGGAGACAAGTGTGATTAGTGTAATGCTGGTGGATGACCATGCCGTGGTCAGGATGGGATTCAAAATGCTGCTGGAATCCGACCAGGATATCAAGGTGATTGCTGAAGCTGAAAGCGGCGAGGCAGCCATTAAGGCCTACCAAGAGCATCATCCGCAAGTGGTCGTCATGGATATCACCATGCCGGGCATTGGCGGGATGGAGGCAATAGAACGGATTCTAGCCAAAGATAATCACGCGCGTATTCTGGTGCTGTCTGCACATGAAGATTCTGTGCATCCCAAGCGCGTGCTCAATGCTGGCGCGATGGGGTATGTCACCAAGCGCAGTGCGGCTGAAGAGTTGATTAAAGCCATCCGCAGCGTAGCCATGGGTAAAAAATACATCGAGGCCAGTGTGGCACAGCAAATGGCCATCCAGCAATTATCGGGTGAGCAGAATCCTGTTGATGTGCTCAGCGAACGGGAATTTGAAGTGTTTATGTCGCTGGCGCGCGGTAAATCAACCAACGAGATTGCTGAAACCCTGTTTTTGAGCCCGCGGACGGTGGGCACCCATTTGTACAACATCAAGCAAAAACTCAATGCACAAAACTCTGCCGAGATTGCGCTGATTGCCATGCGCTGCGGCCTGTTGGAGCCCTAGGTGCCTAATTAACGCCAGCGTGCATATTTACTAAAAAGTCATTCTTAGAAATAAGGATGACTTTTTTATTGGGTCTTGGGTGGATTGCGTCTACGGTTGGTTGTGTCTAGCGGGAGGTTTCGGATCGGCTACGGGTACTTAATACACCGAAGGCGATAATCAGCAGGATGCCTGCGGTTTCAAGCAGCGTCAGGGTTTCTTGCCAGAACAGGATCCCAAGCAGGGTTGCAAATACGATGGTGCTATAAGCCAGGCTTGCGACAGTCAGGGTGTTGCCGGTACGGTAAGCACGGGTGAGGGCTAGTTGGCTCAGGGTTGCTGACAGGCCAAGGCCGCCCAATAATGGCAGGTCTTGCCAGCGTAGCGGCGTGACATGGTCGATCAACATCCAGCCACCGCTGGCAATCGTGCATACCAGTGTGAAATAGAAGACAGTGCGCCAGTCTGGCTCGCCTTGTATCCCCAGTTGTTTGACGTGCACGTAGGCCAGTGCTGCACCTATGCCGGATAACAGGCCGACACCCCCTGCCAGCCATTGATCGTGATGAATGGTGGGTTGCAAGAGCAGGCAAATGCCAATAAAGCCACCCACGACGCAACTATTTAACCTTAGCCGCTGTTGCCAGGTTAGCGGCTTATCACCTGTGAGTAGCCAGGGGGAGAGCAGCGCGAGGAACATGGGCGATGTGTAGTTGAGTGTGATCGCGGTGGCTAGCGGCAGATGGGCGATGGCATAAAAAATAGCAGCAAGGCAGTGAATCCGACACCAGCCCTGCGCATCTGCATATTGAGGAGGGGCGTCTTGATCTGCTGGCCTTGGCTGTAGACGATGGCAGCAATCATTACAAAGCCGAAGGCCGAGCGGTAAAACACCAATTCACTGGTGGTAAAGCGGGCGGCCCCCGCTTTAACAAATGCGCCCATGATGGCAAATCCCAGCCCGGCCACCAGCATCCAGTAGCTGCCCAGCGGCCAGTATTTGGGATGCCAGCGGTTTAGATGCTCTTGTTTGCGACGCTCGGAGTTTGGCAACCCGTGGACCTAACGCAGCATGTGATCCGGCAAATGCGTTTCCATTTGGCGGCGATACCATTGATGAAAATGCTCCAGGCCAGTTTCCATCGGGTGCTGGTAAGGGCCACGTTCATCTTTGCCTAGCAGGTATAAGCCTTTGCGGCCATCATGCATGCGCTGGCAAATTTCTTTATCTTCGACCGCCGTTTCAAAATAGGCGGCTTGCTGTGCTTGAATATATTCGCGCTCAAACAGTGCGATATCTTCTGGATAATAAAATTCGACCACATTTTTGCAAGATTCGACGCCGGTGGGGATGATATGCGAGACCACCAACACATTGGGGTACCACTCAATCATCACAAAAGGGTAAAGCACAAACCAGATTGCACCGTATTTAGGGGCTTGTCCTTGCTGGTAATCAGTCACGGTTTGTTGCCAATGCTTGTACACAGGGGACAAGCTGTAATCCGGCATTGGCTTATAACCCACGGTTTGCACACTGTAGTGCTCACCAAATTCCCAGTGCAGTTCGCCGCAATCGACAAACTGGTTCAGGCCGGGGTGGAAGGGGCCGACATGGTAGTCTTCGAGGTAGACTTCGATAAAAGTCTTCCAGTTAAAATCATAGTGATCAACAATCGCAGAATCAAAGTAATAGCCGGTAAAGTCAAAGTCCTGTTTGCAACCAAGCGCTTTTAATACCTGGCTAATCTCCAGGCCTTTTTGCTTACCTGTAGCTTCGTTGGCTTTAAACAGCAAGCCTTGCCATTCGGTCAAGGGCTGATTTTCGAGGTGCAGGCAAGGGGTTTGCTCAAAGTGCGGGGCGCCAAGCAGTTGGCCATTCAGGTCATAGGTCCAGCGATGTAGCGGGCAGACGATATGTTGCGTATTACCTTGTCCATTCAGCATGACGGCTTGGCGGTGACGGCAAATGTTGCTGATTAATTGCGGGCGTCCTTGCTGGTTAACCAGGGCCAAGGCGTCGTGCATCCAGTCCAGGGTTCGGTAATCTCCGGCGTTTGGCACCATACGTGTATGCCCCAGGTATTGAGGCAACAATGAGAACAAATGTGCTTGCTCCAGCGCGTAGATTTCCGGATTGAGATACCAGTCTACGGGTAATTGTGCGAAGCGAGTCTGATTTTGTTCTTTGTTTAAAGAGGTGACAGAGCCCATATGCCCAACGGATAAGTTACTTGCAAAAAAGGTGAATTGTGCCCGAAATGGGGGTAAATGAAAAGTCAGCGCCCCTTTATCTACTGTAAAAAACTGGTTCAATCATTTGATTTTAATCAAAAAAATGTGGGGTTTGTGCTGTATGGACCCAAGGCTGGCGCCCATTGAAGGCAAAAACGGGGCTTAACCAACTGTCATAAATTCAGTTATAATGTTTGAGGTTTTTGTGTATAACAATACGTAAACGATAATTGCAATTTTTAGGAGCAATCGAATGGCAAACTTATTAGATCAGTTGAAAGCAATGACAACTATCGTGGCTGACACTGGTGATGTTGAAGCAATCAAAAGTGTTAAACCTGTGGACGCAACCACAAACCCATCTCTGGTATTGAAGGCTAGCCAAATCCCAGAATACGCACCCTTGATTGAAACTGCCATTGCTTATGCTAAAGCACAAGGCGGCTCTAAAGAGCAACAGATTGAAAACGCAGCAGACAAACTGGCTGTGTTGATTGGCGCTGAAATCACTAAAGTGGTTCCAGGCCGTATTTCTACAGAAGTGGATGCACGTCTGTCTTTCAACATCGACGCGATGATTGCTAAAGGCCGTAAACTGATCAAATTGTACGAAGAATCTGGCATCAGCAAAGAGCGCGTACTGATCAAGCTGGCTTCTACCTGGGAAGGTATCAAGGCCGGTGAGCAGCTGGAAAAAGAAGGCATCCAATGTAACCTGACACTGTTGTTCGGTTTTGGCCAAGCGCGTGCTTGTGCTGAAGCGGGTGTATTCCTGATCTCCCCATTTGTTGGCCGTATCCTGGACTGGTACAAAGCGAAAAACCCCGGTACTGAGTACACACAAGAAACAGACCCAGGCGTGGTTTCCGTTCGTGCGATTTATCAGTACTACAAAGAGCATGGTTACAAAACTGTTGTGATGGGTGCTTCTTTCCGTAACACTGGCGAGCTGATCGCTCTGGCTGGTTGTGACCGCCTGACTGTGTCTCCAAACCTGCTGCAAGAATTGGCAGCAACAGAAGGGACTTTGGCGCAAGTGTTGAAAGACGGCGGCAAAACTAAAGAAGTCCCTGCCAAATTGACAGAAGAAGAGTTCCGCTTCCAGTTGAACCAAGACGCAATGGCGACTGAAAAATTGGCAGAAGGTATTCGCGGTTTCGTGGCTGACCAGAAAAAACTGGAAGACGCTTTAGCCGCAAAACTGTAATATCGCGATGCGATAATGCAAACGGGCAGGGACCTGCCCGTTTGGCTTTAAAAGTCAGGCATAAGTAAGCCTGCAACATTGACTTATTTTGGCTGCGAGCTTACTATGAGCGACCAGCTTGAATTGGTAGTACGCTAGCAATAGCATTTAAATTTTAACTTTTGGAGAAAAACATGGCATTAACACAAATGGCATTAGACTCATTGGATTTCGACGCAACTATCGCTTTGGCAGAAAAAGTTGCTCCACACGTTGACATTCTGGAAATCGGTACACCATGCATCAAGCACAACGGTATCAAATTGCTGGAAACTTTGCGCGCTAAGTTCCCAAACAACAAGATCTTGGTTGACCTGAAAACTATGGACGCTGGTGAGTACGAGTCTGAGCCATTCTACAAAGCCGGTGCTGACATCTGCGTAGTTTTGGGCGTATCCGACATCGGTACAATCAAAGGCGTAATCAAAGCTGCTAACAAATACGGCAAAAAAGCTCAAGTTGACCTGATCAGCGTTGAAGACAAAGTTGCTAAAACTAAAGAAGTTGCTGCTGCTGGTGCACACATCATCGGTATCCACACTGGTTTGGACCAACAAGCTGCTGGTCAAACTCCATTTGCTGACCTGGCTGCTGTTGCCGGTTTGAACCTGGGTGTTGACATCTCTGTTGCTGGTGGCGTTAAAGCTGCTACAGCTGCTCAAGTACGTGACGCTGGCGCGACTATCATCGTTGCAGGTGCTGCTATCTACGGCGCTGCTGACCCAGCTGCTGCTGCTGCAGAAATCACTGCTATCGCTCACGCTTAATTCATTTAAGCATCAATAAGCAATTATTGATTAGCGATCATAAAAACCCGACCCAGTAATGTGTCGGGTTTTTTATTCAATTTTATGTTTACACAGGATTTAAAAATGGATCATCAACAATTTATTCTGGACAACCTGAAACGCATTCTGGACGTGACCGACAAATCAAAAGCGGCTGAGCTGCTGAAACTGGTCGATGAAGCCGGTTCTACCTTTATCGGTGGTGCAGGCCGTTCACTGCTGGTATCACGCTTTTTTGCCATGCGTTTGGTTCACTCCGGTTATAGCGTTTACATGATCGGTGAAGTCGTGACTCCAGCCATCAAAAAAGGTGACTTGCTGGTATTGGTTTCTGGTTCCGGTGGTACAGCGACCTTGCTGCCATTTGTGAAAAAAGCCAAAGAAGTGGGCGCTAAATTGGTTGTCATTTCCATGAAGAAATCTTCACCAATGGCAGATGTGGCTGACCTGGTGATTCAAATTGGTCAGGATGACAGCTTCCCACTGGTGAAAGGTATGCCTATGGGTGGTCAGTTTGAGCTGTCCACACTGGTATTCTTGGAAGGTGCAATCTCTGAATTGATTCACGCCAAAGGCCTGACTGAAGAAGGTATGCGCGCATTGCACGCAAACCTTGAATAAGCTTTCAAGGATGTACCTATAAAAAAACCGGTCATGCGACCGGTTTTTTTATATCCCCCCAGTGCATCAAATCTTGCTGGGTGAGTTGTTTTTGATGCAATGCACTGGCGATCAAGACGCCTTTGGCGCCAGCTTGCGATAAGGTTTCAATATCTTGTGCGTGGCGTACACCACCTGCAGCATATAAAGCATGCTGCGGATGCTGCGTTTTGAGTGTGGCCAGTTGCGTATAGTCTGGGCCGAGATTGGCGCCGACCTTTGGCAAACTCATGATGATGGTAGGTTGTGTCCATTGTTGTGGCGACGAGAGCAGTTCGGCCGGCCCATGAAACCCATCTCTAAAAAAATCCAGTGAGAGCACGCTACTCGGACAGATTTGCCGCATTTGGGCATAGGTTTGGGTATCTGGCATGGACTCACTGGCCAAAATGGGCGTCATGCTGGCGGATTGCCATGACATTAGCTCCTTGGCATGTTGAAAGCCTGCATCTATCCACCAATTTAATTGTGGGAACTCGGCCATGGCTTGTTCGATCAGTGTAAGGTGGTTAGGGCGTGTTTCCTGTCTGGTGATGGCATTTAAATCCGCAATATACAGGCAGTCAAACGGATAAACTTGTAAAATAGCTGCCACGATATCGATCAGTGTATGGCTGTCAGTCAGCTGGGATTGAATAGGGCGGTAATGCTGACGCTGACCTTGTATGGCCTGAACCACCTGGCCATGCATCAAATCGATGACGGGAATAATATGCAAAATACCACTCGTTTCAAAATCTGGGTTTGTGAATATATCAGCGCGGGCGGCTTGGCTTCAGAAACGTTGCCCGCCAGTTTGTTACAGGAAGGCTTGCTGATGCGTGACGCCTTGCTAGCCAATCTGGCTGCACTTGGCGTGGATTGTATCACTAGCCATGATTATCGCGTGATGCCACCTATGCATGCGCAAAGTGTAGCAATAGGCCCGCTTGATGGTGCCAATTCCGTTTGGCAACAACAACTTGCGCAATCGGCTGTGGATGCCTGTTGGGTTATTGCCCCCGAGACCGATGGTGTGTTGCATGACTTATGTCAGCAAGTGCAAGCGCTGGGCTTGCCTTGGATAGGGTGTTCCGCGCAGGCGATTGAAGACACAACCAGCAAAGCACGGATGGCGGAACGTTGTCGCGCTGCAGGCGTGGCCGTATTGCCGCATGTCATGTTGGCGGAGGTTAAAGATTTTGAAGCGTTGCCTTGGGATGACCAAGAAAATCAGCATGGTTGGGTGGTGAAGCCAGAGGATGGCGCAGGATGTGAAGCCACTTTTTACTTTAAAAATAAATCTGAAGTTATTGAATTTAATCATAATTTAAAAAATAATTCTTTGTTGCAGTCGTCGCGTTTTTTACTGCAGCCTTATGTGCCGGGGGCAGCCTTGAGCATGTCGGTCATTGCTACCAATAACGCAGTGAAAGTGATCGCCGCCCACCGCCAGCAAGTAGAGATTATCAACGGCGAATTTATTTTTAGTGGAGCCGGTGTAAATGAGGCTGCGGGTCAGTTAAATGCGATGCAACGGCTGGCCGAGCAGGTTCAGCGGGCGATTCCTGGTTTGGTTGGCTATTGGGGCGCTGATATGATTTTGAAAGAAACAGGCGAATTAGTCCTGGTTGAAGTGAATCCACGGTTAACCACGCCTTACATTGCTTTATCTCAAGTTCTATCCCAGAATCCAGCAGCCATGATTTTGGAGGCCGTATTGAATAACAAGTTACCAGATTGCATAGCGGAGTCTACCGTGCGGCTTTCGTTAAACAGTCATCAAGAGGGGGAATATGACCGGGTCTAAACCTGTCATTGGATGGGATATTGGCGGCGCACATGTGAAAGCCGTGCTGTTGGATGCAGATGGTCAGGTGCTTAAGGTCTCGCAGCAGGCATGTGCACTATGGAAAGGCCTGCCGCTCCTGGAAAACGCCATCACACAGCTTTTGCAGAGCTGGCAATTATCAGCAGAGGCCTGTGACCATGTGGTGACCATGACCGGTGAGCTGGTCGATTTATTTGAGAACCGGCCGCAAGGTGTTCTGGCGATTGCTGCAACCGTCAATCGGCATTTGCCTGCTGCCCATTTTTATCAGGCGACCAAAGAAACGGGAGGGGCGTTCACCACCGAGGTTGGCGGCAAAGCTTCAGCGATTGCTTCCATGAATTGGCATGCTTCTGCACAATGCCTGGCCGAGGCGTTGCCTCATTCTGCGATTGTAGTGGTTGATATTGGCAGTACGACCTGCGATGTGACCTTATGCGAACAGCGGCAGGTGTTGCCAGCTGGCTGGACGGATGCCGAGCGCATGCAATATGCGGGACTCTGTTATACCGGGGTGGTACGTACGCCGCTGATGGCTTTAGGACCGATGATTGCTTGGCGCGGTGCTGCGCGGCACATAGCCGCTGAATATTTTGCGACAACTGCGGATATATACCGTATTTTGGATGAGTTGCCGGTGAATGCGGACCTGGCCGACACTGCAGATGGACAAGGCAAATCGAAGCTGGAGAGTATGCGTCGTATTGCGCGTATGCTTGGTCATGATATGGGGGATGCGGAAGCGGCTAACTGGCAGTCACTGGCGATGGCATTTAAGACTGCGCAGTTAAAGTTAATCAAAAACAGTATTCAAACGGTGACTCAGCCACTGGGTAACCGACCATTTACCTTGGTGGGTCTGGGGGCCGGAAGTTTTCTGGTGAGTCAGTTGGCAGACGAGTTGGGGATGCAGTATTTTTCGGCGGCAGTGGCGGTAACGGCTAGTGAAAAAACTTTAAAAATGGATGCAGAGGTGTGTTTTCCTGCCTATGCAGTAGCGAGGTTATGGCAGCAATGGCATTGATAACACTGGCACTTCCTTATGCTGAGGGCTTGCATTGGTTCAAGCAGGTGAGAGACCTGACTTGGCCGATCTTGCTCGAAAGCGGACAGATTGAGGCGACCGGTCTGGGGGGAAGCGTGGATGAGGAAATGAGCCTCGGAGCACGTTTTGATATTGTGGTGGCTGCGCCGGTGGCGAGGGTGATTCACCGGCGTCCTTATACGGATGTACTGGTCGGCCAGCAACGTAGCCGTACAGAAGCTGACCCGTTGCAGGTCATTCAGCAATGGTTACAACCGCACCCAGTTGTGCGGACCGCAGAAATCCCCTTTGCCGGAGGCGCCCTCGGCTATTTTGCTTATGATTTTGGCCGCAGTATTGAGTCACTGCCTGAGTTGGCGCAACAAGATGTACCTTTGCCTGAGCTGATGGTTGGGATTTATGATTGGGCGATTGTGGTGGATCACCATGCACGCCAATGCAAGCTGGTTTCGCATTTGCGTTATCTTGAGCGGTCCGACTTGGATCAACTGCATGCCCGGTTGATGTCGGGCGCCAACGAGCCGCATTCCGAGCCGTTTGCCGTGGTTGGTGAAGTTCAGGCCAATCTGGACCAAGCTGCTTATGCCCAGGCCTTTGCAAGGGTAAAAGACTATATCCGTGCCGGGGATTGCTACCAGATTAACCTTGCGCAGCGCTTTGCTGTTGAGGTGCGCGGCGACCCCTGTGAGGCCTACGACCAGTTCCGGCAGCTTAGCCGTGCGCCATTTATGGCCTTGATGCAAGTTGAAGATGAAGCCGGACAGCCTATTGCGATCCTGTCTATGTCGCCAGAGCGTTTTTTGCAGGTCGTCGATCAACAGGTCGAGACCCGCCCGATCAAAGGCACCCGCCCGCGCCACCCCGATGCTGTGCAAGATGCAGCGATTGCGCAGGAGTTATCCCTATGCATTAAGGACCGTGCGGAGAATCTGATGATTGTCGATCTGTTGCGCAATGATATCGGCAAGGTTTGTGCGGTAGGGTCGGTGAAGGTGGAGGCCTTATTCAAACTGCAGCGTTTTACGAATGTGCATCATCTGGTGAGTATTGTCCGAGGGCAACTGGCACCTGGATTTCATGCATTAGATTTGTTGCGTGGCTGCTTCCCAGGCGGCTCTATCACTGGCGCCCCCAAATTGCGAGCGATGGAAATTATTGAAGAGCTGGAGCCACATCGACGAGGCATTTATTGCGGCAGTATTGGGTATATTGGTTTTGATGGCTGTATGGATACCAATATTGCGATCAGGACCGCCGTAATTACGCAAGACCGCATGACTTTTTTTGCCGGGGGTGGAATCGTTGCGGACTCTGATTGCGCTAAGGAGTATCAGGAAACCTTTGACAAGGCCTCGCAGTTTTTCAAACTGGTTGCTGCGTTTAAAACACAAAAATAAGGTCAATAAGCAATGTGGGTGATCAAGCTTGGTGGTAGCGTGACTCACTATGAGAGTCTGATGCAGTGGTTGAAGCTGGTTGTACGCTGGGGAGATGGAAAAGTGATTCTTGTCCCCGGTGGTGGCGTATACGCGGATGCAGTACGTGAGTTTCAGCGCATGCGGGCGGTGCTACCAGAAGGGCATATTGACGATGGCCAGGCGCATGCCTTGGCAATTTACGCCATGGACCAGATGGCGCGTAGCCTGGTGGCCATGATGCCTGAACTCACCTTGGTGCGTAATCCGTTTGAAATTGCCGAACGCGGCTGGCAACACCGCGGCCTGGTCTGGTTGCCGAGTGAGATGGCATTAGGTCAGGCATTTGCGACCGAACATCCTCTACCACAGAGTTGGGATATCACTTCAGATAGCCTGGCTGCCTGGTTGGCTTTGCAGTTGGATGCCTGTCAGCTGTTAATGGTCAAATCAGACGAGCGTTTAAAAGCGCTCAACTTAAGGCTGACGCTGCCTGAATTGCAGGACATGGGGATTATGGATACAGGCTTGACGTCATTTTTAAATCAGGCGCGCTATCGCACTTGGGTAATGCATCAAAGCCACTATACGCTTTGCGAGTCAGGGTTTGATGCAAGTCAGCTTGCACGTAGCGGCGTATTGAGTATGTGAATGGCAATACATGCGGCTAGCCTGCTTAGGTATGTACCGCTTTCTCAAACCGGCCAAAATGCAACATGATGGTAGGTAAAATCAGCAGGTTGAGAATGGTGGATGATACCAATCCGCCGACAATAATCGTCGCCATTGGACCTTCAATTTCGCGGCCTGGCTCGCCGCTCCCAATCGCAAGAGGTAATAATCCTAACGCCGTTACTAATGCAGTCATCAATACGGACGGCAGCCGCTCTGAAGCGCCACGAATACAGGTTTCCAGATTCCATTCACAGCCCTCATGGTCTACCAGATGCTGGAAATGAGACACCATCATAATCGAGTTACGCAAAGTAATACCGAATAAGGTGACGAAACCGACCATAGAGCCCACCGAGATCCAGCCACCAGTGAAAAATGCGGCAATCATTCCACCCAGTAAAGCGAAAGGGAGGTTTACAAAAGTGAGTAAAAGATTCCGTAGCCTGCCAAATGCAATATAGAGAATGAGGAATATGGCCACACCCGCAATCAGTGCATGGACAATCAAGTCTTTACGAGACTGGGCATTCTCTTCAGATTCACCGGACATTTCGAGGTAGTTGCCAGCCTCTAAATGTAAGTCCTTTTTTAAAGTATCTTTTAAATCATGCATGATCATTGCCTGATCTCGTCCACCTATATTGGCAGTAATGGTCTGGATACGCTTCGCACCTGAATGCAATATTTTAGAGCGTCCATTTTCCTGCTGAATGTAGGCTACATCCGAGAGTTTTAACATCTGTCCTTCGCTATTGAAAATCGGAATATTGCGCATATCGCCGATGTCATCGCGTGACTCATCATTGAGTAATACGCTCACACCTACCGGGCGGTTCCCGATGAATACCTGATTCACTGGCAGGCTTTCATAACACGCGCGTATGGTATCCAGGATATCCATAGGTTGTAATCCCCAAACCGTGAGCCTGTCCTGTTTCAGGCGAATCACAATTTCTGGCGTACCGGGCGGGGACTGGATCATGACATCCTTCACCCCTTTGACTTTGCTAATTAGCCGAGCGACTTTCTGGGCATCCCTGTCCAGGGCATCAAGGTCTTGCCCAAAGACATTGATGACTAGCCCGGCCGCATAGCCAGAAATGGTTTCTTCAATGCGCTCAGTCAAAAAGGTATTAATCGCAAAGTTTGAGCCGACAAATCCCGTTTCTGCCCTGTTGTCATTGTCAGAGTCTACTGATTCTCCAGTAATTTCTTCGCGGATTTCCTGAAGGATGCGATCCTGTTTTTTACCAGATAGCGTTCCAATTTCGATTTCAAATTCACTGTAATGCGTACCAAAGGTATCTGCTGCATGTGGCGCCCTGCCTGCCCATTGTGCGATTGATTTCACCCCAGGAATCTCGCTTAACGATTTGGTGACCGCATTCCCCAGCTGTATCGATTGGGTTTCAGACGTCCCAGGCACAGTAGTCATATGCATAATGAAATGACCTTCATGCAAGGCCGGGATAAACTGGCTCTTAAAAAAAGGTAACAAGCCTAGGCCAAGGAGGATAGTGATAAAGCTGCCTATCAGGATTTTTGTATGATGATGCTCAATTTTCGTTAACAGACCGTGGTAGCGCTGCTTGAGTTTGTGGATGACTGGCGCATCTTCCGTGTCCAGGTTTGCTTTGCCGAGTAAGGCATAGCAGAGGGCAGGGGTGATGGTGAGTGCAACGGCCAATGATGCCAAAATCGCTGAAATATAAGCATAGCCAAGGGGGGCGAATAGCTTCCCTGCCACCCCTCCAAGCGTTAATAACGGCAGAAAGACCAATGCCACAATAATGGTGGCATAGACCACTGAGCTGCGCACCTCGATTGAGGCATTAAACACCACCTGGTGGATGGGTTTAGGTTGGCTGAGTAAGCGGTTTTCCCGCAGGCGGCGAAAAATATTTTCAGTATCGATAATCGCATCGTCAACCACTTCGCCTAACGCAATGGCTAAACCACCAAGAACCATAATATTCAATCCCACCCCAAATTTATGCAGGACAATGGTGGCAGTTAATAATGACAGTGGAATCGCCGTGGCTGAAATAATCGCTGTCCGGATATTGAACAAAAATACAAACAAAATCCCAACGACTAGAATAGAGCCAATCAGAATGTCATTCTGCAGACCGTCAATGGCGGATTCAATGAAGTTTGCCGGACGAAACAGTCCTTCATGCAAATGTGCCTTTTCTGCAGCCAACATGGGTTTGAGCGACTGGATCGCTTGCTCAAGTGACTTGGTGACGGCATGGGTATTCGCGCCCAGTTGTCCCTGAACCGACAGATATATTCCAGGCTTGCCATTAATGGAGGACGCGCTAATCGAAGGGGCTTTTCCCTCCACGACTGTTGCAACATCACTGATGCGAATGGTACGTCCCTGTTTTCTTACCAGTGTGATATTAGCGATTTTCGTCGGGTTGGTAGATTGGCCCTGGCTACTTAGGATGATCCGCTGGTTGTCGCTTTGAATATATCCCGCACCACTGACGCCCGTGGCTCTTTTTGCGGCATTGACGACATCCTGGATATTTAACTGATAAAGAATTAGTTTTTCCGGATCGACCTTGATCTGGAACTGGCGGATATCCCCCCCGTAGACATTGACGTCGGCGACACCAGCGACAGACAACAGGTGCGGCACGATGCTCCAGTCCACCAGTGTGCGCAGCTCCATCAACGATTTTGAGTTTGAGGTCAGACCCAGGCCCATCACGGTACTGGCTGAAGAGGTGAGGGGGGTGATGTTAGGGACAATGCCGGGGGGGAGCTGCCCGACTAATGTATTCAAGTGTTCGGCAATAATTTGCCGGTTCCGGTAGATATTATTTTCTTCTTTAAAAATAACCGTCACAATAGAAAGTCCAGGGATGGACTGTGAGCGGAGACTTTTGATCCCGATGGAGCCTGCAATACTATTCTCAACCGGTTGTGTTACCAGCTTTTCAACTAGGCTCGCCGACAAGCCTGGTGACTCTGTCTGGATAACCACTTGGGTCGGTGCAAATTCTGGAAATACATCCAGATTGCTTTGGGAAATACTGTAGCTGCCATAGACGATGATCAGGACAGCAAGCCCGATCATTACGCCGTAATAACGAATTGCAAACCTTACGAGTGCGGTCATGATTTAACTTAACCTGTGTCTGTCAGTCGT
Source organism: Methylophilus sp. 3sh_L (assembly GCF_046766015.1). Lineage (NCBI taxonomy): Bacteria > Pseudomonadati > Pseudomonadota > Betaproteobacteria > Nitrosomonadales > Methylophilaceae > Methylophilus > Methylophilus sp. 3sh_L. Next base: position 142,937 of record NZ_JBKOUF010000004.1, read on the forward strand.
CATTCTCGTTTTTAATCGAGAATTTCAGTTCTTCAGAGAGCAGCAGCTGTGCGCCCTTTGTCACAATTTCCGTCCCAGGTTGAAAGTTCTGGTCGAACCAGCCATCTTCAATTTCGGTGTCTGCTGCGATAGGTTTCCTTAAGAATGTTTGCGGTTTGGTCTTGACGTAAATCCACGCCATCCCGCCATGCCAGACAATCGCAGAGTTCGGGATATGCACGCCTTTTTTAATGCTGTCTGCAGCCTCTTTGGGAATGACGTTGACACGCATCCCGATACGCAAGTAATCCGCCGGTGCACTGTAAAAGTAGGTTTTACCGATATTGCTCATATCCGTTTGCAAAGATTGGGAAACATAACTCGCTTGCAGTGGTTTTACACTTTCATGGATCGGCGTAATGTTAATGGTGGAGTTTTTGGAAGGGGCTTTATAACTGAGAGGGAAGCTCACCTGAACAAGTACTCTTTTTTGTACCAGCAAATCATGCAACTGGCTGGAGTTGTTGTCACGCGTGACCAAGGTGACTAATTCCTCCCCCCACTGGGCGATAATTCTGTCATTTAATGCTTTAAGTTGTGATTTTGCAGTGTCAATTTGCGTCTGGTTATTTTGCACAACGGCATAAGCATCTTGCACCACTTTGTCTGAGACGTTTTTATCATCTTCATTTAGTAACTTAAAACGTTTGTACTGCGCCATGTGATTAGGCAGGGTGCTTTGCGCTAACTCCAGTTGTGACTTCAATGCCTGGTACTGACTGTTGTAATCAATCAGCGGCTGGATGGAAATGACCGTCCCTAGCACTTTAATATTGTCCTGGTATTCATACATCTGCAACGGTTGTACTTGAATGCCACTGTTTTTTTGTGCTGCCTGGCTGAGTTCTACGGTTTGCAGGCCGTTTTTCGTGCTGACCCTGGAGGGGCTTTCTAACGCTTCATCCTCTTGATTTTGTCTGGAGGCATATTCATCCTGCCCGAGAAAAGCAATGATCCAAAATAGCAAAATAATCAAAATAGTTTGTACTCCAATGAGTACGTGCGTTTTGTTTATTCTCATGGGGTCACGAATTTTGGAGTAATTTGATTGGGTAGGCCTTGATCTGCAAGCAAAAATGGCTTTTGGATTGCATTTTCAATGTCTAGTAATGCTCTTAGCACCGCAGACTTTTGCATGATCAAGCGTTGATCATTAATGTAAAACTGCACTTGAGATTGCAGCCATTCGACTTTGTCGATTAATCCAGCTTTCCACTGACGTTCTAGTAGCTGCATTCTTTTTGGTTGGTCTTGAGTGTCATGGATCGTTTGTATCAAAATTTGAGCAGATTGTATGTATTTTTTGTAAGACTGCTCAGATAAAGTAATGACTTGGTATTGAAGCGCGTAAAATTTAGCGGCTTCGTTTTCACGGATCTGCTCGGCCTGTTTTCTCATGGTGTCGTTATAACTGGCCGTGCTGATCAGCGAGTTGATGCCTAACATCCAAATAAAATCACCAAAAGAAAACTCAATGCCGGGATCAATCGAGACATTGGGATATTGCTTGGCAATTTGCAGTTTTAATTTAGATTCTGCTTGGGCATACATGGCTAAAGAGCGTTGTATGTCCATGCGGTTAATCAGTGCTTCTTTACGAATACTGGCTGCAGACTTCAATAATGACTTGTATTGGTTTGTTTTGCGTAAAGGTTCATCCATATCAAAAGACTGGATGTTTATTTTGGATTGCTGTTCATCGCTGAGCCCTGCATCATGCATGACTTTCTGCTCGATCAGAGCTAATGAAGATTGCATTTGTTGTAATTGCGAGGCGGTCTGGTCGTATTGCAATTGTATTGTCAATATTTCAGACTTGCCTATCATGCCTGCCTGAAGGCGTTTCCGATAGGCATCAAGTAACGCTGTTTGAACATTTTTCAGCTTGACTATATTTGCAATCATCGCCTGTTTTTCAGCACGATCAATCAGATCCAAAGACAGCTGGTTTCTCAATCCCCAAGCCGCTTCGCCAATTTGAATCTCTGCAACATTGACTTGATGCTTGGCGATTTCCTGAGCGATCTCGGTTTTACCCGCGGTAACGATAGGAATGCTAAATCCAACGACATTGGAGGACGGATCAACTTCGTCCGAGGTTTTATTGCTTCTGGAAACAAGCGCATTAAAGCCTGGTTGCGGTTTCAATCCAGCGACCATCAAATCAGCAATCGCAACGTCGTAATTTGATTTTACGACCTTGAGTGAGGGGTGAAAGAATATTGCCGCTGCGGTCAGGGAGTTGATGTCCCAACGCTTAACTGGCCAGCCAACCGCTGGCATTTGTGAGGTCACGTACTCTTTAAAACCTGTTTGTTCTGGAGAAGCGTCAAGCAAATCGCGACTGCTTAATTCAGGTTTTAATGGCTTCGCTTGATAGGTTTGAAAGCACGCAGACAATGCAATCGTAATAAAAATTACATATCTCCGCATGCTGTTTTAAGTGATCTATTTAATTAGTCTACGATGCTTGCATGTACTGCGTTTAACGCATCTTTTAATAGATCTTCTGGCAGCTGGTTAATGGTTGTCGCGAGTAGGTCTGCAGCTTCTACCGTTCTAATGGGGAGATCGGTTGTATTCAACTCAGCAATTAACCCTGCGGCTATGCCTGTAATTTTTAGCAATATATCGCGCTCTTTCATCAATAACTCCAGCTCGGCGCGTAATAAAGTATCTTCTGGACTGTTAGGGTGTTGTTTCATAGTTTTAATCTTTAAGAACCAAGCCTCGAATCTTGAAGCTCTGTCTTCGGCTTGTCAATCCTCAATTGCATATGCCACTAGTCGCAGACATTCTGTTTATTAAGGACTTACCTTGAGCGGGCAAAATGCAGTATAATCTCTGGATTAGTATATTGATGCTAATTAAGCGAAAGTGGCGAAATTGGTAGACGCACTGGATTTAGGTTCCAGCGCCTCGCGGCGTGAGAGTTCGAGTCTCTCCTTTCGCACCACCTCACCAAGTCAATGGTCGGGGATTTAAAATAAAGGCTTCCTTCGCGGAGGCCTTTGTTGTTTTGAGCATTTGCAAAATTGCGAACATTCTTAAATTTAAAAATCTTCGAATAGACACGCTACAGGTAGAGTTGGTTAAATCATTTAGTTTAGTTGATCTCGCGGGAAGGAATAAGGAATGAATATTGTACAAACAGCGAATGCACCAGCTGCCATTGGCCCTTATGCGCAAGGGGTAGTGGTGGGGAATATGTTATATACCTCAGGGCAAATTGCATTGCGCCCGGATGGTAGTTTGAATGATGGCGACATCGAGACACAAACGCGTCAGGTGCTGGCAAATTTGCAGGCGATCATTGAGGCCGCAGGCGGCAGTTTGCAGCAAGTGGTTAAAACGACCGTGTTTTTGAAAAATCTGGATGATTTCGTCGCCATGAACCAAGTGTATGCTGAGGTATTTGCGACGCATACGCCAGCACGCTCTACCGTACAAGTAGCCAAGTTGCCACGCGATGTATTGGTTGAGATTGAGGCGATTGTTGCGCTGGCTTAATTGCTTTAGCTGCACGGCTTGCAATTCAAACGGATATCCCCATTTTTTAAATATGTTGAGCGATTATTTAATGGGTAATGGGTGAGCGTGTTAGTTTAAATCCACAGTCTTGCGTGGCGTTGTTATTCGGCACCGCGCTAAACTGGCTTTAAGTTTATTTCAATTAAGAGTTGTGTTATATTTTTACGCTCTTTTTTCATCATTTGATCGCCGGCTTTAGCCATTAGAGTGTGGTCAGGTTGTGTGAAAACATTATTAAATGCGCATTCAACGGCGCCCACTTACATAACCCATCGTTTAATAACGATTTTTACAGGAAGTTCAGCATGGCAGCAGTATCTGTTGAAACAGTCAGCAACTTGGAACGTCGCATGACAATCAAAGTCCCTTTGGCACCATTGGAAGGGCAAATCAGACAACGTTTACAGCAAATTTCCCGTACCGCCAAGTTTGCTGGTTTCCGTCCGGGCAAAGCGCCAATCGGCTTGGTTAACCAGCATTACGGCAATCAGGTGCGTGATGAGATTTACTCCAAAGCGGTGGAAACCAGCTTTGGTGAAGCCGTAGAGCAGAATCAGTTGCGTGTGGCAGGCTTCCCGAATATTGAGCACATTCCTTTTAAAGATGCTGCTGAAGAGTTTGAATACATTGCTACTTTCGAAATTTTTCCGGAAGTGCAACTGGGCGACTTGAGTAAAGTCAAAATTGAGCGTCCTACCTTGGAATTGACCGATGCGGATGTTGAAAAAACATTAGACGTATTGGTGAAGCAGCGCGTGAGCTACGAGCCGGTAAAACGCATGTCGAAAAAAGGCGACCGCATTAACATTACTTTGACTGCCTCTATTGATGGCGAACAGGTTGAAAGTACTGGCGACCGCGGGATTGATCTTGTAATTGGTGAACCAGGCCGCGTGAAAGAGTTTGATGATGCGTTGATCGGTAGCAAAGCCGGTAATGAAAAAACATTTGAGATCACTTACCCGGAAGATCACAATCCAGCGCAGTTAGCGGGTAAAACGGTTTCATATGCAGTAAAGTTTGTGTCTGTGTCACAGCCAGTTTACCCTGAAGTGGATGCTGAGTTTGCGAAAAGCCTGGGGGTGGAAGATGGCAACATCGACACCATGAAGGCTGAGATCAAGCAAAGCTTGGAGCAAGAGGTTGACAAACGTATTAAGGCGCGGGTCAAAGAGTCTGTATTCCAAGCGTTGGTTGACGAGAGCAGCTTTGAATTGCCTAAAGCAGTAGTGACGGCTGAGACCAATCGTTTGATGCAGGTGGCAGCACAAAACCTGCGTCAGCGCGGCGTTGATCCTGCCCAGGTACCAATGGAGCCTTCAGTATTTGAGTCGCAGGCACAGCGCAATGCCAAATTGCGTTTAGTGTTGACTGAATTAGTGAATGCCAACAACTTGCAGGCAAACGCGGATCAAGTGCGTGCGATGGTAGATACTTTCGCGCAAAGCTTTGAGAAGCCAGATGAGCTGGTCAACTGGTATTATGCAGATGTGAAGCGTCTGGACGAGCCCGCCGCTTTGGCAACGGAAGAAAATGTGGTTGCCTGGGTGTTGGACAAAGCCAAAGTGACAAACAAAAAAATTAAATTTGATGAATTGATGATGGCAGGTGCTTAAACCATGAATTATATGAACGCGAACGAAGGCATGATGCAACAACGTATGGAGCCACAAGGTCTGGGATACATTCCCATGGTCATCGAGCAAAGTGGCCGGGGTGAGCGTTCATATGACATCTACTCGCGATTACTTAAAGAGCGTGTGATTTTTTTGGTGGGTCCTGTGAATGACATGACCGCCAATCTGGTTGTGGCGCAGTTGCTGTTCCTCGAAGCTGAAAACCCTGACAAAGATATCTCTCTGTATATCAACTCTCCAGGCGGTTCGGTGACTGCTGGGATGTCTATTTATGACACCATGCAGTTTATCAAACCGGATGTGAGTACCCTGTGTATTGGCCAGGCGGCAAGCATGGGCGCATTTTTGCTCACTGCCGGGGCTAAAGGCAAGCGTTTCTGTCTGCCCAACTCCCGTGTCATGATTCACCAGCCTTTAGGTGGCTTCCAGGGCCAGGCGTCAGATATCGAGATCCATGCCAAAGAGATTTTGTATCTTAAAGACAAACTGAATGGCATCATGGCGCATCATACCGGCCAAAATATTGAAACCATTGCCAACGATACCGATCGTGACAATTTTATGAGTGCTGACGCTGCCAAAGCTTATGGTTTGGTGGATCAGGTGATTGCCGCACGTAGCGCTGCTTAATCAGCGTGTAACTAGCAGGGGAATAGCATGGCAAACAAGTCTGACAGCGAGAAGCTGTTATATTGCTCGTTTTGTGGCAAAAGCCAGCATGAAGTTAAAAAACTGATTGCAGGCCCCTCTGTGTTTATTTGTGATGAATGCGTTGATTTATGCAATGACATTATTCGCGAAGAAATCCAGAGCCTCAATGAAATCAAATCGGCAGATAAAAAATTGCCGACGCCTCAAGAAATTTGTTCTATCTTGGATCAATATGTGATTGGCCAGGTGCAGGCGAAAAAGAATCTGTCTGTAGCGGTGTACAACCACTATAAACGCTTGGGTTACAACCCTTTGTCTGACGGTAACCAGTCTGGCAAAGACGATGTTGAAGTGCAAAAAAGCAATATTTTGCTGATTGGCCCGACCGGTTCTGGCAAAACCTTGCTGGCACAAACCCTGGCGCGTTTACTGGATGTGCCGTTTGTCATGGCTGACGCCACCACGTTAACCGAAGCCGGTTATGTGGGTGAAGACGTTGAAAACATCATGCAGAAACTGCTGCAAAAGTGTGATTACGACGTAGATAAAGCGCAGCGCGGCATTGTTTATATTGATGAGGTCGACAAGATTTCCCGTAAGTCTGACAACCCTTCGATCACACGTGATGTGTCTGGTGAAGGTGTACAACAGGCCTTGCTGAAACTGATCGAAGGTACGATTGCCTCGGTGCCACCACAAGGCGGACGCAAGCATCCTAACCAGGAGTTTGTGCAGTTGGATACCACCAATATCCTGTTTATTTGCGGTGGTGCGTTTGACGGGCTGGAAAAAGTGATTCGTCACCGCTCTGAAAAAGGCGGCATTGGTTTTGGTGCCGAAGTGAAGAGCAAAGAGGACGTGCGTGCGGTTGGTGAAGTCTTGCGCGAAGTTGAGCCTGAAGATCTGATCAAGTTTGGCTTGATTCCAGAGTTCATTGGTCGTTTGCCAGTGGTGGCAACCCTTGAGTCTCTTGATGAAGCTGCGTTGATGACGATTTTGGTAGAGCCCAAAAACGCGCTGACCAAACAGTACATGAAGTTGTTCAAGATGGAGGGGGTGGAGCTGGAGTTTGAAGAATCCGCTTTGCGCCTGATCGCTAAAAAAGCCCTTGAGCGTAAAACAGGTGCCCGCGGCCTGCGCTCAATTCTTGAGCATGCTTTGCTTGACCTCATGTATGAGCTGCCATCTCTGAAGAACTTGTCCAAAGTGATTGTGGATGCTGGCGTGATTGAACACACCTCCGAACCAATTCTGATTTATCAGGATGCGCAAAAACGCGTTGAAAACGCACATTAAATCCCGCTTGCAATAGCCGTCCGGCTATTGCAAGATAGCATCTAATAGCATGAGATGCTTGCTCTCTTGAATTCTCAAAGAATGTTCCCATCTATATGCAAAGGACTTGTTCCTTTGACACTTATTGAAAGACGCTATGACAGAACACACTTTGCTTGACTCCGAGACACCGGAAAACGCTTTAATCCCTTTATTGCCTTTGCGCGATGTCGTCGTCTATCCTCACCTGGTGATTCCTTTGTTTGTTGGCCGGACCAAATCGGTCAAAGCGTTGGAACGTGCTTCTGAAGGTGACAAAAAGATTTTGCTGGTTGCGCAGAAGTCAGCCAACAAAGACGATCCTGTGGCTGAAGACTTGTATGAAATTGGTACCTTGGCCACTGTGCTGCAGATGCTCAAGCTGCCAGATGGCACAGTGAAAGTCCTGGTAGAAGGCTTGCATCGCGTACGCGTTTCCGATTTTGTGGAGACTGACGAGTGCTTTATGGCCTTGGGTGAAGAAGTTGAGCAAACAGACCAGGATGACAAAGAGGCCGAAGCCTTGATGCGTACGGTCATGACCCAGTTTGATCAATACGTCAAACTGAATAAAAAGATTCCCCCTGAAATTCTCACCTCGCTGGCGACGATTAACGAGCCAGGACGCTTGGCTGACACGATCTCCGCACATTTGACGCTTAAGCTCGAAGAAAAGCAGAAGGTACTGGAAATGCTCAGCGTGATTGAGCGACTGGAACATTTGCTCTTCCTGATGGAATCCGAGATTGACATCCTGCAGGTAGAAAAACGTATCCGTGGCCGCGTAAAACGCCAGATGGAAAAAAGCCAGCGCGAATATTATTTGAATGAGCAAGTGAAAGCGATCCAGAAAGAGCTCGGCGAACAAGATGAGAACGCCGAAATGGAAGAGCTGGACCAGCGGATTAAAAATGCTGCCATGCCAAAAGAGGCTTTGGCCAAAGTAACTGCCGAATTCAAGAAACTGAAATTGATGTCACCAATGTCTGCAGAAGCTTCTGTGGTGCGCAATTATATTGATACTTTGTTGAATCTCCCTTGGAAGAAGAAAACAAAAATCAGCAAAGACCTGCAAGCCGCCGAAGCGATTCTGGATGCGGATCACTATGGCCTTGATAAAGTCAAAGAGCGGATTGTCGAGTATCTGGCGGTACAGCAACGTGTAGGTAAACTCAAAGCACCTATCCTGTGCTTGGTTGGCCCTCCAGGGGTGGGTAAAACCTCGCTGGGGCAGAGCATCGCCAAAGCTGTTAACCGTAAGTTTGTGCGCATGGCCTTAGGTGGCGTACGTGATGAAGCCGAAATCCGCGGCCATCGCCGTACCTACATTGGCTCCATGCCAGGCAAAGTGCTGCAAAGCATGACTAAAGTCGGTGTGAAAAACCCATTGTTCTTGCTCGATGAAGTCGACAAGATGGGGCAGGACATGCGTGGTGATCCGTCTTCAGCCTTGTTGGAGGTGTTGGATCCAGAGCAAAACCATACCTTTGCTGACCACTATGTCGAAGTGGATTATGACTTAAGCGATGTCATGTTCGTCGCCACGGCGAATAGTATGAATATCCCCGAACCATTATTGGACCGGATGGAAATTATTCGACTGTCAGGCTATACCGAAGATGAAAAAATCAATATTGCCCAGCGCTATTTGTTGCCTAAGCAGCTAAAAGCGCACGGTTTGAAATCTACAGATATTTCTGTAGCAGAGAGTGTGTTGCGCGATATCGTGCGTTATTACACACGTGAAGCAGGTGTTCGCCGACTCGAGCAAGAAATTGCCAAAGTCTGCCGTAAAGCCGTCAAGGAACAATTGCTAGCCAAAGGTAAAACTAAAGCGGTTAAAAAGATTAATGTCTCCAGCAAGAATATCGAGCAATACCTGGGGGTAAAACGTTATGACTTTGGTGTCGCAGCCAAAGAAAACCAGGTAGGGCAGGTCACTGGCCTGGCATGGACTTCAGTCGGCGGTGAATTGCTGACCATTGAAGCGGTCACTTTGCCTGGTAAGGGTAAAACGATCACCACGGGTAAATTGGGCGACGTGATGCAAGAATCTGTCACCGCCGCCATGAGTGTGGTGCGCAGCCGTTCAGAAGGGTTAGGGATTCCGACCGATTTTTACGAGAAGAAGGATATCCATATCCACTTGCCAGAAGGTGCGACCCCTAAAGATGGTCCAAGTGCCGGGATTGCCTTAACGACAGCCTTTGTTTCTGTGTTGACAGGGATTCCTGCCCGCGCTGACGTGGCAATGACAGGCGAAATTACCTTGCGCGGGGAGGTGTTGGCAATTGGCGGCTTGAAAGAAAAATTGCTAGCCGCTCACCGTGGGGGGATTAAAACCGTATTGATTCCATCTGCCAACGAAAAAGACCTGGTTGAAATACCGGCCAACATTAAAAAGGATCTCGACATTCATTGCGTTAAATGGATAGATCAGGTGCTTGATCTTGCACTGGAAAGAGCACCACAACCGTTGGCTGTGGAAGCGCCTGCAGTCGAGATTGTCGCCGCTGGCGAGGGGAATGCCGAGCAAGCTGTCACGCATTAGGAAAATTGATGCGAATTATTGTCAAAAGGCCGGAATACCGCTTGACAGCTCGTTTTGCGGCTTGATATAAAGACGGTACAGGATGTACCTGTCTTTTTAACTAGTTATTAGGGGAAACACGTGAATAAATCAGAATTGATAGATCATATTGCAAGTGCTGCTGGTATTTCTAAAGCCGCTGCGGCTCGTGCTCTGGATGCAACAACTGAGGCTATTTCCGGTGCATTGAAAAAAGGTGATATGGTGACCTTGATTGGTTTTGGTACATTCTATGTAGGTGAGCGTTCTGCCCGTTCTGGCCGTAATCCTCGTACCGGTGCAACAATTAACATCAAAGCTGCTAAATCTCCTAAATTTAGGGCTGGTAAAGGTCTTAAAGATGCTGTAAACTAGCATTCTTTGGTTGAGCGGCGTTTGTTGCTTAACTGTAGTAGCAACACCAGTGGTTGTTACGGGTGCTTAGCTCAGTTGGTAGAGCGTCGCCCTTACAAGGCGAATGTCAGCGGTTCGACCCCGTTAGCACCCACCAAACAATTTAAATTAAGAGTGCGAAGTTTGCGCTCTTAATTTTTTGAGTGACACGGTACTTAAGAAATTACTTTAATTAGCAATGCTAAGTACCGAATAAATAATTAAAAAAATTAGTTGATTTTATAAAAAACAATGTTATAATTTCAGCTTAACGATTACCGGGAGCGGTAGTTCAGTTGGTTAGAATACCGGCCTGTCACGCCGGGGGTCGCGGGTTCGAGCCCCGTCCGCTCCGCCAAATAAAAGCCCTGATTATTCAGGGCTTTTTTCTTTTTGTTCGATTAGAACGCCTCTCGTTTCTTTACTTGATATTCCAAATTTGGAATCAGGTTTATCTAGTATGTTTGTTCCGTATCGACGGCAGCTCTTTTACCATTCGTTTTAATCTCTCAGACCTCAAACGCTTATTTGATTGAGTGCATTAGCAGCGTACGGTTTATTTTGCATCAAATCTTTAGCTGCAATGCCAGAAGGGTATTGCACTCAGGCGGTTTTAATCGCTTTATGGTATAGTTTGCTGTTGCAAAAAATCAGGTAATGGAATCGAAAAAATGTTGGAAGCACTTAGAAAACATACACAAGGATGGATGGCAAAAATCATTCTGGCACTGATCGTTGTGCCGTTTGCATTGTTTGGGATTGACTCCTATTTGAATCAGGCGGGTGGTCAGGTAGCAGTGGCGAAGGTTGATGGCCAGAAGATATCCCTGCAGGAATATTCAAACGCGGTAGAAAATGCGCGTAACTACATGCAATCCCAGGGGCAAAAAGTAGATACGGCTTTGCTCGAAAGTCCGGCCTTCAAGCAATCAGTGCTGGAAGGCATTATCACACGTCGCCTGATTGAGGGGGCTATCCATGATTACCGCTTTAAAATCAGTGATGAGCAACTGAGTCAGCATATTCTTGGGATGCCGGAGTTTCAAAGTAACGGTAAGTTTTCTGAGGAAACCTATAACCAGTTGCTGACGCAAAACAAGCTGACACCTGCTAAATTTGAGCAGAGTGTACGTAAAGACCTGGCGGTGCAGCAGGTCAGGGATGGGCTGAGTAATCTGGTGTTTATGCCTAAAAAAGTCGCTGAGCAATCGTTGATGTCGGAATTTGAACAACGTGAGGTCAGTGTGACAGAGATTAAAGACGCTGATTTTATGAATCAGGTGACTGTTACACCTGAGCAGGTGCAAGCGTATTACAACCAGCATAAAACCAAATTCATTGCGCCCGCTAAAGTGAAGTTGCAGTTTGCTTTGCTCTCTGCGGCAGGCTTGATGGGCCAAGTCAGCGTGACTGACCAAGAAGTTAAGCAATACTATGATGAAAATGCGGCTAAATTTCAGGGTGATGAACAACGCCAGGCTAGCCACATCTTGATTGGCGTGAATGGGAACGCGACACCTGCTGAAAAAGCTGCTGCAAAAGAAAAAGCAGAGTCCATCCTCAAGCAGGTCAAAGCGAATCCTAAAAGTTTTGAAAAGCTGGCGATTGAGTTTTCCCAAGACACCGGCTCAGCAAGCAAAGGTGGCGATTTAGGCAGTTTTGGCCGTGGTGCCATGGTCAAGCCTTTCGAGGATGCGGCTTTCTCGATGAAGGTTGGCGACATCAGTGATTTGGTAGAGTCTGAGTTTGGCTACCATATTATCAAGCTGACAGGCATTACTGGTGAGTCTTCCGATTTTGATTCGATGAAGCTCAAAATCAAAGCTGAATTGTTGTTCCAGAAAGCACAGGCTAAATATGCTGAATTGGCCGATGATTTTGGCAACACAGTTTACGAGCAGTCTGGCAGCTTAGAGCCAGCGGCCAAGAAATTTAATTTGCAACTGCAATCCTCCCCAGCCATGAGCAAGGAAGAAGTTGCCAAGTTCTTCAAAAGCGATCGCTTTGCCTCATTGGTGTTCTCTGATGATGTGCTTAAAGATAAACGCAATACCGAAGCGGTGGAGGTCTCACCGAATAATTTGGTCTCTGCACGCGTCATTGAATATAGTCCAGAAGCGCCGCGCAGCTTTGATGAGGTGAAGGCTGGGATTGAAGGCCTGCTTAAAGCTGAAGCTGCTGACAAATTGGTTCAGAAAAAAGGCGAAGCCTTATTGGCTGATCTGAAAGCTGGTAAAGCATCCAACGCAGAGTGGATTACGCCCGTAACTGTAGACCGCAGAAATGCACAGGGCTTGAGCGATGGTGTCATGAGAAATGTGTTCAAAGTCAACACACATACACTGCCTGCATACTATGGCTTTAACGAGGCTAACAAAGGCTATACCGTGATTAAAGTGATTGCGGTGAATCAGAAGCTCAAAGACCAGCCAGATGTGGCTGATAGAGCCTTTAAAGTGTATCAGATGGCACTGGGGGCAGAGATGTCACATGCTTATGTGGCTTCACTCAAAGCCAACAAAGATATTCAGTTTAATGCCAAAGTATTGTTATCCAAAGGTAACGAATAATTAGCGGACTGAAGTAAAAAAAGGAGGGCATAGCCCTCCTTTTTGTTTTTTAATTGCGTACGCAGTCTTCAATGACTCAGTATCCATTGGTCAACCGCCGAAGTAGATAACCCTGCGAGCAACACACAGTTTAAAAATATTGTGAGCCAGAATAGACGCTGAAAAGAAGTTTTTTTAGATTTGTGATGAAAAACTGTCTGTGCCAAGACTGCTCCTGGCCAGCCGCCCATCAAAGCGAGTACATGCAAGGTCATCTCTGGTGTGCGTCTTTGCTTGTTCTTGGCCGCTATTTTATCTTGCCTGTAAATGATCAGCGTGAGGGCGCTAGCAATGAGATAGGGCCACAGGTAAAGCTGGGGCAGTTGTCCAGTGAGCCAAGAGAGTGTCAAACCGGCAACAAAACAGGCTGCAAATAATCGTATCAACATTTGCGAATTTTATCGGCTGATTCAATAAATACTTATTTGAAATAAGGTTAAGGGGCTGAAGGGTATTTCCAAGCCTGAGAAGAGATGATCAAGCCATAAAAAAACGCCTGACTTTGAAGGACAGGCGTTTTTGTTGGCTGAGGCACATTTAGTCGATTTGACCAGCGGCAGTAATATTCATACCACCATCTACATAAGTGATTTCACCAGTCACACCTGAGGCGAGGTCGCTGGTCAGGAAGGCGGCGACATTGCCAACTTCGTCAATAGTCACGTTACGGCGCAAGGCGGCGTGTTTTTCGTTAAAGCCGATCATTTTGTCAAAATCGGCAATGCCTGAGGCAGCCAGCGTTTTGATTGGGCCGGCAGAGACTGCGTTAACGCGGATGCCACGTGGACCAAGGCTTTGTGCCAGGTAACGGACGTTGGCTTCGAGGCTGGCTTTGGCTACGCCCATGACGTTGTAGTTAGGCATGGTACGCTCTGCGCCCAGGTAGCTGATGGTCAACAGGCTGCCATTGAGGCCTTGCATCATCGGGTAGGCTGCTTTGGCCATGGCTGAAAAGCTGTAGGAGCTGATATCGTGTGCGATGCGGAAATATTCGCGGTCGATTCTTTCGAGGTAGTCACCATCAAGAGCGACCTTAGGGACAAAAGCAATCGAGTGCACCAGGCTATCCAGGCCATCCCAGACCTTTGCAAGTTCTACGAACAGATTGTCAATTTGTGCATCTTCGGCAACGTCACAAGGCAGAACGATCTCTGATTCAAAGTCTGCGGCCAGGTCACGTACACGCTTTTCGTGTTTGTCGACTTGATAAGTAAATGCCAGTTCGGCCCCTTCACGTTTCATTGCAGCTGCGATGCCATAAGCGATTGAACGGTTGCTCAGCAAACCGGCAATCAGGATTTTTTTTCCAGCAAGAAATGCCATGCTTGTTCCTGTGTGGTTGTTAGTTCGTTTGGTCAGTAGATTGAAGAATTAGCGTATTGTGTTGGAACGTGGGTCGAACACATCTCGCAGTCCTTCGCCGAGCAGATTATACCCTAACACCGTGATTAAAATGGCAAGTCCGGGAAACACCGATAACCACCAGGCAAACTGGATATACTCTTTACCATCAGTAAGAATGTTGCCCCAGGAAGCTTGTGGCGGTTGTACGCCCAAGCCCAAAAAGCTGAGGCCGGATTCGAGCAGCACGGCGCTGGCAATGCCCAACACGACACTGACCAGAATAGGGGTGAGGCTGTTAGGCAGGCAATGCTTGAAAATAATGCGGCTGTCCAGAGCACCGAGCGCCGTGGAAGCGGTGACAAATTCACGTTGTGTCAGGCTCAGGAATTCAGCGCGCACCAGCCGGGTGACCCCCATCCAGGAGGTGAGGCCGATGACCACCATGACGTTGGTAATCGAAGGACTTAAAAAGGCAATCACGGCCAAAATCAAGAAAAAACTAGGAATAGATAACATCAAATCAACCAGTCGCATGATCAGCGTATCTACCCAACCACGATAGTAGCCAGCTAAAGCACCGAGCACGACACCGATAGCCGTAGAAATCCCCACCGCGACCAAGCCTACCAATAGCGAGACGCGGCCGCCAAACAGCATCCGGCTCCAGACATCCCGCCCTAGGCCATCCGTGCCCATCCAGTGCTGGCCCGAAGGCCCCAGCAGAATCTGCTTGACCTGGATTGCATCTGGATCATAAGGGGCAATCCAGGGCGCGAGCAGCGCCAGCAGCAGGATCACGCTGATAATGATCAAACCAGTCAGGGCTAAGGGATTTTGCAGGACTTTTTTCATGTCTGGATGGCCTAGCGTTGCGGCATGACCCCTTTACGCAAGCGCGGATCCGCCCATGCGTAGGCAAGATCAGCCAATAAGTTGCCCACAAGTGTCATGGCTGAGCCTATGGTGAGTATGCCCATGACGACCGGGAAATCACGCATCATCACCGCTTCATAAAACAGTTTACCCATGCCTGGAATGGCAAAAATGGTTTCTGCAATCACCGAGCCGCCAATCAAGCCCGGCAGTGACAGGCCGACCAAAGTAATTAGTGGTAGCAGGGCATTGCGCAGAGCATGTCTATAAGTCACGACCCGGTCGCTCAAACCCTTGGCGCGGGCGGTGATCACAAAGTCCTGGCTCAGTACGTCCAGCATACCGTTTTTCACAAACATGGTGACGCCAGCGAGACCGGTCAATGCTGGAATGATGACAGGCAAGCACAAATGCATGAAGAGATCTTGTGATTTTTGCCAAGCATTGAGTTGGTCATAGTTGAGGCTATGTAGGCCCGAAATCGGAAACCAGGGGTGAATCACGCCTAGCCAGTACATCAGCAGTAGTGATAACCAAAATCCGGGGATAGAAAAGCCAATAAAGTTAAATAAGGTAATACTGCGATCTTGCCAATAACCATGCTTTTTGGCCGCCATCACCCCCAATGGAATCGCAAAACTCAGTGTCAGCAACAATCCAACAATATTCATCAGCAAGGTCACCGGCAGGGCTTCTTCAATCATGCCCTTGGTGGTATTGCCGTCTTTGTCCGTTTCTGACCAAAATACCGGTTTTTGATGGCTGGCAAACGAGTGACCAAAATCGAGGTGAACCATGCGCTCTAGCCATAAGCCATACTGCACGATAATGGGTTTATCCAGATGGTAAAGTTCACGCAGTTTTTGTCGTGACTCCTCTGAGGATTTGGGATCGAACGCAGATTCCGTACTGGTGATATCGCCAGGCGCCAGATGCATGATAAAGAATGAAATCAGACTGATGCCGATCAACATCGGGATCATCCATAACACACGTCTGATTAAATAACGCAGCATTGTTTATTCAGCCTGTATTTGCGCGCGGCGTAGCGGCGCCGGAATATACCATTTTTGTGAATCGTAGCCGACCCCCGCCGGTGGCACAGGATTCATAATCCCATGCACACGTTTGTGGATCGCAGTGAGCCCATACCCTGCAGACAGGTAAACCAAAGGACTGTCGTCATAAAGGATTTTGGCGAAGTCATGATAAATCTGCATGCGTTTTTGTGGGTCAAATTCAAGCCGCCCTTGCTCTAGCAGATGGTCTACTTGAGGATTGTTGTAGCCGATAAAATTGAATTGACCCGGATTCTGCTGACTGGAGTGCCAGATATTGTATTGGTCAGGGTCCAGACCGAGCCCCCAGCCCATCACCACGGCATCAAAATTGCCCGGTTTAATAAAGTTAGTCAATAAACTGGCCCATTCCAACGTGCGCAAGCGGGTATCAATCCCGACCTCCTTGAGTCTGCGTTGAATAATGACTGAAGTTTTCTCGCGCTGCTTGTTACCGAGGTTGGTCAAAATTTCAAAGGACAACTTTTGACCTTGTTTATCCACATATCCGTCGCCATCGCTGTCCGTGTAGCCTGCTTCAGCTAACAATTGCCTGGCTTTGGCTGGGTCGAATGCATAGGGTTGCAGTGTAGGATTGCTCCAGCGTGTGCCCGGCTTGTACGGGGAGGCAATCGCAATACCGAGGCCGAGATATACGCCGTCTATAATCTCTTGTTTGTCAATGGCATAGTTGATCGCTTTACGCACACGCACGTCATCAAAGGGTTTGCGCTTGAGGTTAAAGCCCAGGTAGGTATAACTATTCCCTAACTCTTTATACTGATTAAGCCTGGCCGCCAGGGCGGGGCGTGAGGGAATAATACGCGCATAGGTGATCGGATCCATGTTCATACTATCAATATGATCCGCCATGAGCTCCAGAAACTGGGCAGCTGGATCAGGGATCACACGCTCCACCACGGTTTCAATATTGGCCGGGCCCATGACCGACTTCGGGTTGCGGCTTAATTTGATGTATTCACCATGCCGCCACTCCTGAAGCTGGTAATAATGGCTGCCTAGCGGTTTTTGCCCAAAACTGGTGGTATGTATATCTTGTCCCGCCAGTTTGTGTTTGGGCAATACTTGCAAACTGGCCCAGCTTTCGAGCGCGGGCGCAAAGGGTTGCGAGTAGTGCACGATAAACGTTTGCGGGTCCGGGGCTTCTGCCTGAGTGACGAGCTGGTAATCAGAAGCATAGGGGCTATGTGTTTTTTCGTCGGTAATCAGCTGCCATGTAAAAAGCACATCCGCACTGGTAAGTGGCTTACCATCCGCCCATTGCAAATTGGGCTTTAGCCTGAACGTGATGGTCTTGTTGTCTTTTGCGACTTGCCAGGAAGCCGCTAATTCACCAGCCAGATCAAGATTCTGGTCATATTTGAGCAGCGAGTTAAACAGGTAACTGCCTATCGCCAGCGAAGCGGACTCACCGGCCACCATGCCGATCATGCTACTAGGGTCTGAAGGCATGGCGCTCATTAAGGTGCCACCGGCCTGTGGTGGGTATACTTGATCAAACACTTGTGTTGCCTGGTCAGGCGATTCTGGACTACAGGCTGACAGGAGACCAGTCAGGGTGAGAATCATCATTCCATGGAACAGCGCTCCCCAGCGATTGCTTTGCGGATTCTCATTATGAGACACAACATGCAAATTGAGCGGTGAGTGTGCGGTGCGCATGATAGGCTTGGTTAGTGTTTGCTGGCGTGACTTTTCTTGTGATTCGATGTGGTGTTCTTTTTCGCTGTCCCTGACGAAGAGCCGCTATGTTTGCTGTGACTGCTCGTTTTCTTGCCACTAGATTTTACGCTTGTTTTCGAGTCATGCGATTTCTCAGAGTTCCCTTTGCTTGATTTGCTGGCATGGCTTTCTGGTTTTTCAAGTTGTAACACCTGACCAACGGCCAGCTTTTTAGATTTGAGATGGTTCTGTTGCATAATTTGCTGGCTGCTGATGCCATAGCGCTTGGCCAGGGTGGATAAAGTCTCTCCAGATTTCACTTTATGCGAAATCGTCGTGGGTTTGCTGGGAGACTCTTTTTCTACCGGGACTTCTATCGGCAATTGCGCCATCGCCGCCACATCAATCGGCCGTGTCAGACCTGCAGATTCAACGCTCGCAGGCACCAACAAGGGGCGACGCACAATTAGGTTGCGGTTTGGCTTCAGGTTATTGGTCGCACTGAGCTCATAAATACTGATATCAAACTTGCTGGCAATGGTACCTAGGCGTTCGCCACGCTTAGGCTGGTAGCTGTGCCAATTAGACAGAGGCCGGTTATAGGCATTTAAATTTTGTGTGAAGTTGCTGGCTGCCCACGTTGGCAACAACAGCTTTTGATAACTGTTTTCGGTAATGAGTACCGGGCGCGTAAAGCTTGGGTTTAACGCACTAAATTCTTCCAGCGTTATCCCTGCCAACTCGGCCGCCAATTTTGCATCAATCTTGTTAGGGGCTTGTACGGTAGTAAAGTAGGGGCGGTTTGGTATCTCGTTGAGCGTCAACCCATATTGCTCAGGCCGGAAAATAATGTTTTTGATCGCCTGCAGCTTGGGCACGTAATTGCGCGTTTCATCCGGTAAAGACAGATGCTGGTAATCGGTAGGTAAGCCCAGGCGCTCGTTACGTTCAATGGCGCGTGCAACGGTGCCTTCGCCCGCGTTATAAGCTGCCAATGCCAAGTCCCAGGCGCCAAACATGGTGTAAAGTCTTTGCAAGTAGTTCAGTGCTGCCTGCGTAGCCGCAGTGACATCTTTGCGGGAATCTTTCCAGTAATTTTGCTTGAGCCCAAAGTCTTTGCCGGTGGAGGGGATAAATTGCCAGATCCCTGACGCCTTGCTGGTAGACAGCGCTTTAGGATTAAAGCCACTTTCTATCATAGGTAAGAGCGCAATTTCGGTGGGCATGCCTCTTTTCTCAACCTCCACCACAATATGGTAGAGATATTTTTTACTCCGCTCCAACATGCGTGAAACGTAGTCAGGGCGTGAGGCATACCATTGCTCATGTTTGTTGGTGTAGCTTGAATCGATGTCCGGCATGTTAAAGCCATCGCGCACACGATCCCACAAACTATTTTGTAAGGTCAGACTATCTTCAAACTGATAACTGGAGGTGTAGCCTTCGGTCCCTGATTCCCCATAGCTTTCGTCATAACTGCCATTGTCATCAGACATGGTAGCTGGTTCCACATATTCAGCATGTGCCAACCATGGCGAGGCTGAAAGTGCAATGCAGACGATGATTCTTTTAAAACGCATGACGGTAATACTTTATCCTGAGAGTGTTGTGTAAACCGCTGGGCGATACACATGGATTGCTAAATCCGGATGGCCATAGCAGCCGTGCCGATCTGGTTGAGATAGGCCTAACGCACACATGCGTTTTAAGGAGGACATCATTCTACGTTAAATTCGGGGGGAGACAAGCCCTTGCCAGCAGGCCCGGACTGTGCTTAAAGCTGATGTGTTTAGAAGTCATTGCGGCGGGTGCGAAGTTCGGTAAATACGTCTAGTGCTGAACGGGATTGAAACTCCGGGCGCTGGCGCAGCTGTTCGCAACGTAAAAAAGGATTGGTCGCCAGTTCTTGTGATAAAGGCGTTGGCAAACTGGGATGTTGCTGATTGCGTAACCACTGCGTTTTTTCGATGCGTTGGTGTAATGCGCGGTTATCTGGTTCTATGGTCTGCGCAAAAGCCAAATTGCGCGCGGTATATTCATGCGCCGGATAAATGAGCGTCTCAACCGGCAGCGCAGCAATCAGTTGTAGTGAAGCATACATTTGCGCGGGCGAACCCTCAAACAAGCGGCCGCAGCCTGCACCAAACAGGACGTCGCCGCTAAACAAATGCTGTTGGTTCACATAATAAGCCACGTGATCAAGCGTATGGCCCGGCAAGGCAAGCACTTCACAGCTTAAAATACCGTCTGGCAGCAGGCTGATGCTATCTCCAGCATGCACGGGGATCGTCTGCATGGTCTGATAGGAGGGGTGTGAACTGTCTGGGGCGTACACCGGGCATCGCCAATGTTGTTGCAAGCTGGCTGCGCCGCCCACATGATCAGCATGATGATGTGTGAGCAAAATACCTTTTAGTGTGAGATGGCTAAGACTTAACGCCTGCTCCACCACATTGGCATCGCCTGGATCGACTACCCACGCCAGCGCGCCAAACTGGATCAGCCAAAGGTAGTTATCGCTAAAAGCGGGCAGGGGAGTCATTGCTATACTTGCAGAACTTTTGTCCATCACGCATCATTGAAAAAATCATGATGCTTGTCAAGGGCGATTCCTTGACCAGTATTCCAGCGGTGTTTTAAGTGCCTGAGGAAATTTATCTTGCAATCAAGCCAGCCAGTGTTTTTTGAACAAATGCCTCTGGGGCAATATATTGTCGCGCGTGAAACGCCTATATACGCACAAGCTGTGGCAGACGTGTTCGGCTTTCATGCGCTGCAGATCGGCTGGCAAGCGCATGACCTGCTTGAGCAGTGCCGGATCCCTTATAAACACTCTTTGCAGCTGACGCCATCAGCCAATACATCATTATTATGTGAAAGTGAGTTCTTGCCATTTGCTGAAAATGCAGTCGATTTGGTCTGCATGCCGCATGTGCTAGAGCAGTGTGCGAATCCTCAGCAGACACTGCGTGAAGTGTTCCGAGTCCTGGTGCCAGAAGGCACCTTGATGCTAACCGGAGTAAGTCCAGCAAGTTGTTTGGGCATGCGCGCTAGGGTCGGGCAATTCAAGCAGGCTGGCAGATTCAGCCGGTTGTTTACCGCCTGGCGCATTCGTGACTGGTTAAATGTGTTAGGTTTTGAAGTGGTGCAAAGTGGTTATTTGATGCACGCTTTTCCATTCAATGACCCTGACTGGCTGGCACGTCAGGCTTGCCTGGAACGCTGGGGCGCCCGACTTTGCGGTATGAGTGGTGGCATTTATTTTTTGATTGCCAAAAAAAGAGTCCTCAATATCCGCTTGCTAAAACCGGAGTGGAAAAAGCTAGCGTTGAATCCGGCTTTGCAAGTAAGAAAAGGCCGCTCCAGCATACAAAAAAATGGGCAAAAGCAGTTAGAATGCGCGGATGTCGAATCAACAATGGATAGAAATTTACGCTGATGGTGCTTGCAAGGGCAACCCGGGTGTGGGTGGTTGGGGTGTATGGCTCAAGGCTGGCGAGCATGAAAAATCGCTCTACGGTGGTGAAGCATTGACTACGAACAACCGCATGGAGCTGACAGCGGTGATCCAGGGCTTGCAAGCGCTCAAGAAGCCTTCAAGTGTTAGGGTCTATACCGATTCCAGCTATGTGCAAAAAGGAATGACGGAGTGGCTGGCAGGCTGGAAACTCAAGCAATGGCGTACAGCGGATAAAAAGCCTGTTAAAAATGCTGACTTGTGGCAACAGCTCGATGACATCGCCAAACCTCACCAGATTGAATGGATTTGGGTGAGGGGGCATGCCGGTAATGCAGGCAACGAGCGTGCAGATGCGTTGGCAAATCAAGGTGTGCTGACTGTGGCAATGAGATAAGAATAGGAGTGCTGTTTAAATGAGACAGATTTTTCTGGATACGGAGACCACTGGACTCTATCCCGATCAGGGACACCGGATTATTGAAATCGCGGCGGTTGAGATGTTAAATCGCCGGCCGACTCAGCGCCATTTTCATTTGTATATCAATCCTGAGCGGGAGATTGATGCCGGTGCGCAGGAAGTGCATGGCATTTCACTGGAGTTCTTGCAGGATAAGCCGCTATTTGCGCAAATTGCACAGGATTTTATCGAGTTTATCCGTGGCGCAGAACTGATTATCCATAATGCGCCGTTTGATGTGGGCTTCCTTAACATGGAATTGTCCAGGTTAGGGATGGATCCGTTGGCATCTTTCATCAGTGGTGTCATCGACACCTTGAAAATGGCCAAGGAAATGCGTCCAGGGCAGCGGAATAACCTCGATGCCTTATGCCGTCACTACGGTATCGATAACTCGCAGCGGACCTTGCACGGTGCTTTGCTAGATGCCGAACTGCTTGCCGATGTCTACATTGCCATGACGCGCGGACAAGAAAGCTTATTGATGGAGCTTTCCACGCCTGAACAACAAACCACGGCGCAGAGCCATATCGAGGTCGACTTCTCTGCACTAAAGCGATTACAGCCGAGTGAAGAAGAGCTGGTCAGCCATCAGCAATATATTGAAAGTCTCAGCAAATCTGGCGCTTTGCCCTGGTGAAAATCGTCTTTTGTTGTGATTTGATGCGCGTCTGCGGCGTTTATTTACTGTTTAGATGCCTGATGCTTGCAGTAATATCAAAAGATATTTCAACGTTGTGAATAATTATTAAGCAGAGATTCTATGCACACAGACACCATTGTAGTCACTGGGGGCGCCGGATTTATCGGTAGCAATTTTGTCAATGCCTGGATAAAGTTGAAGCTGGGTAAGTTGGTCAACCTGGACAAGCTCACCTATGCGGGCAATATGGAGAATCTGGCGGAGATTAGCCACGACCCGGACCATGTGTTCATTCATGCGGATATCGGTGACCGCGCGGCGGTGAAAACCCTGCTGGAAACCCACAAGCCGAGGGCGGTGCTTAATTTTGCGGCCGAAAGTCATGTAGACCGCTCTATCCATGGTCCTGATGCGTTTATCCAGACCAATGTGGTCGGTACGTTTAACCTGCTTGAAGAGGTCCGCGCCTATTGGCAAGCACTGCCGGTAGAGTCACAACAGTCTTTCCGTTTCCTGCATGTGTCTACCGATGAAGTGTATGGCTCGCTGGGTCCGAATGATCCAGCTTTCAAGGAAACCAACCCTTACCAGCCCAATAGCCCTTATTCAGCCTCAAAAGCGGCCTCAGATCATTTGGTGCGTGCCTATCATCACACCTATGGCCTGCCGACCCTTACCACTAATTGCTCCAATAATTATGGCCCTTACCACTTCCCGGAAAAATTGATTCCGTTGGTAATTCATAACGCCTTGTCTGGCAAACCCTTACCGATCTATGGTAACGGTAGCAATATCCGTGACTGGCTGTATGTCGAAGACCACTGCAGTGCCATCCGTAAAGTGCTGGCTAAGGGCTTGCCTGGCGAGACCTACAATATCGGTGGCTGGAACGAGAAAACCAATCTGGACGTTGTACATACGCTGTGCGATATCCTCGATCAGGAACGCCCCAAAGCGCAAGGCAGCTATCGCGACCAGATTACGTTTGTCAAAGACCGTCCAGGCCATGACCTGCGCTACGCCATTGACGCCAGCAAAATCGAGCAGACCGTAGGCTGGAAACCACAAGAAACCTTTGATACCGGTATCCGCAAAACGGTGCGTTGGTATCTGGAACATGCTCAATGGGTCTCACGCGTCACTAGCGGCGAATATCAGCACTGGCTCAGTACAAACTACCATGAACGTGGCGAGGAGTTAGCATAATGGCAAGAAAAGGCATCGTATTGGCCGGCGGCTCCGGCACCCGCTTGTATCCAGTGACGCAAGTCGTCTCCAAACAACTGCTACCGGTATATGACAAACCCATGATTTATTACCCCCTGTCAGCCCTCATGCTGGCAGGCATCCGTGAAGTCCTGATTATTTCTACCCCGATGGACACCCCACGCTTCAAAGAACTGCTAGGCGATGGTAGCCAATGGGGCATGCGCATTGAATACCAGATACAACCCTCACCGGATGGACTGGCACAAGCCTTTATCCTCGGCGAGTCGTTCATTGGTAACGATACCAGTGCCTTGGTACTGGGTGACAATATTTTTTACGGACATGAGCTCGGTGAAATGGCTATGACTGCCGGTAAGCGCGAGCAGGGGGCCACGGTATTTGCTTATCCTGTCAATGACCCAGAGCGCTATGGTGTGGTTGAGTTTGATGCCAAGGGTGCTGCGATTAGTCTGGAAGAAAAGCCGGCCCATCCTAAATCGCGCTATGCGGTGACAGGGCTTTATTTTTACGATCAGCGTGTCGTTGATATTGCCAAGAACCTCAAGCCTTCGGCCCGTGGCGAACTGGAGATCACGGACGTTAATAAACATTATTTAGCGGCAGGTGATCTCAATGTCGAAGTCATGGGACGAGGCATGGCGTGGCTGGATACCGGCACGCACGAGTCTTTGCTCGAAGCCAGTGGCTTTATTCAAACCATCGAAAAACGCCAGGGCTTGAAAATTGCCTGTCTGGAAGAAATTGCCTACCGGCAGGGCTTTATTAATGCAGAGCAACTGGATAAGTTAGCCGACAAATATGCCAAGAATGGATACGGGCAATATTTGAAACTGATTTTAAAAGAACGGGTGTTTTGATGCAGGTGACTGCCACTAAAATTCCAGAAGTATTAATTCTAGAACCCAAGGTGTTCGGTGATGCCCGGGGGTTTTTTATGGAAAGCTTCAATGCGCAAGCCTTCAAGCAAGCCACGGATCTAGAGGTGACTTTCGTGCAAGATAACCACTCCCGTTCGGCCAAAGGTGTATTGCGTGGCCTGCATTACCAGATTCAGCAAGCGCAGGGCAAGCTGGTCAGAGTGGTTGCTGGGGAGGTGTTTGATGTCGCTGTCGATTTGCGTCAGAGTTCAGCGACCTTTGGACTATGGGAAGGCGTGCATTTAAGCGCTGAAAATCACCGTCAGCTCTGGATTCCACCTGGCTTTGCGCATGGTTTTGTGGTGCTCTCAGAAACGGCTGACTTTCTGTATAAAACGACAGATTACTATGCACCACAGCATGAAGCCTGTCTCAAGTGGGATGACACTACGATTGGCATAGACTGGCCGCTAGACTTTGCCCCTAGCTTGTCCGCCAAAGATCAGCAAGGACTCCCTTGGACAGAAGCCCCCAAATTTGATTAATTTGGATAACCTTTAATTAGACCTTGTGCCCACACATGAAGAAAATCCTGCTAACAGGTATCAACGGTCAGGTTGGACATGCCATTGCAGCGCAATTGCTACAACAGCGCATTACTGATGTAGAGCTTGTCAGTTGTACCCGCCAACAACTGGACCTTAGCCAGACAGAGCAGATCCGGCAAGTGATCAGGCAGGTCAAACCTGACCTGATTATTAACCCTGCCGCCTATACCGCGGTAGACCAGGCCGAAACCGAGCATGAACTGGCCTTTGCCATCAACGCCACGGCCCCACAAGTCATTGCAGAAGAAGCCGCACGACTGAATGCAGCGCTCATCCATTTCTCTACCGATTACGTGTATGACGGCAGCAAATCCAGTGCCTACCTTGAAACGGACGCAGTCAATCCGGTCAGTGTCTATGGCGCCAGCAAACTCGCTGGCGAGCAGGCAATTGCTGCGGTTGGCCTCCCACATCTCATCCTGCGTACCAGTTGGGTCTATGGTAGCTACGGCAAGAACTTCCTCAAAACCATCATCCGCTTAGCACAGAGTAGGGAACAACTACGCATTGTGGCGGACCAGCATGGCGCCCCCACGGCCGATATCGCCATTGCTGAAGCAGTCGCGCAATTAATTGAACGCTGGCAGCCGCTCAACCCTGAGCAAACCGGGATTTATCATTTGGTGAATCGAGGTGAAACCAGCTGGTATGGCTTTGCCAGTGAAATCATGGCGCAGTATCAAGCACGTGCAAAACAACAAGGCTGGCCAGCCTTAATGCTCAAAGAACTGCAAGCCATTTCATCTGCGGAATATCCAACGCCAGCCCGTCGCCCACAAAACTCAAGGCTGGTGAGTGATAAGCTGGCGCAAGTGTTTGGTTTGAGTTTACCTGACTGGGAGATCTCACTGAAGCGGGTGATGGCAAGCCTGAGTGATGTGGCGTACTAACTATAATCGAATGCGTCCGTCCAGCTATTGGGCGTTTCGTAAAGGCGTACTCTCTCCAGTTTAAGCTGATTACCGAAGGTATCACGATATTGCGCCTTGAGCAGCTTAAAGGCTTCAGCAGCCATGTTTTCGGCCGTTGGGATGGTCGGGAATACCACTGTCTTGTGGTTGGGCAGGCTATTTAGAAAGTCCAGTACCGCGGTGTCGCCGTGGTAAACCAGAAAAGCATGATCCCAGCGATCAACGATGGTTTCTCGGGCAATTCTTTTCACATCGGCAAAATCCATCACCATGCCATTTTCTGAGGCACGTTCCGCCTGGATGATTTGTCCAGACAATGTAATTTCAATTGCGTAGCGATGACCGTGCAGATTACGGCATTGACTTTTGTGATCAGGAATACGATGACCGGCATCGAATTCCAAGCGTGTAGTAATTTCCATCACGCCATTATATCAGCAACCAGGATTCACGCTGATGCGTGATTACCGATTGCAAATCATGCATTAATACAAATCATCAATATTCATCAATGCGTCTTCGTCGGCAGAATAGTGCTTATGACTTTTTTCATAGCTGCCATAGCCGCTATCAAAATCATCCACTTCATCGCCTGCAAAGTCTTCCAGCATTTGATCAATTTTCTTGAATTTGTCGTTAGGTGCTGCTTTTTGTAACATGATGATCTCCCATGACGTTATTCTGTTAACAAAACCTGTCAGTATTCAATCCCTTTGAGTAGTCTTTAGCATAGACTGTGCCAAGCATGGCAAAGGTTCCTTACAATAAGATTAACGGCGGATATTAAAAAAAGTAAAATAGCCCGATTCAGTAGAGAACAATCAAGCTAACACATTGTCTACAAAGGCATAACACAACCATAACTATCTGGAGAGATGCAATGCGCAGTTTTATATTGATGTTTTTAACCTTGGGGGGGATAACCATGGCCCAGGCTGATTGCTTACCATTTTATCAGCACCAGTTTAAGACCCTACAAGGTCAAACTGTCGATTTTTGTCAATTTCAAGACAAACCCGTGATCGTTGTAAATACCGCAAGTAAATGCGGCTTTACGCCACAATTTGAAGCGCTGGAAGCCATGTATGAGCAATATAAAGATAAAGGCTTGGTTGTGATTGGGTTCCCCTCAAACGATTTCCGGCAAGAACCTGGTAACAACAAGCAAATTGGCGACTTCTGTAAACTGACCTATTCTGTCAAGTTTCCGATGGTGGAAAAATCCAGTGTGACTGGGAGTAATGCTAATCCGTTTTACCAGCAATTGATTAAACAGACCGGCCAGGCGCCGCAATGGAACTTCTATAAATATGTGATTCTGCCAGGTGGCCAAAAGATTTACTCATTTAACAGCATGACCCGTCCTGAAAGTGATGAGATTCTGGGCAAAATCAAACCTTACCTCAAATAAAGCATCCACCTGATTTGACCGCAAGCTCTGCCTTAAAAATGGGCAGAGCAAGGTAAAACAAAACGATATAAAGTTTTTTTCATCTTTTCTTATCAAAGTCGTTGACAAGATATCTAGCCATCATTAATATGGCGCCTTCTTTGAATTGCACTGCAAAACAAAGAGCTGCAATACCAGAGATTCGGGGGTATAGCTCAGCTGGGAGAGCGCTTGCATGGCATGCAAGAGGTCAGCGGTTCGATCCCGCTTATCTCCACCAAGTGATTGAAAATATTGAATTTTTTTAAAAATAAATATTTCAATTATTTGAAAAACTGGTATAATGCACGGGTTGTTAAATTTCTTAGGTCCCCATCGTCTAGAGGCCTAGGACACCTCCCTTTCACGGAGGCGACCGGGGTTCGAATCCCCGTGGGGACGCCAAAAATCACTCAGTGATTTCTAGCATTAAATCAAAAGTAGCTAATCAATTTCTATAGCGTTAAAGCGCCTGCTTTAACGTGGTTTTATTTTAAATAAAATCTCGCATTCACTCTCAATACCTTAGTGGTCATGCTTTTGTAAGTTTTGCGTCGTCAATCTTAGCAATATTCACTCCTGACAGTTTTAATGCGATGTTAAAGATTTTGCCGCATCGGGCGTTAATGCTATTAACACGCCTCTTTAGTGGAAGCATTCATAAATATAAGGAAAAATATGCTATCAAAAATTATATTGCTCGCAGGGTGGATGATCTCCGTTGCAACATACGCAAGGGCGACAGATAAGATGTCTGTACCAGAGCCCGAGAGTATGAGTCTCATCGCAATTGGTTTAGGGCTTATTTGTGTGATCGTCGCGCGAAAAAAATAGTTAGATGTTGGCCTCAACGAACGGCCTCAAATAATCTTCTTTTTAAGAATACCTAAAGTTTTGTTTGATAGCCTCAAAGACTTGAGGAATGCTGTTTTACAGTAACATCACAGTAAAAAACCCGGCAATGCCGGGTTTTTATTTTGGGTAAGCGTTTATCCGCGGATATTACTTTGAGCCGAAAATTGCGATAACTCTACATATGGCTGTGGTTGCCAGCCTGCAGCACGATGCTCCGCCACCACATTAGTGAAGATGCCGCCACGGACATAAAACTTAGCCGTTACACGCATAAATTTCGGGTCAATGGCCGAGACGAGATCATCGAGGATCTGATTGGTGACGGCTTCGTGGAAGCAGCCCTCATTGCGGAATGACCACATGTAAAGTTTAAGACTTTTTAGCTCAACACATAGTTTGTTGGGGATATAGTCCAGATAGATCACTGCAAAGTCAGGTTGGCCGGTTTTGGGGCACAAACAGGTAAACTCGGGGATTTCCATATGAATATGGAAGTCTCTTTGCGAGTTTGGGTTGTCAAAGGTTTCCAGGGCTTTGGTTGGTTGTGCTGTGGGTTTTCCACCAAGTAAATGTTCGTTCATTGTGCGTATGTTTCGTCTTAAAATGGGTATTATACCGCTTAAGCTACCACTCAAATTCTAATAAGCGGTTTACTTACTTTGCGTCTGACACATTTAAAACTTGCGGGGTTCAAGTCTTTTGTTGATCCAACGACCATCCACCTGCATGGGCGTCGGGTAGGCGTGGTAGGGCCAAATGGCTGTGGCAAGTCTAATGTCATGGAATCAGTCCGCTGGGTGTTGGGTGAGTCTTCTGCTAAGGAAATGCGTGCTGATGCCATGGATGCGGTTATTTTTAACGGATCCTCGCAACGCAAGCCGATCTCGCGCGCCAGCGTCGAACTTATCTTTGATAACAGCCTGGGAGGTGCCAGTGGTGAGTGGAATCAATATGCCGAAATCTCGGTCAAGCGAGTGATCGAACGCGATAAAGGCTCTACCTACTATATTAATAACACTGCGGTACGCCGTCGCGATGTGGCAGACTTATTTCTTGGTACTGGCCTTGGCGGGCGGGCGTATGCCATCATCGGTCAAAATACCATTTCACGGATTGTTGAAGCTAGGCCCGAAGAGCTACGTGTATTTCTTGAAGAGGCCGCAGGAATCAGCAAATATAAAGAACGCCGGCGTGAAACAGAGCTGCGCCTGCGTGATACCCGAGAAAATCTGGCGCGTGTAGAAGACATTTCACGCGAAATGAACAAGCAGATTCTCAAGCTGGAGGCACAAGCTGTGGTGACGCAGAAATATCAGTCACTGCAAACGGCGTTTAAGTTGGCCGAGGCGCAGTGGTGGTGGTTGCGCAAGCGGGATGCCGTGCTAGCTTATGAATCCGCTTCACAAGCCGTAGAGCAAGCGGTCAATGCGCTTGAGGAGAAAATGGCGGCATTACGGCATTGCGAGCTGGCTTTGGAGCAAGCGCGCCAGCAGCAGCAAACGGTCTCTAGCGAATTGCATACGGCGCAAGCGGCGTTCTACGAGGCCAATGCGCAAGTGTCCAATCTGGATTTACAAGTGAAACAATCAGAAGAGGCCCGCCTCAGGTTGTTACAACAGCAACAACAGATTCAGGGGCAGATAGAACGTGGCAGCCAGCAGCAATTGCAGTTGCAACAGCAGCTGGACGAAAAAACAGCCGCACTCGCGTTAGCGCAACAAGCCATGACTGAGCAATCGCAACAGGTACAAACCTTACAACAAGCCTTGCCTGCGCAGTCGTCCCAGTTGCAAGGCATTCAGCAAGCCGCTAATGAGGCACAACAAGCCGTACAACATTGCCGACAGCAAATCCAGCTTGAGCAAAATAAGCTACAGTTTTTGCAACGCAATCTCTCAGAAGCCAATCAGCGCTTACAACAATTACAGAGTGAGTTGTCAACCTGGGCCTTGCCAGATATGCAGGCGTTAGCGCGTTATACGCAGCAACAGGAGCAATATCAAGCCGAACTACAGCAGGAAGAGCAGCAGCTAAAGCAATGGCGAGAGGACGAACAAAAGCAGCAGCCACTTTTGCAGCAAGCCAGGCAAGACTGGCAGCAGTCGCAACGTCAACTCAACCAGCTTGAGGCCGAAATACAGTCTTTGCAAAAACTACAGCAAAGCCTTAAGCAAGACCAACAGCTGGGGCCGTGGTTGCAAAAAAGCGGTTTGCAATCGTCGATACGTTTGTGGCAAGCCGTACAAGTCGATACCGCTTGGCAGCCTGCGCTCGAAGCGGTTCTGGGCCATAGATTGAATGCCTTGCTGTCTGCGTCTTTATCTGCATTGACAGCATTACCGCATCCGCAAGCCGCGTTAGCCATTGCCATGCCTGGCGTGGAAAGCGATAGCCTATCTGAGCGTTGGCAAGGATTGCCTAGCCTGTATAGTTTGCTCACGCTTAAGCAACCAGAGGTTGCCGGTGTTTTGCAGCACTGGCTGATGGGCATTTATGTGATTGAAGATGTCACCCAGGTCGAAAAATTGCAGTCGCAACTCCCGCCAGGAGTAAGTCTATTGAGCAAGCAGGGAGATCTCTATCAACGGTATAGCGTGGTTTATCACGGTCGCCAGAATGCCATGCAAGGGGTGCTGGAACGGCAGCAGCAACTGGATCAATTACAGACCGGTTTGAAAGCCGCACAAGGTGCGGTGAATGACGCCCAGCAACAAGTGCAGCGCATTGAACAAAGACTACTGGACTGTCGGCAGCAACAGCAGCATGCGCAACCCAGGATCAAGCAACTTACCGCAGCAATCCATGAGGCACAAATGCAACGAGCAAGCTTGCAGCAGTCTTATGACAACGCTACGCGTCGGCAAACCGCCTTGCAACAGGACCTGTCAGCGCTGCAGGTCAAGCAGCAGAGTCTGCAAGACGAGATTTCCCAGGCGCAAGCACGGATAGAGCAGCATCAAGCGCAGTTTTCCAGCCTGGAGCAGGCGGCACGCGAGGCGCAGTCACTCAAGCACCAATCAGAGCAAGCTTATTTTGACCTGCGTGAACACGTGCAGCAGGCAGAAAAAGCCCATCAGTCCCAGGTGTTTGAGCAAACGTTATTGCAAAATGCCGTCAATGATTTGCAGCAACGCTTGAGCCATCTCAGTCAAGAGCGTGAGCATTTGCAATTACGTCTGCAAGAGACCGAGCAAACACTCGCGATTAGCGCCATGGAAACTTTGAAGACGCATTTGGCTGAAGCCTTAAACAAGCAGCACACGTGTGAGCAAGCGCTGGCGCAAGTGCGTAACGATCTGGCGCAGAAAGAATCTGCTTTGCAGGCTGAAGAGCGTCAGCGCATGCAGATTGAGCAGCAACTGCATCCTTTGCGCGACACACTCGAGCAACGCCGCCTTAAGCAGCAGGCCTGTCAGCTGCAAGTCGAGCAATGCCAGCAGTCCTTGGCTGAAACCGGCCTGGATGAAGTAATGCTTCAGCAAGGTCTGGATCATGACAGCAAAGCAGAAATACTGGCCCAAACGACACAAAAGCTGCAACAGCAAATCCAACAACTCGGTGCAGTCAATCTGGCTGCGATTGAAGAATTGGCCAGCGAGCAGGAGCGTAAAGGCTATCTCGACAACCAGCTCCAAGACCTGCTAACGGCCAGTGAAACGCTGGAAGAGGCGATTCAGAAAATAGACCGTGAAACCCGCGGTAAACTGCGCGCCACCTTTGATGAAGCCAACCGGCATTTTGGCGAGCTGTTTAATACCTTATTTAACGGTGGCAATGCCAAGCTGGAGCTTTTGGGCGATGAAATTCTGGATACCGGGGTGCAAGTGTTTGCGCAGCCGCCCGGCAAAAAAAATACCACCATCCAGTTATTATCCGGAGGGGAAAAGGCGCTGACGGCCATGGCGCTGGTGTTTGCCTTATTCAGATTAAATCCGGCGCCATTCTGTTTGATGGATGAGGTCGATGCACCGCTGGACGACAGCAACACTGAACGTTTTTGCCAACTGGTGCGTGTGATGTCAGAAAAAACCCAATTCCTATTTGTTTCACACAACAAAATCACCATGGAGATGTCTGAGCAGCTGATTGGTGTCACCATGCAAGAGTCCGGTGTCTCGCGGATTGTCGATGTCGATATTGACGAGGCTATCCGCATGCATGCGGCTTAGCGGCAGTTTTGTTGTATCATAATGCAAGCGTTATAAAGGATTGTTAAGTCACATGTCTGATTTGTGGATGATATTGGTGTTGCTCGGGGTCAGCATCGTTCTGGCAGTGGTTGTATTCAACTGGTGGCAGGAAAAAAAATATCGTAGAGACGTTGAATACCGTTTTAGCCATACCCGCAGTGATCTGCTGGATAGTGAACCCTTAGCTAAAGGTAAGGAAGGCGGCAAGAAGGCCGCGATCGATACCACGCCTGTCTCTGAGGAGGTCGAGGGGTGGATGTCTGAGCCACGCGTCCGCCAAACGGGCATGCGTCCTGCTGCCCAATCCGCAACGAAAATTGAACCTGAATTTTCCAGTACAGAATCCATAAAAGCAGCAGAGCCAGTCCAGATCAAACCGAAGTCAGCACCTGTTTCTACACCGGTTAAGCCAGTCACAGTGCAGCAAGCAAAAACGCCGGTGTTAAATGACGCAAACCAGGCGACCCCCACCGCGCCGGTAGAGCCTCCCGCTTATCAACCGCCAGTGGCAGAGCCTGTCCTGGCGGAGGCCGTTGAGCAACCAGCGTTGGTTTTTGCAAGCCCACAAGTTGAAAAACAGCAGATTGAATCGATCGCTGAACAGCCTGATTCTCAATCTTCCTCTGGACTGCCAGCCGAAGTGCACCCCTCCATGGACTGGGTGGGGCTGATTGATGCGCCATTAGGGGTCATGCTGGTGGAGTTGGAAGATATGCAAGCAGAAGTGAGAACCTTCCCGCAGCATGCTACCCTTTGGGCTCAAAACTCAGCCACAGGTGAGTGGCAAGACGTATTAAGCCTGGATGCTGCGGCCATGCAAACACAAACACCAGCCAGCCAGGTAGCTTGCAGTTTGCAATTGGCCGACCGCGGTGGTCCGGTTGATGTGGAAACACTCAAACGTTTCCAGAAGTCTATGGAAACCTTGGCGCGTGCATTGGGCTTAACTGTCGTCTGGCAAGGTGGATATGAACCAGCCTCTCAAGCGCAGGCGATTGATGCTTTCTGTATTGAGGTGGATAAAGCGGTTGAATTTCACGTCTTAGCCAATCAGGGCATGTTCCATGCGACTAAACTGCGTGGATTGGCCGAAGCATGTGGCATGCAGCTCAGTGCCGAGGGGCGCTTTGAATTGTTTAACGCTGACGGCCAATTGGTGTTTTCAGTGCGAAATTATGAGGGTAAGCCGTTTTCTGCGGATATGTTGAAGTCTGCAGTGATGACAGGCGTGACTTTCCAGCTGGATATTCCTACCACGCCTGACAGCATGCAGGTATTTGACCAGATGGTCGAGATTGCACGTCACCTGGCGACCAGCCTCAATGCGAGCCTGATAGACGTCAATCGCAAAGCGATTGGTGATCCACAGCTGGATAAAATTCGCCAGCAATTGAAAAATATCTCTAACGCGATGGCATCCCAGGGCATTATTCCTGGCAGCCGCCATGCCCAGCGCCTGTTCTCCTGATGATCACGATGCAAGAGGCTGCGCTGGCGCTACAGCAGCTTAAGCAACGTATTGCCGAGTACGACTACCATTATTATGTGCTGGATGCGCCCTTAGTCAGCGACAGTGAATATGATGGCCTCTATCGCCAGTTAGTCGATATTGAGCAGCAATATCCAGCGTTAATTACGGCAGACTCCCCCAGCCAGCGTGTGGGGGGGCAGGCTTTATCTGCATTCGAGAGTGTGCAGCATCGGCAAGCCATGCTTTCTCTCAATAATGCGTTTTCAGACGCCGAACTTGACGCATTTGACCGGCGGGTGCGCGAAGGCACGGGGGAGGCGGTGGTCGAATATGCGGTCGAGCCCAAGTTTGATGGCCTGGCAATCACCTTGACCTATGAGCACGGCATATTTGTGCAAGGCGCCACCCGTGGCGATGGCTACACAGGTGAAAATGTCACTCACAACCTCAAAACCATACGTGCGATTCCCAGCCGGTTGAATCTCCCCCAGCCTCCCGCATTACTTGAAGTGCGCGGAGAGGTCTTGATGCTAAAAAAAGACTTTGAAAAGCTAAACCAGCAACAGGCGGCTGCCAAAGGCAAACTGTTTGCCAATCCCCGCAATGCGGCCGCGGGGAGTCTGCGGCAATTGGATCCGCAGATTACCGCAAAACGTCCCCTACATTTTTTTGCTTATGGCTTGGGGGCGAGCATCGGCATCCCAGAATTACATTCTCATGCTCAAGCCATGCAATATTTGGCTGACTTACGTTTTCCTGTCAGTGATTTACGTGCCGTTAAATCCGGTGCCCAGGGCCTGCGTGAATACTACGCCGAGATTGGCGAAAAACGGCACCAGTTACCGTTTGATATTGATGGCGTGGTTTATAAAGTAAATGACTTTACCTTGCAGGCCGACCTGGGCTTTGTCTCGCGTGCGCCACGCTGGGCGGTGGCACATAAGTTTCCGGCCGAAGAAGCGACCACCCTGGTTGAGGATATCACCGTACAGGTGGGCCGCACGGGTGCGATTACGCCTGTGGCCAGGTTGAAACCGGTATTTGTCGGTGGTGTCACGGTGACCAATGCCACTTTGCATAACGAGGATGAATTACGGCGTAAAGATATCCACATTGGAGACACCGTGATTGTAAGACGGGCAGGGGACGTGATCCCGGAGGTCGTTTCGGTGAAACTAGAGTTGCGTCCAGCAGATGCACGCAGCTTTGTGATGCCTGCTGTCTGCCCAGAGTGTGGTTCGCATGTGGTCCGTCCGCAAGATGAGGCGGTCGCGCGCTGTACTGGCGGATTAATTTGTCCGGCACAGCGCAAACAGGCTATTACGCACTTTGCTTCACGCCGCGCGATGGATATAGAGGGCCTGGGCGAAAAGTTGGTAGACCAGCTGGTTGACCGCGAGCTTGTGCATCACCTCGATGATATTTACCGGCTGACGTTGCCTATGCTCAGTGACCTCGAACGGATGGCGGAAAAGTCTGCACAGAATGTGCTGGCAGCCATTGAAAAAAGCAAGCAAACGACCTTGCCCAGATTTATTTATGCATTAGGTATTCGCAATGTGGGTGAGGCCACTGCAAAAGACCTGGCACAACATTTTTGTAATCTTGATGCCTTGATCCAGGCTGATGTAGCCGCACTCACGCAAGTCAAGGATGTCGGGCCGATTGTGGCAGAAGCCGCTTATCAGTTCTTTCAGGAACCGCATAACCGCGAAGTGATAGCTGCCATGCGCGATTTAGGCGTGCATTGGGCCGACATTGAAAAAAAAGCCACTTTGACCCCGTTTGCTGGCAAAACCTTTGTGCTCACTGGCACTTTACCTACGCTTAAGCGTGACCAAGCCCAAGCGATGATTGAAGCCGCGGGCGGTAAGGTCAGCGGCAGTGTCTCGGCCAAAACCAGTTATGTGGTGGCCGGAGAAGAGGCGGGCAGCAAACTTGAAAAAGCGCAGCAACTGAATATCGCCATTCTGGATGAGGCTGCATTGTTCGCCATGTTACAGGCCGCTTCTGATGATGACATTACCGCGGAAACGCCCACTGATTCAACCGAACCTCACACAAAACAATCGAGTTTATTCTGAATATGAACTTAAAATTAACTTTAATTTTAGCTTTTAATTTATTGATTATTAATGAATCAATGGCTAAGGATGCTGCGTTGGATGCCTGTGATACTGCCGTACAAAAACGGCAATATACTGAAGCCGTCAAACTGGCTGAGCAGCATGCTAAACAAGCTGAGTTTTGGCTTTGCAAAGGCCGCGCGCAATCGGGTTTAGGGGATAACACCGCCGCCCAGCAGAGCTTTAAACAGGCCCTTAACCTCAAACCAGAAGGATTGGATCTGATTGCGGCGCATATGCTGTTGGGGAATGCACAGCTGGAAGCCAAGGTACATGCGGCAGCGCTGGAAAGTTACCAGCAGGCACTCAAGTTTAGCGAGCAGCAAAACATGCGCCGCTATGCCCGTGTTGCCCACAACCTGATCGGCGAAGCCTATTTTGAAATGGAGCAGTATGCTGACGCGCTCAAATCATTTGAAGCTGGCGAAAAGCTCTCCTTGAACGACGACGAGCGCGCGGATAGCTATATCCACGAAGCCATGACCTATCAGCAATTGCATGAGGCTGAAAAAGCGATTGAATATCAGCTCAAGGGCGTCATGATGCTGCGCAAATCAGGCTCCCCTGACCAATATGCTGAAGCCAGCCTGACTTTGGGGCAATTGTTTACCGATAAAAAAGACTTTGTCGGGGCAGACAAAACCTACCAGCGCTTGATGGACTATGCGCATGACAATGGCGGCGAATTTTATGAAGCCAAGACCGCCATCCTATGGGCAGCTTCAAAAAAGGCTCAGGGGGATCATGTGGCGGCACAACAATTACTACAGCAAGCAGGCGTGATCGCTGCCAAATTGAAAGACCCTGAACTGGATACGTTATTGGCCCAGACCAAGTAACTTCTGTACCCGCTAGCATACTTAATTAAAGGGGGAGGGCTGGAAAAGCACCCCCCATGCTGGCAAGTCAAAACTCCAAGCTGATCAAAAGAATTATTTTTATTTGGAATCCCCTGTAAGGTTTTCCTGTCATACGCGACAAACATACAATTGTCACCACACAGGAAACATCATGCAATTTGACCCTCACCGCAGTAACCCCAGCGGAATCTTACCCTCCGAAATCACGCCGCAAGCGGTGTTTGAGCAACGCCGTACTTTAATCAAGGCCGCTGGTGTCGCCGCTGCCAGTATCTGGTTGCCGAAAACCGCGCAGGCTACTCAATCCCTGGAGTTTCAAAAAACTGCCTTTGGTAAGGAAGAAACGTTAACCTCTTTGCAGGATGTGACCAATTACAACAACTATTATGAATTTGGCACCGGTAAAGAAGATCCGGCGCGTGAGGCTGTGCTGTTCAAGCCGACGCCATGGACCATCAAGATAGAAGGTGCGGTCAAGCAAGCCAAAACCATCAGCATTGAGCAGCTGATGAAGCTGGCACCGCTGGAAGAGCGGATTTACCGTATGCGCTGTGTCGAGGGGTGGTCTATGGTCATCCCATGGATAGGCTTGCCGCTAAAGGCGCTGATTGACTGGGCGCAACCGACTGGCAATGCAAAATATATCGAGTTTGTGTCCTACAATGATCCCCGGCATATGCCTGGCGCGCGCATGCCGATACTGGACTGGCCGTATGTGGAGGGTTTGCGCATGGATGAGGCCATGCAACCCCTGACACTTCTCGCCGTGGGGCTGTACGGCAAAGTGTTGCCTAACCAGAATGGTGCGCCTGTGCGGCTGGTCGTGCCATGGAAATATGGCTTCAAGGGCGCCAAGGCCATTTCTACCATCCGCTTTGTCGAGCAGATGCCAACCACAAGCTGGATGCGCGCCAGCCCGCGTGAATACGGGTTTTACGCGAACGTGAACCCGCAAGTTGATCATCCACGCTGGACGCAGTCCTCAGAGAAGCGTATCGGCGCAGGACTGTTTGCCGGGCGCGTGAAAACCAGGCTGTTTAACGGTTATGACGAAGTCGCCAGTTTGTATACCGGCATGGACTTGAAGAAAAACTTCTAATATGGAACGTGTATTTTCGTTACCTTCCATGTCTGTCAAAAGCCGCATCAATGGGTTGAAAATATTGGTTTGGCTGGGTGCATTATTGCCGCTGTTGCGCCTGGTCTATCTTGGGGTCACCAACGAGCTGGGCGCGAATCCGGTAGAGTTTATTGAACGCTCGACCGGCACGTGGGCGCTGGTATTTTTGTTACTATCCCTAAGTGTGACACCGCTCAAACATCTCACGCAGCAAGGCTGGTTGATCGCCGTACGCCGCTTGCTGGGCTTGTGGATGTTTGCCTACGCCTGTTTACATGTGACCAGTTATGTCTGGCTAGACTACCAGTTTGACTGGTCAGATATCGTCAAGGACATCGTTAAGCACCCTTATGTGTTAGTTGGCGCGCTGGCTTTATTGTTTAGCCTGCCTTTGGCGGCGACTTCCAATCAGGCGGCCATCCGTACCCTCAAACAACGCTGGAAAATGCTGCATAAACTGGCGTATTTGATTGCCATACTGGCCTTGCTGCATTTCTGGTGGCTGGTTAAAAAAGATCTGACCGAACCCATGATTTACAGTGGAGTGTTTGGCTTGCTCATGCTGTTGCGATTGCCTGCATTTACTACACGAAAACGCAAACTCAATTAACCCTGCTAGCACGCTTAACGCAATCACTTAGTTATTTTCTTGAAAGCCGGACGTGTGCCTCCTTACCGCCTCTAAAAGAGTGCGGCATACCATTTAATCATCGCGGGAGTACTAACTGTTAAGCATTGAAGCTGACAGCTGTTAAGGTATCCGTGCTTGACATTGAACCGCTTTTTGGACACATTATTATAAATATAACGCGTTGCTACATCAGACAGGTGGCGCTATTCTAAAAATTATTCGGGGGTGTGTCATCTGTTTGCCTGCGTTGTAAGCGCGGGATTCATCCGGGTGTGCACTGCGGTTGTGAAAGTTTGCGATGTCTTCTGTAATATTGGTGCCAAGTGTCTCAATGTTGGCCAACCCTGCACTTTGTGCGTGTCTTGAGCAGTGGTCTGCTCTCATTAGCCCCGACCAGTTTTACCTGGCAGTTGAAACTAACGCGGCGGGGGAATGTATTTCAATTCTTTCCCCAGACAATGCAATACCTGCATTGCGGGCAGACAATCGCCTAACGCATACCATTTGGTCAGCATTGCCCAATAGAGCGCATGGACCTCTCCGGGCGCTGTTGACTTCAGCTTCCAAAGATACACCGCAGCAACTGATCCATATCGCCAGCGGTGAGTCGCCCGTGCAATGGCTAGAGTGCCGGGTAGACTCTTTTACTAATTTGACTGGCGAACAGCGCTGCCTGTTACTCGTTCATGATGTCAGCCAGCAGCACCAATCAGCATTTGCTTACCAGCAGGAACAGCAACGCGCACTTGATTATGACCGCTTCAAATTCGCGCTGCTGGAACTGATCCTCAAAGCCCAAGATACAGAGCAGATACTCGTCTGGATTACCCGCGAGATTGAGGCCCTGCATGCGGATACTTATTGTGCCATCGTCCTGACCCATGACTTAGGTCAACGCGTGCAAACGGTTATCGCCCCCAGTTTACCCCCGGCTTTGTTGCAAACATTACGACAGTTAAAGCTTGAAGCCGGGAATGGCTCGCTGGCGACAGCGATTGCCACCAGGCAACGCGTCATCGTCGACAATGTGATGACACATCCTTACTGGGAACATCACCGGGCGGCAGCGCTGGATGCCAGCGTCGCGTCAGGCTGGGCAGAACCTATTCTCAATGCCAGCGGTGAAGTGTTAGGAGGCATTGCCTTGTATGCACGCCAGGTCAAACTGCCGTCTGCCGCAGAGCAATCCATGCTCGGCCAAGTCGCCCGCTTAGTCAGTATTGTGGTTGACCGGCACTTGTCCCAGCAATCTATACAAACGTTGGCGTATGTAGAGACCGTCACCGGTTTGCCTAACCGTAAGAAAATGTATGAAGTGTTGCAGGCGATGCGCAGCCAGCCCAGTGCAGGTGAGTATATTGGCCTAATTTATATTGATCTCGACTATTTCAAGTGGATTAACGAGGCGCATGGGCATAGTGTAGGCAACGCAGTACTAAGTCAGGTGGCAGAGCGCTTGCAAAAAATAGCCCAACCGCATTTTATTGCCTGTATGGGAGGGGATGAGTTTTTGATTTTGCTTTCCGGACTGGCGACTCAAAAAGACAAAGCCGCGCAGCAGGTGTGGGCCTTGCAGCGCAAATTAGCTAAAACACTGCAGCGGCCATTTATCGTTGCAGGGCAAAAGTTGCCAGTGACCGCCAGCATGGGCTTATGCACCTTTAGCGGGTTAGACATGGAAGATACGGACCATGTGAAAGCCGCGGATATTGCCCTGCATAAAGCCAAACAGTCTGGCCGTAACCATGCGTGTATGTATGAGCCTGGCATGCAAACTGAAATAGCAGCACAAGCCAGGCTGGAAGCCGAGTTGCGTGAAGCAATTGCCCAGCAGCAATTGGAAGCTTATTACCAGGTGCAGGTTGATCATACTGGTCGACCGTTCGGCGCCGAGGTTTTACTGCGCTGGCAGCATCCAAGCAGGGGGCTGATTTCACCCATAGAATTCATTGCCGTCGCCGAAAGTAGCGGGCTGATTGTTGAGATCGGGCAGTGGGTGCTGGATCAAGCCTGTGCGCAAATTTCGCTTTGGCAGCGCTCACAAAAAACGCGTGAGCTCAGCTTATCGGTCAATATCAGTGCGCGCCAGTTCCGCCAGGCCAATTTTACTAACATGGTCAAAGCTTGTTTGCAGCGGCATCAAATCAACCCTAACGCACTTCGGCTGGAGCTGACGGAAAGCTTGCTGCTAGAGAATGTCGATGATGCCGTCCGTATCATGACCGAACTGAGTCAATTGGGGATTCAATTTTCACTGGATGACTTTGGTACCGGCTATTCTTCCTTGCAATACCTCAAAAAATTACCGTTATACCAACTCAAAATTGACCGTTCGTTTGTCAGTGATATTGTCACCGACAGTCATGACCGCACCATAGTGCGTACTATTATCGCGATGGCGCAGAGTATGTATCTGGGCGTGATTGCCGAAGGGGTGGAAACGCCTGAACAACTAGAGCTATTGTTTAACAATGGCTGTCGTCGCTATCAGGGCTACCTGTTTGGCAAGCCTATGCCTATCACTGCCTTTAATGCATGGCTGCAAGAGGCTTTAGTTTAATCATAGTATTTTTGCTAAAGCAGCTTAGGCGCTAGTGCCTTACAGCGTTTAGGGCTGACGTGTGGTTTTTTCAATAATCGCAGCCGGCAAGGTGACAGGCGTCACCGATAGGTCTGGGGTGGCTGGTGCTTCGGCGGGCGAAATTTCCTGACGGTTTGCCAGATTGCTGGTGAGTTGCTCGCTGCTTTCTGCACTCAGGATACGTAAGGTGATGCGGCTATTGAGCGACTGGGCCAGACTATTGTCACTGCTGGACACTGGCCGCGTTTCTGCTAGGCCCAATGCGGATAGCCGTTTGGCTGCAATGCCGTCACTCACCAGGGTGGCCGCGACGCGGGCGGCCTGGGTTGCCGTCAGCGCCCAGCGTTTACTCTCTGCCTCTGGTGTGCCGCTGAATAGATGTTTGTCGCTATGCCCCTCAATCTGGATAGTACGGTATTCATTTTTTAATTGGGCGCTAATAATATGCAGCACCTGGCTGGCTTGTGGGGTCAAGACGGCCTGATTGTTCTGGAACAGCAGGCTATTAGAGATATCCATTTCAACCCCCAGATCTGACAGGTAAACCGTCACCTGTTTTTGCTCTATCCAGTTTGCCAAGGTATTAGAGAGCTGTTGACCCATGGCACGGATTTTTTCCAGATCCCGCTGTTTTTTTTCCTGATACAAATAGCTGAGCGGCAAAGGCTTCATCACCGCGCCTGGGTTTTGTCCTTTTTGAGGCTGGATGCCAGAGGGTTGTAATCCGGGTGCTGGCAAGCCAGGCGTGCTATTTTGTGGCTGGCCGGTGCCCCCCATTTCCCCTTGAAACGCTGAGACCACTGAGCTGGAGAGCGCTCGGTATTTATTCAGGTTAATGGTGGAGGTGGCATACATGACGACAAAAAACGCAAACAGCAGGGTGATAAAGTCTGCGTAAGAGATCAGCCAGCGTTCATGGCTCTCGTCATCCTCCTCATGCTTGTGGCGTCTGTACATCACGATTGCCTCAAGTGCAGGTAAGACTCCAGCCGTTCACTGACCAGTTTGGGATTGTCTCCGCGTGCAATTGAGACCCAGGCATTGAGCAACATTTCACGCCTGGACATCTCATGCTGGACATGGCCTTTGAGTTTGTTAGAGATGGGCAGGAATACCAGGTTAGCTAAGGCCACGCCATAAATGGTGGCGACAAATGCCACTGCGATGCCACTACCGATTTTACTCGGATCAG
Organism: Methylophilus sp. 3sh_L; assembly: GCF_046766015.1. Taxonomy (NCBI): domain Bacteria; kingdom Pseudomonadati; phylum Pseudomonadota; class Betaproteobacteria; order Nitrosomonadales; family Methylophilaceae; genus Methylophilus; species Methylophilus sp. 3sh_L. The sequence continues at coordinate 185,259 of NZ_JBKOUF010000004.1, forward strand.
ACAGATTTTCCATGACATGAATCAGGCCCAGCACCGCGCCCAAAATACCTACGGTAGGTGCATAGCCACCAGCGGCTGACCAGATTTTGGCCGCTTCGCGCTCTTGCTGTTCATAGTAGTACATATCAATGGCACAGACTTCGCGAATACGGTCAGGGGGCGTGCCATCGACCAGCAATTGCAAGCCTTTGCGCACAAACGGATCCTGTTCGCGTTTGATGTGGCTTTCCAGTGACAACACACTCTCTTTACGCGCCTGCTGGCTCCATTGATTGATTTTGGTAGCGAGCTTTTTGCGGTCATCCTGTGGATGCACAAATACCAGCTTGAGCATGCGCAAGCCTTTGATAAACAGTTTGAGCTCGGTTTGCAGCAAGACTGCGCCTATGGTGCCTAACATGACTACCACAAACGCGGCAGGTTGCATGAGGGAGTTAAGATGTCCTCCTTCAATGACTTGGCCGAGGACCAGGCCGCCGATCGCAATCAGCAGTCCGGCCAGGCTACCCCAGTCCATCAGGAAACCCCGGTCCAGGCTTTTTGACGCATGGAGGCGCGCAAGCGTGCTACGGCCTGGCTGTGAAGCTGGCAAACCCGTGATTCAGACACATTCATGATCGCGCCAATTTCTTTCAGGTTCAGCTCTTGCTCGTAATACAAACCCATCAGGATTTTTTCGCGCTCAGGCAAATTATCAATAGACTCAATCAGTGCCTCGCGGAAATCACTTTCGAGCAGGGATTTGACCGGGTCGCTGCTGTCATCGTCGACATAACGGTCTAGGAAATGCTCACTGCCATCATCATCCTGAAAGTCTTCGTAATAAATGAGCTGGTGACCTTGGCAGTCGCTCAAAATATCATAGTAATCTTCCAGGCTAAAATTCATGTGCTTGGCGATTTCGGATTCAGTTGGCGGACGGCCCAGCTTTTGTTCCAGCTGCTGCACAGCCAACTCAATATCACGCATGTTTTTACGGATGCCGCGAGGCAGCCAGTCTGCGCCACGTAGCTCATCCAGCATGGCGCCACGCACGCGTTGCGAGGCATAAGTTTCAAACTGTGCCCCATGCGTATCTTCGTAGCGCTGTATTGCATCCATCAGGCCGATCATGCCCGCTTGCACCAAATCGTCCAGCTCCACACATGAGGGGAGTTTGGCTTTCATTTGATACGCCATTTTTTTGACCAGGCCGCTATGCTGTTTTAGCATCTGGTCGGTATTTTGAGTCGTGCCTTTAGCGGTATACATGTTCTTCCTCTTTGACTTTAGGCAACAGCCATGGATGGCATGGAAATCCGTTGTTGTTCAAGACGATGGGCGACGGTTTTAAACGCGAGGGTGCTGGAAAGCTGTTTACTGGCTTCTGTCGCTGGGCGGGCGCTACTGTTCGCATTTACCACGCCTGTTTGCGCAGGCATGGCCCCAATAAAGTCCAGTGAGAGCCCTAAAAACTGTTTGCACACCTGGTTTAAGCGCATAAAGTATTGCTTGCCTTGATCCTGGTTAGCATCTGTCACGACCACGCCCAACGGGATCTGGCCGTGTCGCTGGCTAATATGCTTGATGGTGGCATAGGCAGACTTGATGGCGTCGTCGCTTCTATCCATTTGTATGATCAACTCATGCTCGGCAATGACCGGCAGCATCAGGCTATAGTCTTGACTATCCAGTTGGGCTTCAATCATCACGGTGTCGTAATCGTACGCAAGTTGCTCCACTATACCGTTAAGTTGCACTTTTAAATCTTGAGATAAAGGCGAGGTTAACAGGTCATTTTCACCCAAGCAGGTGAGGTCGTAGCCTTGCGGATGTTTGAAAATGCCACGCTTAATGGCCTGGCGTTGCACGGCAATGCCTTGCAAGGAATGCGTCATGGCAGCTTGGCGGTGCGAATGTACGAGGAGAAAACGCTGCTCTGGCGTCAGCATACTGGCTGCCAGCTGGCGCACCCACTGGCTCGCAGGTTGCCCGTTCGCCCCGATCACACTAATGATGCGGGCAGAGGTTTTGGCCATGATACGGCGCAAGCCATCCGCCTGGTCACGGTAATTAAACATGTGGCTGCTCCTGGCTGGCGGTTTGCATCATGCTGGAGATCACCAAGGGCAATTCTTCATCAAGGTATTGATAAGGCAGGCTGGCCTGATGCGGAGTCAACACGCGCTCGACCAAGGCTTGCTTATCTGCCAGCTCGATATCCTCTGGCACGCGTTGGCCACTGGTGGTGTAAAACAAGCGCATGCGTTCACGGATCAATACGTCCAGCACATTGCCAATCGCTGCCGCTTCATCCAGTTTGGTGACGATACAGCCCGCGATATCATGTTTTTTATAGCTACGCATCACGTCGGTCAGCGTGTCACCGGTAGAAGTGGCATTCAGGCACAACAGTTTCTGGATCGGGCTATCCGCACGGCTTAGCATCGACAATTGCTCAGTCACTGCCTGGTCACGCTGACTGACGCCTACCGTATCCACCAGGATCATATGCTTGTTTTTGAGTTCATTGAGGGCGATTTTGAGGTCTTCCTCATCTTTCACGGCATGTACCATGACCCCCAAAATCTTGCCGTAAATACGTAATTGTTCGTAACCACCAATGCGGTAGCTGTCGGTGGTGATCAGGCCTAAGTTCTGGGTCCCATGCTTCATCACATAACGGGCAGCCAATTTGGCGGTGGTGGTGGTTTTGCCGACGCCAGTTGGGCCGACCAAGGCGTAAATGCCACCACGGTCCAGCAACGCATCCTCATCGTCAAGCGTGTGCAGGTTGCGGCTAATCACTTCTTTGGCCCACATCGGTGCCTTGTTCACATCGATATGGTTAGGCATTTTTTCAGCAATCTGGCGGGAGAGAGAAGCGCTGAAGTTAGCTGCGAGCAAAGTGCCCAGCACTTTAGATTTGGCCGGACTATGTTGCAAATGATGTTGCCAGGTCATAGCACTCATCTGTGTTTCAAAGTGGCTGCGCATCTGGCGCATTTCCACCATCATGCCTTGCATTTTCTCTTCCAGGGTTTGTGTTGCCAGCTGATAGGCCTGTTCCTGTTGTTCGCTATGTTGCTTGAGCATGTCCATGATGGCGGACTCATTAACATTGGCCTCTTCAGGGATTGGCGCGGCTGGCTGCTGAACGACACGGGGTGCCGGTGCGGGCGGGCGGGGTTGTTCTTTGGCACTGACAAAATCCAGCAGGCTGCGGGCTTGTTCCGTGCCTGGTTCACCTGACGCCTGGCTGGGTTTGGCATCAATGTCAGATTCCAGCATGGCCATGATTTCAGTGCCGCCGTTGACACTACGATTCGCAACAATAATGGCATCTTCTCCCAAGGCCTGCTTGACCTGGGCCAGGGCTTCACGTGCATTTTTGCCAAAAAATCTTCTGATGTTCATATTACTGCGCTCCGATTAAACTGGTGACACGAATCGATTTGTTGTCTGGCAACTCATCGTGGGATAACACTCTGAGGTGCGGGACGGTTCTTCTTAAAAATCTGGATAATGCTTGACGGAGAGGGCCGGCGACCAACAGGACTGGCGTCAAGCCCATCTGTTCTTGCTGTCTGGCGGCCATTTCGGTCTCTTGCGACAGTCTTTCGGCAATGCCCGGCTCAATCACGCCTTGGCTGGACTGGTTATTTTGCATGGCCTGCAACAACAGTTTTTCCAATTGACCATCCAGGGTCATGGCGGTGATTTCGTTGCTGTAGGGGAACAGGTCTTGCACAATGGCGCGGCCCAGCTTGATGCGGACCATGGCGGTCAGATCATTTGGGTCCTGGCTATATTGCGCATGATCAGCCAATGTTTCCAGAATGCTGCGCATGTCACGGATATGCACGCCTTCGTTGAGCAGGTTCTGCAAAACCTTTTGCAAGGTGGAGAGGCTGATCATTTTGGGCACAATTTCTTCAATCAGTTTGCTGGACTCTTTACTCATGTGATCCAGCAATTGCTGTACTTCCTGGCGGCCAAGCAATTCACCCGCATTGAGTGAAATAATGTGGTTCAAATGCGTGGCAATCACGGTGCCAGGGTCAACCACGGTATAGCCCAGGCTTTGTGCATACTCTTTCTGCTCTGGGTCTATCCATACAGCAGGTAAACCAAAAGCCGGATCAGTGGTGCGGGTGCCATCAAGTTCACCCGTCACCGCACCTGGATCAATCGCCAGCATTTGGTGATAGTTAGATTCACCGGTGGCCATTTCCACGCCTTTCATGGTGATGCGGTAAGCGTTTGGTTTCAAGGTCAGGTTGTCACGGATGTGTACAGTCGGCGCCAGAAAGCCGATTTCCTGGGCAAATTTCTTGCGGATCCCCTTGATACGTTTAAGCAATTCACCGCCTTGGCCTTTATCGACCAGCGGAATCAAACGGTAGCCCACTTCGAGGCCGATGGTATCTACAGGCAGCACATCATTCCAGGTGGCTTCTTCCGCTTCACTGGCGGGGGCCAGTTTATCGTCTGGCTGTGGTTCAATGACGGCCTGCTGTTTGGCTTTTTCCTGTTTTTGTTTAACTGAATAGGCCATGCCACCCAGCAAACCGCCCAAGCCCAAAAAGGCCAGGTGAGGCATGCCTGGAATCAGGCCGATCCCGCCAATAATGCCGGCGGTGATGGTCAGCACGCGTGGATTTTCAAACAGTTGGGTAATCAGCTGGCCACCGATATCTTCATTGTTGGCCACGCGTGAAACCACCACACCGGCGGCGATGGAAATCACCAGCGAAGGAATTTGTGCGACCAGGCCGTCACCAATCGCCAGCAGGGTGTAGTTTTTCACCGCATCGCCAAAGCTCAGGTCATGTTGCACCATGCCGACAATCAACCCGCCGACAATGTTGATGATAATGATCAGGATACCGGCGATGGCATCACCACGTACATACTTACTGGCACCGTCCATCGCACCATAAAACTCAGACTCCTGGCCCACTTCTTTACGGCGGCGGCGGGCTTCATCTTCACCAATCAAGCCCGCGTTCAAATCTGCATCAATTGCCATTTGCTTACCGGGCATCGCGTCCAAGGTAAACCGTGCGCCCACTTCGGCAATCCGGCCCGCACCTTTGGTGATCACGGTAAAGTTAATGATGGTGAGGATCACGAACACCACAATCCCGACCGCATAGTTGCCCCCAATCAGGAAGTGGCCAAAGGCTTCAATCACTTTACCTGCGGCATCTGGACCAGCGTGGCCCTCAGTCAGCACGATACGAGTGGAGGCGACGTTAAGTGACAAGCGCAACATGGTCGTCATCAGCAACACGGTAGGGAAGGCGATGAAGTCCAGTGGTTTGGTGGTTTGCAGGCCGATCATCAATACCAGGATAGACAGGGCAATATTAAAGGTGAAAAACACATCCAGCATGATTGCTGGCAGTGGCAAGATCATCATTGCCAATAGCAAAACAATAATGAGTGGCGCGGCGATTGCGCGGCCGTCCATTTTTCCCATTAATTGTTGCCAGTTATTCATCTCGATGACTCCTCAAACTGCTTGTTTAATCACTTACTTAGTTATTCAATGTCTGTTGCTGTGGCAGGCGCTGCCACCAATGCATGTGGATCCAGCGCGTCAGGCACTGGCACATCCTTGGGGACCACAGGGCGGATGCCGCCATGTTGCTTGAATACGCGCAGTTGAAACACATAAGCCAGAATCTGTGCCACAGCCGCATATAATGTTTGTGGAATTTCCCGCTCCAGCTCGGCATGGGCATACAAAGCCCGCGCCAGTTTTGGAGATTCCAGTGTCATCACCTGGTGTTCCGCTGCAATTTCCTTGATTTTCTGCGCAAGCACATCCACGCCTTTAGCCACTACTACAGGGGCGGCATTTTCACCTTCCTTATAACTGATGGCCACGGCATAGTGGGTCGGGTTAGTCACGACCACATCTGCCTTAGGCACATTGCTCATCATTCTTCTGCGGGCCATTTCACGTTGCTGCTGACGGATGCGGCCTTTAATTTCAGGGCTACCTTCAGACTCTTTGGACTCATCCTTGAGCTCCTGTTTGGTCATCTTGTGTTTTTGCGCATATTGATAGAGCTGATAGGGCACATCAATCACTGCAATCAGTACCAACGCTGAGGCCAGCGTCAGAAAGCCGGTGACCATAAAGTCGCTGACCGTGCTGATACCACTTTCCAGCGGCATATTGGACAACCCCAGCATCGGCTGTAAGTCTTTTTTGACCAGGCTATAGCCAACCGACCCAACCAGCGCTGTTTTGGCAATTGATTTCACCAACTCGACCAGCGAGTTTTTGGAAAACAGGTTAGTGATCCCCTTCATGGGGTTGAGCTTGCCAAAGTTAGGGACCAGTGATTTTTGTGACATGACCCACCCACCCACCAAAATAGGGGAGGCGATGGCAACCGCGACCACAATTACGGCCAGAGGCAAAAATGCCCACATTGCCTGCTCTACCACTTTAATCATATGCACAATCAACAACTGAGGCTCAAAGGCCATCGCTCTATCCAGCGTCAAGCCTTGGCGTAATACATTCTTCATGGCTTCACCCATGGGCTTGCTCATCATCATGATGGCAATGCCACTGGTGAACAGGACTGCACAAGCTGCCAACTCCCGCGACCTGGGAACATCGCCGTCTTCGCGTGCCTTCTCCAATCGCTTGGGGGACGCGTCCTCGGTCTTTTCCATATCGCTGTCTTCAGCTGCCATGTCTTTCACTCGTTTCGGGTTTGCACACCACGCCATGTCGTGTGTCTTGTGAGTGATTATTGGCTAGATGAAGTTTTTTTTAAGTTGGGAATAAAAGGGCTATTTGACCGCTTTCTATCACTTGCAGATTGTTTGTTGTTAAGGGGTGTAAAACATAAAATTATTTTTTATTTATAAACAGTGACTTATCAAATTTATAAAATTTTTTTGTGTCTTCACCCTAAAGTTTTATTCAGTGGGGACGTTAACCGGAATAACGCGAATTGTATCTAGCCGAAAAAATTGACCGCAAAAAACGAATAAAAGTCATTGTTTACGGAATACAACAAGAAAACTTGAATTAATTTTTGAATTGGAAATCAAAAAATGCTGACAGACTGCACATAACGAACTTTTAGCTTAACTTTAGGTTTAAGCGATAAGTTATTGATATTATTGTGAGTGAAGAATGCCGTGTAGGGGTTTGTAAGACAAACTCCTACACGGCCGTTTTCGTCTGTCTTACAAAATAAACCGACAAACCCTGATTGTTGCAGTTCATGATTGCGCGCAAAGTACGCCTAACGCTCAGGCGGACTTAAATTAACGCAAAAAAACGGAGAAAAGATCATGAACATGCAAAACGATTTACTCGCTGAAATCAAGGATGCCAACTTGAACTACCTGATGTTGGCGCAACAACTGATCCGTGCTGACAAAGCCACTGCGATCTTCCGCCTGGGGATTAATAAGGAAATCGCAGATCTGCTCGAAAATCTGACCAACCTGCAATTACTCAAACTCTGTAACACCAACATGCTGTTGACCCGCTTCCGCTTTGACGACAGCGAAATCCTGGGAATGTTGACCAGCTATGCCAAAGACCCTGCCCAAGCCCATCTGCATACTGCAGTATTGATGTCAGCCCAGGCAGCAGACTCCACCGTGTAACCAGCGTGGCTTAAACCACCCGGCGATTAGAAAGAGAAAAGAGGATATCATGCAAAAGAAGAGTGTAGTGAACGAAGCAGAACAAATTCAACTGGCAATGCAAATGATTGAGCTGGGCGCACGCCTGCAGTTGCTCGAATCGCAAACCACATTGTCACGTGAGCGCCTGATCAAGCTGTACAAAGAGATGAAAGGCGTTTCTCCTCCAAAAGGCATGTTGCCATTCTCTACCGACTGGTTCTTGACCTGGCAGCCAAACATTCACTCCTCCATTTTCTACAACATTTATCGCTTTATGGTGGATTACGCTGGGGTAGATGGTATTCAGGCGATTATCAAAGCCTATACCCTGTATATGCAACAAGTGCAGAGCCCCGAAGCCGAAAATAAAGATGAGCCTGTATTGTCACTGACACGCGCTTGGACCTTGGTTCGTTTCATTGAGAGCAAAATGCTCACCACTAAAGTGTGTCATTGCTGCGGCGGTCAATACATCGTCAATAGCTACGACTTGAACCAAAACTATGTCTGCAACCTTTGCCACGTGCCATCCCGTGCAGGTAAAACCAAAAAAGCAAAAGAACTGAGCTACAAACTGGTTTCCATGACGGCTTAATTGCAAGGATCGTTTTCCCTGCACTTTGTAAAGTAAAGGATTGTGCATGCAATCGGCAAAACTTCCGGTACAGACGCTGTTATCCAAATCGTGGCGACAGCGCCTGCTACCGAAACGGTTGTGGTGTCAGGCATTGCTAATCCAAACCTTGAGTATGCTGTTGATCGCGGGCCTTGCGCCTAGCGTGATCAACAGTGTATTCGCATTTGAATTAAATCACCTTGGCCTTTCTCTAGACAGTGTCTGGATTTGGCTACTGTTACATATTTGTCTGGTCAGCCTGCTGGCTAAAGCCGCGCAAATGCCGATCTGGTGGCGGTGGATTCATGTGGTTTTTCCGGTTGCCGTCTTGGCGATGCAGCATATCGATTTGCCTGCGACTGTTTATCTGGCTGGGTTTGTGATTACCCTGACGCTCTACTGGTCGGTTCACAACACCCGGGTCCCTTTTTATCCTTCTTTTCCTGCCACCTGGCGTGCATTGCATCACGTGTTAGAGCAACATGGCGACGACAAATCACTTAAAGTCTTGGACATTGGCAGTGGTATTGGCGATCTAGCGCTGTTTTTGGCGGCGCAACGTATTCATGATGAAGTTTCCGGCATTGAAATCGCGCCATTACCTTGGGCCGTCAGTGCGGTCAGGGCGGTGTTTTCTGGGACCAGCGCCAGATTTACGCTGGGTGATTACCGCCAACTCGACTTTGCAAACTTTGATGTCATTTTCGCTTATCTTTCACCCGCAGTGATGCCGGATGTCTGGCAAAAGGTGCGGGCAGAGATGCCTTCGGGCACGCTCTTTATCAGCTCCGAATTTCCTGTGCCTGACATGACCGCACAACGCATTATCTATCCGCAAAAAAACGCCCCCGCTTTATACGTCTACACCTTGTAGGCGCTTGCCTGCGCTTTTCCCCTCTCTTTTCGGCATGCCCACTGTTTTTTGGCCTGGCTGTAGCAGGCCAGAAATCTAACCTTTATTAACCATATTTAATAAGGGGCTAAAGCCCTTTTGTTTGAATAATTGAAATCCCAAGCCAATTGCTATGCTTTTACTGTTGGTAAAACCATTGTGGAGTGAAGGCATGTTAGTCATTGTGGGTTACATCGTTATTTTAGGGGCGATCTTTGGCGGGTACGCGGCGGCAGGGGGCCATTTGGGTGGCTTATGGCAACCGTTAGAGGTTGTCATGATTTTCGGCGGGGCGGTCGGTGCGTTTGTTGTCGGTAACGATGCCAAGTCACTGAAGGCTACCCTCAAAGGCTTGCCCACCGCATTCAAAGGTTCGCATGTCAATAAAGCCATGTATATGGACTTGCTGGCATTGCTGTTCGAGATTCTGACCAAAATCCGTAAAGAAGGCCTCATGGCGATCGAGAAGGATGTTGAAGATCCTGAATCCAGTGCCATATTCAGTAAATATCCCAAGATTCAGCATGACCATCATGTGGTCGAGTTTATTTGTGATTACTTGCGTTTGATGGTGTCCGGCAACATGGATGCCTTTCAGGTAGAAAACTTGATGGATAACGAAATTGAAACCCACCATCAGGAAGGCCATGTGGCGGCGCATTGTATTGCAAAACTCGGTGATGCCTTGCCAGCCTTTGGTATTGTTGCTGCCGTGATGGGTGTGGTGCACACCATGGAAAGCTTGCATTTGCCACCCAGTGAACTCGGTGTGCTGATTGGTCACGCGCTGGTAGGGACCTTCTTGGGGATTTTGCTGGCTTACGGCTTTGTCGGCCCGCTCTCAGGCGTATTGGAAGCCAAGCTAGAAGAGGGCACCAAAGTATTTCAAACCATTAAGGTTACGCTGTTGGCCAGCTTGAATGGGTATGCGCCTGCCATTGCGGTGGAGTTTGGCCGTAAAGTCTTGTACTCCACTGAGCGTCCAAGTTTCTCTGAGCTTGAAGAGTACGTTAAACAAGCTAAAAAATAAGCCTGGCAAACAAAATTAGTCTAAATAAAGCACAGGACCAAACGTAGAGGACCACGAAAATGGCAGAAGAACATATTGCCCCCATTATCGTAAAAAAAATCAAGAAAGGCGGCGGCGGTCACCATGGCGGTGCCTGGAAGATTGCTTACGCTGACTTTGTGACCGCGATGATGGCATTCTTCCTATTGATGTGGTTGTTGGGCTCGACCTCCAAAGCACAGCGGGAAGGGATTTCCGAATATTTTAAAACCCCCCTTAAAGTCGTGCTCATGGGGCCTGGCGTGGGTGCCAGCGACTCAGCCTTGAAAAATACCGGTGGCAAGGATGTCACCCTTAAGCAAGGCCAGGTCAAGCCTGTAGATGGCGACCCAGGCCGCAACAAAACCATTAAAGAACAAGAGTTAAAAGAAGTCCTTAAAAAAGCTGAGAAAGCCAAGCTGGAAGAAATCAAGGCCAAGATTGAACAGGCAATTGATGAGAATGCAGAACTCAAGCAATTTAAATCGCAATTAAAACTGGACATGACGGCCGAAGGCCTTCGCGTGCAAATCATCGACGAGCAGAACCGTCCTATGTTTGAAAACGCACGTGCCGATTTGCAACCGTATGCCAAGAAAATCCTGCGTGAAATTGGCAAAACACTCAATGGTGTGGATAACAAAATCAGCCTGTCCGGCCATACCGATGCGACGCCTTATGCAAGTGGCGACCAGGGCTACAGTAACTGGGAGCTGTCGGCTGACCGTGCCAATGCTTCAAGGCGTGAACTGATTGCGGGCGGCATGGATGAAACCAAGCTGCTCAGGGTGGTCGGGATGGGTTCAGCCATCATGCTGGACAACGAAAATCCGTTTAACCCGATTAACCGCCGTATCAGCTTAATCGTGATGAATAAAGAAACCGAAGAAGAATTACTCAAGGATAACGAAAAAATTTCTGTCAGTGAACGTGATCATTCACAAGTGGATGCATTGCAGAAAAACGCGGCAGCACCTGCAGAGCAAAAGTAGGGGGTCGCAAAAAGCGCAAGAAATAAGTGATTTTTATGATGCTTATTTCTTGATTGAAAATCAGGGGAATCAGGCAAGATAGGACCACTATGAAAACATTGCCCATAGAAGAACTAAGAGAATTACTGGCGGCGGTATCGCGTCACGGTGATTGGCATTTGCTCGAAATCGAAACCGATTTGCAGCAAACCAGCTTTTTACTCAATGAAGCGATTGAAAAACTCAGTGCCAGCTTTATGAATGTGTATGCCCAACTGATGGAGCAACAGTCCGCACTCCAGTTACTGGTAGAGGCGGGTAAGTTGCAGCCGGAGGAAATGCAGCAATTACAGGTGTTTCAGGACAATATTGGCCAGGAAGTGAACAAAGTTGTCACTGGCATGCAGTTCCAGGACATGACCAATCAATTGCTGCAACGGACCATTAACCGGGTCAACGGTTTAAAAGTGCTGTTGCATGAATTGTCCAGTCACCAGTTTCCGATGGCTGCGGACGATGAACATGAAGAAATCAGACATTTTATTATGCAACTGAACCAGAACTTTGATCAGGGCAGCCAGCATCTGACCGGTAACTTACGTAAGTCGGTCAACCAGCAGGATTTGGCAACTGGTGATATCGATTTATTTTAGTCACAGCGGCGTTTTACAAAATTAGTGAAAAAGGCGAATCAAACATGGCGAAAACAATTTTAACAGTAGACGACTCCGGATCATTGCGTCAGATGGTGACGTTTAGCCTGAAAGCTGCAGGTTATGACGTGGTACAGGCAGTGGACGGTCAGGATGGCTTGAATAAAGCCAAAGAAAAAACCGTAGACCTGGTGTTAACAGACCAGAACATGCCAGTGATGGATGGACTGACCCTGATCACCAATTTGCGCACATTGGCTTCTTACCAGAAGGTGCCTATTTTGATGCTGACGACTGAGTCCTCAGATGAAATGAAGGCCAAAGGTAAAGCGGCAGGTGCCAATGGCTGGTTGGTGAAACCCTTTGATCCAAAACGGTTGATCGAAGTCGTACAAAAAGTAATTGGTGCCTAAGCACCATCGGGTAAAGGAACTGGAGTAAACAATGACAGTGGATATGAGCCAGTTTTATGAGGTGTTCTTTGACGAGGCTGAAGAGTTATTGGCCGAAGCAGAACGCCTGTTGCTAGATATTGACGTGGAATCTCCCGATATCGAGCAGTTAAACGCGATTTTCCGTGCTGCGCACTCAATTAAAGGCGGCGCCGCAACCTTTGGTTTTATGGACATGGCTGAAATCACCCATGTACTGGAAAATCTGCTGGATAAGCTGCGCAAACAGGAAATGGCGTTAACAACTGAGCACGTGGATGCCTTTTTGGCGGCCAAAGACGTGATCAAGATGCAGCTCGATGGCCACCGCCATGGGTCTGAGGTTGATGCAGAGCAAGTCGGCGACGTTTCCATGATGCTGAAATCCCTGTCTGAAGGTAAGAGCGCCATTCCAGAAGATCCGGTGATCGCCGCCGCGACCCCTGAGCCAGAAGTATTGGTGGTGGATACCCAAAAACCAGCCTTGTCCGTGAGTGAAGAAGAAAAAGCCAAAGGCATTACCTTGTATGACGTGGGTCTGCCAGCGGTTACAGAAAAAGATCTGGCGAACTTGAAAGACGAACTGGCCTTGTTAGGCGAGGTGGCTGTTTATCAACGTGCGCCTGGCTCACATGCTTTGTTAGTCAAAACAGATTCCAGCGCAGATGACATTGTGTCCATCTGCTCCTTTATTGTAGACCCTGATGCCCTGGTGATTCAGGTGGCAGGGGATAGTGCCAGTGCGCCTGAGACGGCTGCAACGCCTGAACCTACACCTGTGGCCGAGGCAGTCGCAACCGCACCTGTCGAAGAAGATCTGGGTTATGGTTTCTTTGATGATGACCCGATTATTCCGGCAGCAGCGAAAGCCGAGCCTGCGCCAGTGCAACCACAAGCTGCTGAAGTTAACGCGGATGGCAAGGTACAAGTCGCAGAAGAAATGGGCTATGGCTTGTTTGGCACGAATAATGAGGAGCGTCAGGAAGATGGTTATGGCTTCTTTGCGCCGTTCAAACCACATCCTGATGCGCCTAAAGCACAGTTGATTGGCGATGAGCCTGCTGCTGAAGCTCAGCCAGCGGCCGCTGCCGTACCTGTGCAACCGCAAGCGACCGAAGTCGCTGCAAAAGAGGTCAAAGACGACCGCAGAACGCAACAACGCCGTGAATCTGACAAGCCAGCAGCACAAAATGCTGAAAGCAGTTCTATCCGGGTTGGCATTGAAAAAGTTGACCAGCTGATTAACCTGGTGGGCGAGTTGGTGATTACCCAAGCCATGATTGAACAGCGGGTGAATGCACTGGATCCGGTGGATAACGAAGCACTGATTAATAGCGTGAGCCAATTGACCCGCAACACCCGCGACCTGCAAGAGTCTGTGATGTCTATCCGCATGATGCCGATGGACTTCGTGTTCTCCCGCTTCCCACGGATGGTGCGTGACCTGGCTGGCAAGTTGGGTAAAAAAGTCGAATTTGTCACCAGCGGTGCCACCACTGAGCTCGACAAGAGCTTGATTGAGCGGATTGTCGATCCATTGACCCATTTGGTGCGTAATAGTGTAGACCACGGCATTGAAAAGCCGGAGGTGCGTAAACAATTAGGCAAACCTGAGAACGGTACCTTGACGCTCTCTGCAGCGCATAAAGGCGGCAGTATTGTGATTGAAGTGACCGATGACGGTGGTGGTCTCAACCGTGACAGGATTCTGGCCAAAGCCATGTCTAATGGCTTGCCTGTGAGTGAAAGCATGTCGGATGCAGAAGTCTATAACCTGATTTTTGCACCAGGCTTTTCTACCGCTGAGGTGGTCACCGACGTGTCGGGCCGCGGCGTAGGCATGGATGTCGTGAAACGGAATATCACGGCCATGGGCGGTAATATTGAAATCCGCTCGGCCTTGGGCTACGGCACGACCATTTCGATCTCCTTGCCACTGACACTGGCGATTCTGGATGGCATGTCTGTTTCACTCGACAAGAGCGTCTATGTGGTGCCACTAAACCTGATTATGGAAACCCTGCAACCACGCGCAGAGGACCTGAAAACTGTGACAGGCGAAGGCTTGATGGTACATGTGCGGGGCGAATACCTGCCTATCATTGCCTTGCATGCGTTGTTTAACCATCCGACACAGATCACTAACCCCACCGATGGTGTGTTGCTGATCCTGGAAGCAGATGGCAAGAAATCTGCCTTGTTTGTAGACCGCCTGGTCGGCCAGCAACAAGTGGTGATCAAGAGCCTGGAAACCAACTTCAAGCGGATTCCCGGTGTGTCAGGCGCCACCATCATGGGCGATGGCTCGGTGGCACTGATTCTGGATGTGCCTGCCATTATCCAAATGGGCCAGACTACAAATTATGTCACTGGTGGATTGGCATTTTCCAACCAGAATTATTCGACCTCACAAACACATATCAATGCATAAGGAGTATATGCAATGAGTACAACAACAGAATTAGCAAACACATCAGCCAATGCTGCAGGCAGCAGCCTGAAGACGGCCGCGGGGGAATATCTGACCTTTGTGCTAGGCAGCGAACAATACGGGATTGAAATCCTCAAGGTACAAGAGATCCGCGGCTATGACGCGGTGACGCAAATCGCTAACTTGCCATCCTTTATCAAAGGTGTGATCAACTTGCGCGGCAAAATCGTGCCGATTGTGGACTTACGTATCAAGTTCAATCTGGGCAAAGTTGAGTATGACGAATTTACGGTCGTCATCATTCTGAACCTGAATGGCCGTATTGTCGGCATCGTGGTCGATGGCGTTTCTGATGTCCGCGAGTTACGCGACGAGCATTTGCGTGAGGTGCCCACGCTGGTTACCCGCATCGACACTAAATACATTGTGGGCCTGGCCACCATTGAGCAAGAAATGCTGATCCTGGTGGATATTGAAAAGCTGATGACCAGCGATGAAATGCAGCTGATGGATGCCGCTGTACATTAAATACTGAAATTGAAGCACTGAAATTGCAATAAAAACGCTGAGACCGCAATCACAGCCTTCATACGATAATAATTATAAATATTGCGACTCATTTTATAGAGGTCTTAAACAAGGGACAAATCATGCTTTCTACGATGATCAATAAATTGGCAGCAAACACCCGGGGGTATCAAAACATCTTGAATCAAGTGGCGGAATTCAGCGCCCTGAAGTCAGAAATCAACAAGGCACGGGCGATTGTTGAGTTAAATGACAAGGGTGAAATCAGCCATGTGAACGAAAACTTGTGCCATTCATTGAAGTATGCGGCAAACGAGCTGGTAGGCAAGCATCATCAAGTATTACTTGAGCGCGCTGACACAGACAAACCAGAATATGAACAATTCTGGAGCGCACTGCGCAGTGGCACCTCCCAAGTTGGGACGTTTAAACTGACGGATAAAGCGGGCAAAACGGTCTGGTTCCAGGGGTATTATGCACCTGTCATGCAAGGCAGCCAGTTGCGCAAGGTTGTTGCCTACTTGACCGATATTACCGCCGACAAATTACGTAACCTTACCCTGCAAGAAGAAGAACACGCGCTAAACCAGTCTTTTGGGGTAATGGAATGCGACCTGCAAGGCCATATTCTCGAATGTAATCAAGTGTTTCTGGCGCCGCTGGAATTCCAGCGATACGAAGTCATCGGCAAACATGTATCCATCTTGCTCAAAGCCTCGACCGCTCAAAGCGATCAATACAAGCAAATGTGGGACAAGCTTAAAAAAGGCCAAAATGCAAAACTGGAAATCTGCCGTGTTTCAAAATCCGGCAAAGAGTACTGGTTTAGCTCCAGTTATGTGCCGATTCAAGACACGGCTGGCCAGTTAGCCAAGGTAAAAGTCTATTCATACTGCATTACCGAAGAAAAACAGCGTGAGATGGACTTTCAGGGCAAAGTCGCCGCCATCAATAAAGTACAAGCTGTGATTGAGTTTGACCTCAATGGCAATATTTTGCACGCCAACGACAACTTTCTCCAACTGACCGAATACTCTTTGCCAGAGGTAGTGGGTAAGCATCATAGTATTTTGGTCAGTGAGCGCTACAAAAACAGCCCGGACTACAAAGCCTTTTGGGATAAACTGGGGCGCGGTGAATATGACGAAGGTGTATACCATCGGTATAGCAAACACGGTAAAGATCTCTGGTTGCAAGCCTCTTACAACCCTATCCTTGGGGTAGATGGCAAACCGACCAAGGTGGTTAAATATGCCACCGATATCACCAAGGCCGTATTGGCGGACAAGGAGCAATCCAAACACGCCCGTGAAGCGTTGATGATCAAGAATGCATTAGAGGCTTCTTCGAGTAGCCTGATGGTCGCAGACAAGGACGGCATCATCACCTACATGAATCCAACCGCCTTGGAGCTGATGCGGGAGTCCACAAAAACCTTCAAGCAACTGTTCCCACACTTTGATGCAGATAAATTGATCGGCCAAAGTTTTGATGCTTTCCATAAAAATCCGGCTCATCAACGTAATTTGCTTGGACACCTGACTGGTAAACATCAAACCGAGCTGGCGATCGGCGATATGTTCTTCCGCCTGACCGCCAACCCGATTTTTGATAACAATGGTGAAAGACTGGGCACGGTGGTCGAGTGGGTAGATCAAACCCAGGAAAAACGGATTGAAAACGAAATCCGTACGGCCTTGCAAGGTGCGGTGGAAGGCGATATTACTTACCGCCTGGATACTTCCGTGGCCAAAGGGGCTGCGCTGGAAACTATGAACTCGATTAACCAGCTCATGGATATTATGAACGACGTGTTAGTCAATGTCCGTGAGGCAGGTGAAACAATTAACACCGCAGCCCACGAGATCTCTAGTGGCAATAATGATCTGTCCAGTCGCACAGAGCAACAAGCTTCTAACCTTGAAGAGACGGCTTCCAGCATGGAAGAATTGGCATCAACCGTTAGACAGAACGCCGAAAACGCACGCCAGGCAAACCAAATGGCTGAAGCGGCTTCGCAAGTGGCCATCCGTGGCGGCGATGTAGTCGGTAATGTGGTGACAACGATGAGCGCGATCAACGAGAGTGCGCGCAAAATTGAAGACATTATTTCTGTGATTGACGGCATCGCCTTCCAAACTAATATCCTGGCATTGAACGCGGCGGTTGAAGCGGCACGCGCCGGTGAGCAAGGCCGTGGGTTTGCAGTGGTGGCCGGTGAAGTGCGTAACCTGGCACAACGCTCAGCCAGTGCGGCTAAAGAGATTAAAGAGCTGATTACTGATTCCGTCAGCAAAACCACTGAAGGCACCAAGCTGGTGGAAAGTGCCGGCGAAACCATGCACGAAGTGGTTACCTCTGTTCAACGCGTGACCGATATCATGAGTGAAATCACCGCAGCTTCTGCTGAACAAAGTGCTGGCATTAATCAGGTGAATGACGCGGTCAATCACATGGATGAAGTCACGCAGCAAAATGCGGCATTGGTTGAAGAGGCCGCTGCCGCTGCAGAGTCCCTGGTTGAACAAGCCGCTACGCTGATGGATACCGTGAATAAATTCAAATTACGCGGCGTCTCCCAAAGCAGCCATGTGAGTCGTCCGGCGGTGAGTAAAGCAGCGCCAGCAATGAACAAGCCAAAGCCCAGCATCAGTCAGGCCACGCATAATCCAGCGCCGGTCAAAGCAGCAAAAACGGGCACCGATGACCAAGAGTGGGAAGAGTTTTAATGTGATCTCTTAATCAAGGAGGTGCTATATGATCAGAAGTCCTGAAATAATAGAAAAGGTTATTGAAGGTTTGAAGTTCTGGGCCTCCTTAATGAGTGGTTACCCGATGTAATCAGGCTCTTTCTTGTGAAGTGCGAGTGCATCTTTTCGAAATTCTGAAGGTAGAAATGCAATGAAAACCTGGCTAGGTGCACTCAAGCAATGGATGACTGTAGGCAGTCATGCTCAAGTGGGTGAGGCAAACGCTGAACCCTTACTAAAGATGGAGGCACTCCATCAAATCATGGCGATGATTGAGTATAGTGCTGAAGGCATCGTACTCGACGCTAATCCAAAATTTTTCGAGCTAACAGGCTATGCGCGTGATGAGGTCTTAGGTCAACATCACCGCATTTTCCTACCCGCATCAGACCCTGATGCCACGCAACAACTGCTCTGGCAAAAGCTTTGCCAAGGGGCTGCACAAACCGGCCAATTTAAACGATTAAGCAAAGGTAATCGCGAAGACTGGATTGAGGGCGGTTATCTTCCGTTAAAAAATCCGGCTGGGGAGGTGGTTAAAATCGTCCATTACTTCAGCCTGATTACCCCACTGAAATCACGCGAGCTGGACAATCAAGGCCAGATAGAGGCGTTGAACCGGGTGTTAGGCGTGATTGAGTTCTCGCTGGATGGCACCATCCTGGCGGTGAATCAAAACTTTGCACTGACCACCGGTTACGACGCTCATGAAGTCATTGGCAAACATCACCGCATGTTTATGCCAAGCACAGAGGCAGCCTCGGCTGACTACGTCAAATTCTGGCAAGATCTGGCCCGCGGCGAGTTTAAATCCGGCATTTACAAGCGTAGAGGTAAAAACGGCCGCGAAGTTTGGTTACAAGCGACCTACAATCCAATTTTGGATAGCGAAGGCAAACCGGTCAAAATTATTAAATTCGCCACCGATGTGACCCAGCAAAAAGCGAGGGATGTCGACCTGGCCAGCCAGATCGCGGCGATTCATCAAATCATGGCGGTGATAGAGTTTGACTTGCGCGGCAATATTCTTGACGCCAATGATAACTTTTTAACAGCGGTTGGCTATCAAAAGCATGCCGTGATCGGCCAACATCACAAAATGTTTGTTTCGGCTGAGATACAGCAATCGCCGGAATATGCGCAGTTTTGGCAGCAGCTGGCACAAGGAAAAACGCAAGCGGGCATTTACCAACGGGTAGCGGCAAATGGTAAGGCTTTATGGTTACAAGCCAGCTACAATCCGATTTATGACTTGAATGGGCAACCTTATAAAATCGTTAAATACGCGGTTGATGTGACTGAGCAACACCTGCGTGACCTTGATAACCAGGGTCAAATGACAGCGATCCAGCGCTCATTAGGTACCATAGAGTTCTCGCTTGATGGCCACATTACTAAAGTCAACGACAACTTTTTGCAAGTCGTCGGTTATCAAGCCTCTGAGTTGATTGGCCAGCATCACAAAATGTTTATGCCAGCCAATGAAAGAAACGCATCCGAGTATCAATATTTCTGGCAACGTCTTGGCCGTGGAGAGTTTATCCATGGCGTCTTTAAGCGCATCGATAAACACGGGCAGGATATCTGGCTGCAAGCCAGTTATAACCCGATCTTAGATGACAATGGCAAACCGATCAAAGTGGTCAAATTTGCGACTGACATTACCCAGCAAAAACGCGCAGAAACCGGGCTGATCGAGGCTGTACTCTCCACAGAGCAACTACTCGAGGCGGCGCAAAATGGCGATATGACCGCACGTATAGACTTGCAAGGTAAAACCGATCAGGTGCTGAATTTGTCCAGTGGCATTAATCGTTTGATGCAACGCATGTCCGAAATCCTGATTCAGGTGAAAGACGCTGCCACAACAATTAATAGTGCCTCGAATGAAATCTCTACCGGCAATATTGATTTGTCTACCCGCACGGAAAGACAGGCGCATAGCCTGCAAGAGACGGCATCCAGCATGAGCCAGCTGGCGGGTACCGTAAAACAAAATGCCGAAAATGCCAAGCAAGCGAACCAGATGGCCGAGGCCGCATCCAAGGTGGCCGAGCGTGGTGGGGAAGTCGTCAGTCAGGTCGTGGATACCATGACCGCCATCAGTGCAAGTGCTCGTAAGATTGAAGATATTATTTCTGTCATTGACGGCATTGCTTTCCAGACCAATATCCTGGCGCTGAATGCGGCGGTCGAAGCAGCACGCGCTGGCGAGCAAGGTAAAGGCTTTGCAGTAGTGGCTGATGAGGTGCGCAACCTGGCCCAGCGTTCGGCCAGTGCAGCCAAGGAAATCAAGCATCTGATCACAGACTCAGTCAGCAAGACCAGCGAGGGCACGCAATTGGTTGAAAGTGCCGGCCAGACCATGGCTGAAATCGTACAATCGGTCAAACATGTCAGCGACATTATCAGTGAGATTTCTATAGCCTCTATTGAACAAACTTCAGGCATCGATAGTGTGAATCATGCCATTACCAGTATGGATGATGTGACGCAGCAGAATGCTGCCCTGGTTGAACAAGCCGCCGCTGCGGCAGAATCATTGGTAGAGCAGGCAAGCCAGTTATCCAATATGGTGGCTGAGTTCAGGTTAGAGGAATCGGGCACGCAAGCTTACTCCCGGGACAGGACACGTACCGGCACTTTTAACTGAGGGGCATGCATACTGAAATTGCTGATTGAAGCCGACTTCGAGTCGGCTTTTTTCATGATTTCAAATCAAGGATTTGAAGCTTGATTCTGTTTATGCTTGAACATTTATCGCATGTCTTGGTGTTCTACACTCACAGGCAGAAGTAAAAATTGTAATTTCGTCCTAGTGAAAGTACAACATTTTGAGAGAGAACAGATTATGAAAATCAACTTGCCAGTAACACAAAAAGAGATTGAGCTCAAAGAGGGCGCCTCTATTGTGTCGAAAACGGATTTAAAAGGGGCGATCACGTATATCAATCGTGAGTTTATCGAAATCAGCGGCTTTAGTGAGGCTGAGCTGATCGGTAAAAACCACAATATTATCCGGCACCCCGATATGCCCGCTGCAGCGTTCGAAGATTTATGGCGTACAGTGAAGGCAGGTAAACCGTGGAATGGCATGGTGAAAAACCGCTGTAAAAATGGCGACCATTATTGGGTAGAAGCCAATGTGGCACCGATTCGCGAAGGGGCCACGGTCATTGGTTATATGTCTGTACGTAACAAGGTGACCCGCCAGCAGATTGAGCAGGCGGAAAAACTCTATAAAGAAATGCGCGATGGCAACATCCCGCAACCCAGCTTGACTGAAAAACTGGCAGCAAAAGTGCATGACTTACCTATCCTTTATAAGTTATCCGCAGCGGTGTTTGCGCCAGTGGCGGTGGTTTCATCTATTGGCCTTTACCGCCATGATCCTGGTGCCTGGGTCGGGCTGGGCGCAGGGGTGGTCACTGCATTGGTGGCAGGCGGGCTATTCTCACTCAAACTGAAGCGATCTGTGGCCGTGATGTCGCATGCGATTCATGGCTTGGCGGGTGGCGAATTGAACGTCAAAATCAATACCCGCGGTAACGATGAGTTTGGCAGCCTGATGAAGACACTCAAATCCATGCAAATCAAGGTGGGATTTGACGTCAATGATTCGCGGAAGATGGCTGAAGAAGCTGGCCGACTGCAAACCGCGCTGGATCAAAGTGCCACCGCTTTTACCTATAGTGATGGTCAGCACATGTTGCAATATATGAATGGTGCGGCACGAGCGCTATGGCAGCAGATGGTAGATGAAATTGCCAAAGAGCAGCCTGGCTTTACTTTAGAGAGCATGTTTGGCAATGCGATTTCCAGCTATTTGCCTGAGGCTTACCGCGCAGCATTTGCTGAGGTTTCGAAAATACCGCGGGTGATTGAATTTGCCGCTTATGGCAGAAAAATCAAAGCCACCATTGTTTCCGTGTATACCGACAAGGGTGAGTATCTGGGCCGCATGACGCAATGGGATGATAAAACCGCTGAAGATATTGGTCAGCAAGAGGTGTTCCGCCTGGTGCGTGAAGCTGCCGCAGGTAACTTGGGGCAACGTGTAGATCTTGGAAAACTGCCTGAAGGCTTTGTGCTTGAAATCGGCAAGGGGATTAACCAAATTCTGGATGCCTTGATTAATCCGCTCAATGTCGCCGCCAAATACGTGGAGGACATTGCCAAAGGTCATATCCCGGCCAAAATTACCGATGCTTACCAAGGTGACTTTAACACCTTGAAAAACAACCTGAACCAGTGCATTGATGCGCTCAATACCCTGATTGCCGAAATGAACCACATGAGTGCCGAGCATGATGCAGGGGATATTGATGTTCAAATTGATGTCAGCAAGTTTGATGGCGCCTATCGCACTATGGCTGGTGGCATTAACCAAATGGTGGGCGGGCACATTGTTGTGAAGAAAAAAGCCATGGCCTGCGTGAAGGGCTTAGGTGAGGGTAATTTCGATACGCCACTGGAAAGATTCCCAGGTAAAAAAGCCTTTATTAATGACACCATCGAACAGGTGCGCGCTAATTTGAAAGCGTTAAATGCCGATACCACCATGCTGGCAGAAGCTGCCAAAGATGGACGGGTCAGCGTGCGTGCCGACGCCGACCGTCACCCAGGCGACTACCGTAATATCATTCAAGGGATCAACAGTACCCTGGATTTAATTGTTGAGCCGATTGCTGCCGTGACTGAGGCCGTGGAAACCATCACCACTGCTGCCAATGAAATCTCCAGCGGTAACTCGGATCTGTCTGCCCGTACCGAGCAACAGGCCTCCAGCCTTGAAGAAACTGCAGCCAGCATGGAAGAGTTGGCCTCCACGGTGAAACAAAACGCCGAGAATGCCAAACAGGCCAACCAAATGGCTTTGTCAGCCTCCAGTGTTGCCGCTAAGGGTGGCGAGGTGGTAGACCAAGTGGTTGAAACGATGAGTGCGATTAACGAAAGTGCCAAAAAGATCGAAGACATTATCTCGGTCATTGACGGCATTGCTTTCCAGACCAATATTCTGGCCTTGAACGCAGCCGTAGAAGCCGCACGCGCGGGGGAACAGGGTAGAGGTTTTGCCGTGGTCGCGGGTGAGGTGCGTAACCTCGCGCAACGTTCCGCCAGTGCCGCCAAAGAAATTAAGGAACTGATCACAGACTCAGTCAATAAAACCGCAGAGGGCACCCGACAAGTTGAACATGCAGGTACCACCATGCAAGAGGTGGTCAGTTCTGTACAGCGTGTTGCCGATATTATCAGTGAAATTTCTGCTGCCTCGGTCGAGCAGACCAGTGGCATTGACCAGGTGAACCAGGCGGTGACTAGTATGGATGAAACCACGCAACAAAACGCTGCACTGGTAGAAGAAGCCGCTGCGGCCGCTGAGTCACTGGTCGATCAAGCTAATCATTTAGCAGAGGCCATCAGCCACTTCAAAATGGAAGGTGGACGTCACTCAGGCGGTCATCATGCCATGAGAAAAACGGGGACACATGGCTAATAAAATAAAATTGTAATTTTTGTGTAACAACCCTCAAGAAATCATAAGGTCTGTCGTTATTAACAATAAGTGGTAGTGAAAAGCCACCTAAACCATGGTTAATAATTTTTATGGAGACTTTATGAAAACAAACTTGAAAACAGCTTTAAGCATTATCGCATTATCTACGTTGGCATCTAGTGTGTCTGCGGCTGAAGTATGCAAAGTATCTATGATGGGTCGTGTATGCTTTGAAGAAGGCAGTCAGGAAGTGACAGCTGCACACATGAAAGGCGACGCAGTCGCAGAGGCATCAGCAGCCAAGAAAAAGGTTGATGTTGCTGAAGCGGAAAAAACCAAGAAATAATACATTTCTTGCGTTGAAAAATCCCCCTCCACAAAGGGGGATTTTTTATGCTCATCACCAAGCTTTAGCCCCGGCAAGAAAGAGAAAAACTTGAGTAGGAAAAGACTGATAAAAAGCGTGTTTATTAACGCATGAAATATGTGTGGGATATTACAAAATAAACAAGAGCCTGATAAAAGGCGAATAAAAATCTGGATTCGGAGTTTAATATGACCATTGCGAAGAGAATGTATATTCTGATTGCAGTTGCTGCGCTAGGGCTATTTACCTTGGCAACGCTCAGCTACTTTCAGACGGATCGTGTATTCAAGTACACCAATGTGGCTAACGAAAATGCGGCCCCAAGTGTTGAGGCATTGGATGATACGCTGGCAGAGTTTGAGCTGTTAAATAGCTTGATCTGGCAGCATATGCTCAATACCGACAATGTCAAAATGCAGCAGATTGAGAAGCAGGTTGCCGAAACCCATGGCGAGTTGATGGCAACGCTGAAAAAGTACGATAAGTTAGTCAATGATGCTAAAGACAAGCAGTTGCTGCAAAAGGATTATGAAGCCATTAAATCCTATGATGAGTTGGGTAGCAGCGCATTGACTTTGTCTTTGTCTAACAAAAAAACTGAAGCCCGTGACGTATTACTGGCCAACCAGGCAGTGATCGAGCATGTGCAGCAAGCGATTCGCACACATCGTGCTTACAATAACGAAATCGCCAAACAAGGGGCTGCTGCCGCGATTAAGGTCAAGCAAAATGCCCTATGGATGTTGATTGCGATTGCGGCCCTCTCATTAGCGGTTGTGGTTTCCATTGGTTTATACATCAAGCGTAGCCTGTTCAAGCAGTTAGGCATGGAGCCTGCCGACTTGACTGTGATTGCACGCAATTTTGTAGAAGGCAACCTGACCCAGAAGATCGTCTTGCCAGAGGATGACAAAGCTAGCGTGGCATATTCTATCCGTGTGCTGCAACGGACTTTGGATGGCTTGGTTCAGTCATTAAACTACGTGAGCCAACAGCATGATGCAGGTGACATTGATTGCACCGTAGACCAAAACCGCTTTAAAGGTGGTTATGCAGAAATGGCCGCTGGTATCAATAAAATGGTGGCGGGTCATATCGCCATGAACCGCAGCGCGATTGAAGTGGTAAAAGCGTTTGGTGATGGCAATCTGGATATGCCTCTGGAACAGTTCCCAGGCAAGAAAGCGTTTGTGAATGAGGCGATCGAGCAGGTACGTACCAATATCAAGCGTTTGGTAAACGACACCGACGACTTGGTGCATGCTGCGGTTGAAGGGCGCTTATCCACCCGTGCGGATGCCAGCCAGCAT
>NZ_JBKOUF010000005.1:0-183305 GCF_046766015.1 Methylophilus sp. 3sh_L
TTTTAAAGAACAGTGCCTCGAAGGCTTTTTAAACTTCGCTTCGTTTCAAGCGAAGCGCGCATTATACAGAGGTTTTTCGTTCGGTCAAGCATTAAATTCATTTATAAAACTTAATTGCTTAGTTGGTTGCGGGAACAGGATTTGAACCTGTGACCTTCGGGTTATGAGCCCGACGAGCTGCCAGACTGCTCCATCCCGCGTCCGAATCGACTTGTAAAACATGTGTTGCGTCGAGAGGTGAGACTATAGCAAACTTTCAAAAACCGTGTCAACAGTTATTTGCTTTTACCATACAGATTGTAGAGCGTTGCATATTTGCCACCCGCCTGCATCAATTGCTCATGCACCCCTTCTTCTACGATACGCCCTTCATCCATCACGATGATTCGGCTGGCATGCTGAATCGTGGAAAGGCGGTGCGCAATCATAATAGTGGTTCTACCTTGCATGAGCTGAGTCAGTGCTGCTTGCACGTTGTGTTCAGATTCATTATCCAAGGCGGAAGTTGCTTCATCCAAAATCAGGATCGGTGCATTCTTGAGCATGGCACGCGCGATCGACAGTCTCTGGCGCTGGCCACCTGATAGCCGCAAGCCTCTGTCTCCGATATGCGTATCCAATTGCTGAGGGAGTTTTTCGATAAACTCCCAGGCATGGGCCGCCTTGGCTGCTGCGATAACAGCTTCTCTGGAGGCGCCCCGCAAACTGCCGTAAGCAATGTTGTGGTAAATACTGTCATTAAACAAGACCGTTTCTTGACTGACAAACGCAAACTGCTGCCTTAGTTCAAGCAACGCCAGTTGCTGGATAGGTAAATCATTAATCAGCAGTCTTCCTTGCTGCACCTCATGAAAACGGGGTAACAAATGCGCGAGCGTAGACTTGCCGCCGCCGGACATCCCAACCAAGGCAACTGTTTCACCCGCATGAATGGTCAGGTTGAGCTCTTTTAACGCGGGACTGTTTGCGTGCGGATACTGAAAAGTGACCTGCTCAAAACGGATTTGACGGATAGGCTCAGCTAAAGCCAACTGACCTTGATTATTTTCGGCAGGGGTATCCAGCACGGCAAACACACTTTGGCAGGCAGCAACCGCAATTTGGACATCCTCATTCACAGAGGCAATCGCTTTCACCGGGCCAATCAACATCAGCAACGCGCCGATAAACGCCGCAAACTCCCCCGCGGTAAACTGGCCGGCGGAATAATAGATCACCATCGACAAGGCAATGGCCGCCAGCATCTCGACAAACATGCTGTTTAGGCCAGAGATGCGCCCCAGCCTGACTGTCATTTGCCTATTCGTGGCGACAATCTGGCTAAAGCGCTCATACTCATATTGCTCACCGCCAAACACCTTGACCACGCGCTGCCCACTCGCAGCCTCTTCGATCACCTGCGTCATGTCAGACATGCTGGCTTGCACTTGGCGACCGGAGTTACGCAACTTGGGCGTCATTTTTTTCAAATTTCTGGCAATCAGCGGCGACAAAAACAAAAATACCAATGTCAGCTTCCAGTCCAGATAGAGCATATAAGAAACAATACCAATGATGGTCAAACTATCGCGCACAGAGGAGATAACGACTTTAGTGACTGCGCTATATAACTGCTCACAGTCAAACGTCATTTTGGTGGTGATGTTGGCAATGGCGTGTTGATCAAAAAAACTGGCAGGGAGTTTAAGCATGTGTGCAAATACCTGATTGCGCACATCCTCGATGACTCTTCGCCCGACAATTCTGATCAGGTAGTTGGAGCCGAATCCCGCCAATGCACGTACCAGCAACAAGCCCCCCAACATCGCAGCCAACGTCAAGCGCGCATAGGTCTGGGTCTGCGTGGTGAATCCTTCATCCGTCACATGCTTGATCGTACTCAGGAACCCGGTGTTACTGGCCGACAAGATCACCAGGCAAACCAAAGCCAGACAAAATGTGGCCCAATAAGGTTTGAGGTAGGCCATAAGCCTGGTCAATTGCGCATAAGCGCTGGGAGTGTGATTAATCATGGTGAAAACGAATGTTTTTTTATGATCGCTGGGCGACCTTTAATGAAAGCGATTGGTGATCGGGTTCGACCTGGGCATTGACAGCGATCTCAGCTAACAAGCCCCGCAAGCGAGCAATCACAGTTTCTACATCAATCCCCAGAATATCCTGTTGTGCATCTTGAATAAAGTGTGCGCGCTGCGACCAAGGCAAGTAACGGACTGGCGAACCGGGGCCAAATAAGGTCAAAGTCGCCAAACCAGCCGCTGCAGCCATGTGCCCGAGCCCCGAATCATTGCCCAGATAGCCATCACACTTTTGCAGCAAGGCAAAAGATTGTGGCAAGGTTAATCGACCACACGCGACCAGCACCGGGAGTTGAGCCAAGGCACTAAAGCGTTGCGCAAGGGCAGTCTCAGCCTGCGACCCTAAAAGCACCACCCCCGAAATCTCCGCAGCCAGTGCATTGGCGACCGCCGCATAGCGTTCGACGGGCCAGACTTTACCTGCAAAGTTTGCCCCGGGCCCGATGGCCAGCCAGCGCCCGTGCCCCAACAGGGGAAAAAGGTCTGCAACCAAGGCATGGTCTTGTGCGCTGGCCCATAAGGTTGCTGGGGGCTGCAGGTTACCTACCAGCGCCTGCACCGCGGCCAGATGCTTTTCTGCCGAGTGCAGATGCATGGTGCTGGCATTGGAGTGTTTTTTAAACACTTGCTTTGCCCGCAGCAAATAAGGCAAAAAGTCCGTGCGCAGATCCACCAGGATGTCATAACGGGTCTTTCTCAACAAACGGATCAATTGCATATATCCTGCCCAGCCTGAGCGTTTGTCGCGCACAAAAATGCGGTCTATATAAGGACAGGACGTAAACAAGGCGGAAGAACGGACATCGCTCACGAGATCGATGCGTGCCTCAGGCATACGCGCATGCAGGGCCTCCATTACCGGCGTGGTCAGGATAGCATCGCCAATGTTGGAAAGCGTAATCATCAGAATACGGGGGTGTACGGGAGTCATCATACTTAACTTAAATACGCCCCAAAGGCAGCCCGAGCTTGATTAACGCCGCGTTTAATTGCTGCTCTAGTTGTGCTGGCGAAAAGTACTGGTTATACAAGGTCCGTGCTGCCAACTTTTTGTCATGCGGCTGATGGGCGCATTGCATGACCGCCTCTGCCAGCGCAGCCGGATTAGCCGCGTCAATTTGCCACAATCCGCTCAATGGCCCGTTGGGCAGCCCTGCAGGATAAGCCGTACTGTTGCGCGTAATGACAGGACGGGCGCAAGCCAAGCCTTGAAATACTTTGTTAGGAATCACCTGAGCCGCCTTTTGCGAGCCGCCAAACACCCCCAGCACGATATCCGCTTGGGCAATCCGGCCAGGCAAGTCCGTATAAGGCAGACTGTCTTCAAAATGCACATTGGCCAGAGCCGCCGCTTGCTGCCTTGCAGCGGGCTTGGTCGGCCCATCCCCCAACAACACCCAACGCAGATGCGACTGGCCTGCTGTCAGCTTGGCCGCTTCAATCACTGTCTCCACACCATGCAGCGCAATAAAGCTGCCATAAAACAAGACTTCTGTGATCATGGGGCGGGTCTTACCCAGAGAAACCGGCGAAAACAGTGGCTGCTCCGCGCCCACATAGACCACACTGGTTTTTTCTGCCGACAAGCCAAAACGCTCAATAAACATCTGCTGTTGCAGCGCCGTATCCAGCAACACCATATCCGCCGCCTGCAAACACGCAGTCTCGGTGTTGAGCAAACGTAGCGCTTGCGGGCTGTGCTCAGCAAATTTGTTCCGCTCATAAACCTGTTTTTGCCAGGCACTGATAAGCGGGTCAAACACTAATGGCACGCCCCGTTTGCGTGCCCAGCGGCTGGCGGCTGCGACATCACGATGCCTGAAACAGGGCACCCACACCAGATCGGGGGTAGGCACGCCGCTTAACTGTGCTTCGATATCCCCCCAGCCACTCCAGTGTGGCCTGAAGTCGATCAACTCGAAACCTAAAGCCTGCAGCAACTGCCGACAAATACGATTGCGGGAATAATTGAGGTCTGAACGCCCCCACCAAATCACTTTAGGCATGCGGGTGCTTCACTTCCGGCAAATACGGGAGCACTTTATCAGGCGTCAACTGACGCATGCAGGAGTGGTGACAGCATTGCTTGGCATAGCAGTTTTTACATGGCACATCGAGCTGCAAGGCGAAAATCTGTGCACCCACCGGTTTCACCCGTAGGGGGTTGGTCGGCCCACAAAGTACCACCATAGGCGTAGCGGTGGTGGCTGCCAAATGCGCAGTGCCGGTATCGTTAGCAACAATATATTGCGCCCGCGCACAAATCGCCGGCACCGCCAGCAAGGGGGTCTGTCCGCATAAATTCACCACCTGCGCAGGATGACGGCTGGCAATCTGCGCACACGCCTCGGCCTCATCTTTTCCACCCAATAACACCACGCGTTCCCCACGGGCAATACAATGCGTCACCAGCGCAGCATACTGTTCGCTGCCCCAGCGCTTGGTCACCATCCCTGCATGGCTACCACATAAAAATACCGCAAAAGGTTGGGACAACAGTCCATGCATCTCTAATAGCTGCTCGGCAGTTGCCTGCGCAGCAGCGCTCACAGCCAACTTCGGCCCTGTGGTCAAAGCTGGAATGCCTGCTGTGATTAAGGTCTGCTGCAAGATTTGAAAACTATGCGCTTGCGGCAATGCATGAATTTGACGGACCGTGTAGGGAAAGCGCGCATGATTGCCCAACAGCCACCTGGGCGCGCGACCACTCAATCGCAACAGGCTCAATAACAGCCGGCTTTTATCATTGGTTTGCAAATCAATGATTAAGTCATACTGCATGGCTGCTACTTCAGCCAGCCACTGCCGGTAAATACGCCAACGCCCTGATTTTTGCTGCAGGTTCATACCCCATACGCGCTCAAACCGGGGATCATCCGCAAACAAAGACTGCCAGGCAGGCAAGGTATTTAAATGCAAGACGGCCTGTGGAAACGCCTGTCGGATATCCTCAATGGCCGCCGTACTCATTACAATGTCACCCATGCCACCCCATTTAATGATGAGGATACGTTTGATCTCCTGACGGGCGGGCAAATCGCAGACTACGGTCTGATCAAGTGGTTCAGCCAGGCAGTCAGCATCAACATAACTTTTCAGGCTAACTTGCTTGTACATCCTGATCCTTTTGCAGACTGGCAATCATTAGACAAGCCAATAGCATGAGCACTGGAAACCACCAAGGCACTAGCATGGGTTGTGTGGTGTTGAGCGGAAAATAAATCACCAGGAGTGGCAAAGCATATGGCCAGGCTTGCTGCTGCAGCGGATTGGCCGCTTGTCTGAACCAGATCACACATAACCCCATGATCGCGACCAGGCCGATGCCACCCACCAAACCGGTTTCGGCCAGCCACTCAACATAAATATTATGGGTATGGGTAGGATGCGTCACAAAAGGGTCATCGCTACGCGTGGCATACTCGGCATAAACCCGTTTGAAGTGATTGCTGCCGACTCCGGTGAGCGGATGAGCCTGCCACATGTGCAGCCCGGTTTCCCACAAATTGAGGCGGTAGCTCAACGCGTGATTCAAACGGTCAAACGTCGACTGCTGTGTATCCGCAATCGCCTGCGTATGCTGCAGTTTATATTTGGCCAGTTGCGGGCTCAACGCACCAGCCAATGCCACAGCCAGCAATGGCACACAAAGTGCTGCTGCCCACACTTTCCAGTTGGGCCGTTGCTGCCACAAGGCCAGTAACAACATCAGCAAAAATATATATAAGTATCCCCTGGCCCCAGAGAGCGTCACCACCACGCCAACGCCAACTACCAGCCCCCATGCCAGCCAGGGGCGCTTGGGCAACCAGTGATAAAACACCAACGGCAACATGGGCAGCATCAGGATCCCCTGGTGCAAGTCATGAAACATGCCGGTAATGCGGCCTTCTGCTGTTTTGGTAATGCCGAGCAGATCAACCCCGCACACATATTGCACCGTGCTATCCAGCATCCACAACAACAGGATGCCCGTCACCCATTGTGCGAACAGCTGGCGATAGCGGGTCACCTGGAATGTCAGCAATAATGGCAACGCCGCAAAATACAGCAGGCTAAACCAGGCAATCGCCACTAAACTGGCTTGTGGGTGTTGTGCCTGCAGGCACGAGAGCCACATCGGCAACCACAACAACAAAAAGACCGCACTCCAGCGACGCACAACAGTCTGGCTGAATATCGCCCTCCCCGACCTAAAGCATAAAAACACGCCCACCATGGCCAGCACAGCGGTAGGCAAACGGGCCCCGCCAGAAAACGGACTCCAGGCGATCATCATCACCGCCAGCAAGGTGCAAGCCCAAGCCAAGCGCGGCGGCATCCGCACCTCAGTGCTGTCTGCCCATCCTGAAGGCCGGGCTTTAAACATTGCGCGTGCAAACATCATGAGTTCACATCCAAAGGATGAGCCATGACATGCTGGTATACCTCCAGCGTTTTCTGTTGCATGTCGGCTAAGGTAAACAGGGTATTTGGGCGAACCGCAGGCCGCTCTTCCAGCCAATTCAGGGTCAGAATCGCCGCTTCTGCAATATTGCCCACTTGCACCGCGCCCTCTGGTAATAGGGCCGCCATTTGCTCTGCCACGCCACCATGGTCATATGCAATCACGGGCACCCCCAGGCTCAATGCCTCCAGGGTGGTGCGTCCAAACGCCTCAGGGGCCAAAGAGAGTGAATAAACAATCTCGGCAATGGCCATGATCTGTTTCACATCTTTGCGGTAACCCGTCAATGTAATGCAATCGTTCAGGCCGGCCAGCGTAATCTGCCGTTGCAAAGTGTCGGCGAATGCCTGCTTGCTTTCATCGACCTCCCCCACCAGCAGGGCATGGATATCTTTATGCTGCCGACGCACTACGCCCACCAGTTCGACAAAGTCCTCCGCCCCTTTCCAGCGCGAGATTCTCGCTGGCAATACCAACAGGCGCTTGCCTTTTGTTTGCGGATAGTCAGCAAACCATTGCTTCTTCCACGCCGCGTCTGGCTGGTAGCCAGGCGCATACTGAGAAGTATCTACCCCCCGGTAAATCAGCGTCATTCTGTGGTCTTGCAGCTGGTAGTGCTTTTGCGCATAAGCTTGTATCGTTTTCGAGATCACAATCACCTGTTCGCCAGCAGTCATGATCCGGCTATACCGGCCAGGCCGATAATAGCCATGCACTGTCGTCACCAGGCGCGGACGCTGCGCACGTGGCATGGTTCTCCAGGCCCAATACACCACCCAGGCCGGAAAACGCGAACGAACATGGACAATATCCACCTGCATTTGCCGCCAAATGCGTTGTAATTTGGGAATCCATAACAAGGTCAGTAATGATTTACGCCCGACCGGACAGGTCAAGTGCGTGCTTCCAGCGGCTTCAAGCTCGGCCACCATACGCCCACCTGCAGACATCACCAATGAGCGGTGCCCTTGTGCGACCAGATAAGCCGCCACCTCCAGGGTGCCGCGCTCCACGCCGCCTGATTGCAAGGCAGGCAGCACTTGTAAAACCGTGAGTTTTCGCAAAAGCAGACTTCAGCAACTAGATTAATCGCGACACCAGCCGACTGGACACAGGACGATTGAAATGGGTCAATAACAAGTCGCAGCAACGGCTGGCCTCATTAAAGCCGAGCACCGGACGCATATATTGGCGATACAAGCCATAAGGGTCATAGCGGGTCACCAGCTGGCGGTCTATCAGTTTTTCGATGCCGCGGCTCACCCGGCTAGCATGCTTGGGAGAAAGGTTAATGATGCCGACGGCGACCTGCGCAGTCAGCGCCTCATATACCATAGAGACAGAATCCTCAGTCACCCAGGCAGCCGTCACGGACGCCAGTTTGGTGGGCAACCAGTCCGGGCTGGTATCTGTCATCGCCACAATTTCGAGATTGGCTAAGCGGACACGCTGCATGGCCGAAATAAAACTGGCCGGCGTCCGCCGCGAGGTCGTCAACACATAATGCTGATCAGGATGCTTGCGTACCAAGTCGTAAACCTGTGCAACCACGCCCAGCTCATCCCATTCAAAATGCTTGCTGGGCCCGCCTATCATGATGAGCACTTGCTCGGTTTGCTGCAGTTTATTGGCAGGCTGGATGTGATTGATGACGCCGCGGGTTTCGATAAAGTTGGCAAACCCACGGTATTGGTCATGCTCGGGGATCAGGCACACATCAAACAGTTCTGCGGGCAAGCTAGGCTGCATCATGCAAACGGTTTTGCCGCCATAGGCACGCTTCGCCGCCAACAGATGCGCATGGGTGGCATGACCAGCGCCAACAATCAGATCAGGAGTTGGCAACGCTTTGCCTACAGGCCATTGCCCAAGCAACCATGACAGCCAGCCATGACCGGCTTCTGCAATGCGGATATCAAACACTTGCACGGCCATTCTAGCCTGCAAGGCTTGCACCAGCCCTTGCGACTGATGCTCATGCCCCGGCTTGCCATCCAGCAAACGCCAAACCACGAATGTATGAGTTGAATGATTTTCTCTGACCATATGCATCACCTGCGATGTCTACGCAGGATAGATGCAGATCATGACGGCTTGATTAAGCCAATATGAATAAATTGTGTCAGCCTATGCGATTAAACACTAGACTGGGGCCATTGCAGATTATTGCGCGGCCGCGCCAAAGACCTTTTTCAGCAGATTGCTGGCTTGCCCCACCGGATCCTGGCGGATCGCGGCTTCTTCCTTGGCAATCATCAGATAAACACCGTCCAATGCTTTTTGTGTCACATACTGGTTGATATTAGCATCTTCTTTTTTAATCAACCCAAACTGGCTGCCCATTTCAGCATACTTGTTATAAGTGTCGGCCAGCTTCACATTGGCAGTGGCCTTTTGCACAATGGGCAAAAACTTGGCCGCCATGTCAGTCGCGGTGGTTTTCTTGAAGTATTGCGTGGCAGCATCTTGCGGTCCAGTCAAAATGCCTTTGGCATCGGTCAGCGACATTTGCTTGACCGAGTTTAACAATAGGGCCTTTGCTTCGGGCACGGCCTGCTCGGCGGCGCGGTTCATTTTAAGCACCAACTCATCTGCCTGGCTGCCCATGCCTATCATGCGCATGCCTTTTTCAATCTTTTTTAACGAATCAGGTAACGGAATCTTGACCTCCTGGTTGCCCATAAAGCCGTCCGTCGCCCCCAGCATGCTGACGGCTTTGCTGGCGCCTTGGCTCAGTGCCAGCTTCAGGCCATCAGCGGTTTCTTTTTCGCTTAACTGGCTCACTGCACCGTTATCACTACGGCCGCTGGTCGAGCTATTTACCTCTTTCTCCACCATGTCGCCCAGCGCTTTTAGGTCCAATGCCTGCGCCTCCATGCCGATGACATGGGTTAGTAATACGGCAGTCAAGATCAGTTTGGCGGTTTTTTTCATGTGGTCAGTTCTCTTAAAAATTGAGCGCAGTGTACCCAGAAAACACAAAGCAAGTCCAGCGGACTTGCTTTGTTGGGGCTTGCGCAAAAGCAGGCGGCTTAAGCTTTAAACGGCTTCACATTCCAGATACGTTCAGCGTATTCACCGATGGTGCGGTCACTGGAAAACTTGGCCATGCGCGCCACGTTTAAAATCGCCATACGGGACCAGGCTTCCTGATCTTGATACAAGGCAGCCACTTTCTCCTGCGCCTCAACATAAGCCGCATAATCAGCCAGTAACAGGTATTGATCCCCTTTGTGCAACAGCGTATCAATAATGGCCTGGTAGCGTGAAGGCTCCTCTACCGAGAAATAACCATTAGCAATCATGTCGATGACCTGTTTGAGCTCACTGTTGCCATGGTAGTAATCCCATGGGTTATAACTGGTGGCTTTCAGCTGCGCGACTTCAGGGGTGGTCAGACCAAAGATAAAGATATTGTCATCGCCCACCTCTTCCATGATCTCCACATTCGCCCCATCCAGCGTGCCTATGGTGAGGGCGCCATTCAGCGCCATTTTCATATTACCGGTGCCACTGGCCTCGGTGCCTGCGGTCGAGATCTGCTCTGAAAGATCCGCGCCCGGGAAGAGGATTTCCGCCGCACTGACTTCATAGTTAGGATAAAACACCACTTTCAACTGGCCTTTGACCGCCGGGTCGTTATTGATCATCACCGCCACATCGTTGATCAGGCGGATGATCTGCTTGGCCAACCAGTAGCCAGGCGCCGCCTTGCCTGCAAAAATGATCACCCGTGGCGTGTGATGGCTGGCATGACCGCTACGAATCCGGTTATACAGCGTGATCACATGCAGCACATTGAGCAACTGGCGCTTGTACTCATGAATACGCTTGATTTGCACGTCAAACAAGGCATCCGCGCTGACCGCAATACCCGTCTTCTGCAAAATCTTGTCGGCCAGGCGCTGCTTATTGGCTTTTTTCACTTCGCGGAACGCTTTTCTAAAGGCGGCATTGTCCGCAAACGGTTCGATCTGCTTGATCAGGCTCAGGTCTTTCTGAAAGCCGGTGCCAATATGCTTGGTCAACAACTCGGTGAGCAACGGGTTGGCCTGGTTCAACCAGCGACGGGGCGTGATGCCATTGGTCACATTGGTGAACTTGCCGGGGTAAATTTTGCTGAAATCAGCAAACAGCGTGGTTTTCAACAACTCGCTATGCAACTCGGCCACGCCATTCACGGTATGGCTGCCCACAATCGCCAAATGCGCCATGCGCACACGGCGGCCGTGGGTTTCGTCGATGATGGACACACGCTGCAACAAGCCGGTATCGCCAGGGAAGTGCTGGTTCACCATTTGCAAGAACTGGTGGTTAATCTCGTAAATGATTTCGAGATGGCGTGGCAACAATTGTCCAAACATCTCTACCGACCAGGTTTCCAAGGCTTCTGGCATCAGGGTATGGTTGGTGTAGGCAAACATTTTGTTGACCAGCTTCCAGGCACGGTCCCACGGCAAATGGTAGTGATCAACCAGCTGGTGCATCATCTCAGCCACCGCAATCGCCGGGTGAGTATCATTCAGCTGGATGGCGACCTTGTCTGGTAGCGTATTCCAGTCAGCGTTGTAGTTGGTAAAGCGGTGCAAAATATCCTGGGTAGAGGCCGAAACAAAGAAATACTGTTGTTTAAGGCGCAGCACCTTGCCAGACTCAGAGGTGTCGTTTGGATACAGCACTTGTGAAATGGTCTCAGCGCCATGACGGCCTTCAACTGATTTTTCGTAGTTGCCTTCATTAAACGACTTCAAATCAAATTCATGCGTGGCCTTGGCCGACCACAAGCGCAGGTTATTCACGGTTTGCGTGCCATAACCAGGCACAGGCACATCATAAGGCATGGCGACCACCGTTTCATGGTCTACCCAGTGGTGCTCGACACCACGCTCAGTATGCACATGCAACACGCGGCCATAAAACTTCACTTCGCAGGTATGCTCAGGCCGCTGGATCTCCCAGATATTCTGGTAGCGCAACCAGTTATCCGGGTTTTCTTTTTGCTGGCCTTTTTCAATGGTTTGCCTAAACATGCCATAGTCGTAACGGATGCCATAGCCGGTGGCCGGAATATCCATGGTCGCCATTGAGTCGACAAAACAGGCGGCCAAGCGCCCCAAGCCACCATTGCCCAACGCCGCATCGGGTTCCATCTCGGCCACGCCTTCAAGCTTCTGGCCAATCTCCTGCAAGCCCTCGCTTAGATCGGGTGCAATGCCCAAATTCAGTGCGGCATTTGACAGCATCCGGCCAATCAAAAACTCCAGGGATAAGTAATAAACGCGCTTGGTATTGGCATCGCGATAAGCATCGCGGGTATTCACCCAGCGGCTCATCAAGTGGTCGCGCACGGTAAACGCAGCCG
This sequence comes from Methylophilus sp. 3sh_L, assembly GCF_046766015.1. Taxonomy (NCBI): domain Bacteria; kingdom Pseudomonadati; phylum Pseudomonadota; class Betaproteobacteria; order Nitrosomonadales; family Methylophilaceae; genus Methylophilus; species Methylophilus sp. 3sh_L. Next base: position 11,888 of record NZ_JBKOUF010000005.1, read on the forward strand.
TTTGGTACCAATCCCGCGCCGTAGCCCAAGAGTTTGATTTACCAATAGAAAAAGTCAGGTGATTACGCAAAGCCTGGGGGATAGGCAATTGCTCTAACAAAAACTCTTCAACTGGTTGCGCAGTTTCGATGGGTGTCTTGGATTTAGGCGTTTTCTTCACATTGGCAGTCATGCATCTTCCCCTTGAGTTTGATTCATAGAATTGCTTTCAGTTAGCAAAAGCAAAAAGCAAGCCTACAGCAAGAATATGTCAGACATAAAAAAAGCCACAAAATTCATGCTGTTGCTTTTGATTATAGCGCCCGTGCTTTGCGGGCAGAGAAGACTTTTACAATTTCCAGGTATAAGCCACGCCCAGTGCATCCTGATACATGCGCAAGTTCGCGTCCCCACCACCAAAGCCAGCGGGGATCGAATTTTGACCGCGTACTGTATTTTCAAAGGCATGCGTATAAGCAAACGAGACTTCCGACGCAGGACTCAATATCCAAGTCGCGCCAATCGACACATGATCCTTCACCACGCCCGGCGCCAGGATATTAAACAGCGTATCGCCCGCTCTAACCGGCTGGTCCACATGGTTATAGCCTGCACGCAAAATCAACGCTGGGCTATATTGATACAACGCACCGATCTTATACACCTTGGCATCCTGCCAGTTAAACCCGGCGCCATTATCGTTACCCAAGCCATTGCTCAAGTTAGATAAAGAGGCGTTACCCACCGCATCTACCTCACTGTAATTGATGCGCTGAAAATCCGCGGCCAAAGTCAGCGTCGGCGTCACTTTCACCGCCAACCCCACGCCATAGGTGGAAGGGATATCAAAGTCACCGTGCTCAGCAAACAGCCCCTTGTACTTATCGAATCGGCTCATATAAGTTCGACTCTGGTAGGTTGCCCCCAGCGTCACGGCATCCGTAATCTCGCCCAGCCAGCCAATATGCACGCCAGCGCCATAAGAATCATCATGCCCGTTATTCGTCAGGTTGGCCGCTGAACTACTCTGATTGCTAAAGTTTTGCAGGCCTTTGGCCTCAAACCGCTGATAGGCCAAGTTCAAAGACACGCCCAGCGTGTGATGTTCATGCACTTTCCAAGTCACAGTCGGCGCCAAAAACACCTGCGCCAAATCCACACCCGTGCGGCGACCATTACTGTTAAACAGCGGAATCCCCTTTTTGTAGTCGGTATTCATGCCGCCATTACCGTAAACACTGACACCCAGCGTGACATCCTCAGAATATTGCGTGTTGTAGCCGAACTCGGGAATAAAAAAATTCTGGCTATCATTGCCTTTGTAAGTCCCATTAGCCCCTGGCGCACCACTGCCTTCAATCTCCGATTCACGCACAGGCCTGAACCAGGTCACGCCCGCATCCACACGACTCCCGACCTTCCCCATGCCCGCCGGGTTAGTTGCAGCTGCCAGCGCATCTTGTGGCAAAGCGATGCCTACCCCACCAACACCTTGAGAGCGAGCACTATAGCCATGCGAAAAATAACCATCGGTCGCCCACGCATTGCCAAACGAAAAAGCGATTGCTACCGGAATAATTTTTGACCACTTATACATCTCAATCCTTCAATAACCTTGTTGGATTGCAATATATCAAGCGTTTAAAATTCCAATAAATAATATATAAAAATATACTTATAACTTAAAAATATAAAAACCCGCGGTGCGGGCTTTTATGAAGGATAGGTTAATTAAAGGATACATTGAGTCAATTTGAGCGGGATTGAACGCGCGTAAACCGAGTTAAACGTATTGTTGGCCCGCATTAGCAGACACTCCGAATAACGCGGAACTCGGGGACTGGCAAACTCTCTGGCGGCGGAGGCAATGCTCGACCCTCTAACGGGACCATCGTAGTAACTCCCGGGAGATGCATAACCGACACCAGTACTCCGTCCTGCTCGACGATTTCAATGGACGCATCTTCAGAGGTTTCCGAAGCGAAAAACTCTTCTGGTGCGGTGCGAAGAATGAACCACCATTGATCGCCTTTGCTTGGCGCTCTGGCAAAGGACCTAGCCTCTCTGACACGGTCGGACGCTGCGACGGGATAGAAATGCTTGCCCAACTGCTCAAGCCCAATCTTCAAGAGCATGCGCGCTACGGCCAATGGCTCAGAGACTTCAGCGACGATACTAAATTGGTTAACCTGCCCCTGCTCAATGAGGCTCCTCAACCGTTGGTCTCGGGGCTCAAGATGGACAACCCCAAGTACTCCGGACGCCTCTAGTTGGCCTAGTTTCGTGCTCATCTGAACGAAACGTCCCTTCTTCGAGGGCACGCCCTGCAAAAGGCGATAGCCGTTGAAGGGAAAGCTCTGCAGCGCTTTAGCCTCGACCTTCTGACCGAAGTATTGGTTGCAGCGATCACAGGTAACTCCGGAGCGGCCAATCGGGGAGCCCTTTCCCCCTAAAGATTCTGGGACGATGTGGGCGACGGACGTGCTCTCGCATCCGAAGCAAAAGATACATGCGATAGAGCTACGCTCGGTCATGATGCATAACATTTCGATTAACCGAGTTGAAGAACTTGTCAGACGCTATAGTTGTAGTACTTTGAAGTCTCGTAATCGTAGACTGATATCGAATTGCCATTGATTGTCCCGCTGAAATGTTTTCCAGTGTCATAGTCGTAACCATCAAAATTGCTGCCATTCAGCTTCAGCTGTACATGCTTGGAATTGTGATAATCGTAAAAGTCTAATGATCCCCCGCCACCAGAAAAATGACTGGAAGTCGTGTAATCGTAGCCATTTAGCGAGCCACCCTTAACACTCGCAGAGATGGTCCGATATCCACTATTCGAATAGTCATAGACGGCAGTAATGTCTTTGTTCAGCGAAGCTGCACCAACTGCTGCAGCTATTCGCGCACGGGTAGTGTCTTTCATCTAATATCCTCGTCAGTCTACCTATTAAGTAGCCATCCCAATTACACTAGGTAATAGAGCGTTAAAATTTTCATTTTTATATAAAATACAATCACTTGATTTAAAAATAGAGAGCGTATTTAACTAGCCAGTTATTGCTTATTTGTTGATAAAATATAATGCCACAGCTGTTAAAAAATCTACTAAAAATTCGTTGTTTTTCTATGCGGGATTGCAGCGTAAGCTTCTATGACGGGACTGGGAATTAATCTTCAATTGCAAAACAAAAAAGCCACCTTTCCGGGTGGCTTTTCTGATGCTTAAAATTCACGAAATTACAAAATCAAGCTATTCATCCGCTTCACAAAACTAGCTGGGTCTTCCAACTGCCCACCTTCTGCCAACAGCGCTTGATCAAACAGCACATGCGCATAATCGGCAAACTTGGCATCATCGCTTTCCGCTTTCAGTTTTTCAACCAGACGGTGGGTCGGGTTAATCTCTAAAATTGGTTTGCTGTCAGGCGCTTTTTGACCGGCGGCTTTGAGGATACGCGCAAGGTTGCCGGACAAATCATGCTCGCCAGCCACCAAACACGCTGGTGAATCAGTCAAGCGGTGCGTCACTTTCACTTCTTTCACGCTCTCGCCCAGCGCGGTTTTAATGCGCTCGACCAGGTCTTTGGCTTGTTCTTCCACCTGTTTTTGCGCTTCTTTGTCGGCTTCGTCTTCCAGCTTGCCGAGGTCTAAGTCACCCTTGGCAATCGACTGCAGTTTTTTGCCTTCAAACTCGGTCAGGCTGCCCAGCAACCACTCATCTACCTTGTCAGACATCAACAACACTTCAATGCCTTTTTTGCGGAAGATTTCCAGGTGTGGCGAGTTCTTCGCTGCGGCAAAGGTATCGGCAGTGATGTAGTAAATTGCCTCTTGCTCGGGCTTCATGCGCTCAATGTAGGCTTTGAGCGAGACATTTTGCTCCTCTGTATCCGCGTGGGTAGAGGCAAAGCGCAACAGGCTGGCGATCTTGTCTTTGTTGGCAAAGTCTTCGCCGGGGCCTTCTTTAAGCACGCGGCCAAACTGTTCCCAGAACTTGGCGTAGTCTTCGGGTTTGTTTTCAGCCAGGTCTTCCAGCAGGCCCAGCACTTTTTTCACGGAGCCGTTTTTAATCGCTTCTACGTCGCGGCTGTCTTGCAGAATTTCGCGCGAGACGTTGAGTGGCAGGTCAGCTGAGTCAATCACGCCGCGCACAAAACGCAGGTATTGCGGCATGAGTTTTTCGGCATCCTCCATGATAAACACGCGCTTCACATACAGCTTGATGCCCTGGCGGCGATCGCGGTCGTATAAATCAAACGGCGCTTTGGCTGGCACATAGAGAAGCGAGATGTATTCTTGCTTACCTTCTACGCGGCTGTGGGTATAGGCCAGCGGATTTTCAAAGTCGTACGAAACGTGTTTGTAAAACTCGTTGTACTCTTCTTCGCTAATGTCGTTTTTGCTGCGTGCCCACAAGGCAGAAGCTTTGTTGACGGTTTCGTCTTCATCGGTGGGGACTTGTTCGCCGTCTTTCCATTCTGATTTTTTCATCACAATCGGCAGGGTGATGTGGTCAGAGTATTTGCGGACGATGGTTTTCAGTTTCCAGTCGTTCAAGAATTCGTCTTCGCCTTCGCGCAGATGCAAAATCACATCGGTGCCGCGACCGGCTTTTTCTGTGGTCTCAATGGTGAAATCGCCTTCACCATGCGACTCCCACTTCACCGCTTCACTCTCGCCCGCGCGGCGGGTAATCAAGGTGACTTTATCGGCAATGATAAAACTGGAGTAAAAACCCACACCAAACTGGCCAATCAGGTTGGCATCTTTGGCTTGGTCGCCGGTCAGGTTCTGGAAGAATTCCTTAGTGCCGGATTTGGCAATGGTACCAATATTGTTGATCACTTCTTCACGGCGCATGCCGATACCATTATCAGAAATGGTCAGCGTGCGGGCTGCTTTATCAAATGAAACTCGAATATTTAACTCGCTGTCATTTTCATACAAAGCAGCATTTGAGATGGCTTCAAAACGCAACTTGTCAGCCGCGTCAGAAGCGTTGGAAATCAATTCGCGCAAGACAATTTCTTTATTGCTATAGAGCGAATGAATCATCAATTGCAGTAATTGTTTGACCTCGGCCTGAAAGCCCATGGTCTGCTTGGATTGCGATTCTGCTGTCGCAGTTGTCATGACAGATCCTCCAAAAACAGGGTTAAACACAAAAATTTAACCCTAGATGGGGAAGCAAAAACCGTTTTTCAAGAGGGGAGATTGTGAAACAGGCGTGGAATGAAGCCAAACCATTATTTAAACCGCTCGGAGTCAAAGAGGTTTCGCCATGAAAGCCCATAAAAAGCTAATTGTTCAAGCAATTAAAACCGATTGATGTGCATGCTTTTTGCTAGGTATTTTGTAACGCAGCATTCTTTGTTCTGATGTCAGGTAAGGAGCGTAGTGTATGAATCTCTTTCACACGTTAATCGAGCAAATGCAGGTCATGAAACTGCCGCTGTATGCAGTCACCTTGACCGCCATCCCACGGGCAGACACGCCGGTATTGCTCATGTTGCATTGGCATGGCTTCCGCAAGCAACCTACCCCGGCCCTCCCCATGCTCAAACCAGTGCTACAGCCTGTACCAGGCTCGGCCTTACAGATCAATGACCGCTGGCGACAGCCTGAAGTCGTCGAAGAGGCGGTGCTGGATGCAGCCTGGCAACTCGGAGCCTGGGACGTACAACGGGAAGAACATCGCGCCTGCACCTGGGTAGGTGCAAGCGAGCAAGAAGCGCTCGCTTGCAAACAAGCCTTTGGCAAATATGATGAGGCGCTCGAAGACGAATTGCTGGTCAGCGATGCCCCAGACCGTGACGAAATGTTGCACCTTGGTGCCAAAGTTGGGTATATACGCTGGCAATTCCGCCCTGTGAATGGCGGTGTCTGGCAATCGACGGCTGAGGATGACACCTTGCTGGAAGATGGAAGAAGGATTCCCCCCTGCCCGATCCGGCCGCTTGCACTGAAAGGGGGCAAATTGAGCAAAACGGCTTATAGATTGGGGCAAATTAACCGGATTATTTTGTTGAAGTAGTTTGTTGAAACCGTTAGCGACACATTAAAAAGATTACTTTCGCCTGTAGGCGAGTTACTTTCTGTTGCTTGCCCCACAGAAAGTAACCAAAGAAGAGGGCACCCAGCCATCACGGCCTACGGCTCCCTTGCGTTGCTCAACAAAGTTGGCGTCCATCGAAACTCGCCTTAGTGGCTTGCGTTTTGTGCAGGCCGCTAGGATGAGTTTCGCGAGCGCTTATGCCTAAGTCCGGCAAAGCAACGGACGAAAGTCCTAAACTGAGTAACGCAGGAAACAAGCGGAAGCTGGGGTGCACTTTCTTTTGGTTACTTTATCTTTGTGCAAGCAAAGAAAAGTGACTCGCCGAAAGGTGAAACAGAACATAACAAATAACCAGCAATCTTATGCGTGTGCATACATACGCACCCTACAACGAAAGCCGAAGAGAAAGGTCAATATCCAGAGAAGTATCTATGAGTACTTCCAACCTATGCAAGTGTGTTCTGTTATTGCAACCAAGCTAACCATTAACCTGGCCTGGATAAAGGCTTCCACCGGAATGATGCCTTATTGCAGAACACTTATTTTTACAAAAGCAAGCCATTACACCGGCGCAGAGCATTAGCATACTCTTCGCCCCTCTGCTAAACCCTACGGTGTCCACCGTACCCCCATCGAAAACCACTCCGTGCCGCTATTACCATTCACCTGCTGCCCAAACGTACCATCAATCTGTAAAACTTCTGGAATCAGTGAATACCGCAGGCCAAACTGATAAAACGGGGCTTGGGTGTGATCGCCAAAGACTTCTGCGACGCCTTTAAACGGTCCAGTCAGTTTGAATTCAGAGCCTATGCCCATATTGAGCTTGTTTCTGGCCTGCTGTTTGTCTCTCAGCATGCCCGCATTCAGATGCACCACCACATCGTCATCACGGAATGAAAACGAAACCGGAATATAAAAGTAGGTATTGCCCAACTGGTTAGGCCCAGGCTGAATATCAGGATGCATGACTTTGCCGGCAGCAAAGCCTATCCCCCAACCATTTGTTTCTAGGGGTTTGAACAGGGTTTTAAACTGGCCCACCCAATCCTCGGTCCGGTAGTCATTGTCCCGGTTATGATAGCTTCCGCCACCGAGGGTAATTTCAAAATTTTCGCCCAGATTGCAGGCTGGCAGCGCCCAGAGCTCCTGGCCACTTTGATAGCTGCGCATCCAGGTTTCAAGTTGGCAGCTATGCGCGTTGGTGAGCCGCGCATCATCGGTGACTAATGGGCGTGCTGCATACGCAGAGGCAGAAAACCCAGCGCAGAGAATAGAGAGGAGAGGAAGGCGTAGCGATTGCATTTTTATTTTGCTTGGCATGTTAAATGCCGGGGATGACAGTTTGATGACAGATGATGCAACCACAGGGCTGCAACGCCAGAGGAAAGCCAACGCCCTTCACAGATTTTTCATATTACTTTCACTGGCCTCTGCCAACATAACAATTTATACTGTTTGCACGATGTGTCTGGGGAGGCAATCATGGCAACTATTGAGGTGACTGAAACCAGTCCGAATTCATTTTCTGTCACTGTGCATGGGGCGCAGACCACCTCACATCAAGTGAATGTCAAACCAGATTATGCCCAGCCATTACTCTCAGCCAGCCAGACTGTTTCAGAGCTGGTGACTGCTTCGTTCAAGTTTTTGCTTGACCGTGAATCGAACACCAGTATTTTGAGAAGCTTTGATTTAAGCGTGATAGAACGCTACTTTCCAGAGTATCCCCAAGCTGTTCAACGCTACCTTAAGTAAACCAAAAATAACCCACCCGTATTAATGCATGCTAAATATTACTCATGACACCCAGCTCGCTGCTGTAGATTTGGGCTCCAACAGTTTTCGTCTTGAAATCGGGCGCGTGGTCGATGGCCAGATTCTACGCGTGGACTATTTGAAAGAAGCCGTCCGCCAGGGCGGCGATCTGGATGAGGACCGCAACCTGAAACCGCAAGCGTTCGAGCGCGGCTTGAAATGCCTGGCCCGCTTTGGTGAGCGCCTGAAAGATTTCCCGGCTGAGCATGTGCGCGCCGTCGCCACCCAAACCTTGCGTGAAGCTGCCAACAGTGAAGATTTCATCCGCCAGGCGCAAAAAGTCCTGGGCTATCCGATTGAGATTATTTCTGGTGTCGAAGAGGCCAGGCTGATTTACCAGGGTGTGAGCCGCATGTTGCCACAATCGGACGAAAAACGGCTGGTGGTGGATATTGGCGGCCGCTCTACCGAGTTTATTCTGGGTCAGCACTTCCGCGCCACGGTGACGGAGTCCTTGCGTCTGGGCTCAGTGGGCTGGTCACAAAAATATTTTGCCGATGGCCAGTTTAGCGAACGGAATTTTGAACGGGCCGAAATTGCTGCCGAGTCTATCATCGACATGATTGCTAACCGCTATACCGGCAAATCAGAGGTGGCCTATGGCGCCTCTGGTACCGTGGGCGCAGTAGCCGATGTTTTGGCCGGTGCGGGATTTGCTGCAGACCGCATTGAGCGTGCGCAGTTGGAGTGGTTGAAACAGACGCTGATCAAAGCCAAAACGCCAGACCGCCTGAATATGGAAGGCCTGAAAGATGATCGCCGTGCAGTGATCGGTGGCGGCTTGGCCGTACTGACAGCGGTTTTTGATACCCTGAAAATTGACACGCTGATGGTGGCTAACGGTGCTTTAAGGCATGGCGTGCTTTATGACATGCTCAACCCAGAGGATGTCACCGAAGATTTGCGCACGGCTTCGATTGCCCGCTTGTGCAAGCAATTTGGCGTGGAGATGGAGCATGCCAACAACGTCAGCAAAATGGCTTTGTATTTTTACGATGCGATGCAGGCCTGTGACACACAGAAACCCCTGCTGCACTGGGCGGCCTTATGCCATGAAATCGGCTGGGCGATTTCGCATACCGATTGCAACAAGCATGGTGCTTATATTCTCGACAACACCGAACTGATGGGTTTTGCGCAAAGTGAGCTGCATACCATTAGCCTGCTGGTGCTGGGGCATCAAGGCAAATTACGTAAACTGGATGCTGACTTTGATAACCAGGATCTGGTCTGTCAGCTGATGGCATTGCGGTTGGCCGTGATCTTTTGCCATTCCCGCCGCATGCCCTCGCTCAAGCACTTGCAGCTTGAACGCCACAAACAGCAATTCATCCTGGCGCTCTCGGCGCAGTGGGCGAGCCAACATCCGCAAACCCACCACCTGCTGGAAGAAGAATGCCTGCTCTGGCAAAAGCTGGGCTGGCAATTAGAGATTCGCCATACATAAAAAACGGGCACTAGGCCCGTTTTTTTTATCACTACTTACTCTTTTTTCTTTTTCTCTTTTTTCTCGTCTTCTTCTCTGAGCTTGGCCACTTTCTCGCGCCACTCTTGCAACTGTTCGTCTTCAATTTCCAGTTGCAAAGCCAGGGCTTCTTCCTGGCTCAGCTTGTCTTTAATAAAGCGCTTGGGCAATTTACCTCCCATGCGGGATAGCACGCGCTCAGCCTCATCGGCGGATAATTGTTTGACTTTATCCAGATACACTGGATTGACCTTGTCTTTCATAGGACTCCCTTTGATTGTCTACTATCCGGTTGTTTAAACAGACCGAATTTAGCTATTTTGCAGAATCCAGTCGGTGACTGGATTCCACTGTGCAATGTCGACCTCTTTCAAGGTATTCGACAATTCAAAAATACTGAGGCCTTCTTCGGCAGCGGTGACATAAATTTGCGAAGCGCGCAGCATGGACAACACAGAAAACCCGGACTCATCCATAAACGCCAGCAGGCGGTCAGCAGACCGCGTACGCGGCATAACACGCATCCCCACCAGGCCAACAAAGGTTTTATGTTTACGGACCGCTTTTTCTTCTGCTAGCAATTGCAAAAAGTCTTGCGTAGCGCCGATATCAAAGGCTGACGGCGCGACCGGCACCAATACTAGGTCTGCTTCAGTCACTGCATCAGAAATTTTTTTGTCCCGCAAACCACCTGGGGCGTCGGTAATGATCCAGTCTGCCTTTTGCAAGGCCGATTTACTGAGATCATCTGCGTTAAAAACAGTGGCGACATGGGTAGGACGACGCGCCAACCAGCCGGTTGATGACTGCTGCCGGTCTATGTCTTCCAACACAATCTTATGGCCCAACTGTGCCAGGTAACCAGCAAGATTAGTGGCCAAAGTGGTTTTACCGCAGCCGCCTTTGGTATTCGCCACTAATACCCTGCGCATCGTTCGCTCCCTGTTTTTAGGTGTTGAATTCTGTCATGAAAACCTGCTGATATAACACCATATCAATATGAAATTTTTATGACAATTGATTTTGATAAAAAACAGTATAAACTGTTTTTTACGGTATTTAATCAGGAGAACTTCATGGCCAGCAAACCAAATAACAAACCATTGACCTCAATCAAACCGGCCACCCCGCCAGCCAAACCGGTATCAACGGCTAAAACCCCTGCTACCAGCAAACCTGCGGCAAAACCTGCTGTACCGGCCACGGCCAAGCCAGCCGCCAAACCAGTGGTAAAAGCAGCTACGCCTGCTAAAAAAACAACTGCTACCCCTGCGATCAAAGTCGTCAATAAAGTCGCAACGCCTGCCAAAGACAAAGCCGATAAAGACAAACCAAAAACCAGCAAAGTCAAAATGGAACGTGACAGTTTCACCATGCCCAAAGAAGAGTATGCGCAAATTGCCATCCTGAAAAAGCGTCTCGAAACCTTGGAGAAACCCGTCAAGAAAAGCGAATTGTTGCGCGCAGGCTTGAAACTGTTGTCTGCCATGGATGATGCCGCATTAAAAGCAGCATTGGCCAGCATCCCAGTGATTAAAACCGGCAGACCCAAAAAATAAACTGGACTCCCCAATTAATCCTTCTACGTTCTCGTGCAGGGGCTGGCACCAGTCCCTGCACTCGCATGACCAATTGCGATACGTTACTTGATCAAGTCCGGGCTTTGTACGCTATATAATTTGTACGGCGGCCCCGATTTGGGTAAGCGCAACCACCAGACGGCCCCTTTTTTGATACTCACCTGCCCTTCAGGCAAGCCTAATGCGTGCGCCACCAGTTCGCCTATCCAGGGCTGATGACCGACCAGCATCATCGATTCAAACGGGCTTTGTGCCAGAAGTTGCAACAAAGGCTCCAGCGGCCGTTCTGGGGCAAGCCGGGTGTCTTCCTGCCAATCCTCCGCCCAATAGGCAACGGTTTCGCGGGTACGCACAGCGGGACTCACCAGCACATAGGTTTGCTTGGGCAAATATTTTTTCAGCCAGGCTGACATTTGCTTGGCTTGCCTGTGTCCTTTGGCTGTCAGCGGCCGCTCCAGGTCAGAGGCACCATGCATCAGCACCTCTGCTTCTGCATGCCGCCACAAGATCAGATTTTTAACTGGCATCACAACCCGCTATAGCGAATGATACTGGCGCAGCAGCAAATTCTGGCAAGACAGCGCCTCGGCACTTTCAGTACGCGCAGCTGGCTGGTATTGCCCCTGCTCCCCGAGTTGCCAGGCATCCAGGTTGTCTTGCAGATAAAGCTGCAGGCTTTCACGATAAATGCGTTGCTGCATCGCCGGATCTTTAATCGGCCAGGCCAACTCTACACGGCGCACCATGTTACGGCTCATCCAGTCTGCACTTGAAAGCCACATGTGCACTTGACCATCCAGCTCAAAGTAAAATACGCGGGAATGCTCGAGCAAGCGCCCGACAATCGAACGCACCCGGATGCGGCCTTTGACAGAAGGCGCATCAACCGGCAAGATGCAGGCGCCACGCACAATCAGATCAATCTCGACCCCAGCGCTGGCAGCTTTCATCAGCGCATTGACCAACGGCACATCGGTCAAGGCATTCATTTTCGCAATCACCTTGGCAGGCTTGCCCAATTTAGCCAGGCGCTGGGCTTTTTCCAGCTGGCGTATCATGCTGTTCTGCAAGGTAAAGGGGGCAACCAGCAGGTGACGCATGGCCGGTATCGGTAGCTCACTGGTCAAATGACGGAATACGGCCTCCATCTCTTTGGTCAGATTGGCATCCGCGGTCAGCATGCTCCAGTCGGTATACAGGCGCGTGGTTTTCGGGTTGTAGTTGCCGGTGGAGAGGTGTCCATACCGGTGGATCACCTTGCCTTCACGGCGCATAATCAGCAGCATCTTGGCATGCGTTTTGAGGCCGACCACACCGTACACGACCTGCGCACCGACAGACTCCAGGGCTTCCGCCCAGTTGATATTGGCCTCTTCGTCAAAACGTGCCTTGAGCTCAACCACGACCAGCACTTCTTTGCCACGCCGGACGGCCTCTTGCAGCAGGCGCAGCATCCGTGGGTCTGCCCCGGTACGGTAAATCGTCATGCGGATAGCCAGTACCTGATCATCCTTGACCGCCTCTTCAAGCAGTTGGATCACGACGTCAAAGCTCTCATAAGGCTGATGAATCAGCAAATCTTTTTCACGCATTTGCGTCAGCAGCGAGACATTCTTTTTGATGTGCTGCGGCCAATGTGGCTGGAAGGGCACGAACTTAAGGTGATCGCCTTTGGCCATATCCGGCAATTGAATCAAACGGCCCAAGTTCACCGGCCCATTCACGCGGTACAACGCCAGTGGCGGCAGGTTAAACTGCTTCAACAGAAACTCAGCCAGCGTGTCGTCGCACTCCTGTGTCACTTCAAGACGGACGGCTTCACCATATTGCCGATGCGCCAACTCTTCACGCAGCGCAGTACGCAGGTTGATGACATCATCCTCATCCACCTCCAGGTCACTGTTGCGGGTGACGCGGAACTGGGAAAAGTGCAGGATGCTGGCGCCGTCAAACAACACCTCCAGATTGGAGCGGATAATACTGGTCAGCGAGACAAAGCACTGCTCACCCTTGCTAATCGATGGCGGTAATTGCACCAGGCGTGGCACTACGCGTGGCGCGCGGACGATCGCAATTTTCTCTTCGCCATCCACGGCAATGCGCACAATAAAATTAAGTGATTTATTCGCCACTTGCGGGAAGGGATGGGACGGATCTAACGACACCGGCATCAAGAACGGCAACACCTCGCGTTTGAAGTAGTTCGCCACCCAAGTGGTTTGCTCTGGCGTCCTGACACCGCCAGACACCAGATGCACGCGCTCCTTTGCCAGCGCCGGCATCAGGGCATCATTAAACAGCTGGTATTGCTGGGCAACCAATGCATGCGCCAGGGTCGCCACTTGCTCACAAGTAGAAGCCGTCACCGGGCCGCTGGTGACGCCTTGCTGGTAGGCTTCCATCTGCAAAGGCATGCGTACTTCAAAAAACTCATCGAGATTATTGGAGACGATACACAAGAAGCGCAAACGCTCCAGCAGCGGATAGTCCTCCCGCTGAGCCAGAGACAACACTCTGGCATTAAAACTTAAAATACTCTGGTCTCTGTCTAACAGGGCGGGCGTGTTATTTTTCATGGCGGATATTGTATCGGCTGCAATGCTTTCAATTGTGACAGTTTTATGAAATTACATCTTTGTTGCGGATTGGCTGCGTCTTACAACTGTTCTATGTGTTGCAAGCGCAGCTGTGCCGCTGCAGTAATCTCCTGTTTTTCGTCCGCAGATAATTTTGCCACATGTTTCACCATCAAACTGGTCCGTGGATTGCGCGCAAACAATGCTTCATGCTTAATTAAAAAAGCCCAATACAAAGTGGTGAATGGGCAAGCTTGCGCCCCCGTTTTTTGCTTGGGATCATACTGGCACCCCTGGCAATAATTGCTCATGCGCTGGATATAGGCGCCACTGGCCACATAAGGCTTGCTGGTAAAACGGCCGCCATTGGCAAACAGGGCCATACCGGCCACATTAGGCAGTTCCACCCACTCCACCGCATCCACATATACGGCCAGGAACCAGTCCGCGACTTGTTGCGGTGACAGTTCGGCCAGGGTGGCAAACAATCCGATTACCATCAGGCGCTGAATGTGATGCGCATAGCCAAACTGCAAGGTCTGCCCTATGGACTGCGATAAACACTGCATGCCGGTTTTTCCGGTCCAGAACCAGGCAGGCAAATTGCCCTGATGGTTGAAATAATTTGCTTGCTTGAGCGCAGGCATTTCCAACCAGTACATGCCGCGGATAAACTCACGCCAGCCAAGAATCTGGCGGATAAATCCTTCCACACTGGCCAAGGGCGCCCGCCCCTGCCGGTAAGCCTGCTCAGCGGCGGCAATGACTTCCCGCGGATTGAGCAACTTGAGGTTTAACGCAGAGGCCAGCAGTGAATGCCACAAGTATGGCGCGTCTTGCCACATCGCATCTTGATATGGACCAAATTGGGCCAGCTTTTCTGCAACAAAATGGTCAAGAAATGTGAGTGCTTGCTCACGCGTCACCGGCCATTGAAACGACTCCAAGCAACCGGGATGATCAGGAAACAGTTGATTCACCAAAATCATCACTGCCTGGGTGATGGCATCTGGTGAAAACGCTGGTGGCGGACGCAAGCCTTGCGGACCCAGCTTGCCCAAGGACTGACGGTTGTCCTGGTCATAGTTCCAGTCACCGCCCTCTGGCGCATCGCCCGCCATCAGAATCTGGTATTTTTTGCGCATGCTGCGGTAAAAAAACTCCATACGCAAAGAAGTATTTTTTTCGCTATATTTATCCGCCCAGCGCTGAAACTGGTCTTTGCTGCACATAAAGTGCGTGTCTTGCAGCACCTGCAAGGGCGTTGCGCACTGCTCAGCCATGGCCTGCAATTGCTGCCAGACGCGCCAGTCACCAGGCTCGCAGAGTTTGATGGCTAAGGGACGGTGCCGCTGCACCATGGCGTGCAGCACTGCGGGTAAATCCGCATAAGGATGGCTATCCAGTGCAAAATAAGTGAGGGGAAACTGCTGCGCGCGCAGAGTCTCGGCAAAATGCCGCATAGCAGAAAGAAACAAAGTGATGCGCTGCCGATGCGACCAGACATGGCTGGACTCCTGCCGCACTTCTGCCATGACGATATGGTCTTGAGCGGCATCAAACGCTTGCAAGGCGGGATTATCCAGCGTGAGCTGGTCGCCGAGAATGATGACCAAGTGCCTCATGGCTGCGCAGGATGAGGCATGCGGCGGCAACGCTCAGAACAATATTTGACCTGTTCCCAGTTTTTGGCCCACGCCTTACGCCAGGTCATGGGTTTGCCACATTGCTGGCAAAGCTTGCTGGGCAGATTTTTCTTGTTGCCTTTAAAGTCCGGGGTCATGCCTCAAAGACTGGGACGGCGGCCATTGGTTCCTGAAAAACCTTTTTTTGCTGATAGCAGCGGCTGGCGATTTTACAGATCTCAATAAAGTCTTCGGCTACCAGCGCCGCACGCCCCAGCAAACCGCCATCGATATCCGGCATGCTTAGCAGGCTGTGGGCATTTTGCGGCGTCATGCTGCCACCATACACAATCCGGATTTGATCCGCAAAATCGCGGTCCCGCTCGGCAATCATCATGCGGATAAACGCATGCATGCGTTGTGCCTGGTCAGGGCTGGCATGCTCGCCTGTGCCGATGGCCCATACAGGCTCATAGGCAATCACCATATTGAATTTTTTCGCCAGCGCAAACGCTTCATCATCCAGGCCATACACCACATTGAGCATCTGGTTACGCACAATCAGCTCGGCCATGTCGCCATCGCGTTCATCCAGGGTTTCACCGACACAAAAAATCGGCGTGAGACCTGCATGCAAGGCATTGAGCATGCGCTTGGTAGCGACCTGGTTGCTTTCCAGTTTAAGGGCGCGGCGCTCGGAGTGGCCAATGATGGTATAGCTGCAACCAAACTCGGCCACCATTTTGGCGGATATACACGAAGTAAAGGCGCCCTCTGTGTACTGGCTGACATTTTGCGCGCCCCAGGCAATGGAAGAATCCTGCAATAAGGCTTGCGCCTGAAATAAGTAAACATAGGGCAAACAGACCGCAGCATCCACGCCTAGCAAATCGTGCAGCTCCTGTTTGAGGCGGTTAAGCAATCCTTGATTTTCAAGGAGTCCACCGTGTAGTTTCCAGTTACCAACCACTAACTTTTGTCGCATGATAATTCCTTTATTCATGCCCCCTCTTGCCGATTGTTGATTGACTCAACTTCTCTTTTTGTTTTGACGCTGTTTTTGCCAGACGTCTAATAAATCGCGGCCATTTTCTCCAGCGAAATCACCTTGATCTTACTGGCTTGGCCAGCGCTGCCAAACGCTTCAAAGCGTTCTTTACATAAATGCTGGGCCGCCGTAATAGCTTCTTTGAAATATTTGCGCGGATCAAACTCCTCAGGGTGTTCTGCCATGTGCGCCCGGATCGCGGCCGTCATGGCCAGGCGGATATCGGTATCAATATTCACCTTGCGCACGCCGCTTTTAATACCTTCTACAATTTGAGACACCGGCACGCCATAGGTTTCCTTGATATTGCCCCCATATTGGCGGATTTGCTCCAGTAAAGATTGTGGCACACTGGATGAGCCATGCATGACCAGATGGGTATTCGGGATCTTGGCGTGAATCTCCTGGATGCGCTTAATTGACAAGGTGTCGGCTGAAGGCGGGCGTGTAAACTTGTAGGCGCCATGGCTGGTACCAATGGCAATCGCCAGCGCATCGACTTTGGTCGCTTCGACAAACGCAGCCGCCTCATCCGGGTCGGTCAGCAATTGCGACTCATCCAGCTTACCTTCGGCACCGACGCCATCTTCTTCGCCCGCCATGCCCGTTTCCAGCGAACCCAATACACCCAGCTCACCTTCTACCGAGACCCCTACCGCGTGTGCAAACTCCACCACCCGCCGGGTCATCTCAACGTTGTACTCATAGCTGGCTGGTGTTTTGCCGTCTTCTTTCAGCGAGCCATCCATCATCACGCTGGAAAAACCACTGCGGATCGCCATCTGGCAGACCTTAGGCGAGGCGCCATGGTCCTGGTGCATACAGACAGGAATATGCGGATACTGCTCAATCGCTGCCTCCACCATTTTGCGCAAGAAAGACTCCCCTGCATAACCGCGGGCACCGGCAGACGCCTGCAAAATCACCGGGCTATCCACCTCATCTGCGGCCTTCATGATGGAGAGAATTTGCTCCATATTGTTGATATTGAAGGCTGGCAAGCCATAACTGTGTTCAGCTGCGTGGTCCAATAATTGTCTGAGCGAAATTAATGCCATGTGTCACACTCCTTAATTCGGTAGCCTGCTAATGTTGCATATCCTGCAAATGATAGTCATGCAAACGTTGTATTTCCTGCTTGGCGCCTAATAACACCGGCACCCGTTGATGGCAACTGCTGGGCTGTATCGCCAACACAGGCTGCTCGCCATCAATGCTCTCGCCGCCGGCCTGCGTCACCAGCAAGCTCATCGGGTTGGCTTCATAGAGCAATCTTAACCGCCCGGCCCTGACAGGTTGCTTACGGTCATGCGGATAGAGAAACACGCCGCCCCGGCTCAAAATCCGGTGTACATCCATCACCATGCTGGCACACCAGCGCATATTGAAGTCGCGTCCACGCGGGCCGTCGGCCCCTTGCAAGCATTCATTGATATAGCGCTGCATCGCCGGGGCCCAATAGCGCTGATTACTGGCATTGATGGCAAACTCTGACGTCTCCTCGGCAATTTGTACCGTTTGCTGGGTCAGCATAAACGTATTGCTGTCATGATCCAGCGTAAACACATGTGTGCCTTGACCAAGCGTCAATACCATCAACGTGGCAGGCCCATACATCAAATACGCCGCGGCACGCTGATCCTGGCCGGGCTGTAAAAAGGCCTGCTCGCCTAACGTTGCGAGGCCAATATTGGGCAACACCGAAAAAATACTCCCGACCACGCCATTAATGGCCAAGTTAGACGAACCATCCAGTGGATCCATGCTGACCAGAAATGGTGCATCCAATGTCTCAAACAGCACGGGATGATCCTCTTCTTCAGACAGGACGCCCGCCACCACCGCAGAGGCACGCAATTGCGCAATCGCCAATTCGTGACTGCGGATATCAAGCTTCATCTGCGTTTCGCCCTGCACATTGGTGCTGGTCATTTTTTCGGTCACGCCCTGTAGCGCGCCTTGGCGGATCAGGGCGGCAATCTCAATACCAGCCTGGGCTAGGTGCCAGACCAACACATTCAGGCCGTGGTTCACAGAAACTTTTTTTAAGAATACCTCTAATTGCATGGCAGTGACCTTTGAAAGGTTAAATTGGGTGAGGCCATATCACACTGTAACATTGACAGCCCTCATTGAAATCAGGAGGACACGTAAAAAACCACGTATTTAATCCTGCACAGGCAATAAGAATTGCATGCAATGTTTATGCCTGCTGTTTGGGTAGACGTCACCACCCACACAATGTTCCAACAAATGCATGACAAAAATAGGATGGCGAGACCAGGAAGAATAGCCTCAGCCCAGAGTTAGTGTTCAGATAAAAGCTGTTGTATCGCTTGTTGCGCGGCTATAAAACCCGCACTGGCAGTGACACAGATGCTGGACCCATACCCTGCACAATGCAACCCCGTGAGGCCGGTGGCCGGGGTCTCGCAGGCCTCCTGCGGCCGCTCGACTGGCTCATCTGAATACACCGCCAGGATGCCAAACCGGGCGGATTTCTTGTGATCGGACGCTTTGGGAAAGCCATGATCACGCCGCAATTGATTGCGCACTTTAGACAACATGCGGTCGCCCTGCACATGCGCCAGATCCGCCAGACGCAACCGTGTCGCATCCAGCTTACCGCCTGCACTGCCCACCATCACCAACGGCAAGGCCTGCTGCTTGCAGTACGCCGCCAGCGCGATTTTAGCCTTGGTGTCATCCATGCAGTCAACAACCAGGTCTGGCTGCCCCGCCAGCATGTGTGCGAGATTTTCAGGCGTCACAAAATCCTCAATCTCATTGACGACACATAAGGGATTAATTTCAGTAATCCGCTCACGCATGGCCGTCACCTTGGCCTTACCCAGCGTGCCTTCCAGCGCATGAATCTGGCGGTTCATGTTTGACTCGGCAACATTATCCAGATCCACCAGCGTTAACTGCCCAACGGCATTGCGTGCCAACGCCTCTACTGCCCACGAGCCGACGCCACCGATGCCGATCACCAATATGTGGGCTTGCTGCAAACGGGCCAAACCCTGCTCGCCATACAGGCGGCGTACGCCGGAGAAACGGCGTTCCATATCCAAAGATGCGTCCGCGTCCATAACTACTAGCTCGTCTCTAGCACCACATACGCCAGCGCCAGATTTTTTTCATCACTGATGCTGATATGCGACTGATGAATATGATGCTGTTTGAGAAATACCTGTAACGCTGGTGACAACTGCAATAGCGGTCGCCCTAATGCATCATGCGTCACGGCAATATTGTGAAAACTCACTTCGCCACGGATACCGGTACCGATCGCTTTGGCAAAGGCCTCTTTAGCCGCAAAACGCTTGGCCAGAAAGCGGGCCTTGAGCTGGCTGGCCTCATAATCAGGCCACTCTACCTCTGCCAGAATACGCTTGGCAAAGGCGTCACCAAACTGGTCAAGCGAAGACTGTATCCGCTCGACCTCAACAATGTCCGTGCCTATGCCATAAATCATCGCCACTCCTCAGCTACCCTGCCATCCGATTACCTGGGCGCAAACTCTTTCATCAGAGATTTCATTTCACTGACCGCATGATCCCAGCCCACAAATAAAGCATGCGCCACAATGGCGTGTCCGATATTCAGCTCTTCAAACCCTGGCAGGCGCGCAATATGATGCACATTGTGATAATGCAGGCCATGCCCTGCGTTGACCACCAAACCGGCGGCCTTGGCATGTTTGAGGGCTGTGGCAATTTTGTCCAGCTCTGCCAGTTGTGCTTTTTCAGTTTCCGCATCGGCAAAGGTGCCGGTATGCAGCTCAATCACTGGCGCGCCCATCTTGGCTGCAGCATCAATCTGCGCCAGATCTGGTGCGATAAACAAGGAGACGCGGATGCCTTGGTCAGACAGCTTTTTAACCGCGTGTTCCACTTTCGCATAGTGGGTCAATACATCCAACCCGCCTTCGGTCGTGCGCTCTTCACGCCGTTCAGGCACCAGGCAAACATCCTGTGGCTTGACCTGGATCGCGATATCAATCATCTCGCTGGTCACCGCGCACTCCAGATTCATTTTGGTTTGCAAGAGTGGCCGCAAGGCAAAAATATCTGCATCCTGCATATGGCGTCTATCCTCGCGCAAATGCAGCGTAATGCTGTCAGCGCCCGATTGCTCGGCACGTAATGCGGCCTGAACCACACTGGGGTATTTGGTGCCACGCGCCTGACGGATGGTGGCCACGTGATCAATGTTGACGCCTAGTTTTAACATAGTTGACTGATAAGAGAACGGACAAAGCCCTATTTTACCTGTTGACCGAGTAAAACCATACCATTAAGCGTTGCCATCAGCCATGAATCTCCAGGAGCGGCCTGTGCAGATCACCAGCAGATAGAACCACAATACATGCCTAGACCGCTGTCACGCGAATATATCGCCGCTGTCATCACAGGTTAATCCGCGTCCATCATCATGCCCGCGTAGTAAACACTTTCGAAACTACCATGCCCCTGCCGGGGATGTTAATTAAGCGGGATTATTGTGAATAAATCAAAAGTATTTAAATCAACGGCCATGGTGGCCGCTGTGGCAGGCCTGTCCTTCGGTGCCGTGTCGTTAGTTTCAGGTCTGGAAGTCAAGCCCATGCCAGCGCCTACAGAAGGCAAAGGTTCCTGGATGGCAGGCGACCTGCATACCCATACCGTGGAGTCGGATGACTCCCGTACGACACAGACCCTGGACTTTCTGCTAGACAAGGCGCTGGGCACTTACAAACTGGACTGGATGATCCTGAGCAATCACTTACGCTCTTCCAAATATGATCAGAATGGCAACTTGCTGGCCAAACCCGTGCCCTTTGCCTATGCGATGGAGTCGATTGAGATTCCGCATGTGAAAGACATGCAAGCAGGTGGCACTTATGCAGACAAAATGATCCTGTCGGCAGCGGAGTGGGATATGCCTACCCATGATCATGCCAACGTTGTGATGTTCCAGAATGAATCCACGCTGGAGACGTCTACCGATGGCGCCAAAGAATTCCAGTACCTGTTTACGACCTTGTCTGAATCGTTGTTTAACCCGCAAGATGTCGCGGCCTGGAAAAACAGGAATGGTACTGTGCGCCCGAACCAAACCGGCGCAGATGCCTTGTCCGCGATTGCCTGGTTGAAAACACACTATCCAACTACCAGCTTTGCAACAATCAACCACCCTTCACGTAATCCGAATAAATATACGATCAAGGACTTTCGTCAAATGAATGACTTGGCCCCGGATATCGTGTTTATGATTGAAGGCATGGTGGGTAACCAGATGGAACCAGACCGTGGCGGCTACACTTCTGCCTATATTGACGCCAACCTGCCTAACCGTACCTATGGTGGCGTGGACGCCGTGGTCGCTAAAGTCGGTGGCGTATGGGATGCGCTGTTAGGTGAAGGGCGTCATGTGTGGAATATTGCCGACTCCGATTCACACTTTAAGATTGATGCAGCCAGCAACAGCAGTGGCTATTATCCAGGCGAATACGCCAAGAACTATGTCTGGATGCCAGAGAGCGGTAAAGGCACTGCCACCGGTTTAATCGCCAGCTTGCGTGAAGGTCGCATGTTCGGTGTGTTTGGTGACTTGATTAATGCGCTGGATTTCCGCGTCGTAGGCTCCACTGGCACAGCATTTATGGGCCAGGAAATCAAAGTCGGCGCGGGTGAAAAAGTCAAACTGACGATCCGCTTCAAGAGCCCAGACCTTAACAACTATCTGAAGCCGGTGGATGGCAATACACTCGCCAATATGAAGCCTGTAGTGAATCATGTGGATTTGATTGTCGGTGATGTCACGGCAAAAGCCAGCCCGGATTCTGCGGCTTACAACGTCGCCACCAATCCATCTACGCATGTACTCAAGCGCTTTACCGCCGCTGACTGGAAGGTCGGTAAAGATGGGTTTGCCTCAATCACCATCCAGCTGGTCGCCAACAAAAACCAGTACTACAGATTACGCGGCACCAACCTGGCCGTTGATGCACCAGGGTTCAGCTACAACGGCGAACCGCTGGCAGACCAGAAAACCTGGGTACTGAATAATCAGGGCGGCGTGGATAACAATGGCCGTGTCAACGCGATTAACGACCGCAACTACAGCAGCCTCTGGTTTTACTCCAACCCGGTGTTCGTTTCAGTCCGTTAACCGGCAAGAGGAGGTGCAGGTGTCAACTGCGCCTCCTCAAAATGAACGCTTACGCAGCATTTGATTGACTTAATTTTTTAGGATTTATGATGCAATTCATTAAATTTTTGGTAGTAGTACTGGCGCTGACCTTTGCAGGCAGCAATCTGGCGTTGGCCGATTATCGTTACAATATTGTTGCTGTCGACGATGTCAATGGCGACCCGACCTTCTCTGGCAGCATGACCACCAGTGCGCCGTTCTCATTAAACTACAACTTCAGCGTGCTGGATTTTGTACTTAATGACCCATTGGACAATGTTATTTATCGCACCAGCGACTCCAGCATTAGCATAGACAAACAGGGCTTTACGTTTGCAGCCAATAACGGCGCGTCGACCTTTGTCCTAACGCTGTATCCTGATAATAGCTATTTCTCTGAATTCACTGCGCAAGGACTCTCCACGGTCAGCAATTCGGGCTATTTCAGCTTTGTTCAGCAAGCAGCTGCCGTCCCTGAGCCAGAAACTAACGCCCTGCTGTTGGCTGGCTTGGCGGTATTTGGCTTGCTGGCACGTCGCCAACAGAAAGCCGCTTAAATTCAACCCGGCCTTGTGAGAGGCATCAAGCGAGGCCGAATCTAGCGGTGCCAGTCAGCTGATGGCTGGACACCAAGCCGGAAATCAAGCCAAGGTGAGTGCTGATCTATCACTCACCTTGCAGCCCCCGAGATCATTCCCAGTTGGACGCGAGATCGCGCCAACGACGGACTCAGAACCCTTGTAAATCCACCAGCAATTGCCGCGTATGCAAGGGCTTCTCCCCCAGATAGTGCTGTAGCAAATAACGCATGAGCTGCTTGCTTTGGGCCTGGGTGACCGCCTCACTGTAGTCACCACGTGCCATCTGTAGCAGCGTATTCCCCAGAATCAGTAGGCCGTTTTTAGTGGCAGACGGATCACACGCGCCATAATCGGCCTCAAAACGATAGGTGCTGTCGGCATGGATCATTTCGCCGTGTTCATCATGCGTGAGTGGTACCGCGTAGCCAAGTTCTTGCAGCATTTTGAGCTCAAACTTGCGCATGACCATGGCGAGCTGGGTGGCATCTACCGGCATCGGCAACGCAGAGAGAACCTGGATGGTTTGCGCGTAATATTCAAATAGCTGCACATGGGCATCATCGCGTGGCAGCAGCCGCAACAGCAACTCATTCATGTAAAACCCGCACATGAGCGCATCGCCTCTGAGCAGGGTGAGGCCAGTCATCCACTCCAGGTCATGCAGGGTTTTGAGTTCGTTTTTGCCTGACCAGGTCCCTGCCAGCTGCTGGAAAGATTGCAACATGCCGCGCATGGCAGAAAGCGGGCGGCGTGCGCCTTTAGCGACAGCAGCAATGCGGCCCAGGTCGCGGCTGAACATTTCGACGACCAGGCTGGTTTCTTTAAAAGGATAGGTGTGAAGGATAAAGACCGGTTGCAGGCTTTGTTTGTGGCTGCCTGAATCAGGTGACTTGACTGCCATGTATGGAGGCCAGTTGCAACCGCCTGGCTAGAAACCCAGGCTCTTTAATGCGCGGGCATCATCTGCCCAGCCGCCCTTAACCTTGACCCAGGTTTCGAGATAGACTTTAGAGCCAAACAGCTTTTCCATATCCTGGCGCGCTTCGGTTGAAATCTGTTTTAATTTCTCACCGCCCTTGCCGATGATCATGGGCTTCTGGCTTTCTTTATCGACAATAATGGCCGCAAAAATCCGGCGCAGGTTTTTCACCGTTTCAAATTTTTCAATTTCCACAGTCACCGAGTAAGGGACTTCATCCCCCAGCAGGCGGAACACTTTTTCGCGGACCAGCTCGGCCGCCAAAAAGCGCTCGTTCTTATCGGTCAGTTCATCTTCGGCGTAGATGGCGGGTTGCTCGGGCAAATGCTCGCGGATGGCCGCCAGCAACTCATCCAGGTAAAGATTCTTTTTGGCACTGACCGGGATAATGCCAGCAAACTCAAACAACAAATCAAAGTCCTGGATCAAGGGCAACAAATTCCCTTTATCGCCCATCAGGTCAGCCTTGTTAACGACCAGCAGCACCGGTTTATTTTTAGGCAACAGCTTAAGTACTAGCTCATCCGCCTCGCCCAGCTTCATCGGCTCGATCACAAACAACACGACGTCCACTTCGGTCAGCACCTGGGTGACGGTCTTATTGAGGGACTTATTGAGCGCATTGATATGCTTTTGCTGGAACCCTGGCGTATCGACAAACAGGAATTGCGTATCTTCGGTGGTATGAATGCCCAGCAAGCGGTGACGGGTGGTTTGCGCCTTACGCGAGGTAATCGCTAGTTTCATGCCCAAAATGTGGTTGAGCAAGGTCGACTTGCCCACATTGGGACGGCCTACAATGGCAATGGTGCCACAACGGAAATTGTCTGCGGCTGTTGTCTGTTCTGTCATGATTGTATGCTGTCCATGGCCAATTGGGCCGCTTGTTGCTCTGCCACGCGGCGGCTAGTGCCTACGCCAGTGGTCGTTAGTTTGAGCTTCTTAATAAAACATTGCACGGTAAACGTCTGCGCATGCGCTTCACCTTCAATGGAGACCACTTGGTACTCTGGTAAATCCATTTTTTTGCTTTGCAGGTATTCTTGTAATTGCGATTTGGCGTCTTTATCAATCGACTTAGGATCGATGGTTTGCAGTTTCTCGCGGTATAGCAAAGCAACGACTTGCTGGGCCGCATCAAAACCACCATCCAGATACACCGCACCCACGATGGCTTCCAGCGCATCCGCCAGGATAGAAGGCCGGCGCCAACCGGCACTCTTAAGCTCGCCCTCGCCCAGCTTGAGGGCATCGCCCAAATTCAGGCTGGTGGCTATTTCTGCCAGGCTGGCTTCTTTAACCAGTTTGGCCCTTAAGCGGCTTAAGTCGCCTTCAGGCAGGTGCGGAAACAAATTGAACAGCTGATGCGCAATAATAAAGTTTAAGACACTGTCACCTAGAAATTCCAGCCGCTCATTATTGATGGCCGAAAAGCTGCGGTGCGTCAGGGCTTGCTGTAGCAAATCCGGTTGCGA
Source organism: Methylophilus sp. 3sh_L (assembly GCF_046766015.1). NCBI lineage: Bacteria > Pseudomonadati > Pseudomonadota > Betaproteobacteria > Nitrosomonadales > Methylophilaceae > Methylophilus > Methylophilus sp. 3sh_L. Next base: position 37,255 of record NZ_JBKOUF010000005.1, read on the forward strand.
AAACGTATAGCCGATTCTGGTTTGTAAGACTGGGAGTGCGCTCATCTAATCACTATCACCCTAAGCCCTAAGGTTTGCTGACCGCATCAAAATCAATCAACAATGACATGGTCTCGGTCAACGGGATCTTTTTCTGGTAGCGCATGGCCACGGCTCCACTACTGATTTCAAGATCACGGCTGGAAACGTCTTTAATGCTATCGACCTCCATCTGACGGTCAAAGGCTGTACGCATCTGTTGTTCACTTTGCAGCATAGGATCATGCGCAATGCGGTTGATGGTGGATTGAATCGAGAAATATTCCATATAAGCAGGCAAGGCTTTTAACGCCACCAGGCCTAAAATGCCAAACGCGGTCAGGACCAGCAAAAAACCGATAAAACCGATGCCGTGTTGATCAGAAATCTTTGCGTCTTTCATGCATGCTTCCCTCAAGTAAGATGCTTCTCGCCACGGTTGTCCGCGCGATTAGCCAATACTTTGCCCGATACGGCGCCATTGGTCAAAATTAAACCAAATGAAGAAGGCCTTGCCGACCAGGTGCTTTTCAGCAACAAAGCCCCAAACTCGGCTGTCAGAGCTGTTATCGCGGTTATCGCCCATGGCAAAGTATTCGCCTTCAGGCACGGTAACCGTTTCACCTTGCATCAGGCGGTCGCCCAGGCTACCCGCACCATACTGGTTCATGATGTCATGAATCAGCACGTCATGCTTTACGTCACCCAATTGCTCGCTCAACCGTGAAGCGGTGACATCGACCGCACGCGCATTACCGCTTTCGTCATTCACGCTCAGCGCATACTGGTAAGGTGCAATAAAGTCCAGACTAATGACTTTGCCATTAATCGTCAATTGCTTGTCGCGATACTGGATTTTGTCACCCGGCAGGCCGACGACGCGCTTGATGTAGTCAATCGATGGGTCTGGCGGATAATGGAACACAAAGACATCGCCGCGCTGTGGCTTACCCATGGGATAAAACACATTATTGAGAATAGGCACGCGCAGGCCATAGGTGAATTTATTGACCAGTATATAATCCCCCGCCAACAGCGTCGGCATCATGGAGCCGGAAGGAATCTTGAATGGCTCAACGATAAATGAACGGACGGTAAATACCAGCAAAATCACCGGGAAAAAGCTTTTACTGTATTCCACGTACCAAGGGTCAGCGACCTCGCCGATGGCACCGGCCTGGCGTTGTTTGCGTAGCACCAGGATGTCGAGTAACCAGATCGCACCTGAGACCAGCAAAATGACCAACATAAAAATTGCAAAATACATGCTTGTTTCCTGAGTAAACATCATCACCGTGGGTGATGATAGATCGTGATTATTTATCTTCTACGCGCAAGATGGCCAGGAAGGCTTCTTGTGGAATCTCCACGTTGCCGACTTGCTTCATACGCTTTTTACCTTCTTTTTGTTTTTCCAGCAACTTGCGCTTACGCGTGATATCGCCACCATAACATTTGGCCAACACGTTTTTACGCATGGCTTTGACGGTTTCACGGGCAATAATATTGGCGCCGATCGAGGCCTGGATAGCAATATCAAACATCTGCCGCGGAATCAACTCACGCATTTTAGCCACCAGTTCGCGGCCACGGTAAATGCTGTTGGCCCGGTGCACAATCAGGCTCAATGCATCCACACGCTCACCGTTCACCATAATATCCAGCTTGACCAGGTCAGCCGCACGGAACTCGAGGAACTCGTAATCCATAGACGCATAACCACGCGAAACCGATTTGAGTTTATCAAAGAAATCGAGCACCACCTCATTCAGCGGCATCTCATAGCTCAGCATCACCTGGCGGCCCATATATTGCATATTGCGCTGCACACCGCGCTTGTTGTTACACAAGGTCATCACCGGCCCCACATAATCCTGCGGCATCAACAGGTTGACCACAATCATCGGCTCACGGATTTCTTCAATGCGTGAAGGCTCTGGCAAGCGTGATGGGTTTTCGATTTGTATGACGTCGCCGCTTTTGAGCAACAGCTCATAAATCACGGTTGGCGCGGTCGTAATCAGGTCCATATCGTACTCACGCTCCAGGCGCTCTTGTACGATTTCCATATGCAGCAAGCCGAGGAATCCACAACGGAAACCAAAGCCCAATGCCGTAGAGTTTTCCGGCTCGAACTGCAAGCTGGAGTCGTTCAGGCTTAACTTTTCCAGCGCGGTACGCAATGACTCAAACTGGTTGGACTCGACCGGGTACAAGCCGGCAAACACTTGCGGTTTGACCTCTTTAAACCCCGGCAATGGCTCGGCGGCAGACTTACCAGCCCCAGCCAGGGTCACCGTATCGCCGACCTTGGCCGCAGCCAGCTCTTTAATCCCGGCAATAATAAAACCTACCTCACCGGCACTCAGTTGCGGGCGCTGTAGCGATTTAGGCGTGAACACGCCCACCTGCTCACACAGGTATTCGGCACCAGTCGCCATCAGGCGGATTTTCTCCTTGGCGCGCAGCACACCATCCACCACACGCACCAGCATGACCACGCCCACATAGTTATCAAACCAGGCGTCGATCACCAGCGCTTTCAATGGCGCATTGACGTCGCCTTTGGGGGGCGGCACTTTGGCAACCACTTCCTCCAGCACATCACGCACACCTTCGCCAGTTTTGGCTGAGCAACGTACCGCATCAGTCGCATCCACCCCAATCACATCTTCGATTTCCTGCGACACGCGCACAGGATCCGCCGAGGGCAAGTCGATCTTGTTCAGGACGGGGGTCACTTCTACACCCAGATCAATCGCGGTATAACAGTTAGCCACGCTTTGTGCTTCAACACCTTGTGAAGCATCCACCACCAGCAAAGCACCTTCGCAGGCTGATAAAGAGCGGCTCACTTCATAGCTGAAGTCGACGTGCCCAGGCGTATCAATCAGGTTTAGGAAATAGGTTTCGCCGTTATTGGCTTTGTATTGCAAGGCAGCGGTTTGTGCTTTGATGGTAATGCCGCGTTCACGCTCGATATCCATGCTATCAAGCACTTGCGCTTCCATCTCACGGGCTTCGAGGCCACCACACAACTGGATAATGCGGTCAGCCAAGGTAGATTTGCCGTGATCAATGTGGGCAATAATCGAAAAATTACGAATATTTTTCATGTTCTGTTATGCGTTATTTACAAGCAAGAAAGGCGCTTGAAGCGCCTTTCAAATCGTGCGTATTTTACAGCAAATGTATGAATATCAGTGATTTATTTTACCTGCCTGCACAATCCTCCACGCGCTTTAAGCACGCAGATTCCTGCAATAAAATCCGCCCGCATGATGGGTATAAAACACAACTTCTGTGGTGGAAAACTCCTGCGCTAAACACAAAAAGACAGGTCACCCTGTCTTTTTGTTTACTGCAACCACCCGCCTCTTACTTTACTTTAATTGGCACATACAGCGTGCTTTCAGCGCGCTGCACCAGCACGGCAATCGTTTTGCCACTTGGGACAGCATTAATTTGCTTATTAAAGGTATCCACACTTTGGCTTTCATTATTATTCAGGCCAAGGATCACATCCCCACGGCGGATACCAGCCTGAGCAGCCGCACCCACACTTTCGATCACCAGCAAGCCGTTCTTGCCATTGAGCTTTTTCTTCTGCTGCGGGGTTAACTCACGCAAAGTCAAACCAATTTTATTGGACTCAGACTTTGCCGGCTCTTTGCTTGTTGCGGCAGCCTCAGTTTGCTCACTTGGCATTTCACCTACGCCTAATTGCAAGGTTTTATTATTCCCTTTCCGCAGGATTTCGACTGGCACGACTTTACCAGGCTTGGTGGCGGCCACCACACGCGGCAAATCACTCGAAACCGCAATCGGCTTACCATCAAACTTGAGAATAATGTCACCGACTTCCAAGCCCCCTTTATCAGCTGGACTGTTTTTCTCCACGCCGGCAATTAAGGCACCACTGGTTTGCTTGAGGCCAAATGACTCAGCCAGATCCTTGGTCACCTCTTGAATACCTATGCCTAACCAACCGCGTGAAATTCGGCCATTCGCTTTGAGCTGGTTGGAGATATCAATCGCAACATCAATCGGAATACTGAATGACAAGCCCATGGAGCCGCCATTCTTGCTGTAAATTTGCGAGTTGATACCGACCACCTCACCGCGCAAGTTAAACAGCGGCCCACCCGAGTTACCTGGATTGATCGCCACATCCGTTTGGATGAATGGTACGTAGTTTTCTTGCGGCAGGGCACGGCCCTTGGCACTGACAATGCCCGCCGTCATCGTATTCTCCAGGCCAAAAGGTGAGCCAATCGCGGCCACCCATTCACCGACCTTGAGCGCATTTGGGTCGCCCACCGTGACCTTAGGCAAGCCTGTCGCTTCAATCTTGATCAACGCCACGTCAGTCCGCTTGTCGGCGCCAATAATCTTGGCTTTAAACTCACGCTTGTCATAGAGCTTGACCAAGACTTCATCGGCCTCGTTCACAACATGCGCGTTGGTTAAAATATAACCATCACTACTGATGATAAACCCTGAGCCCAAAGACTGGGTTTTATAATCCTGCCCGCCTTCCTGACCAGGCATGCCGGGCATCCCAGGAATACCGAAGCGGCGCAAAAACTCTTGTAAGTTCTCATCGTTTGGCATGCCAGGGAACCCAATGGCACCGCCACCATGTACCACTGACGTAATACTGATATTGACTACCGCTGGCCCTTGTTTTTCGGCCAACTCCGTAAAATCTGGCAAATCCTTGGCCTGGACAGACATCACCGGCTGCGTCAAAGTCACAGCACAGGCGAACATGAAGCCAGAAATCCATCGTCTCATCATGATTATTCCTATCATTTAATGATTATAAAAAGAGTCGTTGATTGACCACGCCTTTAGCGAGGGCGTGGTGTGTGCTACTTAAAGCAAATGGTGCCATTGCCTGAAATTACAAGCGCCAACGGACAAAAAGCAGAAAAAACGGCACCCTCTAGCACATTGGGGATCGATATTAACGTTGAAATATTGCGGCATGATTTCAAAAATTCTTAAGGAACCACGCATTCACAATATTTATTTTTTGAAGGTCACTTGCTGCGCAATTTGCTCTACAGTTTGTGCAGGCACTTCGCCCACCACGACCAGTTGGTAGCCATTCAGGACATGGGCGTAAACATTGGTTGAGCCCATACTCTTCTTACCGACCCGCGGCTGCATGCCTTTCACCATAGGCTCAACAAACAAGGAGACTGAAGCGAGGCCATCAGAAAAAATTAATTGCTGGACGGGCGCCGAACGGCCAGGCACCTTAAGGCTAATCTGGTCTACTTTTTTATAGCCCGTGGGCAAGTTAGGCACCACAAGGTTATCTTCAACATGGGTCAACTCAGTGGTGTCGTCCATGACATAAGGCTTGGTCGCATCAATCTTGGGCTGAAACCAATCCAGATCTTTGGTATGCAGCATGGAAACCTGGTTAAAACCGATTTGCTCCAATGTATGCCCTTGCATGTCCAGCATGCTCATTTTGAGCAGCAAGCCATATTCTGTATCAGACCAGATGCGATACTGATAGCGCAGGTTGTCATTTGGCACCATGTCTATCACTTGCGCCAAGCGGCCTGCAATACGCTCCTGGCCAACATACTTAAGCTTATAATTTTGCTTGAGTGGAAACAGCTGGGTCGGCAGCATCGCCGGGAACAGATTTTGTCCGCGGCGTTTTTCAATCACAACCTTGTCATTTTTGGCGTTAAAAATGACTATATCATCGCCTTCACTAAAGACTTCACGCGGCCGACCATCCAGCACAACGTTGCGCGTGAATTCGCGGCCACCTTCATAAATGTGGGTAATTTGAACCGAACGGATCATGGAGCCATTGTGATACACAAACAGCCCCTGATAATTGAGCTCCCTGGCAGCAGAAGCCGTTTTTTGCATGGTTGACCATAGATCTTCTTCAGCAACGGCTACCTGCTGAAATACAAACAGGCAGGCCATCGAAGCAACAATCCGCCCAAACATACCAGTCACCACAACCAATTGATTAATCAAGGAAATATTTACTCGCCAGCCGTATAAGCAACGTTTTGTGTGTAGTAAGTGACACTGGTCGGCGCATAGTTATGATGTGCCATCACATATTGCTCGGTATCATTATCGGCAATTTGTGCAGGCGTGCCCATTTCTGGCTGATCAAGCACAAACATCCCGACAAAAAAAGCGGCTGCCACAGAAGCAGCAATAGACCAGGTGTATTTATTAAAACGGGGGCGGATATGCGTCACTTTATCAGCGTTTGCAATTGCCTGCGGCGCCAGGATAGTTGGCTCGTTATCCAGCTCAGCCATGATACGGCTTGTCATGTCAGATTGCATCCAGGCCTCATCGCGCATCACATCACGGATGATGTGGTAATCACGCCAGGCTTGCGCCACCTCTCCGGTGGATTTGGCTGCAAAAAAAATATGCTCACAGCGCTCAACATCGACCTCACCGTCGACCAAGGCAGATAATTGCTGCTTCATAATAACCCCAAATCAATCAATGTTTTTATGTTAGCATTTAACAAAAAATTTGTCATAACACCTACACACCCAATCAAGTTTTTATAACGAATCATGCCACTACCAGCGTTTATGCTGTGGCGTATCCAACAACGGCCGCAATTTGGCTGCAATGGTTTCGCGTGCACGGAAAATGCGTGAACGAACCGTACCAATCGGGCATTGCATCACGCTGGCAATGTCCTCGTAACTCAATCCTTCAAGCTCGCGCAAGGTAATCGCCGTGCGCAACTCTTCTGGCAAGGCGGCAATGGCATCATTAACGGTTTGCGCAATTTCCTTGGTCATCAGAGACGTTTCTGGCGTCTCCAGAGTACGCATATCGTCACCTTCTTCGAAATTTTCTACATCTTCAATTTCGACATCCTGCATCACCTGCGGCTTACGGCCCATGGAAACCAGGTAATTCTTGGCCGTATTAATGCCAATCCTGTATAGCCAGGTGTAAAAAGCACTGTCACCACGGAAGCTGTGCAGTGCACGGTAAGCCTTAATAAAAGACTCTTGCACCACGTCTTCTACTTCCGCCTGGTCACGGATCATGCGCGACAACAAACGACCCAACTTGCGATGGTATTTTTCCACCAGCATCCCAAAGGCACGTTTGTCGCCTTGCTGAGCCCGTTCAACCAACATTTGGTCAAACTCTTTGTTCTCTTGCTGTTTGGCGTTCGCCGCCTGAACAGTCATATCGCGATGACTCCCTTGGGTAATTTTATGATTGGGAGTAGTATACGCTTTTGTGTTATTTTCGACGAACCCAGTGCGCGTTAACGCCTCTAAATTTGCTGTGTGTAACATCGTCTCATCCCTTAATATTGTTTGCAGTTGCAACACGCAATGCAGACTTTAATATGACTAGCCCCCTCTGCAAAAGTTCCGTTGACCGCTCCAGCTTATGAACAAAGTGTTTGATGTTTTGATTATTGGCAGCGGACTCGCTGGACAATCACTCGCGTTACGCCTTGCAGATGACTACCGGGTCTGCATCCTGAGCAAACGCGAACTCGCCATGAGTGCCAGCAATTGGGCGCAAGGGGGGATTGCCGCCGTACTGAATAGCGAAGACTCGGTAGAAGCCCATATTAAAGATACGCTGGATGCGGGTGCAGGCTTGTGCGACAGCGAGGTGACACGCATGGTCGTCACCAATGGCCGCGACAGCATAGACTGGCTATTGCAGCAAGGGGTGAATTTTACGCGCGAGGCCCAAGATGACCGCCTGCACCTCACCCGCGAGGGAGGGCACAGTCACCGTCGCGTGGTCCATGTCGCAGATGCCACCGGCCAAGCCGTGCAAACCACCCTGACAGACCGTGTACGCGCCCACCCAAACATTACCATTCTCGAACACCACATTGCGGTGGACCTGATTACCACCCATAAGTTGTTTAAACAAACCGAGAATGACGGCCCTAACCGCTGCCTGGGGGCGTATGTACTGAATAACCAGACCGGTAAGGTCATCACGCTGTCGGCACAATACACTGTTGCGGCCACCGGCGGCGCGGGCAAAGTCTACCTTTACACCACGAACCCGGACATCAGTACTGGCGACGGAATTGCCATGGCCTGGCGGGCAGGTTGCCGCGTCGCCAACCTGGAGTTTGTGCAGTTTCATCCGACGTGTCTTTATCACCCGCATGCCAAATCTTTTTTAATTTCTGAAGTGCTGCGTGGAGAAGGTGGTTTATTGTTACTGCCTGACGGTACGCGTTTCATGCCCTGGCACGACGAACGTGCTGAACTCGCCCCGCGCGATGTGGTGGCACGTGCGATTGACTTCGAGATGAAAAAGCGTGGGCTGGATTGTGTTTATCTGGACATCAGCCACAAGCCCCTGGCGTTCATTCAATCCCACTTTCCTAACATTTACCAGCGCTGTCTGCAGTTGGGGATAGATATCAGTAAACAACCAATCCCCGTGGTGCCGGCAGCGCACTACACCTGTGGCGGGGTGATGACCGACATTCATGGCCGCACTGACATTGACTGCCTGTATGCCATCGGCGAAACCGCCTGCACAGGCTTGCATGGGGCTAACCGGTTAGCTAGCAATTCCTTGCTGGAATGCCTGGCCTTTAGCCGCAGCTGCGCTGAAGACATCCGGGCACTAGGCCAGCAACCCACCATTTCGCTGCCAGACTGGGACGAAAGCCGCGTCACCGACGCCGATGAAGAAGTGCTCATCACCCACACCTGGGATGAACTACGGCGGTTCATGTGGAACTACGTTGGTATTGTACGCACCACCAAACGCCTAAGCCGTGCCCTCCATCGGATTCATATGTTGCGGGATGAAGTGCATGAGTTTTACAGTAACTTTAAAGTTAGTCACGACTTGATTGAGTTGCGCAACCTTTTACAGGTGGCTGAGCTGATTGTACGCAGCGCCATTGAACGCCATGAAAGCCGCGGCCTGCATTACAGCAAAGATTACCCTGACCTGCTGCCGGAAGCGATCCCTACCGTGCTGACGCCAGACAATTACACCAGCCTGCTTGATTAGCCTATGGCAAAGCATCTCCTTGTCAGCGGCACACTGCTGGCACTGTGCTCGCCCCTGATGGCCACGCCTGTGCTGGAAAAAGTGATTGATGGCGATACGGTGCAGATTCAGGATCAGGATCGCCATTACCGCTTACGCTTGCTGGATATTGATGCACCCGAATTACATCAAGCCTTTGGCAAGCATTCCCGCCGAACCTTGATGCAACTGTGTGCCAACAAAACAGTTTCGATAACGACCCAAGGGCTGGATCCCTATGGCAGACAGCTGGGGTATCTCTATTGCGATGGCACAGAAGCAAACCAGTCACAGATCGCGCCAGGCATGGCCTGGTTTAATGACCGTTACTCCAAACGCACGGCATTACAGACCCTGCAGCGACAAGCGCAAGCACAAGGCCTGGGTCTGTGGCAATCAGCGCACCCCATGCCACCCTGGCAATGGCGTAAATTATACGGCCAACATTATCGTCATCAAGACTGACACTGGCACCACAATATCCTTTAGAATATTGTTTTATCAGCGAACTTTAGGATGCAAGACATGCAAGTAGCAATGAACACCGTGGTCTCCATGACCTATAAACTGCAAAATAGTGATGGCGACATTCTGGAAGAAAGCCAGGAGCCGGTGGCCTACCTGCACGGCGGTTATGACAATATTTTCCCTAAAGTGGAAGAAGCCATGCACGGCAAAAATGTTGGCGACAAGGTAGAGGTGAGCCTGGACCCAGAAGATGCTTTCGGTGAATACGACGACAACCTGGTGCAAATTGAACCGGCCAGCGCCTTCCCAAGCAAAGATCTGAAAGTAGGCATGCAATTTGAAGGTGAAGACGAAACCGGCGACGTGATCCTCTACACCATCACCGATATTGCCGATGGTAAAGTCGTCGTGGATGGCAACCACCCCTGGGCTGGCCAACGCCTGCTGTTTACCGCCACGATCGCAAGCGTACGCTCTGCCAATCAAGAAGAAATCGAGCACCAGCATGTGCATGGTGCAGGTGGCCATCACCATTAATGCACCGGCCAGCAAGGCTGGCAGTGTTGACTCCCAGCTGGCGCAGCCCTGCGCCAGCATCCACCCCATCCAGAGTAAGGCTAGCCCCTCTCCTGAGGTACTGATTAGCAAATTTCAAAGCGTCTTTTGTGATCTCAGCAAACAATAAGACCTCACCCTTCTCAACTGACAAAATCCCACCAGCCGGGCCTAAAAAACATCACTATGGATGTTGACCGCCACGCGGCCCAATAGCGGCAAGCACATCCCCGGCATAAAACCGGGCATCCGTTAGCGTGCTTAACTTTGATCTAGGGCTTACGGAAAAATCAGGATTGAACGTGGCAATGCAGGATTACAAGCCTTATTCTTGCGGCATGTCGACCTGGGCCAAGACTTCAAAAGGTGGCAACTCAGCCAGCGAACGCAAATTCAAGTCATCGAGAAAATGTTTGGTCGTCGCATATAACGATGGCCTCCCCGGCACTTCACGCTGACCAACGATATCAATCCAATCCCGCTCTTGCAATTGACGGATGACATTCGGGTTCACGGCCACCCCGCGGATTTGCTCAATATCGCCGCGCGTCACCGGTTGACGGTAGGCAATAATCGCCAGCGTCTCCATCACGGCCCGTGAATACTTTGGCTGACGCTCGGGATTGAGGCGCGCCAGATATTCGCTATATTTAGCCTTGGCCTGAAAGCGGTAACCGCTGGCGACTTGTACCAGGTCCAGCGTTTTATCCAACCAGTCAGCTTTAAGCTCATCCAGTAACATGCGTAACGTGGCGCGTTCCATGCGTCCGGCAAATAATTTGAGCAAGTCATCGAGTGAAAGCGGCTGCGGCGAGGTCAGTAAAGCGGCTTCCAGCACCTGCTTCATTTCGGCGACGTTGTCTGGGGTATGCATATTACACCTCCCGGCCTGAGCTGTTCGCTTGCAGATAAATCGTGCCAAAGGCTTCCTGCTGCGTGATCAAAATCAGCCCTTCTTTCGCCAGTTCGAGCATTGCCAGAAAATTGACCACCAGCTTAGGCACGCCCTCAGCTTCAATATCAAACAGTTCGTCAAACCGCAACACCGGCGTCACAGATAACCGCCGCAATAATAGACTCATGTGCTCACGCACCGACAACTCCGCCCGCCCCAACTTGTGATGCTGGTTAAGCTTGGCACGCTTAAGCACATTCCGCCAGGCATCCACCAAGTCGTCCAGACTCACTTCAGGCGGTTTAACCAAAGAGACACGCTCGTAATAAGCCGCAGCCACCTCAATGTCCACACCGACTTTGGGCATGTCCTCCAGCCGCTGGGCCGCTTGCTTGATCGCCTCGTACTCTATCAACCGTTTAACCAATTCCGCGCGGGGATCCTCTTCTTCCTCAACGTCGGGCGGTTTGGGCAGCAACATGCGGGATTTGATTTCGATCAGCATCGCAGACATAAGCAAATATTCAGCCGCCAACTCCAGATTAATGGCTTTCATCTTTTCCACATAATCCATATATTGCGTGGTGAGTTGGGCCATCGGGATATCAAGAATATCCAGATTATGCTTACGGATCAGATACAGCAATAAATCCAGCGGGCCCTCAAAGGTTTCAAGATAAACCTCTAAGGCATCCGGCGGGATATACAAATCTTGCGGCAGCGACGAAAGTAGCTCACCCTTGATTTTGACTTGACTGCTAGTGGCTGAGAGTTCCATACAAAGATTGTAACGGCTTGTGTATTACGCTTAAAGCTTATTCAGCATAAGGGTTGGGAAAGCCTAATTTTTGCATAATGGCGATCTCCATTGCCTCCATCAAGGACGCCTGTGCCTCAACCTCGTGATCGTAGCCATGCATGTGCAACACGCCATGGACCGTCATATGTGCATAATGTGCCAGCAGCGGCTTGCCCTGCTCTTGCGCCTCACGCGCAATCACAGGTGCACAAATAACGATATCCCCCATCAAATAAGGCTCCTCGGCTAACGGAAAAGTGAGCACATTGGTCGCATAATCCTTGCCGCGGTAACTCGCATTCAGTTGCCGGCCATCGTCTGCATCGACAATGCGGATGGTCAGGCTGGTGTCCACCCGCAAGCTGGCGCGGATCCAGCGCTTGAACTGCGACAAGCTTGGCACATTTGTAGCATCGGTTGCCACTTGTAATGAAAAATCGAGTTGAGGCATAGCATCAAGTTTTAGGTACAATATCCGACATTATAGAAAGAAAACCCTTAAAGGAAATGGTGTGATGACAAATCGCCCCAAGCTGGTCGTTGCCAACCGCAAAATGAACGGCAGCTTGCCAGACAATGCCCAATTCATGCAAAGCGTATTGCAGCAGACGCGCCATCACCGAGCGCGTTATGCGGTCTGCCCGCCACATCCCTACTTGCACCAGGCACAACAACTTTTGCAAAATAGCCACATTGCCTGGGGCGGGCAAAACATGAGCCGCTATGAGCGTGGCGCCTATACCGGCTCAGTTTCACCGCTCATGCTTAAGGAATTCGGTTGTAGCTATGTGATCATCGGTCACTCCGAACGCCGCTTGCGTGGCCATGAAAGTGACGAAACCTGTGGTGAGCGCTTTGAAGCTGCACTGAAGGCTGGCTTGACTCCGATCTTGTGTATGGGCGAGACGCTGGAAGAATACGAACTTGGCGAAACCGACCTCGTCGTTGTGCGCCAGTTGAATCCAGTGATTGCCCATGTTGGCATTCAGGCACTGGCTAAAGGCGTCATTGCCTATGAACCCATCTGGGCCATTGGCACCGGTAAAGCGGCCAGCCCCCAGCATGCTCAGGCCATTCTGTCTTTTATCCGTGGCCACATTGGCCTATTGGACGAGCAGGTGGCTGAAGAGATTACCTTGTTATACGGCGGCAGTGTTAATCCAAGTAACGCAGCACAGTTGATGAGCATGCCGGATGTCGACGGCGGACTGGTCGGCGGCGCATCATTGGTGGTAGAGGACTTCATTCAAATCTGCCAGATTGCCAACGAGCTGTCTTCCCTCAAGTCTGCTGCGTAAAACAGTCTGCTTCGTAAAAAACCGTAATTACGCAAGCCTACAATTAAAACTAACTACCTTCGCAACCAATAAAAAAGCCGACTTTCGTCGGCTTTTCTACATCCAAGTAAAACCAGATTACGGATGTCTGGATTACTTAGCTTCTTCAGCAGGAGCAGCTTCAGCAGGCGCAGCTTCAGCAGGAGCAGCTTCGGCTGGTGCAGCTTCAGCAGGAGCTTCAGCAGCAGGAGCTTCAGCAGCTGGGGCTTCAGCAGCAGGAGCTTCAGCAGCAGGAGCTTCTTCAGCTGGTTTTTCACCACAAGCAGTCAAAGCCAAAGCCAACAATGCAGCCAACAATGCAGAACGTGTCATCTTTATTTCCTTAGTATGTATGAGCAAAAAATTATGTACGGGCAACGCTGCAGATTGCAGAATCAACCGAGTAAAAAAATTGTATCAGCAATTGATTAAAAAAAGAACGAAAAACCAGTGAAAAAGAAAGGATTTTTTTGTGTCAGAACAACAACTCTGTGTTTTTTTCACAAAAAAAACCGCAAAATCCTTTGCCACCAATACAAACTCAACAGAATTAATCAGGAAAATGCAGGTATCCAGCCAAGTAAACGCCGTGCAACCACGGCAGTAAAGCCTGAATGGCAGCCGTTTGGCAATCTAGCGCTGTCAGTACGCGTTGATTGGCGAGTTTGTTCAGCAAGTCTCCCGCGGCTGCAGGCAGGTTCACCGCCTCCCCATTGATAAAGTATTGGCCTTGCCAATGCAGCATTTGCGTCTGTAAATCCATCGCTAAACCGGATTGCTGGGCACGTTGCAAAAACTTCTCAGCACCCAATTTGCGGTTAGGTGAGAACATCACATAGGCCTTAGGTTCTGAAAAATACTTTGCCAGAAACGGCCCCAATTGCTCCGGCTGCCAGGGTAAACGGCGCAACATCTCAGCGACGTTATTCACCATCTGCGCATCAATCGCAGCGGCATCCTGAACCGGTTGCAGTCCGGGATCCCGGTATAACTCATCAGGCATTGATTCCTGGCGGCAAGCTTCCAAGAACTCAATCGCCAACTCACGCGCGGCTGGAGACCTGAAGCCTATCGAATAGGTCATACAATCATCATCTTCGGCAATGCCCCAATGCGCGACATTCGGCGGCAGATAGAGCATGTCCCCAGGGGCTAACACCCACTCTTGCTCACATTCAAAGTGCGACAAAATACGCAATGGCGCATCGGCAATCAATCTCAAGTCTGTTTGCTGGCTGATACGCCAGCGGCGGTGACCCGCGCCTTGTAACAAAAAGACATCGTAGCTGTCGATGTGGGGCCCGACGCCACCGCCAGCAGGCGCGTAACTGACCATGACATCATCCAGCCTGGCATTGGGGACAAAATTAAACTGCGACAACAAGGCTTGCGCCTCTGGTAACACATGATTCACCCCTTGCACCAGCAAAGTCCAGTGGCGCTCTGGCAAACTGGTGAAGTCTTCGTCGTCGAAGGGGCCTTGCCTGACCTGCCAGCCCTCACCCTGCTGCATCCGCTCCGGATCAAACTGGATCAGCCTGGCTGGCACCTCGGCCTCACAGGCCAGCCCCGCCAGCTCGCTTGGGCTCAGCAATCCCTCAAAACCTGGCATTGCCCCGCGGATCAATAATGGTTTTTTTTGCCAATAGTCGGCCATGAATTGCGCGGGGCTGAGTCCGTTAAGTAAGGTCAAGGCTTGATGCATGATAAAGATTATCTAAAAGGAAGAAAGGGCGCGGTGGTGATGCTTTGCGTCAACCGCGAGACAAAACGCTGCGACTTTTCAGCCAGCGTCAAAGCCAGTAAATCGGTGCGGGCGACCAGCTTGCTAAACTCGCGCTCAAAGCTCAGGTTCTGCACTTCACCTGGCTGGCTATTGGTCAGCAACAACAGCTCACCTTGCGGATTTTTAGCATTTGATAGCTTCCACATGGCAATTTCAATGTTCCTGGCCGCATTGTATAAATTTTGCGGCTCTATGCTATCCAACAAGAAAAAAGTCGACTGGCCACCATGGGCGCGGAACAGCATGGATTGTATCCCCACCACTAGTGCCAGCACACGGTCACCACTATATTGCGGATTCAAGGCCAACTTGATTGCGGCAGTATCCTGCGCATGCCCCAAGGCCTCCAGTTGCCAGCCATGCAGATCGGCCTGCTCGAAGACATACGTCGCAATCTGTTCTGGCGAGCCCAGACCAGATTTTTGAGCCTCGCCGGGGTTACGTTTATACAGCTTGAGCATTAACAAACGCAAGGTACTGACATTTTCGGCATATTCGATATCGGCCAGACGGTCCAGGTCTGTTTTTACCAGTTGATGCAGCGCATTACGATCTTGCCGGACGGGCACCGGCCGCCCATTCGGGGAATCAATATATCCGGTTCGTGGCGAACTCGCACAAGCAGTCAGCAATACAAGCAATATCAAACTGCTGCAGCCGACACGGCTCATGCAGGCAAGATCCTTTGCGCAGGAAACACGATACGGAAACAGCTGCCCTGCCCAGGCTCGCTCTCTACCAGCAGGCTGGCCTGATGATGATGCAAAATGTGTTTCACAATCGACAAGCCCAAGCCGGTGCCGCCTGTATCACGGCTACGTCCGCTATCCGCGCGGTAAAAACGTTCGGTAAGTCTGGGTAAATGATGCGATTCGATCCCAATGCCATTATCTTGCACAGTAAAGACAACCTCTTCTCCGCGCATTTGCCAGTAAATATCAATCTTGCCTTGTGGCGGGGTATATCGCACCGCATTACTGGTCAGGTTACTCATGGCACTCATCAGCTCATTATAACTGCCTAGCAGATTGACCTTGGTGTCCATATGCAAGGTGACCGTATGTTGCCCTTGGCTAAGTGCCTCTGCATCGCGATGTAATTGCTGCAGCATGGCGTGCATGTCAATCTCAACTTCATCCTTGAGCGTGACATTATTCTCCAGGCGCGACAAAGTCAGCAGGTCCTCAATAATGCGGCGCATCCGGGTGGTTTGCACCTGCATCATGTCAAAATAAGGTTGGATATCAGGTGAAACCTCGCCCTGCATATCGCTAATGGTTTCCAGAAAACCACCAATCACCGTCAGGGGCGTACGCAACTCATGTGAGACATTGGCAATAAAATCGCGCCGCATCACCTCGGTTTTCTCAATCGCCGAGACATCGCGGCAGATCAACAGGCGCTGCTTGCTGGCAAAGGGGATAATCTGCAACTCCAGCGTCACATCGGGCGTCCGCCAGGACTTGAGCTTAAGTGGCTCGCTATATTCTTCTGCTTGCAGATATTCGACGAACTCGGCCTGGCGTAACAAATAATAAATCGGTTGATTTTCATCATGGTGGCGCTTGAGCCCCAGGCGTTGCACAGCGGGTTCATTAAACCACTCGATTTCGTTACGGTTATTCAGCACCACCACGCCATCCGGCAATGCACTGGTCGCATGCCGTAACCGCTCCAATGTACTGCTCAACTGGCTCTGGCTACGCGAATGACGGCGCATTTCATGGTAAAGATTGGCAAAAATGTCTTCCCAGATACCTTTGCCATTCGGGATAAAATTGAGACTGGGTTTAAGTGCCCACTGATAGAGCCGGTGTATCCAATATAAATGCCCGGCCAGATAAGCCAGTACGCCAGACAAATAAGCTAACCATGCGACATGCGCATTTGTGAACCAGCCGAGCAACAGGCAGCAAAAAGCCCAAAACAACAAACTCCAGAATGCTTTTAAACGAATATCTTGCACAAGCCAATCTCAACGGATAGATGGCAGCGATTATACGATACATCCCTGCCGGCACAATGACAGGAAAATGACGTCAGCGCAGGCGCACTGACCATGGTCATTCCTCCGCCACCGGGACACTTCTGGCAAATGGCTTGGCCAGGGGTTCGCCTATAAACACCCCCTGCATCGGCCATTTAACGCTTTTCCAATAAGCTTCAATCAGCGTCTCTCCTGCCAAATAGTGGCCAATTAATACCTGCGGATTGGGAAACTTTTGCCAATAATTACAAGGTTCGGACACCGTACCGTAACTGCCTGTCACACCAGCATCCAGCCAGCGCGTAGCCGGCATCTGCGGATTGTAGTTACCCAGAATCCCGCCATTTGAGGTGAGATGGTCAGCAATGGCACCTGGCAAATAGCTATTGGTCAGCATGTAATCTACTGACTTTTGCCCGGTGAAATAAAACATCACCGCCGATTGCTTTTCTATCGCCTCTTCATTCAAGGTATGCAAGGTCAGTTTTTTGGATTTCACCGTCATGCCATCTTGGGGGAAAAACGGTTCACGCGGCTTGGAGCGTGCTGCATCCTGGGTCTTGAGGAAGAATCCATTGGCATCATTTAAACTGAATTCACTCATCACACCACGGTCTATGAGCGCCTTGGCCGCAGCCACGCTGGTGATGGGCAATAACATGGACAAACGCAGATGGTGATCCGCCCAGGGCCGTAACGAAGAACTGTTAAAGTAAGGGCTATCGCGTCCCGGGTCGCAGGTCTTGCGGCATTGATTGATATCCAGGCCGAGTGTCAGCGCACTGGTAAGGCTGTTACATTGCACCGCAAATGGTGTCCGCCACACCAGCAACAACACTTGCTGATTGGTCAGCTTGCTTTCCAGTTGCGCTTTGAGCGACTCAAACTCAGGGACAGTCAAGGCATCCTTAAAATGCCTGGGCAGTTCCACACCAATAAGATTTTCGGCGGGCACTTGCCGGGCTTGCACGTAGTAACGGGCGACCTCTTCACTTTGCGCATCATTGAGGTTATACACCACGGCCACGTCCTCTGGCTTGAGCAATGAAGGCCGTAATGGGATTTGCTTGCTTAGGTCTACTGCGCCGGCAATACCACTCACCAGGACGCCCATCATCAAAAACAGGCAAGTGCATAACACCGCCTTTGAGTTCAGCGACCACTGTTTCACTAACTTCAACTCAATACTCCATTTTCAACTCAACACGCCATTGCGATTGCAAAGAGACTACGCCAGGCATTTCAACCCGCGTAGAATGTCATCATAACGTAAATTCAACCACTGCATGAAAGCGAGGTTCACGCCATGAATACGCAAACCATTTTAATCACAGGTGCCAATCGCGGCATCGGCCTGGAGTACGCCAAGCAATATGCTGAAAACGGTCAACAAGTCTATGTGACGGTGCGGGACCCTGCCCAAGCCACAGCCTTACAAGTACTGGCAAGCCGGCATAGCAACCTGCATGTGCTCGCGCTGGATGTCGCAGATGTGGCTGCGATTAAAGCGCTGGCGAGTCAGCTCTCTTCCCTAACCATAGACATTCTGATCAGCAATGCAGGCACCTATCCCGAGAGTGCATTTGGCCGTACCGACGCCCAAGCATGGTTGCACGCATTCCAGGTCAACACCATGAGCACCTACTATCTGGCCGAGGCTTTTTTACCGCAGTTGCGTAGGGCCCCACAAGCAAAACTGATTGCCATGACCAGCAAAATGGGCAGCATAGACGACAATGGCAGCGGCGGCGAATACATTTACCGCAGCAGCAAAACCGCGTTGAATATGGTGGTCAAAAGCCTGTCGATAGACCTGAGTGAATTTAATATTGTCGTCGCTGCCTTGCATCCTGGCTGGGTGCGGACAGACATGGGCGGCCCCCATGGACTGATTGATACTGAAACCAGCGTCAGCGGCTTGCGACGAGTCATAGACCAACTAAACACGGCACAATCTGGCCAGTTTATTGCCTATGATGGCAAAGTGATTCCGTGGTAAACAAATTCCGTGGTAAAAATAACTCCATGCTAAAAGCAACTCCATGGCAGGCGTGCGGTGCCTAGCCAACCTCAAGGCAGCGAAGCAGGCGCCTCTGCCATGGCTTTATAAGGGCTACGCTCTTCCAGCTCATTCACATATTGCTGCATGCCCTCCGCCTCCCGGCTTAGAAAGCGTGCCACGCTCTGGTGGAAATCTGGGTGACTCAGCCAGTGGTAAGAGCAGGTAGGATAAGGCTCAAATCCACGCGCGAGTTTATGCTCGCCTTGGGCGCCACCTTCAAAATAGCGAATATGCTCACGAATACAGAATTGCTGTGGCTGGTAATAGCACAACTCAAAATGCAGGCAGGAAATATCGCGTAAACTACCCCAGTAACGTCCATACAAGGTCTCTTCGCCGCGTATGCACAAACTGGCCGCAATCGCCTCACCTTGCTGCGAGGCGATAAACAGCTGCAAGCATTGCGGCAAGCGCTGCTGCAATTGCTCAAAAAAAGCCAGCGTCAGATAAGGCGAACTACGGTGCCGGTAATAGGTATGGCAATAGCATTGGTAGAACAAGGCCAAATCCTGTGCAGTCATGTCTTGGCCACGCACAACACGGCAAGTCACGCCCTGCTGCGCCACTTTCTGGCGCTCTTGGCGGATTTTCTTGCGCTTATCCCGACTCAAAGCAGCCATAAATGCCTCCCAATCGGCATATCCGGCGTTTTCCCAGCGGAACTGCACGCCCTCACGCCTGAGCCATCCTTGCTGTCCACAAAAACTGGCTGAACGTGCATCAGGAAATAATACATGCGCCCCAGACAGAGTATGCGCCTCACAAAAGGCCTGTAATTGACTGAGCATGGCTGCAGCAACCATGTCAGGCATTTCCAACTCAGGAGCCAACAACAGGCGCGGACCAGTCACCGGTGAAAAAGGGATTGCAGAAATGAGTTTGGGATAATATTGACCGCCTGCTTGCTCATAGGCATCTGCCCAGGACCAGTCAAAGACATATTCACCGTAAGAGTGGGTTTTGAGGTAACAAGGCATGGCCGCCACCAGTTGCCCTTGGTGAAACACCACTAAATGATAGGGTGTCCAGCCCGTCTGTGCATCCACGCACGCAGTCTGTTCAAACGCCTGCAAAAAACGGTAATCCAGCAGGGGATGATTCCCTGCCAAGCGTTGCCAGTCGGCAGAGGCAATCTCTTGCAAGCCTCGGCACCAGGAAAAAGACAATTGAGCTTGCGCCATTCAAGACCGTCCTGAATCAGCCTGCAAGCAAGCCAAGCCAGGGTTTGCTTGCACCTGTTTGACACGCCGGAACGCTCAGTGGCATGTGCATGGTTTGAAGGGGGGATTAACTGGGACGTTTGCGTATAACCGAAACGTCTTTACCACTGGAATTGACGGGACTATTGGCTGGAATCACAGCCGGGTTTGGTTTGGATTTGTTTCTGGATTTGGCATCAGGATCAGAGTCGCTGACGATATTTTGCTGACTTTCCATTCTGGCTTCAGTGCGGGCTTCTGCCTCGCGTTGGCGCTCGACCATTTTGGCGTAGGCTGTTTCCAGCTCATCCAAGGTGATCACACCATTGCCATCAAGATCAACATACGAGAAATGACGGGCGACTTGCGGCAGGCACATGGTGGCCTCTTCACGGTCGAGTGAGTCATCATTATCGCGGTTACACTCATTGAAACGCTGCGCGATGCTGTCATGCATGGCCTTGCGTTTTTGTTGCATCAACTGGTGATCGGGGTCGGTATTACGGGCATAATCAGACAGCGCCTTGCGCAGACGGGCACGGTCCTCAGGGCTAAAATTATGCTCCAGGGTCTTGGAGAGGCCTGTATCATCATTATCTGCCAGACGGTTTTCTGTCAGGCGTACCGGCAATTTAAGATCAGCCAATACAGGGAATGCCAGCAACATGGTGGTTGTCAGCAACACAATTCGTTTCAAATGTTTAATCGCTCTACACATCCAAACGCAATACCTTTATTCCTGTTCCATTGAAAGCACTTGTATTTAAGCTATTGTGAGTGCTTTCAAGCATGACTCTCATGGCAAACGAGGGACTGATTTTAAAATCAGGTCGATCACATTAACGCAATTGCAACTTTAGCAGCAACTTATTTAACAAAAAATAGCGTTTTTACCTGCCTCGTGCCAACAGCAGACGGTCATCATGCAACACGATTGTAACTGCAATATTTCATTGCTCACGCTATTTGTAACCAAGTTGTAACTGGTGCACTTCATGCCTACAATGGCTTGGAGTATAATTATGGCGGATAAGTTTTTGGCCTTGCCGTTTTATCTTCCTGCGGTCATCCTGATCGCAACAAAATGCGTTAAGCAAATACTTGCTTCAAATAACAAAGGTCCGTATGTCAGAACAGTTAAAAAAAATCTTGATGGTCGATGATGATTTACGTATGCGCGAACTTTTACAGCGCTACCTGACTGAACAAGGTTTTAACATCAAGTCCGTGTCGGATGGCAAGGAAATGGACAAAACCCTGGCCAATGAACATTTTGACCTGCTGATTCTGGACCTGATGCTACCGGGCGAGGATGGCCTGGCCATTTGCCGCCGACTGCGCGGTGCCAACCACATGACCCCCATCATTATGCTGACGGCACGTGGTGATGAAGTGGACCGTATTGTCGGCCTGGAAATGGGGGCCGATGACTACTTGCCTAAACCCTTCAACCCACGTGAACTGCTGGCCAGAATCAATGCGGTACTGCGCCGTCACGAGATTTCGCCTAAACAGACCGCTGAAGAAAAATCTGCCGCGTTCCAATTTGGTGAGTTTGTGTTTGATACCAGTACCCGCAGTTTGAGTAAAAACGGAGTGCCCATCACCATTACCAGTGGTGAATTCACCTTGCTCAAAGTATTCACCGAGCACCCGCGCCAACCGCTGTCACGTGACCGCCTGATGCAACTGGCCCGCGGCCGTGAGCTGGATGTATTTGATCGCAGCATAGACGTGCAGGTTTCCCGCCTGCGCCGCATTATCGAACCGGACCCAGCGCATCCACGCTACCTGCAAACCATGTGGGGCTTTGGCTATGTATTTATTCCAGATGGTGAAGCACCGCAATAATCAGGCCATGCTCTAATCCCCGTGCGCTTACTGCCCCGCCGACTGCTGTCCCGCATCATGTTGCTGATCGCCATTTTACTGGCGGTCAGCATCTATGCATCGCTCAAGATTTTTGATTATTTTGACCGCGAACCCCGGGCGACCGCCGCTGCACTGCAGGCCGTCACCATCGTCAACTACACCCGTGCCTCACTGATCGCCTCGCATGAAAACCGCCGCCTGGCCTTGTTATCTGAATTATCAGGCCGTGAAGGCGTACGCGTTTATGCGGCGGATTTTCTGGAAGATATCGAGCCCTTACCAGCCGACCCTTTCATTAACCTGGTGGCGCTCAAAATCCGCGAACGGCTGGGTGAAGAAACCATTATCACCGTCAACCATTACGATATCCCAGGCTTGTGGATCAGCTTTAATGTCGGCCAGGATGACTTTTGGGTGGTCATTCCCAAAATCCAGGTAGACCGCCCCTTTCCCTGGCACTGGCTAGGTTGGGCGGCCGTGGTCGGCTTGCTTTCACTGGTGGGTGGCTATTTACTGACGGCCCGCATCAACCGGCCGCTGACCATGCTGGTGCATGCCGCAGAACGGCTGCGTAATGGCGAGCCGGCGCCCAAGCTGCCGGTGGATAGCGTGGAAGAGCTGCGCGAAGTGACGCAAACCTTTAACGAGATGGCGGAATCGCTGGCACGCCTGGATGCAGAACGTACATTGCTGCTGGCAGGCGTATCACACGACATCCGTACGCCGCTGGCGCGCTTGCGGCTGGCGGTAGAAATGCTGCCGCAAGAGGCCGACTACATGAAACAGGGCATGATTGAAGATATTTCCGATATGGACAATATCATCCACCAGTTTCTGGACTTTGTGCGCGGGGTGGAAGGCGAACCGACACGCATGATGGACATTAACGACTTACTCAATGCCCTGGCAGAACGCCAACGCCGCGCCGGACGTGAGCTGAAAATCTCACTGGGACCCAAATACTTTATCCCGATCCGCCCGCTGGCCATGCAACGCCTGCTCGACAACCTGGTTGGCAACGCTTACAACTACGGTAAAGGCAAGGTAGAGGTACGTAGTCAGGTGATGGCCGACAAGATCGTCATCAGTGTGCTGGATAATGGCCCTGGCATCCCGCCCGAACATGCGGACCGCTTGCTGCGCCCATTTGAACGCATGGATAGTGCCCGCAATAAATACGAAGGTGGTAGCGGCCTGGGCCTGGCGATTTGTAACCGGATTGCGGCCCTGCATAGCGGTCAACTGACGCTGCTTAACCGTCCTGAAGGTGGCTTGGAAGCCAGGCTCTCTCTGCCCATTTTGCCAAATACTTAATTCATTTCCTCTGGCGGCGTAAACCAGTTCAAACGCGAGCGCAGCTTGACCACTTCGCCAATAATGGTCAGGCTAGGCGGCTTCAACCCGGCGGCGGCCACATCGGCCGCCAGATGCTGCAACGTAGATTCCACCACCCGCTGCTTCTGCGTCGTGCCCTGCTGGATCACTGCCGCCGGCATCTCTGGCGACACACCTTGTGCAATGAGCTTGCTGCAAATCTGCTCCAGGCCAACCAGCCCCATATAAATCACCACAGTTTGCTTTGGCCGCGCCATGGCTTGCCAATCCAGGTCTATGGTGCCCTCTTTAAGATGGCCGGTAATAAACAAACAGGCCTGGGCATAGTCCCGGTGCGTGAGCGGAATCCCCGCATAACTCGAAACGCCATTCGCCGCCGTGATGCCTGGCACCACCTGGAACGGCACACAATGCTGCATCAGCGTCTCAATCTCTTCGCCACCCCGGCCAAAAATAAACGGGTCGCCACCTTTTAAGCGCAACACCCGCTTGCCTTCCAGCGCCAGCTTGGCCAGTAAGGCATTAATCTCTTCTTGCGGCAAAGTGTGCTGGTCACGTGACTTGCCGACATACACCAGCTCCGCATCCCGCCGCACCAACTCCATCACCTCTTTGCTTACCAGCTTATCATACACGCACACATCGCATTGCTGCATAAGCCGCAAGGCTCTAAAGGTGAGTAAATCCGGGTCGCCGGGACCGCCGCCCACCAGGTACACCTCGCCGCGCGTCGGGGCATCCTGTTGCTGACTGAGCAACTCCGCCAACAATTCGCGCGCCGCCTGCTCCTGTCCAGACAACACGCGCTCCACCAGCGGACCATTCAACACATCCTCCCAGAATCGGCGCCGGGCGGGCAGATTGGAAAATTTGGCTTTCACCTGATCGCGGAACTCACCCGCAATGGCGGCAATGCGGCCATAAGCCGCGGGCAGCATGGTTTCGATTTTGCTGCGGATATGCCGCGCCAACACCGGCGCATTGCCTTCACTCGAAATCGCAATCACCACCGGGCTACGGTCGATCACCGAGCCCATGGTAAACGTACATAACGCAGGTGCATCGACGACGTTCACCGGGATATTCAGTCGTTTGGCCGCCACTGACACCGCTTCATTGACGGCTTCATCATCCGTGGCCGCAATCACCAAGCAAGCACTGGTCAGCTGTTCGGCATGAAACTCGGCGGGCACATAGTCAATCTCGCCCTGCGCATGCATCTCGCGTAACTCATCGCACAATTCGGGCGAGATCACGGTGACCTGCCCTTGCGCCTTGCGTAGCATGATCACCTTGCGCGTCGCGACATCGCCACCGCCGATGACGATACAAGGCCGTTGTGCAATATTGAAAAAAATCGGTAAAGCTTGCATGCAGAGGAGACTTCAACAAGAAAATCGTATTTTACCGTAGTCCCCAGTGTTAGCTGGGGTTTCCCCTGCAAATACGCTAAAATACTGTTTTTGTGAGAAATTTAGCGTTCAATGAAGCACGAAAGCGGAAAAAAGATATTCATTAAATCGTTTGGTTGCCAAATGAACGAATACGACGCGTCACGCATGATAGACCTGATGCGCGAGCATGAAGGCATGACGCAAACCGAGAACATGGAAGAAGCAGACGTGATCTTGCTCAACACCTGTTCAGTCCGTGAAAAAGCCGAAGAAAAAGTATTCAGCCACCTAGGCCGCATGATTCCGCTTAAAGAAAAAAATCCCAACCTGGTGATTGGTGTCGGCGGTTGTGTGGCCAGCCAGGAAGGCGAAGCCATCATCGCGCGAGCCCCTTATGTCGATGTGGTGTTCGGTCCGCAAACCCTGCACCGCCTACCCGAGCTGATCAAAGCCAAACAAGCGGCAGACAAGCCACAGGTAGACATTGCCTTCCCCGAGATTGAAAAGTTTGACCATTTGCCGCCCCCTCGCGTCGAAGGGGCCACCGCCTTCTTAAGCATTATGGAAGGCTGCAGCAAGTATTGCAGCTTCTGCGTGGTACCCTACACCCGCGGCGAAGAGTTCTCGCGCCCGTTTGAAGACATTATTACCGAGGCGATCCAGTTAGCCGAGCAAGGTGTGAAAGAAATTACGCTACTCGGCCAAAACGTGAATGCTTACCGCGTGCCCTATCAGGGCATAGAAGCCGACCTGGCGTTCTTGATTGAGACGATTGCAGAACTGCCGCAAATTGAGCGTATCCGCTACACCACCAGTCACCCGAATGAAATGAGCGAGCGTCTGATTGCCTGCCACGCCAATATCCCTAAACTGGCGAATCAATTGCACTTACCGGTGCAGGCAGGCAGCGACCGCATTTTGATGGCGATGAAACGCAACTACACCGCGCTGCAATACAAAGGCCTGATCCGCAAACTGAAAGCCGCCAATCCAGCCCTGACCATCACCAGTGACATCATTGTCGGCTTTCCGGGTGAAACAGAAAAAGACTTTCAGGCTACGCTCAAACTCATGCGCGATGTAGGTTTTGATTACAGCTTTAGCTTTTTATATAGCCCACGCCCCGGCACGCCAGCTAGTTACTTACCGGATGAAACCCCGCAAGCAGACAAAGCTGCCTGGCTCAAGCAATTGCAAACCGAAAACGAAGCCAACGGCGATGCGATCAGCCGCGCTATGCTTGGGACCGTACAACGCGTGCTGATTGATGGTCCCTCCTGGAAAGATCCTAACTTGCTAGCGGGCAAAACCGATAACGGCCGCGTGGTGGATATCGTTGCCGACGCAAGTTATATCCACCAGATGGTGCAAGTCAAAATTACCGACGTCTACAACCCCAAACGCCTGGTCGGCGAAATTGTGAATTAAGCATGGAAATTACCCTCAGCCCCGAAGACAACCTGATGCTGGCCAACCTGTGTGGCCCGCTTGATGAAAATATCCGTCAACTGGCCAATGGCCTCGATATCGACATCAACCGCCGTGGCAGCACGTTTTACTTGAGCGGCAGCCAGACCAATATGCGTCTGGGTGCACAAATGCTGGAAAACTTCTATGCGCGCTCAAAAAAACCGATTGATCTCGAAGACATTCAACTCGGCCTGGTAGAAATCGACAAGCTCAAACCAGAAGAAGTTAGCAGCAGCGCCATGCCTACGCTAATGACGCGTCGCGGTGACTTGCACGGCCGTACCCCGCGCCAGGTCAGTTATTTACAACAGATACAAGACCACGACATCACCTTTGGCATCGGCCCGGCGGGTACCGGTAAAACCTACCTGGCGGTTGCCAGTGCAGTGGATGCCATGACACGTGACCGCGTCAAACGCATCGTATTGGTTCGCCCGGCGGTTGAAGCAGGTGAACGCCTAGGCTTCTTGCCAGGCGATTTAAATCAAAAGGTTGACCCTTACCTGCGCCCCTTGTATGACGCCTTGTACGACTTAGCCGGTTACGACACCGTCAATAAAATGTTTGAACGTGGCGCCATCGAAGTCGCCCCGCTCGCCTATATGCGTGGCCGCACGCTCAACCAGAGTTTTATTATTCTGGACGAAGCACAAAACACCACGCCCGAGCAAATGAAAATGTTCTTAACACGCATCGGCTTTGGCACCAAAGCCGTGATTACCGGCGACGTCACACAGATTGACCTACAACGTCACCAGAAGAGTGGCTTAGTCGAAGCGCAAAAGATTCTCAAAGAAGTGAAAGGTATTGCCTTTACCCAGTTTATGTCTCAAGACGTGGTACGGCATCCACTGGTACAGAAGATTATTAATGCGTATGAAAAGTTTGAGCAGAATACAGCTAAAGATGAATGACAATCTCAACCAAAGTTAAAGCGTAGATAAACCCTCACCCCGGCCTCTAACGATAAATGGATAACAAGAGCGACTAATCGGCATTGAAAATCTATCGAAACCTATCCCATAGATTTGCGTTCGCAGTTTCAGCAAAATAACCGTTCACAAAAAATTATTTATAATCTCGACTTTTCAAAAAACAACAATGTCGCTAGAAGACTATTCAGAATCTCGGCAGCAAGTTGACTTGTTTGAATATTAAGATCAGCATCCTTGTAAGCATGATGCGCAAAGTAGTTTCGTGCTGTAATAAATTTCAATATCGCTCGCAAAAAGAAAAGCTTTTGTTTTGACCAATTTCTGGGGGCCAAGTTATCAATTTCTTTAAATAACTGATCTGGTCTATTATTTAATTTTGTTCTTGTCTTAATTTCACTACAGCATGTTTCCAAAACCGTTTTTTCAAAGCAATCTAACTCTGGTTTTAGCTTCTTTAAAAAATCGACAATCGGCTCATCACTTTGACCTTGCAATTTGGGCCTAAACATTTCACGCAGCACAACTTCCGTCCTCACAGACATGACAATCAGCATATCAACAATCCGGTTTTGCTTGAAAGTAGCCGATTGCGTATCTGTGTTATTAAGTGATTGATGCAAATCGTGAAAAGATCTAATCCAGGCATCAAAACCCTTTACTTGATACAGCTTGTCATAAATATCTTCGGAACAATCATAGCCCCAGCATTTAATTTCAGCACAATAAAAGTTACCGTAAGAAACAAATGATTGCTTGAAGCTGTAGTATTCAACATTAAGCAACTCATGCAATGGCGTTAAGCTAGGGCTTCCAACATTATATTCAGGGTTTTCAAATATAGATTTCGCTGGCCTGTCAAACAAGCGCAGTTGTTCGTAAATAAGATAAATATCTTTGGTCAGATTATTACGCGCCTTTTGCAGAACTACGCAACCATCCTTGCTAATTTGGTTCGCCCATTCTGCATCTAATTCAAGTAAGCACTTCAAATCTCGCTCTAACAACTCGACATTCACTCCAGAGAACCTTTGTACAAGGCTAAAAATTTCACCATGTGTAAAGTTTATTGTGCTGAAATGCCAGCCTGATACAACAGTTTTATACCAAGAAAGGCGCTCAAATGCCTTTTCATAACGCTCACAAAACCTTACAGCTTTTTTCCTTAAATTCTCCAATATTTTATTTCTTGCTTCCTTAGATGAGAAAAGTGAGGCTGTATGTCGATACAAATAGAAACTATCCGCTAATAAATAAGTATGCCAATAAGGGAGATAAGCCTCTGCCGCTATGAAATTACGGCCATTATTATGAATGTGCTTTACAAAATCACTTGGAACTTCAGCATGATGGTTTTCTACAAAGCTTTGTTTAAGTCCCCCATCGTATGGATGAATAACATCAGATAGTTCTTTGAATGTTTGCGGGACAATTTCCAAATGATACATACCGACTTCATTATCAAAATTGTCAGAACTTATCTCTGGAAGCTCTGGAAAGTTTTGCCATAACTCAAAATAAGATTGTGGTAATTCAACATAAAGAGCAGGCTTAAGTATGCCGCTAGAGACTAACTCAGCGGCTGTTATTCCGAATGGGTAACTTACTATTCCAATATTTTTAAGCTCAGCACCAAATCGACCACTATTAGTTGTACTTGATGCAGAAAGTGGCAGATTAATATTTAGATAACGACAATCTAACTCCGTGGTGCTGTATTTAACTTTCCTTGCCTCTAAAAACGCTGCCATATAATTATCAGAATATAGAAATTGATGGGCAGTATCTATTGACTTCCAAATCACCATAGCTACCAAAACCATTCCACATATCATCTTGCATGAAAGATTCAAGCGATGTTTGATATTTTGAAAAGATAATTGACGAGAGCACTTGCTCGCCCCATTAAATCATTCCAGCTTTTTGTCAATCCCAACTTGATTAAACAAGCCGATTTTTCAGCCTCTGCAAAACATCCATTCGTTCATGCAATATTGCCAAAATAATGGCGGGCGAATTGTGTTGTGGCAAGCAAAATATGAAGTGTTTGCCAGATAGCGCTACGCGCAAATTAGGGAGGAGTGTGTGCATTTCTTTAAAATGTCCGCGCCCATTAGCAACAGCCTCAGCATTGCGCTCAATCTCTGCAATGTAGTTGCGGCATTGCGTTACGCCAAATTGCGCTTTTGTGTAGGCAATAATTTCTTTAAGGTCAGCTTCTGCGCTGTTGGTGAGAACGTATGCGCGACTCACGCCACGCCACCATTTTGGATGGCTTCCTCTGCAATCTCAGAAATACTTCTTGTGGAAACTTCACCACGGCTTGCCTCTGCTACACGTGCAGTCAGCAGTTCTTGGAGCGCGATCATCGCCTGCTCTTCCTTGTCTGTGTTGGGGTCAATATTGGGAAAGAGGCGCTCAACAGCATACTGTTTGATCGATTTTCCTTGAAGCGCAGCCATTGCTTTCAGGGTTTGATGTTGCTGATCTGTAATGTCTATCGTGAGCCTACTCATTTTAAATCCTCATGTGAATACAAACCCACATTACCACAAATGTGGGTTTGTGGTAATCCACCGATGAATCGTCTTGGGTATCAGAATTTTGTGTGGTGGTGACCATAGAAATCACTTTCTATAGAAACTATAACGCAATACTATTTCATCAGAAATATTTACTGCGTATAAGTCGGAAACTTTTGCATCACTTCTGCAAATAGCGGGCTTTGCAACCACCCTTCTAACCAGACACGCAATTTTGGGTATGCGCTGCTGGCAAACCACTCCGCATCAACCGCTGCAAACTGGCGGATAAACGGGAAAATGGCGACATCAGCCATGCTATGTTTGTCCCCAAGCAAATAGTCATGTTGCTCTAATGCAGCTTCCAGCCTCTGTAAAAATTGCTCACCTTGTTCACGGTAAACCTGCTGCGCATGCTCGGGGTAGCGGTCAGGGTATTTATAGCGGTCCAGCGCTTTTTTAAAGTCACCGTCGTTGATCGTAATCAGCGCGTTGACTGCTTCAGGGTCTGCATTCAGCCAGCCTTGCGGATCGCTCTGGGCCAGTGCCCACTGCATGATATCCAGGCTTTGCTCCAGCACGGTGCCGTCTTGGAGTTGTAATACCGGCACGGTACCTTTGGGGGAAATCTGCAATAAATGTGCAGGTTTTTCGCGCAACGAAATCTCGCGCACTTCTACCTGAATATTTGCCACCCAGATCGCCATACGAGCACGCATGGCGTAGGGGCAGCGGCGGTATGAGTAAAGGATAGGCAATGCCATTAGAGCAAGGCTTGGCGGCAGTCTTTAATCAACTGCGGCCCTTTATAGATGAGTCCGCTATAAAGCTGAACCAGGCTGGCACCGGCCGCCATTTTCTCTTTGGCATCGTCGCCATTGAGAATACCGCCCACCCCGATAATCGGCAGGCTGCCTTGCAAGCTGGCCGCCAGGGTTTGAATGACACGTGTAGAACCTGCTTTCACCGGTGCGCCAGACAATCCGCCAGCTTCTTCTGCATGCGGCAATCCAGCCACGGTATCGCGTGACAAGGTGGTGTTAGTGGCAATCACGCCGTCCATGCGGTGCTGCATCAGCAGTTCAGCGATTTCTTGTACTTGCTCGGTGGTTAAATCGGGGGCGATTTTGAGCACGACGGGCACATATTTACCATGCAGCTGCGAGAGGATTTTTTGCTCGGCTTTGAGTGTCGCCAGGAGCTGTCCCAGCGCTTCTTTTTCTTGCAGCGCACGCAGGTTTTTGGTGTTGGGTGAGGAGATATTCACCGTGATATAACTGGCATAGTTATATACTTTGCGCATGCAGGTCAGGTAGTCTTCAGCGGCGCGGTCGTTAGGGGTGTCAAAATTTTTACCGATATTGATACCCAAGATGCCTTTGAATTTAGCTGCTTTCACATTCTGGATCAGCTGATCAACACCGAGGTTATTAAACCCAAAACGGTTAATAATGGCCTGTGCCTGAGGCAGGCGAAACAAACGCGGTTGCGGGTTGCCCGGCTGCGGACGCGGGGTGACGGTACCGACTTCAATAAAGCCGAAGCCGAGTGCTGCCATGCCATCGATCACGGCAGCGTTTTTATCCAGCCCGGCGGCCAGGCCTACCGGGTTGGGAAAGGTGAGGCCCATGACTTGCGTCGGTTGAGCGGGTAAGCGGCAAGCGGCAAGTTTAAGCAGTCCGAGCTTTTCTGCGCGCTTGAGCGATTGCAAAGTGATATCGTGTGCCTGCTCTGCATCCAGTTGAAACAGCAGAGGTTTAAGCAGCGAGTAGACATTCATCCGTTTTATTCCTGAATTTTTTATTCCAAAACAATCGCGTCGTATTTTGCCAGCAGCGACAAGTCGATGATACGGCCATCAAGTGTCGCTCACATGACTTTTGCGTTACATCAAAAACCATGTTGCTATTAGGGTTCAAAATCCTCTTCAGATTCATTGCGTGCAACATCATTCGCTTACCGGAGGAAACCCATGAAAATTTTGATTGATTTGTTATCGACTGACTATGGTTTAATGAGTTTTATCGTGATTGCTGTGATTTTAGTGGTCATGGTCTGGGCGGGGATTTATGTCTATGTCAAAGCGCGACAGCCATAAATCGACCGGGCAGACACGATACATATCCCACTTGAACAAACCCCGCTTGCGCGGGGTTTGTGTCTTTACAGCAGTACTTTTTCGATGCCGCCGTTATTGGCTTTCTCGATGTAATTTTCCATCCAGTTTTCACCCAGCACGTGTTTGGCCATTTCCACCACAATGTAGTCAGCTTCAATGCCGGTGTCATCACCATACCGTGACAAACCTTGCAGGCAGCTTGGGCAAGAGGTGAGGATTTTCACCGGCTGCTCAGGCGCACCCACGGTCAGGCCCATCTTGGCCATGCCTTTTTCCAGTTCTTCCTGCTTGCGGAATTTGACCTGGGTGGCAATGTCAGGACGCGCTGCGGCAAACGTACCGGACTCACCGCAGCAACGGTCATTGAGCGCGACATCGGTGCCCATCAGCTTGTTGGTGACTTCCAGCGGTTTGTAAGTCTTCATTGGCGTATGGCAAGGGTCATGGTACATATAGCGCGTACCAGTAACGCCTTGCAGGCGCATGTCTTTTTCCATCAGGTATTCGTGGATATCGAGCAGGCGGCAGCCTGGGAAAATCTTCTCAAACTCGTATTTCTGCAACTGATCCATACACGTACCGCAAGAGACGATCACGGTCTTGATGTCCAGGTAATTCAACGTATTAGCCACGCGGTGGAACAACACTCGGTTATCCGCCGTGATTTCCTGGCCTTTGTCATGATTACCGGCGGCCGTTTGCGGATAGCCGCAGCACAGGTAGCCAGGCGGCAAGACGGTAATCGCACCGACTTCGTACAGCATGGCTTGTGTCGCCAGGCCTACGTTAGAGAACAGGCGCTCGGAACCACACCCTGGGAAGTAGAACACGGCTTCGGAATCTTCGTTCACCTTTTGCGGGTTACGGATGACCGGAATCATGGTGTCATCTTCCAGACCCATCATGGCACGCGAAGTTTTAGATTGCATTTTCTTCGGCATAGGCCTGTTAATGAAGTGAATCACCTGTGCCTTGATTTCTGCCCTGCCCACCGTCGCTGGCGGTGCTTTTTTATCCTTGAGTAGGCCAAACTTCTTGGCCAGGCTATTGGCGATATTAATGGCTTTGTAGCCCATTTGTATCATGGTGCCACGCAGCAGTTTGATGGTCGCCGGGTCTTTGACATTGAGGAACATCATGCCCGCTGCGGTGCCAGGATTGAATTTCTTCTTGCCTTGCTCGCGCAGGAAGTTACGCATCTTGACCGATACGTCACCAAAGTCGATATTCACCGGGCAGGGTTTTTCGCAACGGTGGCAGACCGTACAATGGTCAGCGACGTCGTTAAACTCATCAAAATGTTTGAGTGAGATCCCGCGGCGCGTCTGCTCTTCGTACAAGAAGGCTTCAATCAGCAATGAGGTGCCCAGAATCTTGTTACGGGGCGAGTAAAGCAGGTTGGCGCGTGGCACGTGGGTAGAACACACAGGCTTACATTTGCCGCAGCGCAAGCAGTCAGAAATATCATCGGCGATTTCGCCAATGGCTGACTGTTCCATGATGATGGACTCTTGCTCCAACAGGCCAAAGCTTGGAGTGTAGGCATTTTCAAGGCCTGAGCCAGCCAGCAGCTTACCCTTGTTAAAACGGCCTTCTGGGTCAACCTTGTTCTTGTAGGCAGCAAAGGTATCAATGGTCGCCTGGTCCAGGAACTCCATTTTGGTAATGCCGATACCGTGTTCACCCGAGATTACCCCATTGAGGCCGCGCGCCAGATCCATCACGCGCGCCACGGCGGCGTGTGCATCCTGCATCATGCCGTAGTCATCGGAGTTGACTGGGATATTGGTGTGCACGTTACCGTCACCGGCGTGCATGTGCAGCGCAATAAACACGCGGCTCTTCAACACGGTTTTCTGGATTTCGTCCAGCTTGTCGAGAATCTTCTGGTATTCGCGGCCAGCAAAAATATCAGCCATCGGGCGCTTGAGCTCGCGCTTCCAGGACACGCGTAAATCATACGACTGCACGGCGCGGAACACATTGTCATACTGTGCGAATGGTTTACCCATTTCACCCAGTACAGACACGGGTTCATCCAGCGTATTGAGGATCAGACGCCATCTGGCGCGCACATCGCGCAACAACTGCAAGGCAATGTTCTGTTTGGACTTGACGCCTTCAGGATCAGCATTGCCATCTTCATCTGGTTGCAAAGGCAAATCGCCAGAGACAAAGGCTTCCAGCTCGTCTACCAGGCGAAGTTTATTGTTGATAGACAGCTCAATATTAATACGCTCAATGCCGTCTGAGTATTCACCCAGACGCGGCAGCGGAATCACCACATCTTCGTTAATTTTAAAGGCGTTGGTATGACGGGCAATCGCGGCCGTGCGTGAACGGTCCAGCCAGAATTTTTTACGCGCCTCAGCCGAGACGGCAATAAAGCCTTCGCCATTGCGGGCATTACACATACGCACCACGGCAGAAGCCACTTCGCCGACGGCATTTTCGTCATCAGACGCGATATCACACAACAACACCATTTTTGGGCGTTGCTGGCGTGCAGCCTTGGTGGCGTAACCCACCGCTTTCACATAGCGTTCGTCCATGTGCTCAAGGCCGGCCATAATCACGGCTGGGTCGTTTTTAGCTGTGGCGTCCAGATAGTCTTTAATCTCGACAATGGCGGGCACCGCGTGCGACACATTGCCAAAGAACTCCAGCGCAATGGTGCGCACATGCTTGGGCATGCGGTGCAAAATAAAGGTCGCAGAGGTAATCAGGCCATCGCAACCTTCTTTCTGCACCCCGGGCAGACCAGACAGGAACTTGTCGGTCACGTCTTTACCCAGGCCGACCTTACGGAAGCTAGGGCCTGGAATTTCAAGAATCTCAGGCTCGGACAGCAGGTTTTTATGGTCGATGTCGTAGCGGCTGATTTTAAAGCGCGCCATGTCAATATCGTGGATCTTGCCGAGGTTATGATCCAGGCGTTCCACTTCCAACCAAGTCGCATCTGGTGTCACCATGCGCCAAGAGGCCAGGTTATCTAGCGCAGTGCCCCACAGCACCGCTTTTTTACCCCCAGCGTTCATGGCGACGTTACCACCGATACAGCAGGCATCAGCAGAGGTCGGGTCGCAGGCAAACTCCAGCCCTGCCGCAGTGGCCGCATCCATCGCACGGCGCGTCACTACACCCGCGCCACACTCAATCGTCGCCACCTGGCGGGAAACGCCAGGCAAGGTGCGCATTTGTACGCCAGTGTGTTGATCCAGTTTTTCGGTGTTGATGACGGCAGATAAGGGCGTCAACGGCACGGCGCCACCAGTATAACCGGTACCACCGCCGCGCGGGATAATGGTCAAACCAAGCTCAATACAAGCACGGACCAGGTAAGAAATTTCAGCTTCGGTATCCGGGTTGATCACCACAAACGGATACTCAACGCGCCAGTCGGTCGCGTCGGTCACATGTGACACACGCGCCAAGCCATCGAACTGTACATTATCCTTGCGCGTGTACTTGGTGAGTTTGGCTAAAGCCTTTTTACGCAAGTCAGCGGTTTGCTTGAAATCATCAGCAAATTTTTCTACCGCCTTCGTGGCAGCAGAGACCAGTTTTTGTACTTTATCATTGCCACCGCTGCGCTCCTGGATAGCAGAAATACGGTGATACAGTGCCTCAATCAAGGCTTTGCGGCGCTTGGGGTTTTCCAGTAAGTCATCTTGCAGATAAGGGTTGCGTGACACCACCCACAAATCGCCCAACACCTCAAACAGCATGCGTGCGCTGCGGCCCGTTTTGCGCTCAGCGCGCAACACATTGAGGATTTCCCAAATTTCTTCGCCGAGAAACCGGATGACGATTTCGCGGTCAGAGAAGGAGGTATAGTTGTACGGAATTTCGCGTAATCGTGCGAGAGGGGTAGAATTGCGCTTTAACAAATCTGCGTTGACAGGTGCGTTCATTGATAATTTATCAAAAACAAAAGTCAATTATACCATGTCGTATACAGCACAAACACGTTACACGGCCTATGGTTTTTAGCGTGGATTTTGAGTCATCCGTTTTTTTAAGAGGCTAAGTTGAAATCAATATTCAGAACATGGGGCGTAGCAATCGTTGCATTGGCGCTCATCGCAGGCCTGGTCTTTGCCGTCATGCAAAAACCACAGGCACCACAAGTCACTTTTACCACACTGGATGGCCAAAAAATCAATATGCAAGACCTGCGCGGAAAAACGGTGCTGGTCAACTTCTGGGCGACAGATTGCCCTGGCTGCATCAAGGAAATGCCTGACCTCATCCACACTTACCAGCAATACAAAGACAAAAACCTGGTAGTGATTGCGGTAGCCATGCCCTATGACCCGCCTGCACAAGTGCTCAACTACACCAAGGAGAAAGCGCTGCCGTTTGCCGTCATGCATGATGGCTACGGCGAGATGGTGAAGGCGTTTGGCAATGTTAACCTCACGCCAACCACATTTGTTTTTGATGGCAATGGCAACCGCATCCAGAAAACCATCGGCGAACTTAACTTTGCCGAATTACGCAAACTCCTGAACCAGAAAGCCAGCTAAATGTTGTGGGTTAAAGCATTTCATATTATTTTTGTCACCAGCTGGTTTGCCGGCTTGTTTTATCTACCACGCATTTACGTGAATCTGGCGATGGAAACCGAACCCCACGCCTATGCCCGCTTGCTGCTGATGGCGCAAAAACTTTATCGCTTTATGCAGCCGCTTATGTTGCTGGCGCTGGCGCTAGGCCTGTGGTTATGGCTGGGCTATGGCGTCACTGGCGGCTGGATGCATGCCAAACTGACGCTGGTGATTTTGCTGATTGGTTACCACCACTACTGCGGCAAACTGCTCAAACAGTTTAATGCCCAGCAAAACAAGCGTAGTCATATGTGGTTTCGCTGGTTCAATGAAATTCCGGTACTGCTTCTGTTTGCCGTGGTGATTTTGGTGGTCGTGAAGCCGTTTTAAATTGGCATGCTGCAGGCGTTACTTCAATCTGACTGGCTGATCAGCATGCTGGATAAATCCGGCAAGCAAGCCTCACACAAACTGCTTGGGTTGTTTAACATCCTCGACGATTTGCTTTCCAGCCCGCTAGCCGATACGCAGCCCACCCGTCCGTCAGCACCGCCACAACCAGAACGGCTGCAACGCTACCTGACCCAGCAAGCACAATTGGCCGGCGCACGGTTGCCTGACATGCTGGCCAACCAACTCTACTTTATGGCGCTCAGTGCCTGCCAGGAAAAATTGGCACATAAACAATCCAGTGCGCTGCAACATGCCAAACAAGCGGCGCAAGCGCTTATCGACGAGCAAACCAAGTTGCAAATTAACTGGCTGGCGATCCGCAATTATGGCGTAGTCATGGTCGCGCTGGTGACGGGTGTCATGGGCGGTTTTTACTGGCACATGCAGTTCGAAACACATCTCCCAGCACAAGTTGTAGACGCACATCACCCCCCTCCTCATCCATTATCGCTTGAGGCCAGCCCCACTGAGACCGCGGCTATTTACAGCCGCCTGGAAACCATGAAGCACGGTGACTGCCGCCTGATCGAGGCGATACAACTGCCGGAGCGGCTGAAAAGCGTTTATATTGAAAATATTATCAACGGTCGTGTCAGCACCAACCGTGATGAGCAGGTGCTAGTCAACCAATTGCTAGATCAAGTGCAGTGTAACTACACCCCCAAACTCATGGCCAACTCCAAACAATAAGCGCCCCCCAGGCCAGACCTGCAAGCGTTTCACCCATAAAAAAGCCGCCACTGACAGTGACGGCTTTGTGCTTTTTTAAAGCAGAACTTCGTTATTGAAACAGCGTTTTAAGCTGATTCAAACCACCATCGTAAACACCTTTGATGGTATCTGAGGCTGCTTTTTCATCCGCAGGCGCTTT
The DNA here is from genome assembly GCF_046766015.1 of Methylophilus sp. 3sh_L. Taxonomy (NCBI): domain Bacteria; kingdom Pseudomonadati; phylum Pseudomonadota; class Betaproteobacteria; order Nitrosomonadales; family Methylophilaceae; genus Methylophilus; species Methylophilus sp. 3sh_L. The sequence continues at coordinate 74,912 of NZ_JBKOUF010000005.1, forward strand.
GGGCAAGAAGTGGCTCTCCCAAACGACCACAGACTTGCCATCGCCGTTACTGTGCACACTCACAATGGAGGAATAGTCATTAACGGGCAAGACGCCGTCAGTAATTTTATAGGTATAGCTTTTTTGCTTTGGATTGTAAGCGGTCAAAGTTTCATTCACTTTGCCGCCATCTTTCAGTGTCAGCACCCGCTTGGCGCCTACGCTGTTGTTTTTACCCGCGACGATCTCGGTTTTAGCCACGGCAGGATGCCAAGCACCCAAATCCCCAAAGTCAGAGACTTTTTTCCAGACCACTTCTGCAGGCTGATTTAACTCTACCGATTTAACCACATACAATGGCTCGGCCGCGAATGCGGAACCTGCAACGGCGAACAGGGTTGCTAATAATAATTGACGCATGATTTTCTCCTTGTTGTAAATTGAACGGCCACAAAAATATACTATACTGTATAGTATATTTAACATGATAAGCAAAGTCAAACAATAGGATTAATTCCCTCACTGAAAGTTCCAGGGGTATACAAACTTGTATAGAGTGTTATAATTTTAGGCATGAATGCGCTTAAGCAAAAAATTTTGCAGGTATCGACCGACCTGTTTCAGACCCGCGGAATCAACTCCACGGGTGTGGATACGATTGTGGCGGTCGCCGGTACTACAAAAATGACGCTTTATAAGTATTTTGAAAACAAGGAAGAACTGATCCTTGCCGTGCTGCAAAAAAGCCATCAGGACTTTCAAGACTGGATGAATGAAAAACTGGGCGGCCTAGGCGGCAGCCCTAACGAGAAGATCCAGAAACTATTTGAGTTTATTGAGGAATGGGTCACTTCGCCGTCGTTTACCGGCATTGCGTTTATTAAAGCCTCGGCCGAATTCCCCAATGAAGAAAACCGTATCCACCAACTCTCCTCACAGCAGTCGCGCGAGTTTCGTCAGTTTATTACCAAGCTGGCACTAGATGCCAACATCAAAGATGCGGAAGGCTTGGCACTGCAATTGTCTATCCTGTTTGAAGGCGCCGTGCAGGCCGAGCAAATCAAACGCGGGTCAGGAGCCATCAAGTCGGCAAAAAAAGCCGCTAAAACCCTGATCGACTTGGCGATCAAGCAGTCTTAAGCTACTTAATACCCGCATACCACTTGCCACTGTGCTGGCACACGGCAATAATAGCCGTACTTTTATTCATCCCTAATTATTATTCATGAAAATTCTTATTTGCGGCTCTTTAGCCTATGACACCATCATGGTGTTCCCCGACCAGTTCAAAAACCACATCTTGGCTGACAAAATACACAAACTGAGTGTGGCGTTTCTGGTCCCGGAAATGCGCCGCGAATTTGGCGGCACTGCTGGTAATATTGCCTACAACCTGCAGTTGCTGGAAGGCCAGCCGCAGATTATGGCTACCACAGGCGATGACTTTAGCCCCTACGAAAGCTGGCTAAACCAGCATCATATTGATACACAGCATATCAAGACCATTGCCGGCACCTATACCGCACAGGCATTTATCACCACGGACATGGATGATAACCAGATTACGGCCTTTCACCCTGGCGCCATGCAATATGCGCACGCGAACAGCGTGAATGATGCCAAAGACATTGCCTTAGCCATTATTGCCCCAGATGGCCGCGATGCCATGTTCCAACATGCAAAAGAGTGCCATGAAGCGGGCATCCCTTTCATGTTTGACCCTGGCCAGGGCTTACCTATGTTTAATGGTGAAGAGCTCATGCATTTTATTGAAATGGCCGACTATCTGGCAGTGAACGATTATGAGTCGCAAGTCATCCAAGACAAGACAGGACTCAGCCTGGAGCAACTGGCCGCCAAGGTGAAAGCCTTGATTGTGACCCTGGGCAGTGAAGGTTCACATATCTATGCCGATGGTCAACGCCATGACATTCCATGCGTTAGAGCAGATAATGTGGTAGACCCCACCGGTTGCGGTGATGCCTACCGCGCAGGCCTGCTCTATGGCATTGTGCGTGGCTGGGACTGGAAAGCCTGTGGCCGGTTAGCCTCAACCATGGGTGCGATTAAAATCGCCAGCCGGGGGGGGCAAAACCATCATCCGACCCGTGCGGAGATTGAAAATATTTACAGTCACGCCCTGGTTCAGGATGCGCTGAAAGAAGACCCTAGCTTAGGGCAACCGACGCATTAAAAAGAAGCTTGTTCAATATTGGAGAAAAAAATGAACACACGTGTATTGCAATGGCTCGCTGTCGCTTTGGTGACAAGCATGCTGGCGGCTTGCGCCAGCTCAAACTCAGGCAATGTGTATTCCCGCGATGAAGCGCGCAGGGCACAAACAGTCAAAACCGGCGTGGTGGAAAGCGTGCGTGCCGTGAAACTGGAAGGGACTAAATCCCCGGTCGGCACCATTGCTGGCGGTGCAGTGGGTGGGATTGCAGGTAGCTCTATCGGTGGCGGCAGAGGCAGTATGATTGGGGCCGTGCTGGGTGCAGTGGCGGGTGGCTTGGCGGGTTCAGCTGCCGAGGAAGCCATTACGCGCAAGAATGCCCTGGAAATCACGGTTAAACTAGATGGCGGTGGCTTGGTTGCCATTGTGCAGGAAGCCGATGAACAGTTTAATGCGGGCGACCGTGTGCGCATCGTTGAAAACGGCGGCACCTCTCGCGTTTCACACTAACCCACTGCAGACGCCTGGATCAAAAGCGGCCAATGGCCGCTTTTTTATTGCCCCTAGGAAGACGTCACATAAGTGTCACGCCAACGTCACCAATCATTCATGTGACACTTTTACTATCTCGCTAACCCTCAATCAAGGAGTCGCGAGATGTTAGAACGTCATTTACAGGAACATGGCCTATATCAAGCCGAGATTCAACCAACGGCCGATGCCAACCGTAAACCAAGTTCAACCCTGAGTGTCGCATTGGCAACCACTGCCGAAGAAATTATGGAAGCACAACGCTTGCGCTATCAAGTGTTTGCCGAAGAAATGGGCGCACAGATCAAAAGCCAGAACGGCTTGGACGTAGATGGCTTTGATGCCTATTGCGACCACCTGCTGGTGCGGGATGATGCCACGCAGCAAGTCGTGGGCACCTACCGCATCCTGAACCCGATGCAGGCCATGCTGGCAGGCGGTTATTATTCCGCCGGAGAGTTTGATTTAAGCCGTTTGGCACCGCTGTCTGACCGTACGGTAGAAGTGGGCCGTGCCTGTGTGCATGCCGATTACCGCACCGGCGGCACCATCACCATGCTCTGGGCTGGGCTGGCCAAATACATGATGGCCCGCCAGTATGAATACATGATTGGTTGCGCCAGCATCTCTATGCATGACGGTGGCCACACTGCAGCATCGTTGTTTAACAGCCTGCGCGAAGACTATTTGTCCCCTGCGGAATACCGTGTATTTCCGCACCATCCATTGCCGATTGAAGCACTGGACCAGTCACTCGAAGTCACTTGCCCGCCTTTGGTGAAAGGCTATTTGCGCCTGGGGGCTTATATTTGCGGCGAACCGGCCTGGGATCCAGCTTTTAATACTGCCGATATGCTGGTATTGTTACCGTTATCCAGAATCAATCCCAGATATGCTGCGCATTTCTTGAAATAATTTGCCAAAAACACACTTTCTTACCCGCTATTGGCGCATCGCCCGCATTTTCCTCCACACACTGACCGGACTCACATTGGCAACACTCGTGTTGCCTGTGTGCGGCCGTGGTCGCCGCGAGCAAATCATCCGCTGGTGGTGTGCAAAACTGTTGCGCTGCTTTAACTTACAATTATCGGTGAGTGGTCAACGCCCGTCACCGCAAACACAGCATGTGCTGTTTGTGGCCAACCATATTTCCTGGTCAGATATCCATGCCCTGAACAGCCTGATTCCAGTGCGTTTTGTGGCAAAACTTGAAATCAAGGATTGGCCGGTGTTTGGCTATCTAGTGAAAAAATCAGGGACTATTTTTATCAACCGGACACGTCAACGCGATGCGGCGCGTGTGCTTAAAGTCGTCACGCAGGCGATGAAACTGGGGGACAATTTGTGCGTGTTTCCCGAAGGGACGACCACAGATGGGCAGCAAGTATTGCCTTTTAAAAGCAGCCTCATCCAGGCCTCTATTGACGCAGAGGCGACGGTGATCCCGATTGCAATCCACTACCCGTTGCCGGACGGCAGCCCTAACCTGGCGGCCGCTTATGCCGGGGAAACAACCATGATCGAGTCCATGCTGTCTTTTTTAAACATGCAGTCTCCCCGTGTACATTTACATTTTTGTGCGCCAATTGAGGCGCGCCTGCTGGATAGGCAAGCGCTGGCCAGCCAGGCAAGAAGTGAAATTATTGCGCACTTACCCTGGGCGTCGGCCTCCGAGGTCGTCAGCCAGCCATCACACCAAAGACAACAAGCGTAAGCGTGATTGACGAAATTACTTTTAGAAATCAGCCCGCTGCTAGAAATAAGCCTGCCAGGCCGTTTTAACCAGCAAGAGCATTACCACCGCAACAAATACCTGGCGCACCAGCGTTGCCCCATGCCTGAGGGCCAACGCACTCCCCACTAGGCTCCCCATAATATTGGCGGCAGCCATTGCCAAGCCTAGTTGCCACCAGACGGCCCCGTTCCAGCCCAACACAACCAAGGTCGCCAGATTAGTGCTGGCATTTAACAGCTTGGCGGAGGCAGAAGCATGCAAGAAATCCTGCCCAAGAAAACGCACCAGCATAAAAATAAAAAAAATGCCGGTACCTGGGCCAAAAAAACCGTCATACCAACCAATGCAGCCCCCAATGGCCAGCGCAAGCAGCAAGCGCCGCCGCAGGCTGTAGCCACGGGCCAGGGGCACGAGCCCAAACTGTGGGGATTTGAGGGTATAAACCAACACCAGCAATAACACCGCAGGCAGCAGCTTGCGCAAAAAATCTGGCGCCACGCAGGTTAAAGTCCATGCCCCCAGACTGGCGCCCGAAAAAGCCGCCAACATTGCAGGGAAGAGCCAGCCCCAATCCAAACGCACATGCCGGCTGTAGCGCCAGGCAGCGACACTGGTGCCAAATACACTGGAACACTTATTGGTGCCGAGCAACAGCACAGGGGAGGTGTTCGGATAGCTGGTCAGCAAGGCCGGAACAGTGACCAAGCCCCCACCACCGACCATGGCATCGACCACGCCTGCCCCAAAGGCGGCCACCATGACCCACCAGAGTTCCATCGCCAGCCCCGGTACTAATCCCCACCCAGGCCAGGCGGTTGGTCACGCACATCCAGCGCCACTTGTGTCACCTCGCCCGTGTCCAGAGAATAAGCAGTCAGTTGCCGTCCCCATAAACAGCCGGTATCGAGGGCGATCACCCCATGTGCTTGATACAGGCCCAATGCCGACCAGTGGCCGCATAAAATCCGCTGTTTAGCCTGGGCGGACTGGCGCCCAGCGGCCTGGAACCATGGCAAATAGCCCGCCGGCAACTCAGATAGCTCGCCTTTAAAAGAAAACTCCATCGCTCCGGCTTCATCAACGACACGCATGCGGGTCAGCGCATTCGTGATCGCACGCAGGCGCTCCACCCCCGCCAGATCAGCTTGCCAGGCTGCGGGCTGATTACCATACATCTGTTGTAAAAAGCTCAGATAATCGGGCGATTGCAAAACCGCCTCGACCTCGGCCGCCAGCATTCGCGCTTGTGGCAATGACCATTGCGGATACAGCCCGGCATGCAGCATGGCAAAATCCTCTTCCAACACCATTAAGGGTTGATGGCGCAACCAATGCAATAATGCTTCACCATCTTCGGCCGCCAACAAGTCGTGCAAGGTATCAAAGCGATGCGGTGGCCGCACGGCGTGCGCCACGGCAATCGCATGTAAATCGTGGTTACCCAGCACCACCTTGATTGCGTGACGATGTTCGTATAGCCAGCGCAATACCGGCAAGGACCCGGTGCCCCGGTTAATTAAATCGCCAACCAGCCATAATTGGTCGCGGCCGGGCTCAAAGTTGACCCTGGCCAGCAACCGCATAAAAGAATGATAGCAACCTTGCAGGTCACCAATTGCGTATCTCGCCATGGCTATGCGCCTATCTGAAATAGATTCACCAATAAAAAAGCCGCTTGAGAATCAAGCGGCTGATCGCGATATTGCGGTTTATTTTTTCAAGCTAGCAGGATCAAATTTAGCGCCTGCCTGGTTTGCCATGTAAGCCACGGCATCTGCCACTTCGTGGTCGCTCAACTCGGCGTTACCACCACGGGCTGGCATGCTACGGATGCCTTCAATCGCATGTTTCACCAGGGTTTCATAACCCTGTGCAATACGAGGACCCCAGTCACCGGCATTACCGATTTTTGGCGCGCCCAATGCCCCCACACCATGGCAAGCGATACACACACCTTTGACGATCTCTTCGCCGCTCTTCTCAACGTGCGCACCAGCTGCCTCTGCCACTTCAACCGTCGCCACCGGCGCAATATTGGCAACTACTTTTTGTTCTGCTGCTTCAGCTGCTTCTTTGCTAGGGGTGGCTTTTTCAGCACCAAACACGCCAAAAAGATACGCCAGTACCGAAACCAGCAATGTGAAAGCAATAATGGCGCCTGGAATGGCAATAATTAATTCTTTAATGCTTGAACCCTGATTGTTACCCGACATATCTGCATCCCGTTGCGTTAGAAAAAATAACCACGCGATTATAGCGCAGAACGCGCAGACAGGAAACGCACGGGAATGCTTTTAAGCGTATTGTAAGCAAGCGCTCCCTACGCCTTAACATGATGGATCAAAGCCGCGCATAAGCGTAGTTTTGCGGGTACACCACTTTTTCCCGTGCATCGGTCCAGATAATGTCGCAGCTATCATCATCCATATGTACCATGCGGCCATTACGGTCTACGCAATACTCGCCGCAGACAATGCGCTCAACAATTTCATAACCCTGCGCAATACGGGTGTAATCAAATAAAATCGACCGGATGACGGTACTGTCGCGCTGGATATGGCAACCCGAGTTAATCCAGGTCGGGCCAACAATGCGGGTATTTTTATCAATGCGCGAGCCCGAGCCGATATACACCGGCCCTTCAATCTGCGTGTGCTCCCAGTCAATATGCACATTCAACCCCACCCACACCCCAGGCTTTACCTGCTTGCCCGGAATCGGCATCGACGGGAAGAAGCCTTGCATCATCTGCTGCATGACCAGCCAGTAATCGGTCACCACGCCGATATCAATCCAGTTAAACGGATGCTGGATCGCGTAAAACGGCAAGCCTTTTTGCACCAATAAAGGAAACAAGTCCGAACCAATATCAAACTCACTGCCAGAAGGGATCAAGTCCAGCACTTCCGGCTCAAAAATATAAATGCCGGTGCTCGCCCAGTTAGAGCGCGCCTCCAATTGGCTGGGCTTCTCCTGAAACGAGATAATGCGCCCTTCATTGTTGGTCACCACCACGCCATAGCCTGAGACCTTGTCCATGGGCACCTGCATGGTCACCAGGCTCGCCAGCGCGCCTTTTTCCTTGTGCTCTTTCACCGCACGGGTGATGTCCAGGTCAATAATCGCATCCCCGCACAGCACAATGGTTGTTTCATCAAAAAAGCCACTAAAGTCCTGAATCTTGCGCATGCCACCGGCAGAGCCCACCGCGTGTGGCACCACCTGTCCATCGACAATATCGCCCTCAAACGAGTAGCCGATATTCACGCCAAAGCGGTGACCATCTTCAAAATAATCCTGAATTTTTTTATGCAGATAACTGACATTGACCATAATATCGGCCACGCCATGCAAGGCCAGGTGCTCTACCAGATACGCCATCACCGGCTTACCCAGCACCGGAATCATCGGCTTAGGCAAGTCATAAGTCAGTGGCCGGACGCGAGTGCCTTTGCCCGCGGCTAAAATCATGGCTTTCATTGTGCAATATCCTCATATGGTTAGATTTATCAGCCAAGCATAGTCACGCTCTATGACACGATTATTGCAACCTTTAGTACCCTCACACAGTCACTCTCCAAGAGAATAGATTATCCTACAGCGTAAAATGCGTTTTTCTGTTTACATCCGCGCACAAAAAAACCACGCGTTTAGGGTAATGATTTGCGCGTTTTCACTGGCCACCATGGGCGTTAAAGCCACTTCCGCACACACATGATTTATTTAAGTATTTTCCTGATTGCGTTTATCGCGTTTGCATTAAGCATGGTATGTGGGGGTGGCGCAGGTTTGTTACTTATTCCGCTGTTAGGCCATGCGCTGCCAGCGGCACAAGTGCCCGCTGCACTCTCGGTAGGCACCTCAGTCAGCTCATTGACCAAGCTTTATTTGTTCTTCCAGCAAATCAACTGGCGTATCGTGAAACACTTTTTGCCGCTTGCTTTGCTGGGGGTATTGGCTGGCGCCTGGTTGCTCAGCTACCTGGCCCCTATGTATATCGAGTTGTGCATGGCCATCTTCCTGGTCTTCAACCTGCCCTACCTGTTCAAAAAAGTAGTCCCCAATACTGAAAAGCCCACGTTATCCGACCATTTCCTTAAACTCATCGGCTTTCTCGCAGGCTTTATCTCCGCCCTCACCGGCGCAGTCGGCGTCTTGTTCAACGGTGTTTACCTCAGATACGGGCTCAGTAAAGAAGAAATCGTCGCCACCCGCGCAGCCAACGAGATTTGCCTGCATATCGTCAAACTCGGCTTATATGCCTATTTCGGCTTATTTACGCTAAAAGCACTCACCATTGGCCTGCTTGTTGCCGTTGCCGCCGTCGCAGCCACCTACCTGATGAAATACGTGTTGCCTAAAATCTCGATTCACCTCTTCAGCAAAATTGGCTACGGCGCCATGGTCTTGTCCGGCGTCTTGTTGCTAAACAGCGCCATTCTCCGCATTCAAGAAGCTCACGACCCTAACGTACACATCGTCCGCGTCTCCAAGGGCTACGACGCCACCGTAAACTGGGATGATTTAATCTATACCATTGAGTTCAAATACGGCGAAGGCTTTGAATTTGAAAGGATTATTCCATTCACAGCGCTGGACGCACCAAGACAAGCTTATGTAAACGCGCAAAATATAGGGGCTGACAAAATTGTCATCGAAAAAGTCTATTCCCTCAAAGAAATCGCATACGAAGCCTATTACTACAGAGGCGAAAGCAACTTGATCAAAAAGATCCAGTTTAAATAGCAGTGAGCAACGCTTTGAATCAAACACCCCTAAAAATTGAGCGGCGACAAGCGAAGCCAGCCGCACTTAATTTGCTATAATGGCAGGATTGCGCCCGTAGCTCAGCTGGATAGAGTATTGGTTTCCGAAGCCAAGGGTCGTGGGTTCGACTCCCGCCGGGCGCACCATTCACGAACTAAGCCCTTCTCCTTTATGGGCTTATCAATAGATCCAAACACTTAGAACCTCAAACTTTAAAACATACCTATATCCCGCTACACTTTTATGCGTGGCCTGCGAGCAACTTAAGGGGATGCAATGAATAAATGGTATATACCTGTTCTAAAAAGATATTGGGACTTCGATGGAAGGGCGACGCGAAAAGAATTCTGGATGTTTGTTCTTATCAGTGGATTGGTTCAGATTTCAATTTATATTACAGTAAGAGTGATTTCTGGTAGTGCTGAAACCGCATCCTTATTCGAAAATCTTTATGTTTTAGCAGTACTACTGCCTGCAATTGGCCTAGCTATGCGAAGAATGCATGACATTGGTAGAAATGGAACTTGGGTTTTCTTCCCAATAGTAAACTTTATTTTCTACTGCTTAAAAGGTCAGCCGCATGACAATCAGTATCGCCCCAATCCTAAAGCATCAGCACTTTCTGAAACATTGTAAGGATAGGACCTTAAGAATAGTTTGAGATTGTCAGTAAATTCAGATATCACCGATTATTGACAATCTTTGAGAGGTGACTTGGTAGCTATCCAAGGTGTACCCTAAGTGGACACTCAGAAAAGTGCCATGTTTTGTATTACTTTATTTCAATTACCTTTACAATAAACTTGGAATTAAACTAATTCAGTTCTAATAATCAATGGAGAATACAATTGTCTTTTCAAGATGAAATGATACGCTGGCAAGATTATGCAAGGGAAAGCAGAACAGCGATTAATAACCATTTCATGGCTTATTCAGCAGCAATACTGGCTTTACAAACCACAATTCTTTCAGATAAAGATGTAACTAATATTCATAACTATTGGTTATTTTTAGTTGCCGGAGGATTTGCATTAATTTCTATATCCTGTGGTAGTGCCATTGTTTTAATGAGACTTTCTGATGCAAGATATATGGCGAAAGAAGCGAGATACAAAGATGAAGGTAAACCACCTAAAGAAATTAAGGAAATGAGGGATAGGGCTGATAAGTACAGTGAGCACGTGGAAAAGCTACTGAAATATCAAATTCCCACATTCACCATCTCGGCTGTTGTATTTGTCTTCTGGCTCTTACTCCAATTTAAAGACAAATTTCAATGATGCAGGTCTTGCCTAAAGCTACAGCTCGAAGGGTGGCACGGGGGAATTAATCTGAGCCTAAATCTATTAATGACCTCAAAGAAATTTGCTGTGAAATTTTTTATTGAATAGCTGCTTAGACTAGATATTTCCCAGTCTTCCTAAACTCAACTAACCGTGTCATTAGAATCTCTTTTACATGAGCATATTTAAGAGAGTTGGACGGGATACTTTCTACCATGAAGTATTGCTCAAAATGCTCATTGATTAACTTTTTTCTGTTGGCCTGCTTCAAAGTGCCTTTTATGTAGCCAAGACTCATTGGCTTGTTGTTTAAGGTTATCTGCTCAGCTTTCAGAATAGCATGCATATCTTGAACCCTTTTGCGGCATTGACTCTTCGTACAGTGGTGTTTTATGTAGGCAGTCACAATTTCAAGATACCAAGTATCTGCAAACTCAATAAACCAACTCCCATTTTGCAATCTCTCACTATGCAACGCTTTAACTGCCTCCAATACATTCAAGGTATCAAAAAGTTTGTTATAGAATGCGCGTAACCCTCGCAAAAGTTCATCAGGATATATTTCGTCATTTGAGGCTACCATTAATGCGAATGGTGCTGGAGAAAGTGCATCTACAGAGCTGATAAAATGTGCCCCAAAGCAAGCAGAGAAGACTGCTATTAAATTGAATTCTGTAGCCCTATTAAGTTGTGTCAGACTTTCCGATATGACTGCCCATGAAAGTATGCTGCCATCTGAGAAAACCAGACCATCAAACATGTCGCCATGACAGTCAACGTTGACCAAAGGCTTGAGGCCTTTCTCAGCCGCTTCGATAAGTTCACTAATAGCTTCTAAAAACTCATCCGCGTTGCTAACACGGCGTTCAATTATCATTAGTGATTTATTATTTGCATCAAGATGGCCTTGAATACTCTCTTGTAAAATTGCAGTAGTATCTGCTTCAGTATTCTCTAATGATTTAATCATCACTAGACTATCGAACGTCACACCAACTATTGGCTTATGTGCTTTCATTTCTTAACCCAACGCAGGGAGCGGATAGGACACCTTCTCCAAGGCCTCCCGCTTAATCACGTGCTTATGGACTACATCTTAGACTTTAAGTAATTAACAAAAGATGTGCAGGCCAATAAGAAATACTTTGCGTCCGCCGCTGATACATTCGGGTCATCCAACATACCATGACGAATCCCTCCTTCTTCGGATGTATATCCGTAGAGTTTAATAAAGCCCAAACTTAATGACTCATGCAGTTTGCCTTGCTTTGCTATCTCTTTGAGAGCATCTCCTAAAGTTGCTTTAGGTTTACCTGCAATGATTTTCGCCATGCTCTCGACAGCAGATATGGACTCCTTCATTGAATTCCGATAATCAGGTTTTTCCTTGTTAGAATATAGCGTTAATGCAGTTTCTATATGTTTATTAACCCCCGAAAACTGGGTGTCTTGTAATGCCTCTTTCAAAGCTTCTATTTCTTGTGGGCTAGTAATGTCGATAAGCTTACGTTCAATAAAGCGATACCCGCCCAGCTCTCGTTCAAACACCGCATTCAGGTCGTGATAAATTGACTCACCATAAAGATGAGCAATGTAGGCTGCTACAAACTCCGTGAAATCATAGACCTCATACCATACTGACTGAAATACATACTCTCTGACTACGGCTAATATTTTCGGAGGATAATCCGGTATGGTGTCAACTGGCCGTTTAAAGTAATCAGCCCAAAGTGCTTTAGAAAATGGATATATTGAAGGGATAGCTCCATAACGAATGGGCGTTATAAAGTTTGAACGCGACCACAAATGTTTATCAAAAGTATTCCAGATAGCTGCTAGAAGTTCATCACTTATTGCATCTGCCTGAATTACAGTTGGGACAGCCTTAAATCCCTTTCTTTCGCTGAAAGACATTCCCACCGAACACCCCTTCAAAAACTATTGCGTTGTAATAACAAATATTATATTTCCCGCAATTAAAACAGAATTTGAATTAAGGTCAAATTTTAACTTGTTGAATTGAGATATGTTCGCTAGACTGCAAGACTTAACTGTAACACGCAGTTAATCAACGAGGCCTATAACTCATTGATTTTATTGAGTGAAATTCCTGATGACCCGACTCCCGCCGGGCGCACCAAATCATAAATAGTTATACATCTTGTTGTTTATGTATAACCGCACTAAAGCTATTGCTTTAAAACAAACTCGGCGAGTGTTCTCAAATCATCCTCTGATAACGACTCAAATGCTGGCATTGGAATATTGCCCCATTTACCCACCCCTCCAGACCGAATATTTGCCATGACGGTATTGAGTGCCTGAGGACGATCACGATAACGCTCAGCAACATCATGATAAGCGGGCCCAACAATTTTTTGATTTAGGGCATGGCATGATAAGCAGGCATTATTGGCAAGAATTGTTCTTGCATCAGATTTATTTTGGCTGACCGGCGTTGTAGTCGTATGCGCGGATACTTCGCTCAATTTTGCGCTGCCATAGGTGGTGGCCAAATACTCACTAATTAACTTTATATCCTCCTCGTTGATGGGTGCTCCGTAGGCGTGTTGCATTTTGCCAACTTCAGCAGCCCATTGTTTAAGGCTCATTCCAGGGGGTTGCAGGTTGATGTAATCTGCAGAATGGCAAATAGAACATTTCTGCTGTGCCACTTTATATCCAGGTAGTGAAGAGGATTTAAAAATAGCCGTTTCAGCAGGTAAGGTGATGCTTTGAATCTTTAGAGGCTGCTGATGAGAGGGCTGATCCTGCGCAGCATGCAGAGGCGAACTCATGGTCAAAAGCATGAGCATATATGTAAATTTCCGCATTTTCATAACCCCTTTAAATCACATTCACCTGGAATGTTTCGACGACATTACGCGCATATCCACCCGGATTCCAAGTCGCAACCATGGGTTGCTGCTCTCCGCTATTGGCTGTGGCACGTACCATGAGTGAGAGCGCACCTGTCACTGATGGCTTCAATAAAATGCTCCACGCTCTAAATGAAAAACGGCCCAGGTCTTTCCCTAATTTGGCTTTTACCCAATGTTGACCGCCATCAGAAGAGACTTCCACTTCACGGATACCGCTTCCTCCATCAAAGGCGATACCTCTCAGGCTGAGCGTCTCATTTACCTTGATTTGCTGCTGATTGTTTAAATTAGTAATAAAAGAGCGTACTTTGAGTTTGCCAATGGGCCTGGTCTTATCTGCAGTCGTAGCAGGTTCTACACATGCGCAATCATTATCTGGCAAGCGGTAGGCCGTATTCATAAAAAAACTATCGTGGACATCAAATGCCTTATCGAGCAAAGTAATCTCACTTAAGTGTTTGACCCAGTAAGTACCAAAATACCCTGGCACTATCAACTTAATGGGATATCCATTTAAAAAAGGCAACTCTTCTCCATTCATTTCCCAAGCAATCAAAGGCTCCCCATTCAGCGCATGATCAATTTCCAGCGTCTTTACAAAATCCGGAGTAGAGGGAAGGACCGGTTTATCCAGGCCATTAAACGCGACCTGGACAGTCCCTGCTTTTACGCCTGCTTTTTCTAATACGGTTTTGACAGGAACACCGACCCAGCGCGCGTTACCCATGGAGCCATTGCCGAGCTGTGCCCCAAAGACTCGCGGAACACTATATCCACGACTATTGCCCGAGCATTGATTCACAGCGACGACTTCCTCTGTAGGCATCGCTTTTAAATCGGCCAGCGAGAGGGAAAGTGGTGTGTTCACGTTTCCTCCAACCTTCAGCTGGTAGGTCTCTGGATTGATGGATAAGGGAAAGTTAGCCAAGTGATAACGTACAAAAAAAGCATCATTGGGTGTAATCACGCCTTCGTCAAACACCTCAAATGGGGTTTCCAAATGTGGGGGGCGTGTTGTAATGCGCATGAGTTTGCGCTTTTGCGGATAGGCTATCAGTTCACGTTCCCCATTGCCAAAAGAAAGCGTCTCCATGGCAGCGGCCCAGCTTTTGCTTGACTGGCTCATCAAGCCGATTAAACCTGCCCCTGCCGCCTGCAGGAACAGCCGGCGACGCCTGATTATTTCTTCTTTGCTTTGTTTCATATGGATACTCCTTGATTAAATCCCTATTCAATTCCTCAAAAAAATAAGCCTAAGAGGGAGCAAGCTTATGCAAGTAAAGTCATTACGCAGTAGTTGATGACCGTGCCACCAACAATGAGCCAGGCAAATAAAAGCCCGCCGAGTAAAATAGGTTTGACACCCGCCTGTTTAAGTGCAGATAAATGTGTACACAACCCCAGCGCAGCCATCGCCATAGTTAGCAGCAATGTATCCAATTCATTCGCTTGCCTTACCCAGTCACTCGGCAAGAGGGCAAGCGAATTTAAGCCTGCAACCAAGATAAAAATGACTGCAAACCATGGAATGGTCACTTTAGTTTTTTTCTTATCCTGCTTTAATGGCTTATCTTGATTCGCACACTCGGTTTTTGTTGGTTGACGGTTGGCCAGGTAGACCGAAAGCAACATAAGAAAAGGCGCTAGCATCATGACGCGCACCATTTTCGTAATGACTGCGGTATCGGCAATTGTGTCTCCCAGCGTTTCTCCTGTTGCAACGACCTGCGCAACCTCATGTATGGTCGAGCCGGTAAATAACCCGAATGCTTGATGACTTGCGGGCAACCAATGCCACGTTTGGTTAAGGGTGTACAAGGCCGGATAAATGAACATTGCAAGCGTGCCAAAGATGAGGACCGTAGAGACGGCAACAGAGACGTGTTCAGCGCGTCCACGTACAATCGGTTCTGTCGCCATGACCGCAGCAGCACCGCAAATTGCACTTCCCGCACCAATTAAAACCACCGTATGGGAATTCAGTCTTAAAAGTTTATGTCCCGCAATCCACGCTAATGCGAAGGTGCTTGTCAGCACTAGCGCATCGATCAGCACTCCTTGCAATCCCACATTTGCAATGTCTGAAAAAGTCAGTCGAAAGCCGTACAGGATAATGCCTAACTGCAACAACCATTGCCGTGAAAACGTAACACCTGAGGCGCATACCTGGGCGATTTTTGGGTGAATCGTGTTACCCAAACCAATTCCAATCAAAATCGCCAGTGTCAGTGGGCTAAATACATGTAACTTCAACAAGCTTGTATCACTTAGCACCAATGCAACACTTGCAATGGCAAGGCTGAGTGCCACCCCAGGTAAAACAATCTGAAAGTTCAGCTTTTGGCCCATGTCAATCCTTAGTAGGGTATGAAGACGATGGGTAATTTACAAGAGAACGACTTACAATAAAAACAGATTATTTTTATAATATCTATCGATTAAACTGGTAATTTGAATTTGGGCTTCTTGATATGCGTATCACATTAAGACAATTGCAAATATTCATTTCAATTGCGAAGTGCGGCTCAACCACGGCTGCGGGAGAAGAAATAGCCCTCTCACAATCAGCCATTAGTGCCTCCATTGCCGAATTGGAGAAGATTGTGAATACGCAGTTGTTTGACCGGGTGGGAAGGCGCCTGCAGCTCAATGATCATGGCAGAGCCATGATGCCTCACGCGCTTGCTTTAGTAGACCGAGCCGAAAATCTCGAAAAGTTATATGCTAGCGACAATGCGCCTAGCACCTTAATTGTTGGAGCAAGCTTAACGATTGGCAACTATCTTTTGCCCCGCCTGCTTTCCGCCTATTGGCGGCAACAAGGCCTTAGCCTGAGCGATGCATTACCACCTTTACAGATAGCAGTTGCCAATACAGCTGACATTATCCATAAAGTTGCAAACTTTGAGGTGGATATAGGGTTAGTCGAAGGCGCTTGCCATCACCCTAATATCACTGTGAAACCGTGGTTAAAAGATGAGCTACTGTTGGTAGCTTCGTCTGATCATCCATTGGTACGCCAATACGATAACCGCATCATTCCAACAGAGCAGCTAGCCGATGCCAATTGGCTACTGCGCGAACCTGGATCAGGAACCCGTGAAGCCCTTGAACAGGCATTGTCACCAGATATTTCGCATATGAGGAGTACGTTAGAATTCAGTGATCATGAAGCTATCAAACATAGTGCTGCAGAAGGTTTAGGCATTGCCTGTCTCTCACGATTAGTGGTATCCGATATGCTCACCTCTGGAAAGCTTGCGCAGCTTAATACCAAGTTCAGCGGCTTACATCGAAGATTTAGCTTACTATTGCATCATCAAAAACAGGTGACCCCTGGGATGCAGCATTTTATTGAGCATGCATTGCGTGAAAATCGCCCCTCCTAATTAAGCTTGATGCTTGGCTTGCAAAGAGAAAACTCACACAAGCTCTACCTCTACCAGATTATCGCTAAACGTATTTGAGTGGCCCATGTCACCATACTCGGCAGAACTGATACAGTTCACCGTCCCTTTGTTGAGTTGGCGCCAATAGCCCAAGGTGGCGACGACGATGCCAGGATTCACATCAGTAGTGACACGGGCGACCGCTTCAAAAGCGCCTCTTTCGTTATAGGTTTTGACCATCATGCCATCCTGCACATCGCGTGCGAGTGCATCTACCGGGTTAATCATGAGGTATTGCTCGCCTTGCACACGAATTTTGGATTCCATATTCGCGTAAGAGGAATTGATAAAGCCATGGCTTTTTGGGGAGATGATGTTTAATGGAAACCTGGCCGCCAGCGCTGCGTTGGTATCAGGCGCTTCCCGACTGGGCACATAGGCCGGCAATGGGTCTAAATCTTCGTCCGGTTGAAAACCGTCATACATCTGCCTGAAAGGGCCGGCGACAAAATTCTTGGCGCCTTCAACCATGAACATACATTTACCGGTCGGGGTGGGGAAATTGCCCTCACGATGCGGGGCGCGGTCGTCTTTTGTACCGACATTCAGTCTTGCAAACCCGTGCTCACGCATGTAGTTAAGGTCTATGCCTTTGCAAGCGGGTGAACTCCAGTCTACATAGTTTTCAAGACATTCGCTGTCACTCCATTTGAAATTATCTTCTTCGAAGCCCAAACGCTGGGCCAAGCGGCGGAATATTTCATTATTGGGTAAGGCTTCTCCAGGTGGGTCTATACATTTGGTGTTGTAGGTGAGGTATAAATGGCCCCAGGATAAGATCATGTCTTCCTGCTCTGCACCCATGGCGGCGGGCAAGACAATATCTGCATAAGAGGCGGTATCAGAGATGAAATGGTCAGCAACGATGGTAAACAGGTCTTCGCGCTTGAGGCCTTCGATGACCTTGTCAGTTTCAGGCGATTGGGTCACCGGGTTGGTATTCCACACCATGACAGATTGAATCGGCACTTCTAACGGCGTTTCGCCAAGCAGCGCCCGGCCTAATTGCAGGATGTTGACGACGGGCGTGCCTTCGGGAATGAGGTCCGGCCTGCAAATCACATCAAACTTGTAAGGATGCTCCCAGACCGGGAATTGCAGCGCACCGCCGCCGACATGACGCCAGGCACCAATGAGGGCGGGTAAAGAGGTCACGGCGCGAATGGCCTGACTGCCGCCATAACTGCGTTCCAGCGCGACGCCAATGCGGATGGCGGCTGGCGGCGTGGTCGCATATTCGCGGGCAAACAACCGAATCTGGTCGGCGGGGATGCCTGTGATGTCAGCCGCCCATTCCGGCGTGCAGGGTTTAGCTCTTTCCGCCAGCTCGGCATAACCGACGGTATATTTCTCAACATAGTCATGGTCGACCAAGTCTTCTGCAATGATCACGTGCATCATCGCCATCGCCAGCGCGCCATCGGTGCCAGGTTTGGGGGCAATATGCCAATCGGCTTCTTTTGCGGTTTTGGAGGCGAACGAATCCACCACCACGACTTTGGCCCCTCTTTTTTGGGCGTCTTTAATAATGTGCCAGTGATGCAGATTGGTGGAGACAGAGTTACAGGCCCAGATGACGATAAAATTGGCATGGATAAAACTTTCTGGGTCCACACCTGCGGTCGGCCCGACCGTGAGTAACCAGGCCGTGCAAGACCCTTCACCACAAAAGGTTCTTTCACAAACGGTGGCGCCCAGCCGGTTGAAAAAGGCATCACCGCCGTTGAGGCCATGCACCAATCCCTGATTACCTAAATAACTCACAGGCAATATGGCGCGTGGACCATCTTCTTTAATCAATGCTTGCCATCGATCCACAATGGTATCCAGGGCTTCATCCCAGGTGATGCGCTCAAACTGGTTGGTTCCTTTGGGCCCTACCCGCTTCATGGGATACAGCAAACGGTTGGGGTGATAATGGCGCTTTTCGTAATCTTTTAATTTGACGCATAACCCGCCTCGCGTCATCGGATGATCAGGGTTTCCTGATACCGAAACCAGCTCGCCGTTTTTGACATGAAACTGCATGGCGCAAGTATCGGGACAATCATGCGGACAACCGCCATGAAAGGTTTGGACTACATCTGCAACATCATTCATATTTCACTCCAAGCGCACGATTACATACTGTCATGTTTAAAAAAGAATCAATGCAAGACAGGTCTGTCTATTCCGAATACTATACCCCTTACCTGAGAAATACAATGCTACTGGATAGGCTTTATTTTTCTTGTTATATTCATTGTTTCATCTACGGTAAAAAGCATGTGGAAATCAGTTATCGCCATCAGCATGGGGGCATCGCTAGGGGCGTTACTCCGCTGGCAGCTCGGCCTTAAACTCAACAGTCTGTTACCGGACTTGCCGCTGGGCACGCTGTCGGCCAATTTGATCGGCGCGTATATTATTGGCTTTGCGATGGCGTATTTTTCGCAGGTCCCTCAAGTTTCGCCAGAAGCCCGTTTATTGATCATCACCGGTTTTTGTGGCGGGCTGACGACCTTCTCCACATTTTCGGCCGAGGTGTTCACCCACCTGCAAAACAGCCAGATGCTCTGGGCGTTAAGAACCACATTGATCCATACGCTGGGATCGGTATCACTGACTTTCCTCGGCTTTATTTCCTTTCAGTTATCACGGTCTTAAGGAGCAATTATGAGAGGTTTTCAAATCACTTTTTTTACTCGGCTCGACAAGAAACATGGCAACACCATGTTAAGTGAATGGTTAATGCTGGCGGCGCGAGAGTTGGGAATACGCGGGGCAACCATCTTTGCCGCCAGTGAGGGTTTTGGCAGGGATAAGAAAATTCATGCCGGGCATTTTTTTGAACTGGGCGACCAACCGCAGGAAATCGTCATCACAGCCACGGAAGAAGAAACCACAAAACTGTTTGCTCTGATTGAGTCTGAGAATATCACCCTCTCATACATTAAAACGCCGGTGGAGTTTGGCACCACCGGTCAAGCTTGAGCCAAGCTAATCATGCCCGTGCTGAGGCCAACAGCATGACCCCATCAACCGCTTAAGCGGCAGAATGCGGGTTGTGGACTGAATAGGCCCAAAACAACTCCCCATCAATCGCCGCTATTTTTGAATCCCCTGATTAGCCATGCAAACTTCCAGTTTGCGTCAATTGACGCAGCACTTTAGCCAACCTGGGCGACTAGAAGCCATTTACCTGCGTCCTGACCGTGGCCATCCTTGCTTGTCAGCAGATCAAACCCTGGCGATTGCCAGCCGCGGATTGCAAGGGGATAGAGCCAGCTTGCGCGCGTCATCACAAGCCAATGGCAGCAAACGGCAAGTAACCTTGCTGCAAGCCGAGCATTTACCGGTGATTGCGGCACTCAGCGGTCGGGCGCAGGTAGACCCGGCAGTGCTGAGGCGTAACCTGATTGTCTCCGGGCTCAACCTGCTGGCGGCTAAATCGCTGTTTAAAGATCAGCCCATGCATCTATTGATCGGCGAAGTGCTGCTGGAGGTGACCGGCCCTTGTGAGCCCTGCTCCCGGATGGAGCAGGTACTCGGCACAGGTGGGTACAACGCCATGCGTGGTCATGGCGGGGTCACGGCCCGCATTCTGCGCGGTGGGATGTTACATATAGGCGAAACTGTACAGGTAGTGGCAGGCGCTGCCCCTGGTCACCCGCTACAGTCTTCTCTCCCTTTGTAAAAAAGTTCGCGTAGGGCGGACTCGCTTGCAGCCCGCCGAACGAAAGAGTATTCAATACGGCGTGCCTTAAATGGGCACGCCCTACACAAACGCCATCGAAGAGTGACTTACCGCAAAGACTTGGTTCTCAACAGCAAATAGGCCGCAGGCAACACAAACAGTGACAGTAACGGCGCAGTCAGCATGCCACCTATCATGGGGGCAGCAATGCGGCTCATGGCCTCAGAGCCAGTCCCACCGCCAATCAAGATGGGGATCAGGCCCGCCAGGATCACGGCCACGGTCATCGCCTTGGGACGGACCCGCAAGGCAGCCCCTTCAATGATGGCATCCTGCCAGTCTTGCGCAGTATTCAGTCTGCCTTGTTGCCGGTAACGCGCCACCGCTTCGTCCAGGTAGACAATCATGATGATGCCAAACTCGGCAGCCAGGCCCGCCAACGCAATCATGCCGACGCCGGTGGCAATCGAGAAATGGTAGCCGAGCAGATAGAGAAACCAGATGGCCCCCACCAGCGCAAAGGGCAGACTGGTTAAAATCAGCAAAGCCGGTCCCATGCGTTTAAATGCCATAAACAGCAAGATAAAGATAATGCCTATGGTCATGGGCACCACATAGCTCAGGCGTTTGGCGGCACGTTCAAAGTACTCAAACTGCCCGGACCAGTTGAGCGAGTAGCCCGCCGGTAGTTGTAGCTGTTTATCCAGCGTGGCCTTGGCTTCATTGACAAACCCACCGAGGTCTCTATTCTGCAGATCGACATAGACCCAGACATTGGGACGGGCATTTTCGCTTTTGATCATGGGCGGGCCATTGGTATAGGTCACTTCGGCAATGGCCCCCAGCGGCACCGTGGCCCCTGACTCCGTCACCATCGGCAGTGCCTTGAGCTTCTCGGCAGAGTCGCGTAACTCTCTCGGGAACCGCAGGTTGATGGGGAAGCGCGCCAAACCCTCAATCTTCTCGCCTATATTATCGCCACCAATGGCGCTGGAAACCAAGCGGTTCACATCGTCTATATTCAGGCCATAGCGCGCCGCTTTCAGCCGGTCTATGCGCACATCCAGGTAGCGTCCGCCAGTCGCGCGTTCGGCAATCACCGAGCCAACACCGGGGACAGTTTTCATGATGCGCTCGACCTCCTGGCCCAATTTTTCCAGGGTCGCCAGGTCGGGGCCGCTGATTTTGATGCCAACCGGACTTTTAATCCCGGTGGATAACATGTCGATACGGTTGCGTATTGGCTGTACCCAGACGTTGGCCATGCCGGGGATTTTCAGCCGGCTATCCAGCTCCTTTATCAGCTTATCTGTGGTCATACCTGGCCGCCATTCTGAGCGCGGCTTGAACTGTATGGTGGTTTCCAGCATCTCCAGCGGCGCCGGGTCGGTGGCGGTTTCTGCCCGGCCAGATTTGCCAAATACCGATTTCACCTCAGGCACGGCTTTGATCAGGCGGTCGGTGAGTTGCAGAATCTCGGCGGCCTTGGCAGCAGACAATCCTGGCAAGGCGGTGGGCATGTAAAGCAGGTCGCCTTCATCCAGAGGCGGCATGAATTCGCTGCCCAATTTGCCAAGCGGGATCAGCGTCATGACGATAACTATCACAGCGACGCCGAGCACCAGCACAGGATACTTGAGGACTCGTGCAAGCAGGGGCCTATAAATTGCGATCAGCCAGCGGTTCAATGGATTGTCGGCTTCTGCCCGGATGTGGCCGCGAATGAAAAATGTCATTAACACCGGGATCAGCGTCACCGAGAGTCCAGCCGCTGCCGCCATGGCATAGGTTTTGGTATAGGCCAGCGGCGCGAATAGTTTGCCTTCCTGGGCCTCCAGCGTAAACACTGGAATAAAGGACAGGGTAATGATCAGCAATGAGAAAAACAAGGCAGGGCCCACTTCGCAAGCCGCTGCAATAATGACTTCTGCGCGTTGCCGCGGATCTGGCTCACCTTGTTCCTGTCTAAACGCTTCCAGTTTACGGTGGGCGTTTTCTATCATCACAATGGCCGCATCCACCATCGCCCCAATGGCAATGGCAATGCCCCCCAGCGACATGATGTTGGCATTGATGCCTTGATAATCCATGACAATAAAACTGATCAGGATACCGAGTGGCAGCGCCACGATAGCCACCATGGCTGAGCGCAAATGCCATAAAAACACCAGGCAGACCAGTGTCACCACCGCAAATTCTTCAATCAGTTTATGGCTGAGGTTGTCCACCGCCCGTTTGATCAACTGTGACCGGTCGTAAGTAGTGACCACTTCCACCCCGGCAGGCAGGCTCTTTTTCAGCGCTTCCAGTTTCAGCTTCACGGCATCGATGACCTGTAGCGCATTTTGACCAGCGCGTACTACGATGACTCCGCCAGTGACTTCCCCCTCTCCATTCAACTCGGCAATCCCACGGCGCAACTCCGGGCCTAGCTGCACACGCGCAATGTCTGCCAGCAAAATAGGCGTGCCGGTGGGCGAGACACTGATAGGAATCGCTTTAAAGTCTTGCAGCGTTTCCAGGTAACCGTGCGCACGTATCATGTATTCCGCCTCGCCCAGTTCTATCACGGCACCGCCCGCATCCTGATTGGCTTTTTGAATGGCGGCAGTGACGTTTGCGAGCGGGATGCGGTAATTGCGTAATTTGTCTGGGTCCACCTGTATCTGATACTGCCGCACCTGGCCACCCAAGGTCGCCACCTCGGCCACACCGGGGATGGTCTTTAATTCAAATTTGAGGAACCAGTCCTGCAAGGCGCGTAGCTCCCCCAGGTCGTGCTGGCCGCTTTTATCGACCAGGGCGTATTCATACACCCAGCCGACGCCAGTGGCATCTGGCCCCAGACTGGGCGCAGCCCCCTTGGGCAACCGCGCGGAAATCTGGCTCAGGTACTCCAGTACGCGTGACCTCGCCCAATATTGGTCGGTGCCATCATTAAACAGGATGTAGACAAAAGAATCGCCAAAAAAAGAATAGCCACGGACCGTTTTAACCCCAGGGACAGAAAGCATGGTGGTCGTCAGCGGATAAGTGATCTGGTTTTCGACAATCTGCGGCGCCTGGCCGGGCCAAGGGGTGCGGATAATCACTTGTGTGTCAGACAGGTCAGGAATGGCATCCAGCGGTGTGCGCAACATGGCAAAAATTCCCCATGCCGCCACCATCAGCGTGAGCAGGAGGACCATGAGCGGATTGGCAGCTGAGGCTTGAATCAGCCGGGCAATCAGCCCTTGGTTTAAAGGGAGATGTGGAGAGGAATGCATGGCTACACCTTGCCTTTCACCGCACGAGGCTGCTTGTGGATTTCCACGATCTCATAGGCCTCGGTTGCCGGGTTTGACCGTAAGTCGAAACTGACTTCGTCGCCCGGTTTGAGCCTATCCAGCTGCTTCGACTCTTTGACCTCGAATGCCATGGTCATCGCTGGCCAGCCGAGGTCTGCAATCGGTTCATGTGCCAAGGTGACCTGCCCGTTTTTGCGATCAATCGCGGTGACTTTGCCGCGCCCTTGCGGCATTTTTTCGGCAGACATGGCCTTGTGCCCCGCCGTCTCGACCGTCATTTGGGTTTCGTCTGGCAGCGCGCTCTGCGAGAGCTTAGCCAACACGCCAGAAAGCGAAGCTTCTGAGTCGATCAGGAATTGGCCAGAAGCGACTACCTGTTCTCCTTCAGTCAGGCCGGACAGTATCTCGGTGTTCCCTGCATGCTCTTCGCCAGTGGTGACTTCTACCGGTTTAAAGCCGCCAGGCAGTTTGACGATGACCACTTTACGGACCCCTGTGACGATGACAGCCTCACTGGGGACGGCGATGGCCGCATGCTGGGCACCGGCCAGCAGGACATTGGCAAACATCCCCGGGCGCAGATTGCCAGCTTTGTTCGGCAATTCAATGCGGACCTGCATCGTGCGCGAAGTACTCTCCAGCACTGGATAAACATAGCTTACTTTGCCAGTGAGGCGCTCACCCGGCAGGCTTTGCAGCTGTATGTCGGCCTCACTCCCCAACTGTATGCGTCCCGCATCGCGTTCAGGGATTTCTGCCATGAGCCAAACATTGGAAAAATCGGTAATTTGCATCAGGCTGTTACCTGGCATGAGTTGCGCACCTTCGCGCAACCCCAGCTCTGTCACCATGCCGGACGCCGGGGCGTAAATGCTGAAGCGTGCACTGGCGCGGCCGACCTGCGTGATCGCGGCAATCTCGCCCTCACTCATCCCTAGCAGTTTCAAGCGGTGACGGGCCGCTTGTGCCAGGTCGCGCGTATTAAAGGCATGCTCGCCGCCCAGGGGACTATCAGCCGCGGGCTGGTCGCCCAGCAAGGCCAGGTACTCCTGTTGCGCAGCCAATAACTCAGGGGCATAGACCTCGGCCAGTTTCTGTCCTTTAGCCACTTTGTCACCCACGGCCCGCACGCTTAAACGCTCAACAAAACCAGGCACACGGGTTTGCACAACATAGTAGCCACGCTGGTTAGGCTCTATCCGGCCCACCGCCGACAAGGCTTCCCCAAATGGCATGCGGCTGGCAGTGGCCAAGCGTATGCCCAGGTTTTGCTGGATTTGTGCGGGAATCGCGACACTATTTTCCCTCAGCCCGGCCTCTCCCGCATCCGCTTCCACGTATTTCGGTTCCAGTTGCATATCCATAAAGGGCGATTTGCCTGGCTTGTTAAATTTTTGCGTGGGTACCATCGGGTCGTACCAGTAAGCCACCGTTTTACCGCTATCGTCCTGTACGACACCGTTGATGACGTGTTCAGCGTGTTCCGCCCCTGAAGTCGGCGTAGCAGCGTGCGTCTGCCACCACCATAGCCAGGCGGCGATATTGGCCAATCCAAATAACAGGATGAGTGAGATCACATGTGCGCGTTTCATGGCCGGCTCCCGGTAGCAGATTGTGCCGTAAAAAAATGTTCATCATTGAGCAGGAAGGCAATATTGATTGCTGCACGCTGGCGCTCAACCAGAATGTTCAGGTGCTCAATCTGTACTTCCAGCACATCGCGTTTTGCCTGCCATACTTCTGCCAGGTTGGGTCTGCCCGCTCGGTAAGCCGCCTCCAGCAGTTTGAGCCTCGCATCCGCGGCGGGAATCAGCCGTTGCTGATGCTCTTGTTCCCGCGCCTCGGCAATCTCCCACTCAGCCCGCGCCGCTTCCAGGGCGGCGGAAAGCTCACGGTGGCGGTCTTCAGTCAGCTTGCGTGCCCGTTCGAGCAATAATTGTTTTTCTGCCGTGCGCTGATCCTGGCGATGCGCCCTATCCGTCTGCAAATCAAACGCCACTTGAAACGTCACCATATCGCTCTGGCCGGCAAACCGTTTGCCATAGCCTACCTCCCAGCTCCAGTTAGAAAGCCTGCCCAATTGCGCGCGGTCCAGGTCTGAGACCGCCACCGCCTCTTGCTGGCGTGCATTCATCAACTGCGGGTTGTCTTCGAGTTCCGCGCGCGGACTGACTGCGGCCCATGCTCGGCGTTGGGGGGTGTATAGCTGCATCTCATCACTGAGTGGCCGTTTGGCGTCTTCGCCCAGCCAGCGGGCCAATCCGGCGCGGGCTTTTCTTTCTTCCAGTTGCGCCATGAGGGATTTGTCCCTGGCAGCAGCGAGTTGTGCATCCAGTTTTAAAACGTCACTCAACGGGTTGCCACCGGCACTGGCAGCGCCAAGCGCGACCTTGCGCTCTGCCTGCATGGTGTCGATGATTTGCTGGTAAAGCGCAGATTTACGCTGGGCGGCGTAGGTCTCCAGCCAGGCGATCGCGACCGCTTTTTGTATGCTGCGCTGGCTCACCAACTGCTCGGTTTCATATTGCCTGGCCTCGGCATTCAAGTAGTGCGCGGCGGCTTCACGCTTGGCCTGCGGCACCATTTCCTGTTCCAGGCCGATACTGGTCATGGTCATCGGTTCCCGGTCAACATGAAACGCGTCCTGTCTGGTTGCCGGCAGGTTAATAATGCCAAGCTTGACTTTGGGGTCCGGCAACTGGGCTTCTGCAATGGCAGCACTCCGTGATGCCTTTGCGGCCTCGTCCAGTGACTGCAGTAAAGGCTGCCTTTGAATCGATAGCTCAATCGCCTCAGCCAAAGAAAGGCGATTGGTGGCAAAGCTGCCTGCCTGCATCAGATGCTCGGCATGTAAGGGATAGGCAAAAAAGAGCAGCCAGCTGCAAAGCAGGCGCACGCCTAGCGGTAGGATTTTCATAAAACACTCCTGAAATACTCAAAATGACAAACGAGGGGCGTGACTAGCCCCCTGAATCTCAAATCAGGCCGGAGGTTTTATCGGTGGAGGGAGGGCTGCGGAACGGGCAAAAGAACTGAAATGCAAAGGCTGCTGATCGGGCCCATTGACCATAAAGTATGGATTGCCCAACACAGTGGTGGCCGCCGTTGAAAAATGACAGCCCGCCAGGGAACAATGGTTGTGCTGCGCAGGCTGCTCATCCTGGCTGGAATCATGCTTGGTTTGTGAGGAATGCATGTGTTCGCAATGACCCGCATCCATGGATGCCATCGCCATTTGCGCTTGCTGCGCCGCGCGCGAATGATTCATGGCGCAAGCCACAGAGCAAGCCGAGGCCAGCACTGGCGTCGTGGCCAGTATCAGGATCAACAGCATGATCATTAAGCGCATGAATTTCATAGTTTCGACTATAGCAGTGTAGGGATATTCCAACAAGGGTTAGCCGTGTCTATTCAGGATGCCCAGCCCCCGCCTTAAATAAGCATTGATAGAACTGTGCAAAGGTAATACTGCTATTTCGTCTTGTATCTATGTTTTCCTAAGTCGTTTTCTTAAGTCTGTTTTGAGGCCTAAGCGAGGATGCGGTCAAGATTGAGCTTGGCTGTTGATACATTTCGTGACAAAAACTTTTGCACAATCATCGCACCTATTGTTAGATTAACTGCCTAGCCAATGCAGCATTCAATGCGGTGATACTGGGCAGGCCCGGTAGATAGCGCTCAGGCTTGGGCCCACCTCCATCAAAAACACTTCCCGTTTGTGATTTGGAATTTTCTTTTTCTGGAAACCCAGAATCAGACGACGGGCGCGATAAAATGCAAGTCGCGGGGGGATGATGGACCGCATGGGCAGAGGGTTGTATTTTCACAAAGATTTGTCTTTTTAACATTGAGCAAACATATTGAGTCGGGTATGTCTAATAAAAAAGCGCTACTGAACACTGCAATAGGACTGATAGTCGTGGGGTTGGCAATCTGGTTCTGGAAACATCCGCGCGCAGACCAGGCGGCTGCAACGCCCCAGGCCGAGGCGCCAGCGGGCGGGCGGCATGGACATGGCCACCATGGCCCGGGCGGAGATAAACCCACACCGGTGACCGCGGCGACGGTGACCGTTGCCGATATTCCGGTCACCCATACGGCATTGGGCACGGTGATTCCATCTGCGGTGGTGACGGTGACCAGCCGCGTGGCCGGCCAATTGATTCAGGTCGCTTTCCAGGAAGGTCAGTTAGTCAAGCAGGGGCAGTTATTGGCCAAGATTGACCCGCGCCCGTTTGAAACTGCGCTAGGACAAATTCAGGGACAGGCAGCCCGTGACCAGGCCTTGCTGAAAAATAGCCAGATTGATTTGGAACGCTATAAAACCCTGCAAGCGCAAGACTCGATTGCCTCGCAGCAGGTGGATTCGCAAGCCTCGCTGGTGCAGCAATACCAGGGCACAGTGCAAGGCGACAAAGCATCGGTAGAAAATGCCAAACTACAATTGAGCTTTACCAACATCACGGCGCCGATTAGTGGCCGCATTGGTTTACGCCAGGTGGATAGCGGCAACAACATAGACACCACCACCCCGATTGCGGTCATCAATGCAATTCATCCCATTCATGTGGTGTTTACCTTGCCGGAAGACCGGATTACACGCGTAGTTGCCCAAAGCCAGTCAAACGCAGGCTTGCACAAGCTCAAGGTGGAGGCCTGGGATAAGGGCAATACGCGCCGCTTGGCGACTGGCGTGCTGGAGAGCATTGATAACCAGATTGATACCACCTCGGGCACCCTCAAGTTGAAGGCGGCCTTCACCAATGAAGATGACCACCTGTTTCCTAACCAGTTTGTAAATGTGAAATTGTTTAGCGAGACGATTCCACATGCCAGTGTGATTCCGCTGAACGCCTTGCAGCAAGGGCCGGAGGGCGCTTTCGTGTATAAAATTGTGGCCGATAGCAAAGGTGAAAAAGTGGTGTTGCAAGCGGTAACCGTGGGCCATAGCGATGCAGAAATTGCCGCCATTACCAAGGGCTTGCAGCCGGGTGACCGCGTCGTGAGCAGCGGCATTGATAAGCTCAAACAAGATGCCAAAGTACGGGTCAAGGACCCTAACCATGCGGTTGACCCGGCTGAGCAGGCGGGCGACAGCGGGGCTGGGGATCATACAAACGGTGATGCAAATGGCCAGGCGGACGGGCAAGGCCGCAAACACAGACGCAGCGCAGCAGCTGGGGCATAAACTGCACGTGCGATCATGATGAACCCTTCAAGGCTGTTTATTTTAAGACCGGTGGCGACCTCGTTATTGATGGCCGCCATTCTGCTGGCGGGCCTGCTGGCGTATACCTTGTTGCCCAAGTCGGCCTTGCCGCAAGTGGATTACCCGGTGATCCAGGTGGTCACGCTTTACCCCGGTGCCAGCGCCGAGGTGATGGCGATGAATGTGACCTCACCGCTGGAGCGCCAGTTTGGCTCCATGGCAGGCCTGGCGCATATGTCTTCCGCCAGTTCGGGCGGCGTATCCGTCATCACCTTGCAGTTCAGCCTAAAAAACAGCCTTGATGTCGCCGTCCAGTCTGTGCAAGCGGCCATGAATGCAGCCAGTACTTTTTTGCCCGCAGATTTACCTTCTCCCCCTATCTATAACAAGGTCAATCCGGCCGATGCCCCGGTGCTGACGCTGGCGGTGACTTCGCACAGCCTGCCATTGCCCAAATTACGCGACCTGGTAGACACCCGCATGGCGCAAAAAATTGCGCAGGTGAATGGCGTGGGCCTGGTCAGTGTGGATGGCGGGCAAAAACCGGCGATCCGCATTCAGGTGAACCAGGCCGTCCTGGCGGCTTACGGGCTGGGCATGAATACGCTACGCACCGTGATAGACAGCGCCAACTCTAACCAGGCCAAGGGCAATATTGACGGTCCCTTGCTGGCCTATGAACTGGATGCGAACAGCCAGTTGCGGTCAGCAGAGGAGTACCGCAACCTGATTATCTCCAACACCGCTGACCGGCCCGTGCGCTTACGCGATGTGGCTGAGGTGAAAGAAGCACCAGAAGACTTGTACGTCTCTGCCTGGGCCAACCAAACGCCGGCCATTCTGGTGAATATCCGCCGTCAGCCCGGTGCGAATGTGATTGAAGTGGTCGAGCAGATTCGTGAGCGCCTGCCCGGCTTGACCGCTGGCCTGCCCGCCGATGTGCAGGTCAGTGAACTGACCAACCGTACGCATACCATCCGCAGTGCGCTTGAGGATGTGCAATTTGAGTTGATGCTGGCGATTGCACTGGTGGTGATGGTGATTTTCCTGTTTTTGCGCACGGCCGCCGGGACCGTCATCCCCAGCCTGACCGTCCCCCTGTCGCTGGTGGGGACGTTTAGCATCATGTATGCGGCAGGCTTTAGCATCAACAACCTCACCTTGATGGCGCTGACCATTGCCACCGGCTTTGTGGTCGATGATGCCATCGTCATGATTGAAAATATCGCCCGCCACATCGAAGAAGGCGAGACCCCGATGAATGCCGCCATCAAGGGCGCCCGCCAGATCGGTTTTACCATTATCTCGCTGACCTTTTCGCTAATTGCGGTGCTGATCCCTTTGCTGTTTATGGGTGACGTGATTGGCCGCTTGTTCCGCGAGTTTGCCGTCACGCTGGCGGTCGCCATCCTGATCTCGGCGGTGGTTTCACTGACACTGACGCCCATGCTGTGCGCGCGCTTGCTCAAACCGGTCAAAACGCCAACCGCCTCCCGCAGCGGCTTCATAGATCGCATCATCGCCCACTATGGCAACGGCCTGCGGGTTGCCTTGCACCACCAGCCGCTAGTATTGCTGATTGCGGCGGCCTCTGTGGTGGTGACGGTGACGCTGGTCATCACGATCCCCAAAGGCTTGTTCCCAACACAGGATACCGGCTTTATCCAGGTGATTACCGAAGCAAACGGGTCAGATGCCTTCAGTGTCATCAGCCGCAAGCAGCAAGCTGTAGTAGATGCGATTTTGCAGGATGCCGATGTAGAAAGTATTTCTTCGGTGGTGGGGGTGGATGGGGTCAACACCACGCACAACAGCGGCCGCTTGCTGATCAATCTAAAGCCCTACCCGCAACGCCAGGCCACCGCCAGTGAGGTCATTCTGCGCTTGCAATCTCGCTTAGATAGCGCCCCGCTCAAGCTGTTTATGCAGCCGGTGCAAGACCTGACGCTGTCTGACCGCGTCAGCCAAACCCAATATCAATACCTGTTAACCAGTACCGACCCGCAAACCTTGCAATCGGTGTTGCCGGGTTTTGTGCAAGCGCTACGCAAGCTGCCGCAACTGACCACCGTCAACCATAACCTGCACAGCGACGGCCTGCGGGCCGCCGTGATGGTAGACCGCGACAGTGCCGGGCGGCTGGGGATCACCATGGCGGATGTGGATAATGCACTGTATAGCGCCTTTGGCCAGCGCATGATTAGCACTATTTTTACCCAGGCCAACCAGTACCGGGTGATTCTTGAATCACAACCGTCATCGCAATCGGGCTTGCAAGCGCTGGATCAGGTCTACATCACCAGCAACACCGGGCGCCAGGTGCCACTGGCCAGCATTGCCCGCATCAGCGAGCAACCAGCCGCGCTGGTCGTCAACCGGGAAGACCAGCTGCCCTCAGTGGCCATTGGCTTTAACCTCGCAGACGGCTATGCGCTGGGGGATGCGGTCACGGCCATTGAAGCAGTCAAACAGCGCATGCAGTTCCCGGCCACCATCATCAGCCGTTTTCAGGGCGCAGCCGCGGCGTTTAATGCCGCGCTCGGCAATGAGTTATTTTTAATGCTGGCCGCCATCCTCACCATGTATATCGTGCTGGGGATTTTGTATGAGAGCTATATCCATCCGCTGACCATTTTGTCTACCCTGCCTTCCGCAGGCGTCGGTGCCTTGCTGGCGCTGATGCTGACTGGGCACCCGCTGAGCGTGATTGCCATCATTGGTATTATCCTGCTGATCGGCATTGTGCAGAAAAACGCCATCATGATGATTGATTTTGCGCTGGAGGCCGAGCGCCACCATGGCAAGTCGGCAGAAGAGGCGATTTATGAAGCCTGCCTGCTCAGGTTCCGGCCTATCCTGATGACCACGCTGGCTGCCCTGCTCAGCGCGGTGCCACTGGTGACGGGCGACGGCCCTGGCTCTGAGTTGCGGGCGCCGCTTGGCATTGCCATGATAGGCGGCTTGCTGTTCAGCCAGTTGCTCACCCTGTTTACCACGCCAGTCATCTACCTGATGTTTGACCGCCTGGCCCAGGCGGGTCATCGCACCAGCGGCCTCCCTACCGAGGCGACTCAATGAGCTTGCTCACCCTGTTTTTGCGCCGCCCCGTGGCCACCACTTTGCTGGCACTGGCCATTGCCTTACCCGGCATTGCGGCTTACGTGGCGCTGCCGATTGCCTCGTTGCCACAAGTGGAAATGCCCAGCATAGATGTATTTGCCCGCCTGCCCGGTGCCAGCGCAGAGACCATGGCCTCTGCGGTCGCCTCACCCCTGGAGCGTTCGCTGGGCAACATTGCGGGCCTCAACGAGATGACCTCCAGCAGCACCAAGGGCCAAACCCGCGTCAGCCTGCAGTTTGACCTGGACCGCAATGCAGACAGTGCCGCCCGCGATGTGCAGGCCGCCATTAATGCCGCCATCCCCTTGCTGCCCGCAGGCATGCAAAGCAATCCGACCTGGCGCAAGAGTGGTCCGACCATGATCATGCATATTGCGCTGACCTCTGACCGCTACAGCCAGTCCGAGCTGTATGATGTCGCCTACAGCCTGGTCGGGCAGCGCATCTCGCAGGTGGATGGGGTGGGCCAGGTCAACGTCAATGGCAGCGCCTTGCGCGCGGTCAGGGTAGAGGTCAATCCGCTCACCGCGAATCAATATGGCGTCAGCCTCGACCAGATCCGCACGGCGATTGCCAATGCCAATGCGCATTTACCCAAAGGATTTATCGAGAGCGCCAGCAAACGCTGGCAGCTGGAGGTCAACGACAGTGACCGCCAGGCAGCCGACTTCCGTGACCTGATTGTGGCCTGGCGCAATGCGGCCCCGGTGCGGCTAAGCGACATCGCCGAGGTCAAAGATTCAGTACAGGAGCTGCGCAGTGCCGGTAGCGTCAACCAGCGGCCGGGTGTGGTCATCTCGGTGAATAACATTCCCGGGGCCAATATTGTCGCCACGGTCGACAACATCAAAGCGCTGTTACCCAGGTTGCAACCCTTGTTGCCACCAGGGATTAGCATGCAGGTGCTGCTGGACCGCAGCACCATCGTGCGCAAGTCGCTCGAAGAAGTGGAACACAGCCTGCTGATTTCGATCGGATTAGTGATCGTAGTGACATTTGTGTTTTTAAAAAGCGGGCGGGCCGCACTCATCCCCAGCATCGCCATTCCGGTGTCATTACTAGGCACGCTGGCGGTGATTTACCTGTGCGGGTTTAGCCTCAATAACCTGACCCTGATGGCGCTGATTATTGCCACCGGCTTTGTGGTGGATGATGCCATTGTGGTGGTAGAAAATACGGCTAGGCACATTGAGCATGGCCTGAGCCCTTTGCAGGCCGCACGCAAGGCGGTGCAGGAAGTCTCCTTTACCGTCATTGCCATGAGCCTGGCGCTGATTGCCGCCTTTATTCCCCTGCTGTTTATGGATGGCGTGGTCGGACGCATGTTCCGCGAGTTTTCGATCACGCTGGCCAGCGCGGTCATCATTTCACTGCTAGTATCCCTGACCTTAACACCGGTACTCTCATCCAAACTATTGCGGCCGCATGCCGCCAATGCGCCCAAGCGAGATACGCCGGAGAACGATGCCCCTGCCAGCCAGCATTCACCCGCGCTGTCCTGGCCAGCATCGGTTTATCAACGGGCGTTACGCGGGGGACTGCATCACCGCCGTCTGGTGTTATTGCTATTTTTGGTGGCAATCGGCAGCAATGCTTACCTGTATAGCATGGTGCCCAAAGGCTTTTTCCCGTTACAGGATACCGGCCGGCTGCAAGGTAACTTTGAAGGCGACCAAAACCTGTCTTTTTGGGCCATGCGCGACAAAGTCGCTCAATTCATGCAAATCATTGCGCGCGACCCAGATATTGAAGCCTATTACGAATATACGGGCGGCTTTGGCGGCGGCCAATCCAATACCGGCATGCTCAATGCACGCCTCAAGCCCAGGGCCGAGCGCCAGGCCTCCGCACAGGACATTGTGGACCGCTTGCGCCCGCAGTTGGACCGTGTTGCCGGCGCCTCATTACGCTTGCGGCCACAACAGGAATTCAATATTGGCCTGCGTCCAGGCTCAGCGGAATATCAATACACCCTGCTCTCCAGTAGCGTAGACGACTTGCGCCAGTTTGCGCCCAAACTCAAAGACGCCATGGCAAAATTACCACAACTCACCGATGTCTCCAGTGATGCGCAAGACAAAGGCCTGCAGATCAACCTGGTCGTAGACCGGGATGCCGCTACACGCCTGGGCATCACTCAGCAGCAAATTGACAGCGCCTTGAATGATGCCTTTGGCCAGCGGCTGGTCTCCACCATTTACGAGCCGCTTAATCAATATTATGTGGTGATGACGGTCGCCGCCCGCTTTGCACAGGGGCCAGAATCTTTGCAGAATATCTACCTCCCCAGCTTGAAAAACCAGCGCATTCCCTTAGCCAGTTTTGCCCACTGGCAGCCGGTCAACACCCCGCTAGCAGTGAATCATCAGGGGCAGTTTGCTGCGGCCACCGTCTCATTTAACCTGGCCCAGAGCTATGCGCTGGATGCCGCCAGCCAGGCGATTGAATCCAGCTTTGCTGCGCTGGACCCGCCGGAAAGCATCCATGGTACTTTTGCGGGGAAAGCAAAAGCCTTTCAAGACTCGATGAATAGCCAGCCCTGGCTGATTCTCACCGCCGTGATTGCCATCTATATTGTGCTGGGCATGCTGTATGAAAGCCTGATCCATCCGCTGACTATTCTGTCGACCTTGCCGTCCGCTGGCATCGGCGCCTTACTGGCCTTGCTCTGGTTTGGCAGTGAGTTGACCATCATCGCCATGATAGGCATTGTGCTGCTGGTCGGTATTGTCATGAAAAACGCCATCATTATGATTGATGCGGCGATTCATTTGCGGCGCGAACACGCCCTCTCTGCCGAGGAAGCCGTCAGCCAAGCCTGCCTGCAACGTTTGCGGCCGATTTTAATGACGACCCTGGCCGCCGTACTCGGGGCGGTGCCCTTGCTGCTCGGTGTAGGCGATGGTGCAGAAATCCGCCAGCCGCTGGGTATTTCTATCGTCGGTGGGCTACTGGTAGGACAACTGCTGACCCTATTTACTACCCCAGTGGTGTATCTTTACCTGGATGATGCCGGGCGTTGGCTAGGTCAGCGCTTCGGCATCGCCGTGAACTCAAATTCTTTAAATAATCAAACGGTATGAACTTAGTCAAAGTGTGCGGAGTGGCCGTGGTCGGCCTGATGATACAAGGATGCAGTGTCTGGCAAGACTATGTGCGCCCACGCATGGAATTGCCGGCGCAATTTAAAGAACCGCCACCTGCAGGCTGGAAAGTGGCTGAGCCCGGTTCACCGGAACTGTCTGCCGCCTGGTGGGAGCGTTACAATGACCCGCAACTGACGGCCTTGCTCGCGCAAGCCAATCAAGCTAACTACAGCATCCTGATTGCGGAAGCCAATTACCGGCAAGGCTTAGCACTGGCCCGCGCCAGCCACTCCCCCCAATTGCCTGCACTGAATGGGCAGGCAGGTGCCACCCGCGGGGAAACCACCAATACCACAGGCGTGCGCAGTGATTACAGCGTCGGCCTCAATGCCAGCTGGGAGATGGACTTGTGGGGCAGGATCCGCAACAGTGTGATTGCTGGGGAAACCAATGCTGAAGCCACCGCCGCCGACTTGGCTGCGGCAAAACTCTCTGTGCAGTCGACGCTGGCGCAAACTTATTTTCAGCTCAGGATTCTGGACTCACAAAAGCTGTTACTGGATAACACGGCTAAAAGCTTTCAGCGTTCGCTGCAGCTCACGACCAACCGCTATAACGTGGGCCTTGCCTCGCGTACGGAAATCAACCAGGCCGAAACGCAATTGCGCAACACGCTGGCCCAGTCCATTGATATCACCGCTTCGCGGGCACAGCTGGAACATGCCATTGCCGTGCTGATCGGCAAATCGCCCGCTGAGCTGTCCATTGCCCAACAACCTTATAAGGACGTGACCAATTTATCCCTGCCGGCGGCCAATACTGGCCTGCCTGCGAGCCTGCTGGAGCGCAGGCCAGACATCGCAGGTGCAGAACGCCGCGTCGCCTCTGCCAATGCGCAGATCGGGGTGGCACGGGCGGCGCTGTTCCCGACACTGACGCTAGGGGCGACGTTTGGCTATGGCAGCAATAGCTTGAGTAACCTGCTTTCGCTGCCTAACCGCCTATGGTCACTTGGCCCTGGGCTGGCTGGGCCAATCTTTGATAACCAGTTGCGCAAATCGAACACCAATGCCGCTATCGCCCGCTACGACGCCAGCGTGGCAACTTATAAACAAACTGTGATTAATGGCATGCGCGAGGTAGAAGATAACCTGGCCTTGTTGCGCATTCTGGAGGCGGAGGCCAAAGAACAGGAAACCGCCGTCAAGTTTGCGCGGGAAGCGGTCACCCAAACTGAAAACCAATATCGCGCGGGCATTAGCTCATACCAATACGTGGTAAACGTACAGTCCACCCTGTTGAGCGCAGAACGCAACTTGCTCACCATCACCGGGCGCAGGCTGAATGCCTCAGTGGCTTTGATGGTAGCACTGGGGGGCGCTTACGTGCAGCCCCAGTCTAACTATTAAGTCTAATTATTGACTCTGAACCGGCCACTGGATAGGCGCCACACCGTTGAGCATGGGTTTGGCAAATAAAAAGCCTTGAAACAAATCGACGCCGGCAGATTGTAACCAGCACCATTCCTCCATGGTCTCTACCCCTTCAGCCACAATGGTGATGCCCAAGGCATGGGCACACTCGACCATGGCCCGCACAATCGCCTGCTTGGGACCATCCTGATGGATATTTTCCACAATCAAGCGGTCCACTTTTAGCTTTTCAGGCTGGAACTTGGACAGCAAAGTCAACCCGGCAAACCCGGCGCCAAAATCATCAATGGATACGCTAATCCCTGCCGAACGTAACTCTTTGATCGCCGCCTGAAAGTCTTCAAAGTTGCTAATCGACTCTTGCTCGGTAATTTCGACAATGATTTGCTGCGGCTTGAAATCAAATTGTGCAATGTAGCCGAGGAGTTTTTCAACGGCATGGGGAACGCGGATCAAAGACATCGGTAACAGATTGAGCGCGAGCTTGACGGCACCCAGCTGCATCTGCGAGGCCAGCGCCAGCGCGTGCTGTTTGGATTCGAGGTCAAACGCATACAATGCTTCCGGGCTTAAGCCCTCAAAACAGGATTGCGGTGAACCGCCACTCGGGCTTCTGATCAGGGCTTCGATTGAAGAAATCAGGCCAGTGAGCGGTGAAATAATCGGTTGAAATGCAAATTGACAAGCTGCAGGGGGAATTAAATTCAGTTGAATCGGACGAAAAGGTGACGGACGCGACTCTAATTGCCATGACTGTACAGGCGGATGCAGGTCACTATCATTCCAGCGTGAACTGGCAAACGCGGTAATCAGCTTAATCACACGGTCGTGGCTGGGCAGGCTATTGGTGCTTTCAAACGTCGCGCCCTCGGCTAACAATTCATAAATATCTTGACCATACATCTGTTGTACATCAATACAATACATCGACCAGCCGCCAAAACGCCGCGTGGGAGAAAAGTCATCCATGAGTTTGACGACATTGCGGTGCCTGTCATCTAAGGTGATCAGCTGATACAACAGCTTGATCGCAACATCCGGACCTTCGAGATATTGCAGGAAGTAATCCCCGTCATAAAGTAACACACCAGAAATCGCATTTTCTTGATTCTTTTGTGCGGCAGCCTCCACCAACTCAGTGAGCTCATCACTAATCAACTGCTTGACTGAACGACTTTTATATACAATTACCGTAAACATATTTACTGCAAAATCTATTTTATACACATACAATATACAGCTAAAAATTTAACTTAGCATAAAAATATTATCTATATTTTGAAAATTATTTACAAATTCAAGAAATATCAATAAAGACGGTGGCAACAAAGGGAATACTTTTGTTGTAAACCTGCATAGGTCTCTGTTGCATGCACAGGGCAAATCATCTCAGAGAAGCATGAGTGGGCTGCGACCGCAAACGTTTGCAGGCTTTAGCTCAGGCTGGAAATAGTTGCGCCCAGGGTGATCAAACCGATCCCCATAATTTGCGCTATGCTCAGATGCTCGGCAAACAAACAGACTGAGACTAAGGGCACCGTGGCATAAGCAATGCCTGAGATCAGATGCGCCTTGGAGAGGTCAGTGCGCGACATCAGCAGCATCCAGCAGCAAAATGCCACCAGCAACAAAAGTACGCCCCCCACCAGCGCAGGCTGTACCAATAGTGAGGCTGCAAAGGCAAAAAAACTCTGCCAGCTTTCCAGCGAAGCCGCGCCCACCTCCAGCGAGGCCATTTTGAACAAGACCTGGCTAAAGGTATCGCAAAAAATAAGCAGTGCAAATAACCAGCCTACGCTGGGGCTAAACGTGCTGGTCAAAGTTTTCATAAGCAAGCAATTTTGCCAGGCAGGCCAGCGGTTGATTCAGGAAACGGTTGGTGTGTTTAAACAGCAAATAGGTGTCTTCAAGCTCGGCACCCAGTCTTTTCTTCACTTCATAGGAAGCCTGGCCACTTTGGAATTGAGTGATGCCATCGCGCAGGCACATCTCGATGTTATAAATCCAGCTTAAAAAGTAAATATTGTGCTCAGCGGCCACCGGTTGGTGCATGCCTATATATTTATCCATCAGGGTGTGGCCGTTATGCAGCAGCATGTTAAACGCAATCAGCTTACCGTCGAGGTAATACAGCACAAAGCGGGTATGCTCAGGCATCAGGCCTGCCACAAACTCAAAAAAGCTGCTGGTCAGTTTTTCGAACTTCAATTCGCTGCGCTCATAGGTTTCCAGATACAGCTGGTAGATTTCTTCCAGATTGGATGGCATCCCCTGCACTTCGCGGATTTCAATCTGCGAGCGTTTTTTCAGTTTTCTGCGCAGGTCTTTACGGGTGGCGTAACTCAAGCTGGCGAAATACGCCTCCATGGAGTCGAATGCAATCTGATTAACGGCGACCGGCATGTTTCTGAGTGTGCTGTAGCCCAGCGCATTGAGCGGTGCGCCTATTTTTTGCAGGTCACGTGCCAGCACGTCTTTAAACGCAATCACTGAAGCCCCTGCCTTGGCAGCGATTTTTTGCAACTGCGCATTCAGGGCTTGCATCATGGCTGGATCAAACGGATAGTCAGGATGCAAAGTCATTTTGCAGGCATCAGTGATCGGTGAGCCGACACACAGTAATTTGACGCGCATCAGGAACGGAATGCGCTCACGGATATTTTGCAACAAAGGCTTCAGGCGCCCTTGCACCGTCGTGTCCAGGTTGTAATCGGTGATAAAAAACGGCGCCAGGCAAACAATGACCTGGTTTTTCTTGACCGCCAGGTAACCGGTCTTGAAGCCCTGTACATTGGCGGAGTCAAACGCCAGATGCAAGCGATAGCCTTCCAGGTCGTCCTTGAGCAGCGTCTTCCAGGTTTCCTCGGGAAACTTAGCGGCACTGTAGCCCACTTCGACATCAAACACAGGCGTTTCGGCACTGAGGTTGGAATCCATATATAAGGCAGTTTGCATGATTAGATCTTTCTCAAAATAAGGACACCACTGGTGCCACCAAATGCAAATGAGTTACTCATGACAGTCTCAAGACGCGGGACGGTTTGCGCCTGGTTGGGCACATAATTCAAATCACATTCAGGATCAGGCTGGTTTAAATGCATGGTGGGTGGCAAGGTGTTTTCCTGCAACGCAACCAGTGAGGCGACCAGTTCCACCGCGGCGGCAGCGCCCATTAAATGACCATGCATGGATTTGGTGGAGCTGACCGGAATCTGCGCTGCGGCCTCGCCAAACACTTGCTTGATTGCACGGGTCTCGGTCACGTCATTGAGCTGGGTACCGGTACCGTGTGCGTTGATATAGCCAATCTGTGCCGGATTGAGGCCAGCATCTTGCAGCGCTTTTTGCATGGCCAATGCCTGCCCCTCGACCGAAGGCTGGGTCATATGGCTAAAGTCATTCGAGGTGCCAAAACCAACGATTTCGGCCAGGATATGCGCGCCGCGTGCGCGGGCATGCTCGTAAGTTTCGAGTACGACCACCGCAGCGCCCTCGCCAAGCACCAACCCGGTTCTGTCTGCAGAAAACGGTTTGCAGGAGGCTGAAGCGGTTTGCGGGTCTTCTTTCGCCAGCGTGCGTAATGCTTCCCAGGCCTTGATGGTGCCAAAGGTGAGCAAGGCCTCACTGCCGCCAGCCAGCGCGGCTTCACAGCGTCCAAAGGCAATCTGTTTGGCGGCTTCGCCGATGGCGATCGCCGCAGAAGAACACGCAGTAGAAATGGTTTGATTCGGGCCAGCCAGCTGGTATTTGGTCGCAATTTGCGAGGCCGCCGCACTGTTCATCGCCATGAGGACGGTAAATGGTTTAAGCCGGTTCAAGCCCTGCTTGAACAAGCGTGCATAGCCTTCTTCGGTGGCAGCCGCGCCGCCCATGCCTGTGCCGATAAAGCAACCGAGCATGTCTGGGCTGAAGGCAGCCAAATCAATCCCAGATTGCTGCAAGGCTTGCTCAGCGCTGTACAAGGCAAACTGGCTGACCCGGTCGAGCAAAGCCAGCTCCTGGCGGCTAAAATGCTGTTCGGGTTCAAACTGGCACTGGGCAGCAATGCGCGTTTCGAGTTGCTCGGCAAACTCGGCCTTGAGCGCACCAATGCCTGACACGCCATTCAACAGGTTTTGTTGAAAGGTCTTCACATCGTTGCCTAGCGGCGAAACGATGCCCGACCCCGTGATCACCACCCGGCGCGGCATGCTCATTATGCACTGGCCCCGGTTTTGAGTAAGTCGTCCAGCATGCGCACAACGTCATCCACGGTAGCAATCTCTTCGGAAGGGTTAGGCACCTTGATGCCGTATTGATCCTCTGCCTGGAAGATAATGTCAAAAATATCCAGCGAGTCCAGGCCCAGGTCAACCAGTTTGCTTTCTGGTGTAATCGTCTTCTGGTCTATCTCCAGCTTGGCGGCAATCAGGCCACTCACCACTTCAAATGTATTCTGCATAAGTACTCCTTACTGATCTCACTGTCCGCGATCAGGCATTCATCACGGATAAACAAAATTCTGCGCTACGTCTGGCGATGTCATCCTTACGCTTGTCCAGTGTCACCACGTGGTAGGTATCGCCGATATAAAAGGTTTCCACATGCTTGCTGGCAATTTCTTTTTCTACCAGATAGGCATTTTTCAGGCTGGCCATGTCATCCTCGGTCGAGTGCACGATCAAGACCGGGCACGTCACTTGCGGCAGCTGCTTGCGCGATGCGCGGATCAATTTGACACTCTGGTAGATGACCGTGGCCGGGGTTTTGAAATAACCGATTTTTTCTGAGGTGCGGGCATCTTTGTTTTCAAGCACGGCCGCCACCATGGCGCGCGTACGCTCACACTTGATGCCGTAAGGTGCGGTTTCTTCCCACTGCATGAAATAACGCAAGGGCGAATACAACACCAAGGGCAACAAAAAACGCTGCTTGAACAAGGGGATATTCCAGCCGTCATACACAAACGTCGCTGACAACAGCACCACGCCAGCCACTTCTTTGCCGTGTTTGGCAGCCACCAGCAAGGCAATCAGCGCACCCATGGACAACCCGGAAACAAACACGCTTTTATAGTGTTTGCGCATCTCCAGAAATACAGTTTCAATCGAGCTAAACCATTCCTGCCAGCTGGTACGCGCCAGCTCTTGTATTGAGGCACAATGGCCAGCCAGGACGGGGCACACCACAGACAAGCCTTTGCGTGCAATTTGCTTGCCATAATGTTTCATTTCTGCAGGCGTACCGGTTAAGCCGTGTACCAGCAAAACGGCGGCATCTTCTGACTGTTGCAGCCAAAAACCGTTTTCGCCTACCATTTGTTGCAATGTGTTCATGTGTTGCTCCCTAACAACCCAACGCCGGCCACGATGAGCAAAGCTCCCAGCCAGCGCTTCTTACCAATCTGTTCATTTAATGCCAATCGTGAAACCAGCATGATCAATACAATGGTGATGCTATACATCGGAAAAGCCTGACTCAGCGAAGAGGCAGACAAATAGGTGATCCAGATCACGTACTCCACCACATACACCAGCAATCCTGCCGTGACATGCCAGCGGGTGAGACTGGCCTTAAGCAACGCCATCGGCGAATCTGCTGCCGATGTTTCTGCCTCTGGTTGCATGGCACCGAGTTTAAACAAAGTGGTTCCCAGTGTATCCAGCAAGACGGCGGCGACAAATAATGCGCCCGTTTGTATCATCATGCTTGCCCCCTGAGCGCATGCAACAAGCGCAGGTTGGCCGCGGCATTGACCTGTGCAGCCGCCTGTAATGCCTCACGTGGATGCACCTTACGGTCTAAATAAGAGGCGATCCACTTAAGCGGTGAGCGGAACCGCACTGGCGAAAAGTCGCCCACCGTATCCGCACCCACCACCTGTTTATGCTGGCTAAGTGCCTGAATCACGGCGGTAACCGTCGCCAGCGGCAGGCTCCCCTGCTCCCAGTTTGTCTTGGCATCTGCCGCTTGTAAGCAATCTTTATCCACACTGATATACACCTGCTCAGTCGCGATCAGCGACAGCACTTCTTGAATGCCTGCCGCCTGGTCTTGCAGCAACTTGCTGTGCAAAAACAGGGGCTGCGGCGTATTCACTTGCACTTTGCGATAAGGCAATAACAGGATTTTTTGCTGCAAAAAACTTTCCACATCACCTTTTTTAAACTGGTCGTGGTCAATATCGCCACTTTCGAGGCCGATGATGATCACGCGCTTGACGTGTGGCAATCGGGCCAGCTGATAGACCCAGGTGCCGCAATGATATTGATGCGGAGGTTCCATCCAGTCGGGGTGGTTGTCGAACAGCACCACCGTCAATGGCGACTCAAAACGCGCAATTAAAGCCAATGAGATATGGTGGTAGTCGCCCGAGCCAATCAGTGAAAACTGCGGCACGCTTGCACGCGGCCGCAGCTGGCTGGCCATGGCAGCAAATGCTTTGGCGGAGGCCCACAAGCGTGTTGCCGTTTCATGCTGGCGCATGGCATGCAGCACCGGCTGGACCCCCTGCGCATTCAGCATGGCCAGCTGTGCCTGGATGCTGCCATCAAAATCGTAAGCGACCACTTCCATCTCAAGCAAGTTACTCTGCGCCGCAACGCTTAAGCAACATTTCAAACAGCTGGATACCCAGGTCGATTTCTTCCTCGGTAATCATCAGCGAAGGCGCCAGCGTGATCACGTTTTTCTCGTAGCCACCGATATCCAGCACCAAGCCATACTGCTTGTCACCAATCATCAAATCGCCTTTCAGGCCTTCGTTAAACATGCGGTCAGCCAAGGCGCGGCTTGCGGTAAAACCGTCGCTCTCGCACAACTCGATTCTGAGCGCCAGGCCCAGGCCGCTGACATCGCCCACGCACTTCCAGCGCGACTTCAACTCATGCAAACGCTTGAGGAAATGCGCACCACGTTGACGTACATGCGGCTCAAAGTCAGATTCTTGCGTCATCTTCAACACTTCGAGCGCCACGGCAGTCCCCAGCGGATTCGAAGCAAAGGTGGAGTGAGTAGAGCCTGGCGGGAATTTTTCCGGCGAGATCAACTCTTCACGCGCCCAGATGCCTGACAGCGGATTCAAACCGTTGGTGATCGCCTTACCAAATACAAAAATATCCGGCACGATGCCAAAGTTTTCCCAAGACCACAATTTACCGGTACGGTAAACGCCCATCTGAATCTCATCAGCCACCAGCAACACATTGCGTTTTTTCAGCGAGGCTTGCAGCTTTTGCATGTAGCCCTCTGGCGGAATAATGTAGCCGCCGGTGCCTTGCATAGGCTCAATATAAAAGGCGCCAAATTCGCACTGTTTGGATTTTTCATCCCAGAATGACTGATATTCGGTATCAAACAGTTTTTCAAATTCTTTATGGCAATAGGTATCGCAAGTCTCTACCTTCATGTCATACGGACAACGGAAGCAGTATGGATACGGCACGAAGTGCGCGCGGTCAGCAAAGTTGCCAAACCGGCGGCGGTAACGGTAGCTGGAAGTAATCGCAGAAGCGCCTAGCGTACGTCCATGGTAGCCGCCCATAAAGGCGAACTGATGGGTTTTACCAGTATGGTTACGCACCACTTTCAAGGAGTCTTCCACCGCCTGCGCGCCACCCACGTTGAAGTGGACACGGCCTTTGACCCCGTATTTGTCTTCCATATAGCGGCAGATAATTTCTGCCAGCTCGACTTTTTCCTTGTGCAGGTATTGGCTGGCCAGCTGTGGCAAGGTATCAATCTGCTGTTTCAAGGCATTGGCAATGCGC
The DNA here is from genome assembly GCF_046766015.1 of Methylophilus sp. 3sh_L. Taxonomy (NCBI): domain Bacteria; kingdom Pseudomonadati; phylum Pseudomonadota; class Betaproteobacteria; order Nitrosomonadales; family Methylophilaceae; genus Methylophilus; species Methylophilus sp. 3sh_L. The sequence continues at coordinate 119,273 of NZ_JBKOUF010000005.1, forward strand.
TCGTTTTTGTAGCCAAAGTTCACGGCGGAATACCACATTTGCCAATCGAGGTATTTCACCCCTTTTTCATCATACAAAAAGCTGCCATCACAGCCCTCAAACACTTTCGGGGGGTCGGCATAGTTCACCGTGTCACCATGTGAACAGTACTGGTTGTTCTTATCGAGAATTTCTATAATTTTTTGGTCCATAATGAAATCGCCTCACTAGGCAGTTTGGTGGGTAAGGGTGGTTGAAATCTGACATTCCGGCCAGTTTTGCAATTCGGCCACAACGTCGTTAAAGGTTGAAAACGGAATAAAAGGTATCTGGTTTTTTTCGCAGTGCTTGACCAGTGAGCCTTTGGCAAACACGACGTCTGCGCGCTTGGCCAGACAGGCATCTGACTTGCCATCGCCAATCAGCACCACTTTTTCACCAGGATAGGCTCGCTGCGCATTGGCAATCGCACATTTGCAATTGCCATTGCCGCCTGCGCAATCGGGCTGGCGGTTAGGAAACGTCATGCGGATGCCTTTGGGTTCAAAATTCAGACGGTTGGCAAACACCGGCACCTCAGGGAACGCAGAGTGTTGCATGGAAACCTTGATCGCGTGATCCAGGCCATCACTGGCAATCACCACACGCGCAAACTGGCGGGCAAATGCATGAAACTGGCAGAAGCTGCGGTCTAGCTCTATGGTACGGAAGAAACTTTCGAGGGCAATGTGGTCAGCCTCAACTAAGGCCAGCTGGTTGCTCATGCAGGTGACGGCATCAATCTCGCCCGCCAGCCACGATTGCTCATACTGCTGCCAACGGTCATCGGCAAACTTCTCCAGCAAGGCATCAATCGTGTCCGACTTTGAAATGGTGCCATCAAAATCTACAATAAATAACATCACCCTCTCCTCGTTTGTTCAGCGACATCCCGCGTACACCATAAAGCTCGCGGCTGTGCTGCCCTTGAAATATTGATCACGGTGCCATCATGCAATCAAATTCTTACGAAACACTTACAGCGCTTGATAGGCAAATTTGATGTAAGCAAGCTGTAAGTCTGCTTGAGGCAAGCTAGCAGCATTCTTGAAGTTGGACCCAAATCAATGCGTATTCTGCTGGTAGAAGATGATGTGGTACTCGGCGATGCCGTGGTGCAATCGCTGGTCAATGCGACTTACGCAGTTGACTGGTTCAGAAATGGCAAAGATGGCGTGTTGGCGGCACAGTCGCAAACCTATGACCTGGTTTTGCTGGATTTGGGCCTGCCGTTTTTAACCGGTTTTGAAGTCATCCAACGCTTGCGCAGCGGCAAACAATCCGTGCCTATTATTGTATTGACGGCGAATGACAATCCTGACGATATCGTCAACGCCTTTGATATGGGTGCTGACGACTACCTGATCAAACCGTTCCGGTTGCCGGAACTGGCTGCCAGAATCCGCGCGCAAATCCGTCGCGTGAATGCGCATTACTCCTCAAAAATCACCATAGGCCCGTTAGAACTGGATACCAAGGAGCATAGCGTTCACCTGAATGGCGAGAAACTCAACATCTCGCCACGCGAGTTTTCGTTACTGGAGACCCTGGCGAATAAATGCGGCAAGCTGGTGACCAAAGAAGCGCTGATTGAAAGCCTGTGCAACTGGGAACAGGATATCGGCCAGAATGCGATTGAGGTGTATGTGCACCGTTTGCGCAAAAAACTGGGCGATGGCGAGGTGTGTATCTCCAACGTGCGTGGTTTGGGCTATATCATGGAACAAAAAAAGACATGAATAGATTGTTCAAATTGAGCCAGGGCCGCACCCTGCGTAAACAGCTATTCTTGTGGGTGACCATCCCCATGTTTATTTTGGTGCCGTTGGATACCACCATTTTATATAAGGTGGGTAGCCATTTTATTGAGCAATCGTTTGATGAGATGCTGGAAGATATCGCCAATGATGTCGTTGCCATGATCAGCGAATCCGGCAAGAGCCCGGAAAATTTCAGAATGAGTACAGAATCGCAAACGGTGCTGTTTTCTGACAAGGATGACAAAACCTATTTTGCCATTTACGACGCACAAGGCCATTACCTGAGTGGCGATGCTGCCCTGCCCTTTAACATTAAAGACACCTTAAATCACCGTCATTTACGTTATGCCAAAGCACATGGTGAAGTCGTGCGACTACTCACCTTGAGAAGCAAGATTGTCGATCCTTTGAACCAGGCTCACACTTACTCTGTGCTGATTGCAGAGACCGTGAACAAACGGAATGATTTGCGCAGCCGGATTCTGTTCGCCATCATCCTGCCGCAATTGTTACTGTTGCTGGTCTGCAGCGTCATGTTGTTGGCCGGGGTGACCAAAGGTCTCAGGCCACTGCACGAACTCAACGAAGAAATCGCCAAGCGCTCCAGCACGCAATTGGAGCCCGTGATGCTTAACAATGTACCCGAAGAAGCGATGGTATTGATCAACTCGATCAACCTGCTGATGGGTAGACTCAACAATGCCATCCTGGCGCAGAACCAGTTTATTGCCGATGCGGCCCATCAATTGCGCACACCGCTGGCGGGCATACAAGCCCAAGTGGAGCTTGCGCTACGGCAGGACCAGCCGCAGCATCAGCTTCGCATGATCAGCGACAGCGTGACCAAATTGACGCACATCGTCAACCAGCTGTTACGGCTGTCCCACAACCAGCCGGAAGCTGCCAATATTATCGCGCTCAAGCCGGTAAACCTGCTTGCGCTGGCCCAAGATGCCTGTGTCGACGTCATTCATTTTGCGCTGCAAAAAAATATAGATCTTGGCCTGGAGTCTAGCGCTGACGGGCCTTTGCCCGACTTCACCATCAGCGCTGACAAGCAACGCCTTAAAATCCTGCTGGTTAACTTGCTGGATAATGCGGTACGCTATACTCCCGAAGGCGGCAAGGTGACGCTGTCAGTGATTGCGCTGGACAAATGGATAGACGTCAAGGTTGAAGACAATGGCATCGGCATCCCGGAACAGGAGCATGCCATGGTCTTTGAACGCTTCCACCGCGTGCTCAACCATGCACAGGAAGGCAGTGGATTAGGCTTATCTATCGTCAAGGAAATTGTGGCGCTGCACGGTGCCAGCATTACGGTCAGTGCAGGCGCACAAGGCGTGGGGACAGTGATGTCTGTGCGTTTTCAACGGCCAGGCAGCGACGCCTCTGCATAAGACAATCAGGCGCAAGCACCCTTTCCCTGCAGTAAACCTCAGGATTTCATTTTACGTGCCGGACGGCTGGATGCTGCCGGGCGGCCGGGGACTGAATCCAGCGTGGCATATAAATTAATCAGGCTGCGTTGCTGGCCATCCGCACAGAGCTGAAAATGAATCAGGTACTGTTTACCTACCCGGATAAACTGGTGTGCCGCCTGAATTTCTTCTAGCGACAACACGGGGTTTTCGCCGACATTGGTCGCTACATCCAGGGCATTGCCCTGCCAGTCAAACTTGATTTTCTCTGGCGTCATGCCGCTTTCACTGTAAGCCACTGTTTTAATTCTGGCCGTGGTGACCTGTTGCTGGCAATCCGGTGACACTTCATCCATATTCACCAGCGCGATGACCGGTGGTTTAATTGCAGATTTGGCCGTGCGCTTTGCGTCAACCTCATTCATGCCGCGGCTAATGACTTTGGCACTATCACTGGAGGCCAAGGCGCATGAGCCTGGCAAGCACAGTCCAAACAGGCAAGCGATGCCCGCCCACCATGTCGCCCGCTGCTGTGTAATCCCGCGCATGACACCTCCTCTTAAAGTTGTAGAACCCAGCCAGCTGGCATTCAGGTTATGCAGATACCCTGCTGTTACACAACAATATACCCACATTTGCTGGCTTGCCAAGCACTTTTATTGTTGCAAATGTTTCATGCCGGAGATTTATGACGGTTTGTAATCTACCCATCTTACGTCAGCGTTTTCTGACTGCCAGTCACGCCACAGGCTGATAGTGCACATGTCACCCTTTTTTTATCATTAGCATGTATTTAAACTTTTAAGAAAGGTCGAGCATGCTTTATTACGCACTCTTGTTTCTGGTCATTTCATTTATCGCCGGGCTATTAGGGTTTAGAGGCGTTGAGTCGGGCGCGGCCACGATCTCAAAAGTATTTTTCTTTATTTTCCTGTTACTGGCTATCGGCATTGCGCTGGCAACGGTACTTGGCATTAGCTTGATCGCTTAATGACTAGGCGATACCAGCAGCGGTGAGCCCCCATCTGCTGCTGGTGCGCGTCTTGATCTGTCGTCAGGACGCGTTTTATCTTTACGCTGGCTTGGGATCGCGGCGATAATAGGGCATGGTTTCTCGTCACCGCTCTCCCCACACGCCCACTATCCTTGATCCACAGGCACTCAGTTTGTGGATGGAGCCCTTAGCGCAATGCTTTACAGCGGGTGAATTGGCACAAATTCGGCAGGCGGCTGAGCTCGCAGCAGACTGGTATGCGCAACATCATGCCATCAACGGTTATCCCCTATTGCAACATGCTTTAGAAACGGCCGCGATCCTCTCTGACATCAACATGGATGCAGACAGCCTGACTGCCTGCATTCTGTATGCTGTGCCAGATTTTCTTGAGGACTGGTCCGTCCACTTATCCGACCGCTTCAATCCGTCCGTTGTCAGCCTGATAGAGGGCATTTCGCGCATGTCACATATTCATGCCTTGAGTGAACTGGATGGCTTGCATCATGCGGATTCCAAACCAGGCCATAAACAGACTGACCGCGCACAACAGTTGGAAGCACTGCGCAAAATGCTACTGGCCATGGTGCAAGATATCCGGGTCGTGTTGATCAAGCTGGCAGAGCGTACCCAGTTACTTCGGCATTTGTCTGGCGCCAGCCCAGCGCAACAAGTGCAGATTGCGCGCGAAAACCAGAGCATTTTTGCCCCGCTGGCCAACCGTCTCGGCGTGTGGCAACTTAAATGGGAACTCGAAGATTTATCCTTACGTTACCTCGAACCGCAGCTGTATAAAGAAGTCGCCAAAATGCTGGACGAACGGCGGGTGGACCGGGAGCAGTATATTGCAGAGGTGGTGAAGCAGCTGCAGCATGAACTGGCTCAAGCGGGTATCCAGGGTGAAGTCAGCGGCCGGCCCAAACATATCTACAGCATTGTGAAAAAAATGCGCAGCAAACATCTGCAATTTAACCAACTGTATGACGTGCGTGCGGTACGCATCATGGTACAAGATGTCAAGGATTGCTATACCGCACTCGGCCTGGTGCATCACTTATGGCAACCGATCCCAGGCGAGTTTGATGACTATATTGCCCGCCCCAAAAGTAACAACTACCGTTCCCTGCACACAGCGGTGAGCGGGCCGCGTGGCCTTGCACTGGAGGTGCAAATCCGCACCCTTGAAATGCACCAGCATTCTGAGCTGGGCGTGGCCGCGCATTGGCGCTATAAAGAAGGCGGCAAGTCTGATGCAAAATTTGACGAGAAAATTGCCTGGTTGCGCCAGATCCTGTCCTGGAAGGATGAAGTCGCTGAGCACGGTGATTTGCTGGAGCAATTCAACAACGAATTATTGCAAGACAAAGTGTACGTGCTGACTCCACAAGGCAAAGTCATGGACTTGCCCAAAGGCGCCACGCCCATAGACTTTGCTTACGCTTTACATACTGATCTTGGGCATCGCACCCGCGGCGCGAAAATCGACGGACAGATCGTCCCCTTGTATACCAAGCTGGAAAACGGCCAGCGGGTGGAAATCCTGACTGCCAAACATGGCGCACCCAGCCGTGACTGGCTGAACCCTGCCCTCGGCTTTTTGCAAAGTGCCAGTGCACGCGCCAAGGTGCGCCACTGGTTTAAATACCAGCATTTTGAAGAAAACGTCGCCCAGGGCCGGGCTAAATTGGACAAAGAATTACACCGTGCCGGGGCCAGCAGCCTGCCGCTTGAAAAAGTGGCACAAAAGCTGCAATTCCAAAAACTGGAAGATTGCCTGGCAGCGATTGGCCGCGGCGATATCAGCGAACACCAGATTGCCATCACTATTCAGGGAGAATTGAGCCCGGTTGCACAAGACAATCCGCCAGCCACCATCAAGCGCCCCAGCGCCTCGCAGGTGAACCATGCGGGCATTATGATTGAAGGCATAGGCAATGTGCAAACCACCATGGCCAAATGCTGCAAGCCGGTGTCACCAGAACCGATTGTCGCCTACCTGACGCGTCACCACAGCGTGACCATCCACCGCCAGGCCTGCTCGTTTATTACGCGCCTGGACAGTGCACGCCACAACCGCCTGCTCAATGCGCAATGGGGGAATAAACAATCTGGCGTATACGAAGTGGATATCGTGCTGGAAGCCAATGACCGTCAGGGATTATTGCGTGACATCAGCGAGCTGTTTGCGCGTGAAAAAATCAATACCACCAAAGCGAACACCCTTAGCCGCAACCATGTTGCCCTCATGCGCTTTACGGTCGAGCTGGTTGACCTAGACCAGCTAGAGCATTTGCTAGGAAGGTTAAAGCAAGTGCCAGGGGTGATCACGGCCCAGCGACAGACTTAGGCAGCTGGAACAATTTCAGGAGCGTGCGCACATTATGTCTTACCTTGATGATCCTCGCGTTTACTTTGCAGCCGAACGCACTTTACTGGCCTGGCAACGTTCAGCCATTGCCCTGATGGGGCTGGGGTTTGTGATTGAGCGTTTTGGCTTGTTTATACAGCTCATGGCAAAGGGTGCCCCAGTGTCACAATCGCAAACCACCTTGTCGCTGTATATCGGGGTTGGGTTTATCCTGATTGGTGCCTGTACGGCAATCTTTTCTGCCATCCAGTTTCTGCTGTTTTATCAATCACTCAGCACACAGGAAAAACCCCGTGGCCACGTTTACTGGCTGCCACCGGCGGTCAATCTGTTCCTGGCAGTCTCAGCGGCAGCATTAAGCGGCTGGTTAGTATTTACTCGCTAACCTTGGCAAGCAGGGATAGACTGGAGTTGCAGGGTTAAGCAGTCATTATTTTTCGGATGCGACCTTCTTTGCAATATTGACCTGGTCCCCGTCATTGAGGCCATCTGGCGGATTCTCTATCACCATATCCGTGCTTGTCAGGCCGGACTGCACTTCCAGTTTTTTACCCAGGTCACGCGCAATGGTGATTGTTTTCAAAGTCACCTTGCGGTCTTGGCCAACGGTCGCCACCTTGAGGCCATTCTGGTCAAAAATCAGCGCGCTGGCAGGGATGCTCAGGCGCGCAACGGCATCATTGAATAGCAAATTGACATTGGCAAAGCCGCCAGGCAAGAAACGGCCCGCTGCATTATCCACCAGTAGCTGTACCAGCGTTGTCCCAGAAGAGGCGTTGATCGCGCCTGAAGTCGATTGTATCGTGGCCTCGAACGTCTCACCTGCGGCTTCCGGCACGGTAAACCTGGCTTTGTCACCTGTCCGGATCTGGCCGACATAATTTTGTGGCACATTGATATAGAGGCGCAACTGGCGCGTGTTCGAGACTTCAAATAGCGGCAATAGCGTCGCACTGCTACTGCCCGCATTGATCAGCGCGCCAGTGTCGGTATTGCGCGCAGTCACCGAGCCATCAAACGGCGCGACGATGCGGGCAAAACTTTTGAGGGCGAGCAACCGGTTGACATTGGCCTCGGCCGCTTTCACGATCGCCTGCTTGCTTTGCAAGTCTCCCACTTTTTCATCGACGGCCTGGCGCGCAATCGACTGCGTCTTTAGCATTTCCTGCCAGCGCTTGGCCGTAGTTTCTGCCAGGGCAACATTAGCTTGTGCGCTGGCAAGGTCGGCCTGCGCTTGCAATAACTCCTGATCTAAATCTGGCGTTTCAATTTCGGCGAGCAGCTGTCCGCCTTTCACGCGCGTGCCAATGTCGGCTTTCCAGTTTTTTAAATACCCACTGACGCGCGCATAAATCGGTGCGCGCGCGTAGGCCTCAAAGCGCCCGGGCAACATCAGGCTGCCGCCCTGGTCTGCCTGATCGGGCGGATTAATACTCACGGTCGGAATCGCCTGCTGGTCGGTCCAGGCCTTGACGCTGGCCTCATGACTGCTACGGCTGCTGATCCCGGCGATCACAATACCGCTGGCGATCAGGGCCAAGACCAGGCCGGCCAGTTTAAGGCCGCGGCTGGCAGTGGGTGGATTATTCATGACTAGGCTCTCCTGCTTGGCTGCCTTGACCGGCATCGGGATGGTCAGGCGCAGCCTTTTGTTTTTGATGAATCGCGCTAAAGACGACAGGCACAAACAATAAAGTCGCCACAGTCGCAAAAAGTAAACCGCCAATCACGGCCCGGCCCAGTGGCGCATTCTGCTCACCGCCTTCCCCCAGGCCCAACGCCATAGGCGTCATGCCGATAACCATGGCCAACGCGGTCATCAGCACCGGTCTAAAGCGCACAAACCCGGCCTCCAGTGCCGCCGCCGTGGCATCTTGTAACGCAGCCAGCCGCTCTCGGGCAAAGCTGATCACCAGCACACTGTTGGCGGTCGCCACCCCCATACACATGATGGCGCCGGTCAGGGCGGGCACCGACAAAGGCGTGAACGTCACAAACAACATCCAGACGATACCGGCCAGCGCAGCTGGTAAAGCTGAAATAATCACAAAGGGATCGCTCCAGGATTGCAAGTTGACCACAATCAGCAGGTAAATCAACACAATCGCCCCCAACAAACCGAAAAACAGGCCAGTGAATGCACTTTGCATGGTTTGCACCTGGCCCAACATGACCACGCTGGCGGCTTTAGGCACTTGCGCTTGGGTTTCATCCAGGATTTTGCGGATATCGGCCGCCACCGCGCCTAAGTCACGGTCCTGCGTGCTGGCATGAATCTGCACCATGGGCTGGATATCATATTGGCTGATCACGGCATTGCCGACACTGCGTTTAAACGTTGCCAGCCCCCCTAATGTTTGCAGTGCCGCATCCGCACCACCAACCGGCAGGTTAGCCAGCGTGTTGAGGCTATCCAGCTGGTATTGCGGGGTTTGCAGCACAATCGGATACGTCACGCCGTTGGCCGGATTCAACCAATAGGTTGGCGACACTTGCGAGCTACCCGCCAGGTTCACCACCAGGCTGTTAGTCACGTCGCGCGTGCTGATGCCTAACTCTTGTGCACGGGTTTTATCCACGCTAATGTCAAAAGCCGGACGGCGGCGGGATTGCTGGATACGTGCATCCACTACCCCCGGCACCGCGCGGATGCGCGCCAGTAACTGGTTGGCATAGACAAAGTCTTCAGCCAGTTTACCGCCACGGATCTGCAGGTCAATCGGCGCCGGTGAGCCAAAGTTAAGGATCTGGCTGACGATATCCGCCGGTGGAAACGAAAAAGTGGTATCTGGAAACTGCTTGGGCAAGACCTCACGCAAGGTGCGGACATATTCAGCCGTCGGCGCATGCTCCGGCTTAAGCGCAATCTGGATATCGCCATCATGCGCGCCGGTGAGGCCGGTGTTGTTATAAGTCATGTTGATGCTGCTGATCGGCATGCCGATGTTGTCGACGATGGTCAGTATTTCCTCCGGCGGAATCACCTGTTTGATGGCGGCCTGGATGCGGGCAAAACGGTTGGCTGTGTCCTCAATGCGGGTACCGACGGGGACGCGGGCATGCATGAGGATTTGGCCGCTATCCACCGCCGGGAAAAAGTTACGGCCCAGCATGGGCAGCAATAAAAACGATAGCATCACCAGCAACATAAAACCGGCCATAAACAGGCGGCGATGCGCAATCGCCAGCTTGAGCACGCCATGGTAGCCCTGCCTGAGTTGCTCAAAGTGGCGTTCAAACTGCTGCTGGAACCTGACCAGAGGGTTGCGGCTGGCTTGCCCATGTTCACCGGCACCATGGGGTTTGAGCAGGTAGTTGGCCATGGTCGGCACCAGCGTGCGCGACAGGATAAACGAGCTGACCATGGCAAACATGACCGCCTCCGCCATAGGCACGAATAAAAAGCGCGACACGCCTTCTAAAAAAAACATGGGCACAAACACGATGCAAATACACAGCAGCGAGACAAACGCAGGCGTGACAATTTGCGCAGCACCATCGAGGATGGACTGCTCGACCGGCTTGCCTTGCTCAAGATGCCAGTTAATGTTTTCAATAGTCACCGTCGCCTCATCCACTAGCAAACCCACAGCCAGGGCCAGACCACCCAGAGTCATGATATTGAGCGTCTCGCCTATCGCCGACAGCCCCATCACGGCGCCCAAGATAGACAAGGGGATAGAGGTAGCAATGATCAGCGACGAGCGCCAGCTGCCCAGAAACAGCAGAATCATGAGGCTGGTGAGCACGGCCGCCAGTACACCTTCGAACACCACGCCCTCAATCGCCGCACGCACAAACAGGGATTGGTCATTGATCGGCGTCGCCACCAGTGCCTCTGGCAAGGCCGGTTTAATCTCTTCCAGCTTGGCTTTAATGCCGTCAACAATATCCAGCGTCGAGATGGCACCATTTTTGAGGATAGTCATCAGTACCGAGCGGTTGCCATCCACATGCACGATATTGGTTTGTGGTGGACTGCCATCGCGCACCTGGCCAATATCACGCATATAGACCATGGCGCCATTGACCACTTTGACCGGAATATTCGCCAACTCATCAATATTGGTCACGGCATTATTCAGGTTCAGCGTGTATTCGATACTGCCAATTTTCTGCGTGCCGACCGGCACGATCATATTGTGGGCAGCCAGTGCATTGGCGATATCCTGGGCTGACAAGCCACGGGCCTGCAAGGCAGCCGGGTTGAGGTCAATCTGGATCTGGCGGCTTTTGCCGCCATACGGGAACGGCACCCCGGCCCCAGGCACCGTGACCAGCCGGATACGCACGGCATTCAGGCCAAGGTCGGCCAGGTTCTGCTCGGTCAGCCCCTTGCCAGACAAGGCAATTTGCAAGATGGGCACCGTGGAAGCGTTATAGTTAAGAATCAGCGGCGGCGTAGTGCCGTTGGGCATTTGCCGCGTCACTGTTTGCGAAATCGCCGCCACCTGCGCATTGGCGGTGGCGATATTGACGCCCATGTGGAAAAAGATTTTGACGATGGCAAACCCATTGTATGAATTGGCCTCGATATGCTCGATATCGTTGACGGTGGTGGTCAGGCTGCGCTGATACAGCGTACTGATGCGGCCGGCCATGTCGTCCGGTGGCAAGCCATTGTATTGCCAGGCCACCGCCACCACCGGGATGCGGATATCCGGAAAAATATCCACCGGGCTGCGCAAGGCCGACAAGGTGCCAAAAATCAGAATCAGCAACGCCATCACCACAAAGGTGTAGGGCCGTTTGAGTGCAATCCCTACCACATTAAACATGTGCATCCTTTGCAATGGTGATTTCAAAACCGGCATCGCGCCAGGCATCAATGCCGCCACTCAATGGACGGATATTGCGGTAACCGCGGCGGATCAGTTTTTTTGCCACTTTAGCGGCAGTGACTTCATTCGGGCACGAGCAGTACAAAATGACAGGGGCATCTTCATCAATATCCAGCGTCAACTGGTCTGCGTCTTCCAGCGTGACAAACTGGGCGCCCGGAATCCAGCCATCCTCAACCAAGTGGCGCGCACGTGTATCCAGAATCACCGGCGCCGCACCACTGGCTATCAAGCTGTGCAATTCTTCCACACTGATACGCGCCATGCGCAGGCTTTTGAGAAAGCGTTGCCGGTCCCACCATTTGCCGGCAATAAACGCAGTCAACAGCAGTAAAACCAGGCCGGTGCCCCATTTGCCCATTTCCACCAGCGTCAACATCAGTTCATCGATGGCTGAGCTGAACAGATTGCCTAACCACAATGCAGACCCGGCCCACAGCAAAGCACCCAGGCCATCCATCAGGGCGAACAGCCAGTAACGCGTGCCGGAGGAGCCAGCCAACGCACTCGAAATAGAGGCAAAGCCTGGGATAAATTTGCACACCAGTAAGGCGGGCGGGCCAAACTTGAGGTAGAGCGCCTCCGTTTGCCGCACACAGGTGTCGGGCGACAAGGAGATTTTGCACAGTTTGCCCATGACGCGCTTACCGTACTTGCGCCCGGCGCGATACCAGATGGAATCCGCCACCAAGGCAGCGGTCAGGGCCACCAGCAGCATGGCCGCCCAAGAATACTCACCATTGCCGATCAGCACGCCGGCCAGCAACAAGGTTGGATACGCAGGCAAAGGCAAGCCCATCTGCTCCAGGAACACACTGGCAAACACAATCAGCAAGCCATACTGCTGAATCAGTTCAAGCACAATATTCATCAGGTCATTATTTTCTTAAGGGGGAGTCACACACAGACCATCACACACAGACCATCACACACAGACCATCACATACTGATCATCACATGCCCAGGGAGGCCAACATGGCAAAAGCCATAAACAATACAAAATGCGTCATGCCCTCAATCGCATTGGTTTCGCCATCATGCAGATTAATGGTTGCCACAATCAAAGTCAAAAACGTCATCACCATCTGCGTGGGTGACAACCCCACAATCAACGGCCGGCCTTCAATCAAGGCAATCGCCTCAATCACCGGCACGGTCAAAATCACGGTAGACAAGGTGGCCCCTAGTGAAATATTAACTACGGTTTGCATGCGGTCATTCACCGCCGCTTTTAACGCTGTGAGCACTTCTGGACTGGCAGCGATGATCGCCACCACAATCGCCGCCACGATCGGTGGCACGCCACTGCCGGTTAAGCCTGCATCCATGTGCAGGCTCATTTCTTCTGACAGGAATCCGATGGTAACGATGCCGGCCAGGATGTAAAGAATGGAAAATTTGACATTGGTGCTGATCACACCTGCCTGCCCCTCAGGTAAGCCAGCCTGGTGCTGGTCACGGTAGCTAAAATAATTGCGGTGGCGCCCGGTTTGCATTTTGAGGAACAAGGCATAAAACACACTCATGGTGACGATGGTAAACACCGAATAAACGCGCCAGTGCTCGGGCGGCAAAAAGGCCGGTAAGGCCATGGAGATGCCGAGCGCAGTCATGATCATGACGATGTAGGTATTGCCGGAGTTGACGTTGTACTCAACCTCGCCATATTTTATGCCGCCGACAATGGCACACAAACCGAGAATGCCATTGATATCAAGCATGACGGCGGAATAGATCGCATCCCTGGCCAGGGTGGTCGAGGAGGTATGACTCAGCATCATGACAATAATCACCACTTCGATGATCACGGCACTGATGGTGAGTATCATGGTGCCATATGGCTCCTTGAGCCGCTCGGCGACATATTCCACCTGGAATGACAGCTGAAAAGCCAGATTGATAATCAGCAAGACAAACAGGATCGCAATGGTGAGCGACTCAGGCTGGCCCATGGTCAGGATTTTGTCTGCTTGCGCCAGGGCCAGATAAGCAAGGATGGAAATAAGCAGGGACCACAGTCCCTGAGGTGGTTTTTCTTTAAGCATGCGCTTAGATTGTCATCAATGTACTGTCATCTTAACAGAGCATGCCCTTCTGTTGAATCTGGCATCAGCGCGAGGGGTTGATGACGACGGAACAGGTCATGCCGGCGACCAGCGTCAGGTCGGCCGGAATCTGGTCAAGCTGAATGCGCACCGGAATGCGTTGCGCCAACCTGACCCAGTTAAAGGTCGGGTTGACGTTGGCCAGCAGGCGCACGTCGGTGGGGTTGTCGCGGTCAGTGATGCCGTGGGCGATGCTTTCCACATGGCCCTTGAGTGTAAGATGGCTGCCCAGCAATTGTACGTCCGCGCTGTCGCCGGGGTTGATCATGCTCAGCTTATGCTCCTCAAAATACCCATAGACCCAGAACGAGTGCTGGTCGATCACCGCCAGTTTGGCCGCCCCGACCTGGGCAAAATCACCGGGACGCACCAGCAGGTTAGAGACCCAGCCGTCCACCGGTGAGCGCACTACGGTACGTTCCAGGTCGAGCTTGATTTTTTCGACCTGTGCGACGGCCGCCTCATAATCGGCTTTCGCCGCCAGCGCCCCCAGATCAGTATCTTCACGGTTTTCGCGTGAAATGACTTCATCATCTAAATGTGCCCGGCGCGAGGCCTGCTGCTGCTTCATTTCCCACAGTGATTTACGCTGCTGGCTAATGGCTTTGGCCTCGGCCAGCGCATGGGTGTAATGCAGCGGGTCTATCTTGAACAGCACCTCGCCTTTGTGTACATACTGGTTATCGTGAACCGGTACGGCAATCACCAGCCCGGCCACATCCGGGGCAATATTCACCACATCGGCACGCACACGGCCATCCCTGGTCCAGGGATAATCGGTGTAACGGATCCACAGCTTATAGCCCAGCAGCCCGGCAGCCACGGCAATGCCCAGCGTGATCCCCACGCGCAGAAACCCTGTGGTTAACTTCGTCCAGATGCGTTGCGTTTGCATGCGCCCACCTTTCAATACACCATTAAACCAAACAACGAAAACACGCCCAGAAACAGCGCCACGCGTAATAAAGCCGGATACCAGACCCGCTCGTACAGCGCCAAAGCAGCCAGCCATTTATCCAGCTGCCAGATGACCAAGGCAGCAAGTAAAAAAGCGACAAACAAGGTCGGTACATGGGCATCCAGAAAAGTCAGTTCGCGTGGGACCCATTCATGCCGCATGTTCAACCTCCTGCGCTAAGTTACTGGCCTGGTGATCTGGCGCTTCGGTCGCAATGACCAGCCGGATAAAGTGCAACTGCGTGATCAGCGTTTGCAATGATGCCGGGCTCAGGGCCTGCGCATATTCCCCGCCTTGCAGCCAGGCCAGAAAGTGATCCAGCCACTGCAACAGCTGTTGCCGGTTTTTTGGCCTGGGCTGTTTATCATTGTGCGCAATCAGCAGCAGCGTATGTTGCAGCAAGCGCTGCGCTTGCAATGGCAGAGAGCCTGCCACTGTCCGCAAGGCAATCACCGAATGCCCGATCTCCAGCGTGGCGCATAATGCCTCCACCCCCCCCACACTGTCAGCCACTTGCGGCCGGTGCAGATCGCCAGAGCGCTGCACCAAGTCTCGTGCGCGCGCTTCAAATACGGCCGCAGTCATGCCCGTATGCAGGCAAGCCTCGACCACCAATCCACGCAATTGCCGCGCGATCCGGCGCCGGGCCCAGGGGCTGGCCGCATAATCCGTGAGGCTAAACATCATGGCGGACACTCCCAGCGCAATCATCAGCGCAATCGAATCATTAAAATACCTGACCGGGTTATCGCCCAAGGCCTGGTTAAAGCCTATCATCAGGAAATAGGCAATCCCCAGACCGGCCCCCACCAGCGCCGTAGCCGGTCTGGCACTGAGCCAGGCCGTCAGCAAAATGGCTGGGGCGAGCACTAGGCATAACATCAAGTAATCATGCGCTGCGGTCAGCCAGAAGACATTGCTGATGTAAACGAGGACGATGCCTAGCACCACACCGGCCGCAAACTGCCGTAAGGTGGCCATCGGCGTGGGGCTTCCCGCAAACAAGGTGCTGGTAATCACCCCCAGGGTCATGGCCAGGATGCCGGAGGGCCAATCGATACTCATCCAGAGAGCGGCCAGTATCAGCAAGGTGAACGCCCCTCGCGTGGCAGCAATCATCACTGGCAGCCAGTCAATTTGCATCTCCACATTTGCGGCAGTGAACTCACGGCTGGCTACCTGGCGTTTGCCCGGGCTGGCCACCAGCCACAGATAGGTTTGCAGGTAAGCCGCCAGCTCAGCGGCCAGGCGCTGCAAGAGCTCGGCGCCTGTGTCCAGTTCCAGTTGCCTGGCATCCAGCAAGGCTGACAACGCCTGTCTCTGCTGGTTGAAGGCAGCCGGGAATGCTTGCTGATAGGCAGCAACCGTTGCTTGCAAATCTGCCAGTGCCCGTGGGCTGTTGGCAGGATGCCCGTTGATCAAGAAGGCATCCGCCAGCGGTTGCATCAAATCGCGCAGCGCCTGCGCCTCGTGCTGGCGCTCCCGCCGCTGCAGCCGTTGTAGCAAGCGTTGAAAGATGACATAGGTGGTGGAAACCGCCATAAAACGCATATTGAGCTGGTTAATCGTGCCGCTGTGCACGCGTGCATCATCTGTTTCAAATTGCGCAGAGGACCGGAAAGACTCCAGTTGATAGAGATCTTGCATAAACTTGGTAAACGGCTGGTTCAAGCCGACCGGGGTGCCAGATCCCAACAGCAGGCTAAAATCGCGAAACTTGCCACGCACCACGGCCTGGATGTTTTCCCACAGCCGTTGCGGCAACACCAACTCGCTGACCAGGGTGGCGCTGAGCAAACCCACCCCAATCTCCGACATACGCGTGGAGGCTATTTGAAAAGTGTGCCAGGGCGTGAGGGTGGCAGGCAAACCGACAATACACAAGGTGTAGCCTGCCAGCACAAACCCATAAGACTGAAAATGGCGGTAAACCAGCGAACCTGCGGTGCAACCGCCTATCCACAAGGCTGCCGCGATAAAAAACGGGAAACGGTCCTGCGCAAACCATGCTACCAGCAGTAACGAAAACAGGATGCCGATCCCGGTCCCGATCAAGCGGTAATAACTCTTGGTAATCACCATGCCTGAGCGGAAATGCATGACGATCACCACGGTGAGCAAGGCGGTCGCTGGCTGGTCCATTTCCATTTTCAAGGCTAACCATAAGGCCAGCCAGGCCGCCAGCAAATACTTGCATAAATAGCCAATGAGCGGAAAGTCCTGCCGGTACCAGTCTAACCCTGCCTGTTGCAGGCACATGGCCAGCCAGCGCGTGCCCTGCTTAATGGGGGACCTGTGTTGCATGCTCTTCCTCCATCACGCCCCCGCCCAAGGCAAGCATCAGCGCGGCATAAGCTTCCAGGCGCGCAGCTTCCTGCTCAACCAGCACCCCCTTTTGCTGCAATACCAGCGCGTTGGTTTGCAGGCTTTCGACCCGGTTACTGAGTCCGGCTCGGTAATTCTTAAGCGCCAGCCGGTGGGCCTGCTCGCTTTTATGCAGCGCCTGCTGGCTATGTGCCATTTCTTCTTCCACCGTCTGCATGACCGACAATTGGCTGGAAATACCCTCCAGTGCCTTGAGCAGGCTGGCGTTGTAATCTTCTACGGCCATGTCGTATAAAGCCGTTTCGGCGGAAAGATTGGCGCGGCGGCGGCCACCATCAAAGAGCGGCAAGGACATGGCAGGTCCAAGGTTACCAACCAGCCCCGCACTGGAAAATAATCCGGAAAATGCCAGCCCCTGAAAACCGATATAGCCCAGCAGATTGATATTCGGGTAAAACGCGGCTTTGGCACTTTGTATATGTTTCTGCGCTGCCTCTACCCGCCATCTGGCTGCCACCATATCCGGGCGGCGCCCCACCAGATTCATCGGCAAGCGGTCCGGCAGACCCACGCTGGCAGACAAATGCAAGGCGGGCCGCGTGATTTGCTCGCCCGCACCTGGACCGTCACCGCTTAAGGCAGCCATCTGGTTTTTAAGCAAGGTCAGGTGCAGCTCAATCACGGCCAGTCTATTCTGCGCGGCAGGCAATTTTGCCTCCAGCTGACTCAACGCTAATTGCGTATTGAGTCCGGCCGCGAGGGCCTTTTGCGCGATGGCAATTTCATGGTGCAAATCCTCCAGCGCTTCCTGCGCCAGGTCCCGCCATTGGTATTCGGCCGCCAACTGGATTTCACTCTTCACCATGGCCGCCGTGAGTTCGAGCTTGACTTGCTGCATTTCTGCTTCGGCTACACGCGTTTCATCCATGGCCGCCAGCCACGCCGACTTCTGCTGTTTCCACACATCCAGGTTGTATGACATATCCACGGTCGCCTGGTTATTCCAGTTAAACCGGCCCGCCCAGGGCTTGGGGATAAAACTCAACTCGGTAAACCGCTCGCGGGAGGAACTGACTTTGCCACCAATATTGGGCAAGGTAGCCGCATGTGACTGCTCTGCCATGGCAGTGGCTAAAGCAATGCGGGCAGTCGCTTTTTTCAGGTCAGGATGATCATGCAGGCTTTTCTCCACCAGGCGGTTAAGCTGTGCATCGCCATAAACCTGCCACCAGTGTTCGGTCGGCCAAGCCATGGTGGGCGCTTCGCTAAGGGTCTTACCGAGTGCCAAGCCTTCTTGTGTCAGTGGCTGTGAGACAGGCGCAATCCCTTTGCTGCTGACACAGCCATTCAGTAACAGCGCGACTATCCAGACGCCCCCTTGCCAGACGATGCCCGGCCCAACCCTTTCTTGCCAAAGCGAACTGCCTATCCCTAAAAAAAATGGGACTGGCAATTTGATACGCTCACGCAATGAAAACGGCAGACACATAAAGTATGGTGGTTAATAGTATGGCATCAAACTAAATAGCGAAAAATTTTTGCAGCTGACTTTATTTAATTAAATCGACCCGGCTGGCCAAGCGGGACAAGTCGGCAATCAGCGTTTCTCTTTGCGCCTTATCCAGCACATTCATAAACTGCGTCACACATTGCACATAGTCCGGCATCACTGCGTCCAGCTTTTGCTGGCCGGCCATAGACAAACGGATCAGGAACTTGCGGCGGTCTTGCGTATCCATAAACCGCGAAACCAGCCCCTCGCGCTCCAGCCCATCAATAAAGCCCGTCATGGTCGCCTTGGTCACCCCGGCCTTTTCAGCCAGGTCAGACGGCGATGAAGTGAGGTCATCCTGCCGCATCAATAACACCAGTACCCACCAGCGCCCTTGCAGCAAGCCATGCCTGGCCAGTAACGCATCCAGCGCCGTCGAAATATCCGACGCTGCACGCAAAATACTGACAAAGTCAGAAATAGCGGTAATGTCTGTGCCCGGATAACGGGTCACAAACTTCTCCAGGCTCTTGGAGGTCGGTAATTCTTTTAACAGCAACATAGTACGGATCAGTATAGTATGGCATCAAACAAAATGCAAGTGCTGCTGTTCAGCGCCTTTGTTGTTTGATGTAGGCTCAGCAACATCACAAAAAATTTAATTGACCCAGCGCAGGCTCAATCAATATCAAATATTCAGAATTGATTGAGCATAAATGATTGTTTCCGCAATCACTTCTATCTCAACTCGCTTACTCTTGGCTTGGTCACGCAGTATTGCATAAGCCTCTTCTTCTGAGATTTTTTTAGAAGCCATGAGGATTCGCTTCGCCTCATACACTGTTGCCACGCCCGCAACTTTCCGTTCCAGCCGCTGAATACGCTTACGTCCCTCGGCAATATCTTTAAAGCACTGCCTGGTAATCACCATGGACGTAAGCAAACCAAATTCGCGAATAGGGCACGCGACAACGCCTTTTACGCCTATCTTTAAGGCCAGGTTTACGATAGTTGGGTTTTCATAAGCCACAACGGCAATGATGGGTGGGCAATTTTCTGAATTAAACCAAGCATAATCCGCCACATTAAATTCAGGATTGATGGATAGAAAAATTAAATCTGTGAATTCAGATAACTCTGGTCGTGGTGGCCAGAATTGCGACGTCTTGCAGCCAATCCGCTCTAATTGTTGAAGTAGCATGTCCCCATCTTTATCCTGAGGGTGAAATACCACTACATTCAAAGATCGCAGATCTCTTAATAACTCCGAAGTGAGTCTCAAAGCCTGAGTGGGCTGGCGGTTAGTCAAATTACAGCCCCGACAATCCTGAAACCAGACGGACATCTTCAAATGTATGTGTCACTAAATAGGGATCCGCATACACTTGATTTGACGATTCACGCACAATCGTAAATTGGCCATCAGCGTTTGCTCGTCCAATTCTAGGGTTTAGATTTGTATGATGACTGAGTGGATCAATACTGATCAGGCCTTGTGGGGCATTAAACGCTGAATCCAATAGGTAGGGTAAGAGTGCTTCAATATCATCATCGTTGGATTTAGCCATCGCGTTGGCAAACAAGTGAACCTGGAAATACGCTGCTTCCCAATTCATATTGGGGATTGCGCCATGCCCGAATTTTTTTCTAAAGTTCGCTAGACACTCCCGATTGACTTGAGAGTCTACAGATTGAAAATAGGGTGAGGCTGTAAAGTGGCCTGCCGCAGCCTCAGCGCCCATTTGTGCAATTTCAGCCTCTGAGGTAGACAAACTTGCGATAGGCATTTGCTGAGGATTCAGCCCGGCCTGAGCATAGTGCTTATACAAATATGAAGTGGTTTCTCCAACCACCGTAGAAAAAATAAAGTCAGGTTTTTTTTCTTTGATATCTTCAATAATGGGAAGAAACTCGTCTTCACTGGCATTCAACTTCAAATACACCTCACCAAGGACTTCACCATCTTCATACTGGGTCAGTAATTCTTTCATGATGCGATTCGACTCATAGGGGAAGATATAGTCAGAGCCAACCAGATAAACCCTTGTACCATAATTGGATGTCATATACTCGACTAATTGCACGATATTCTGGTTGGGAGTTGCACCTGTATAAATGACGTTATTGGAGAACTCAAACCCCTCATACATGGTTGGATAAAAAAGTAGCCTGTTCCATTTTTCTACCACGGGCAAAATAGCTCTACGACTGATGGAGGTGTACCCTCCGAAAATCACCTTGACCTTATCTTCCAAGATTAACTTTTCAGCAAAAGCAGCATCGAGATCAGGATTTGACTGGGTGTCATATGAAATCGGAACGATCATTCTGCCATTGATACCGCCAGCGGCATTGACCTCATCTATCGCAAGCAGAGTACCTTGTAGTTGCGAGTTGCCAATGGCCGAGACGACACCAGTTTGGGAGTACAGAACGCCCACTTTGATTGAATGATCTTGCATTAATTTAAACCCCAACAACGTACCAAGCTAATCGGTCTTCAAGCATTTTAATTATTTATATGACCAGAAGTGACAAGCCAACCACTGCAGTGGCAGCGCCAAGATAGGCCACTATCTTCTCACGCCCTTTGAGTGAAGTGAGCATCCCCGCCAACAGAAGTAATAACGAACCTGCCACTAAACCCACCCCATATTCAAAACCTTTTGCATTAAACGGCATTTCAAGACCATGTGCATAGCCATGAAAAACAGAGAACATCCCTACTAAAGGTAATAACAATGGCAGGGACAATTTGACCCTGCATGCTAACAGCACGCCACTGACGACCAAGGTTAAAAGGATACCCATTTCACTGAAAGAAATAACCAGCCCAGCAATGGCTGCAGTACATGCTAACGCCATTGCCGAAAGGCATACCACCGGCACCAACATGATTGATTTACCATCTCTTTGACCAGCGAGCAGACCTATTGCAAACATAGAAAGCAAATGGTCAACCCCGCTAAAAGGATGACTGAAGCCTGCAAAAAAACCCATCATATCGTCGAAATGTCCAGGATGCGCGTAGGTGCTTCCGGCCCACATCATCAAAAACATCGTCACTAGATATTTTGTATCACTTTTCATATTTTCCTCATTTCCATTTAAATTGATCATTCCTACGCATCTGCCCTAATCAAGCGCAGCTAATTGCAAAGCGTCAACCATGAACTCTCGAACCAATATCCATGCTAAATCCAGCCCTTGCTTGAGGGATGCACCATCCTCCCCCAGCATCCGTATCCACACCCCGGCGTTGGATGGCAAGGTTGACACGCCCACATATAACGCCTCCATCGCAACCAATCCTGCCCGCAGCTGGGTCACCAGAGCGTCTGCAGAGACCTGCTGGGTAATCACCATGAGTGTTGCCTGCGCCTTATATTTGCCGGTAATGCCCAGAGTCTTGCTTTCGTAGGTCTCCCCAGTCAAAAAGGCGCGATCCCTTACCAGCACTTCCCCTTGGGGATTACGGACGCAGACGTCTGTCCGTAAACTCGTAAACGTCTCGCCATTGTGATTGGGGTTGTGCGCGATAAAAGAGTCGCAAAATATCACCGTCGCTGATGGATCCACTTTCAACTCTAGACTCGATCTCAAATTAGCCATCGGAAACATAATCAGAGGCCCAGGCGCATACTCACAAAATGAGCCCGGCCCTGCTTCAATCAAAACTTTCTGTTGCGCGATGTCTTTTTCCATCCTATGCACAACCGTCGCGGCCGCAGTGGTAATACGTGCCTGGCTATTCTCTGCAAGGACGATCGAAACACTGGTTCTATCACTCTCAAAAATACCGCCGCTAGTCGATTGCAAGCATAAAGTAGCCATACTGGGCGGATCATTTGGTTTGTAATATGCTCGGCATACATGAAAGGGATAAGTGACAAATTGCTCATCGATATAAGTGCGCTTACCAGGCCCAGGAGACACAAATACCAATCTGACTTGATTGCCGCCTGCTGAACTAAGCTTCATTAAAGACAAAGGCGCGGCTTCTCCACCTTCAATTGCCTCGACTATTGGTTCCACAAGCTGTAAGTGCTTAGCCCTCAAAAAGAACCTCTCTGGCAATTTTCTCGACCACCTCATCAATGCCATGACCTTTGGCGCAATTGGTGAGCAGTATTGGCTTGCCGCCTCTGACCTCTTCCCCTTCCATCAACATCCGTTCGATATTTACACCCACATAGGGTGCTAAATCCGTTTTATTGATGATCAACAAATCGCACTGCATGACACCTAGCCCGCGTTTGCGTGGAATGTCATCGCCACCTGCGACATCAATGACGAATAACCAATAATCAACGAGATCAAGTGAAAAAGAAGAAGCCAAATTGTCACCGCCACTTTCAATCAGGATGAGATCCAGATTTCCATATTTCTCATCCAGAAAGTCAGCCGCCTGGATGTTCATTGTTGGATCTTCACGGATAGCAGTATGAGGACAGGCGCCAGTTTCGACTGCCATCACCCGGTCAGGTGAAATCAGTCCGCTGCGTTGAATCCTGATCGCATCCTCTTTAGTCACTAAATCATTGGTGATGACAGCGAGTTGGGTGCCTCTTGCAATAAATCGTGGAATCAGTTGCTCAAGTAAGGCCGTTTTACCCGACCCAACGGGACCGCCAATGCCGACCCTGGCTGCACCCTTATGTGGTTTGACAGTTTCTGTATTCATCTGAACATATACCTTTGCGCCAATGGGAGTTTAGTTGAAGGCTCACAAGTGATTGGAACGCCATCAATGGAGACCTGAAAGGTTTGAGAATTGACACTGATATTAGGCAGGGTCTTGTTGTGCAGCATATTGGACTTATTGATTTTTCTGGTGCCATACGATGGAAGCAGGCCTTTTTTGAGTCCTAACTTGTCGGACAGACCAGCCTCTATTGCCAAAGGATTCACAAAGTTAAAGCTCAACTGACTTGGCGCGCCACCAAAAGCCCCCCATTGTGGACGCATAATGACTGGTTCACAGGTCATTAATGATGCAGCACTGTCCCCCATGGGAGACCAGACAATGAAACCGCCTTTCACGACTAACTCAGGTTTGATGCCAAAAAATGCAGGGCGCCATAAAACGATATCCGCAATTTTTCCACTTTCCAGTGAGCCAACATGTTCATCGATCCCAAACGCACGTGCTGCATTGATCGTATATTTAGCAATGTACCTTTTGATCCGCTCGTTATCCCCAATTCGGGAAGTTTCCTCTGCTAAACGGCCGCGCTGGTCTTTCATCTTGCTTGCCAACTGCCAGGTTCTACAAACTACTTCGTTGATACGCCCCATACCTTGACTGTCAGAGCCAAGCATAGAGATGGCGCCCATATCATGTAAAACATCCTCAGCCGCAATGGTTTGCGCTCGAATGCGACTCTCAGCAAAGGCCACATCTTCTGGAATGGATGGGTTCAGATGATGGCAAACCATAATCATATCCAGATGCTCATCGAAGGTATTGATGGTGTAAGGATTGGTGGGGTTAGTAGAAGAAGGTAAGCAGTTCAGCTCCCCGACGACTTTGATGATGTCAGGTGCATGCCCACCACCAGCGCCTTCCGTATGGTACATGTGTATTGTTCTACCCTTGACCGCGGCCAATGAGTCTTCAAGAAAACCACTTTCATTTAAAGTGTCTGAGTGAAGGCAAACCTGAAAGTCGAGTTCATCCGCAACAGAGAGGCAAGTGTCGATGACAGCGGGCATCGCGCCCCAGTCTTCATGAATTTTCAAACCAAAACAACCGCCTGAAAGTTGATCGTATATTGATTGAGGGTTGGAAGAGCTTCTCCCCAAGAATCCAAAGTTGATTGGCCAATGCTCACTGGATTGATGCATTTTGCCAACATTCCACTCCCCGGCACTGTCAATACCGACTGTAATCGGCCCTAGTGATCCGCCTATGAGCGTTGTCAGGCCGGAACTAAGGGCATGCTCGCAAAGTTGTGCGCTGTCAAAATGAACATGAACATCAATGCCTCCAGGCGTGGCAATGAGCCCTTCACCATCCCGCACCGTGGTCGCTGCGCCAATCACCAAGTCACTATCTACGCCATCCATAATGGCGGGGTTACCGGCCTTGCCAATCTTGACTATTTTCCCGGCCTTAATCCCAATGTCCCCTTTAACGATGCCGACTACTGGATCAATAATCACCACATTTGAGATCAACATATCTAATGATCCGGATGCGCTATCAAACCCGGGTGCCATTCCAAGTCCATCGCGAAGCGTTTTGCCGCCACCATGCAAACACTCATCCCCAGGGAATCCAAAATCTTTTTCGATTTCAGCGAGCAGTGAGGTATCTCCAAGTCGAACAGCATCACCAACAGTTGGCCCGTACATTGCTGCATATTCTTTACGCGTGATCTTTGCCATCTCTTACGCACCTTTAAAGTTTGATTGACGTGCCCGCTCTAAAGCGACCTCTAGCAGTTCCTCATTTTTTGTAGATCCATTGGTCAAGTTGTTTAAACCATATACTTCTGCTCTGCCGCCAAAAGCGACAAGGGTCACCACTTTGCTTTCACCGGGCTCAAAACGCACTGCGGTACCAGCTGGGATGTCGAGGTGCATTCCAAAAGATAATCTACGCTCAAAATCCAGGGCTCGATTAGCCTCGAAAAAGTGATAATGGCTGCCAATTTGGATAGGCCTATCTCCAGTATTCACAGCTTTCAATGAAACCTGTTTTCTACCGGCGTTAATTTCAATGTCTCCATCGGCTGCAATGATTTCACCAGGAACAATTTCATCCTCTGGCGCTCGCTTGAGTTTTCCTGGCCGGATTGGATCGTGCACGGTAACGAGTTTTGTCCCATCTGGGAAAACCGGCTCCACCTGAATCATCGTGACCATGGCTTCCACGCCTGGCATGACATCGTCAGTCGTGAGAATCTGTGAGCCATAACTAATGAGCTCGGCCACGGAACGTCCGTCTCTCGCCCCTTCCATAATTTCGTCAGCAATAATGGCAATCGCCTCAGGGTGATTCAACTTTAGGCCTCGCTCCTTTCTTCTACGCGCCAACTGGGCTGCATTGAATATTGCAAAGCGCTCCATTTCTACGGGTGTTAGTAACATTCATTTCTCCCTCAATGTATGCCATCAATTAAAAAACAATCTTGAATCTGCTGTTTCATGCCGCATCACAGCAATGTCTGTTTCGGGTATATAAGAATTAAGTTCTTCAAGCGGCACCAAGGGTTGCGAGAGCAAATGAGCAGAAATCTCATGCATGTTCTTGATGATGATCTGGCTATCAACATAGCCAATCAGACCCAGCCTGATGGCTGCACTGACGAAGGCTGAGCAAAAACTATATCCAGACAACACGGCTGCCTGATGCTCGGTTAAACCGACCCCAAACCACAGTAGCCCCTGAACTGCCGAGAGTTGCCCAGGCGCTTTTAGGCTTTTGACGAGTTTCTTGTATTCTTCTGCATGCGGTGTGCCTAATTTTGCATGCGTGGTTAACAAGCCAGAACCAGCGCGTTCAGCACCTGTTCTAAACTCCTTAGTAAGCGATAAAACATGTAGTTCTTTATCCACGCAAGCAACAGCTTCTAAATCCCCTCTAGCCCGGTATGCGGCGATGAGGCCTGGCAATTCACACGTGACCCAACGTCCTCTGAACTGACCCTCGATATAGGTATTTAAATCAAACGAAGATTGAATTGTTTTTTCATTGCAGAGCGTCTCCAATCCCCAGGAAAAGGAAGTTGCTCCTGAAGGAAAGAAGCTGTCTGCATGCTGCAGAGTGATGAATAGGGAATCACTACTCATGCACCAACTCAACTTTCACATCCGAAATAAAATGGAAAATGCGCTCG
The DNA here is from genome assembly GCF_046766015.1 of Methylophilus sp. 3sh_L. Lineage (NCBI taxonomy): Bacteria > Pseudomonadati > Pseudomonadota > Betaproteobacteria > Nitrosomonadales > Methylophilaceae > Methylophilus > Methylophilus sp. 3sh_L. Next base: position 145,399 of record NZ_JBKOUF010000005.1, read on the forward strand.
ATATATCGTTCCTTCGGACCATTCAACATGATTCTCAAAATATCGCCCTCAAAATCCACTTTCCAGTGCATATTCCCGCAGAAATACCCAACCTCCAGCGCGGCAGCTAAGCTAGTGGGCCGCAAGCAAAGATATTCAACTTTAGCCATTTGAACGACGATGGCTTTTTTGTCTTCAAGGAGAAGTACAGCCCCATTGGACAACATCTCATTTCTGGAAAGCTGAATCGCACACTCCGTGCCTTTATCCGTCTTCATCCGCAGTCGGTGCCTCAGAACATCGTCCTTATTCAGTACCAAGTGTTCAACAACGCCATGGTGATTTAAATCGTGTAACTGCTCAGCGACTTCCTGATCAGTCGAGTTAGCAATGATTTTATTTAGTACGAGCATTCATCTGTTCCCTTAAGCTTGATAAGTACAGCGATGTAAATTTTGAGCAAAAAAAAGCCCTGTTCAGTCAATAAACTGACTGAACAGGGCTTTCCTAGCCATACACTAAACCGGCAACATTGGCGATTTGTGTAGAATTAACAAACTGTATTCAAACTATTCTCAAATACTTTCATTGTCAACATTTTTGTGTTTTTCTTTGAATAATTTCCATAAAACCCGTCATCGTCGGCTTGGTCACACCGCCTTATTTTACTAGGTCAGTCATCAATGAACTGAGATCATCCTGCCGTATCAATAACCCCATTACCCACCAGCGCAGTCTAAATATCGGAGGCTATACGCAAAATACTGACAAAACAAAATACCAGCCAGATTTTTCAGCGAATATGGTTTCAAAACCAAGACATGCCTGGTCAAACATTCAGCGCTTTTCTCAAGTTTGGCTGACTTGTGTCGTAATTCAATTGTAGCCAATACTTTTATGAGCATGCCATGTCCATTTCTATTTCGATGTCCGCTGTGAGCACTCAAATGACCAGTACAGCCAGCACGAGCGGCAGCAGCCAGTCGGCCATAGAAGCACTGCAGAAAAAGCTGACCTCCCTGCAAAAAGACCTGAAGGAAGCGATTAATACGCAATCGAAAGAAGGGCAGGCCAAAGCCAAGCTCATCCAATTGCAAATCGAGGCAACGCAAGCACAACTGGACCAACTTATCCGGCAAAAACAGGAAACGGCAGAAAAGCAGAAGCAGACAGAAGGCTCTTCAACGCTCAACCAGAACAACCATGCGCCTGCCAAGCAGAAACTCTCAATGATAGACGAATATGTTTAAACTGTTTTCGGCCCTCAGCTTTGGTGGTCGGGCCTGGCATTACCTATAAAAAAGCCCTGTTCATTTCAACAGGGCTTTTTTATCGCCAGACGGCAAGTACTCACCACTTACGTGTCATCCCCGCTTAAGCTTTCATGGAATTGATATCAATCACAAAACGATATTTCACATCACTCTTGAGCATGCGCTCGTAAGCATCATTGATATAGTTGGCATCTATCATCTCGACATCACTGACGATATTATGTTTGCCACAGAAATCCAGCATTTCCTGGGTTTCGGCAATGCCGCCTATCAGTGACCCGGCGACATGACGGCGTTGCGTGATCAGGTTGGCGCCATGGACGTCAACCGGATCCAGCGGACCGACCAGCACGATGGTTTTATCCCGCTTGAGCAAGCCAATATACGGATTGAGGTCGTGCGCCACCGGTACGGTGTCAATAATCAGGTCAAAACTGGACGCATGTTTGGCCATCTCATCAGCATTTTTTGAGATGAGGACTTCATGGGCACCGAGCTTGGTTGCATCAACCGCCTTGCTGGCTGATGTGGTAATCATCACCACATGCGCGCCCATGGCGGCCGCCAATTTAACCCCCATATGCCCCAAGCCACCCAGACCGATAATGCCAACTTTCTGGCCGGGTTGCACATTCCAGTGTTTGAGCGGCGAATACAAGGTGATGCCCGCGCAAAGCAAAGGGGCGACAGCTTTGGTATCTAGATTTTCAGGCACACTGACGACAAAATTCTCATCCACGGTAATCCGCTCGGCATAACCACCAAAGGTCAGGCCGCCATGTTTAGGATCTTTGGCGTTATAGGTAAATACGGTGTGGTCGCAATATTGCTCTTCGCCTTCATCACAGGCTTCGCAATGACGGCAGGAGTCGACCATACAGCCGACACCGACCAACTGGCCAGGTTTGAACTTGGTGACCGCTGAGCCCACCTGGCGTACATGCCCGACAATTTCGTGGCCTGGCACCATGGGATACAACGAACCGCCTCCCCATTCGTTACGTGCCTGGTGAATATCCGAATGGCAGATACCGCAGTAATCGATGTCGATCAAGACATCATTAGGGCCAGGCTCCCGGCGATCTATACTCATGGGGGCAACGGGCGAGGTTGCATTTTGTACGCCGTAGGCTGCAGTTTTCATCGCATCTCCATGTTTTAAAATGATGCCAACAAGGCTTATGCAGGCAAGATTGCCTGCACGCTCATCCACAGTCTAGCCAAGCACAGACTATCCTGCTTGCCTGCTTTTATCAAATCGTTGCCTAATCCTCTTGGATATTTTGACTGGCGACCAACAAGCTATTGCTGGACCGTGACATAAGGGTCGACCCGATGCGGACCGATAAATTCACTCGGTGAGGTAATGAGTGCCGTGCGGACTGCGCTCACCTCTTCCATCGGACTGCGGCCAAACATGCGCTTAAACTCACGGCTAAACTGCGAAGCACTCTCATAACCTACCTTGGTCGCCGCCAGGGTGGCATTCATACCATCTTGCACCATGAGCAACCTGGCTTTGTGCAAACGCGTTTTTTTCAGGTACTGGATAGGCGAAGTTGCCGTCACATCGCGAAAAGCCGCATGAAACGAAGGCACGCTCATGGCTGAAACCGCAGCCAGAGTGTCCACATTAAGGGCGTTGGCATATTCGGCATGAATCAGGCGCAAGGCTTTGCTGATGCGGCCCAAATTGCTATGCGTGCTATGCGCAGCCAGGATGGCAGAAGATTGCGCCGAGGTGAGCAGCCGGTAATGAATCTCGCGGATAATCGCCTGGCCAAGCACGGCAGCCTCCGTTTTGGATTGCAGGCACTCCAGCAATCGCACCACTGCATTGGAGAGTTGTTTGTCCAGCGCGGTAGAAATAATGCCGCTTTTGCCATTCACCTGCATCGGCGTTGTGTGCTCCAGACTCATTAATAACTCTGAGATCACCGATAAGTTAATCCGGATAGAAATGGCCAGTAGCGGCTCGTCTGGGGAGGCGATGGTTTCGCTTTCAAACGGCAACGGCACTGACAGAATCAGAAACTGCTGTGGGTTATACTGGTAGACCTCTCCGCCGAGGTAACCCACTTTTCTGCCCTGACAGACAAACACAATACTAGGTTCGTAAAACACCGGGCTGCGTGCAATCGACCGGTTCCAGCGCATGAGTTTGACGCCATCGAGTGCGGTCAGGGTAAATCCCTCTTTGGGCGTCAGTGCCGAGAGCAGAGAAATAGTTCGTTCCTTGTCGTGCGCATGCCAGCATTCATTATTCATAATATCCCCGGTTCATTGAATAATCAGGCATTGATATTACTACCAAATAGCAATAAGCAGCATATCCAAAATAGGAATAGGCAATCATTTCATATTTTTAAACTTTGCACGACTTGCGCAAGTGCTTACACTGGCTGAGCTAGGTATATTGGTTTAAATATTTGTAGAGAAGAGGATATCCGTGATGAAAAAAAGATTAATCACCTGCCTGCTAGGCGCTGTGCTTGCGACAGCGGCGAATGCATCCTGGGCAGATATCAATGATGTACGTGCCAATTTAAACAAACTGCATCTGCCGGATGGCTTTCAGATTGATGTGTATGCCGAGGTGCCGGGGGCCCGCCAGATGGCGCTGGGCACCAATGGCAATGTGTATGTCGGTACGCGTGGCAATCATGTGTATGCCGTCGTCGATAAAAACAAAGATCACAAGGCTGACCAGGTGGTCAGCATTCTGGACGATCTCAAGGTTGGCAATGGCGTCGCCATGGTGGATGGCCATTTATATGTGGCCGAGCAACACCGCATCACGCGCTATGCAGCGCCTGACTTTGACCTCACCTTGCCGTTTAAGGCCATGCGTGAAGTGGTCTATGACAAACTACCGGACAAAGCCCATCATGGCTGGCGCTACCTGGCCGTGGGCCCGGATAACAAGCTTTACGTGACCATAGGCGCACCTTGCAATATCTGCGACCCGACCGGGCTTGAGGCTTCGATTATCCGCATGAATGCCGACGGCAGCCAGGTAGAAACATTTGCCAAGGGCGTGCGTAACTCGGTCGGGATGGATTTTCACCCCGGAACAGGCACCCTGTTTTTTACCGACAATGGAGTAGACCTGCTCGGCCCCGATGTACCGCATGACGAACTCAATGCTGCCCCCAAGGCCGGGCTGCATTTCGGATTCCCATACTTTGCCGGTGGGGATGCACGTGACCCAAACTGGAAAGACAAAACGCCGCCTGCAGCGACCACCCTGCCTGTGGCAGAGTTTCAGGCACACAGCGCCAACCTGGGCTTTAAGTTTTACACGGGTAAGCAATTCCCGGCGGAATACCAGGGCAATGCCGTGATTGCCCAGCATGGCTCGTGGAACCGCAAGGTGCCGGTCGGCTACCAGTTAGTGCGGGTGATTTTTGACGGGCAACACCAGGTCAAGGAAACCAAACCCTTTATTGACGGCTGGCTGACCGCGGACGGCGAAGTCTGGGGCCGCCCCAACGATGTGCTGCAATTGGCAGATGGCTCATTACTGGTCTCCGACGACTACAATGGCGTGATTTACCGCGTCAGCTATGACGGCAAAGCGCAATCAGCGACTACCAGCCCCAACAGCGCCAATCACCTGGAGGGGTTTATCATGCCGGAATCGGTGTTTGCCAGCCCGGATGGCACGCGTTATGTGTCTGAAATCGGAGCGTTTGGCAAAGCGGGTGATGGCAAAATCACACGCATTGCCGCCGACGGGACGCGCACGACGCTGGCAGAAGGCTTGAATGACCCCAAAGGCCTGGATGTCTTTAACGGTCAACTGTATGTCGCCGATATTGACCGCGTGGTACGGATAGACATCAGTAACGGTAAACAAACCGTAGTCGCTGCAGCCAGTGCCTTCCCGCAAAAATCGGTATTTTTAAACGATATTGAGATCGACGGCCTGGGCAATGTCTATGTCTCAGACAGCGGCGATGACAATGGCAAAGGTGCGGGGATTTTTAAACTGACACCAGAAGGCAAATTAACCCAAGTCCTCAAAGCCAATGCAGGCATTAAACGGCCCAATGGTTTGCTGATGGATGGCCCCAACCGTCTGCTGGTGGCAGATTTTGGCACCGGTAAATTGTTTGGCGTGCAACTGAGCGGCAGTAAGCCGGTGGTCACGCTGTTGAATCAGGGTTTTGGCGGCGCAGATGGTCTGATCCGTGATGCTGATGGCTTGCTTTATGTCAGCGACTGGGCAGGCGGTAATGTCTGGCAACTGGCTGAGCCCAAAGCAACCCCGCAACGCATCATCCAGGGCTACCAGTCGTCTGCGGATATCAGCCTCTCCGCAGACGGCAAATCGCTACTGGTCCCAGATATGAAAGCTGGCCGTTTGTATAGTGTCCCCATTCATTAAACCAGCCTTGCCGTATTCGGTACGCAAGCCCGGGTGACTCCCGGGCTTTTTTTATTCCCCCAAGCCGTCTGCTCTATGTCAAAATGCCAGCACGGGCCCGCCGCAGGCAGCCTCACACTCGAAAAATTTATTTTATTTGGAGACGTCGATGAATAAACTGGTGGTTGCTATGTTGCTCTCTTGTGTCTGCTTTTCTGCTTATGCAGGCACGCAACAAGAAAAAATGAAAACCTGTAACGCCGATGCTAAAACCAAGGCGCTGGCTGGCGACGAGCGCAAAGCGTTCATGAAAAAATGCCTGTCAGCCGAAGGTGCCAGCTCAGGCTTGACGGCACAGCAGGAAAAAATGAAAACCTGTAACGCCGATGCCAAAACCAAGGCACTTGCTGGCGATGAGCGTAAAGCGTTCATGAAAAAATGTCTGTCTGGCAGCTAAAGCCAGTCCTGCGAAAAAAGCCTGTGTCGTACACAGGCTTTTTTATTGCGTCGTCACAGCTATATTTACTAGCTATTTACCAGCCCATTTTATAAAGCCTGCGCGCTGTAAGGATTTAGTAAGTCATCCATTGCATGATAGGCACTTAATTTTATTCTTGGACTATTGCTGGGGTTTTGCCTGTGCGCGTCAAAAAATCTCCTTTCCTGTTTGCCTATAGCTATTGGGATCTCATCCCCGTGCTGGCAGGATGCCTGCATTTCGCCTTTTTTTTATGGATGATTGCCAATTTTCATCGCCTGCTGCTTTGGCAAAACCTATTGATTGGCGTGATCTACGCCTTTAGCATTTCATGGAATGTGAACAGCGTTTCCCATAACTTTATTCATAACGCTTACTTTAAATCTGCCCTGCTTAACCGCCTTTTCAGCCTGATGGAATCAGTCACCATGGGATTTTCACAAACCATGTATGACTACGTACACCGGCAACATCACATCGGCAACAATGACCGAAAAGATGCCCAGGGAGAGACCATCGACTGGATCTCTATTTACCGTCATGGCGAGAATGCACAGGCGGAACACCCCCTCAAATACTCATTGCTGAGCTATTTCCGCGATGATCCCAAGCGGATTTATGGCCTGATCAAAAAACATAGCCAGGCATTGGCCTATTTTGCTGTGTTTGAGGTCGTGGTCGTGACCTTGATGATCGTGGGCTTTTTGCTGTGGGATTGGCAATTCGGACTGTTTTATGTGTGCTTTTATTATCTTGGCCACTCATTGACCGCGATGAATGGCTACTATGAGCATGCTGGCGCGAATCCTGACTTGCCGATTGCCTGGGGCGTCAGCTGCTATAACAAACTCTACAATTGGCTGTGGTTAAACAATGGTTATCATGCTGAGCATCACTACCGGCCCAAGCATCACTGGACAAAGATGCATGCCCTGCATACAGAGATTGCTGACAAACAAAAGCAAGCTGGCGTCAAGGTGATCCCTTGGCCACACCCAATTGGATTTATGATGGAATTGATTAAGGAAAAATAAATGGCAGCCAAAAACAAGCCACGTTTTTTATTTGCCTACTCTTACTGGGATCTGCTACCGGTCGTCTTTGGCATTCTGCATTTTGCCTATTTGATCGGCATGTTTCTCTGGTTTGACCGCCTGCCATGGTATGCCAACGTGCTATTGGGCCTGGTATATGCCGTCAGCATTTCATGGAACATCAATGGCATCTCGCATAATTTCATCCACAACCCATACTTCAAGTCTGAATTCCTGAACAGGATTTTCAGCCTGCTGGAATCTTTGACCATGGTCTTTTCGCAGACCTTTTATGATGCGGTGCATAAACGCCACCACATCGGCAATAGCGACCGGCAGGATGCCAATGGTAATACCATAGACTGGCTCTCGATTTACCGCTACGGCAGCAACGGTGAACCTGAGAATGTCTGGGCGTATACCTTTAAAAGTTATTTCAGGGATGATCCGGCAGAAATCTACCGGGAAATTAAAAAACGCAATCCTGGCCTGGCACGTTTTGGCGTGTTTGAAATTATCTGTTCCATCCTGCTGGTGCTGGTTGGCTTCGTCATGAACTGGAAATTTATGCTGTTCATGGTGCCGTTTTATTACCTCGGTCACTGCTTGTCTTCACTGAACGGCTGGTATGAGCACTGGCGCGGCAATCCTGACTTGCCGATCGCCTGGGGGGTGAGCAGCTACAGCAAACTTTACAACCTGATCTGGTTCAACAATGGCTATCATGCAGAGCACCATTACCGCCCCAAACACCATTGGACCAAGATGCATGAACTGCATTTGCAAATCGCTGACAAACAGAAAGAAGCGGGCGTACATGTGATTACCTGGTCGCATGGCCTGGGCTTCTTGCAACCCAAATAAGGGACTTCCAGACATCCTTGATGCCAAATTAGGATAAGGGTGGAACCCGCAACCGGGAAACAGCACCCTTCTTTGGCGGTAGCGATTGCTGCAGCTGGCTTGCGGATGCAATGCGGCTACGAATGACGCTACCGGCGATGTCACCCGCACTGACTTGTTAAGAAGAAGGAGCTTTTATGCAAATTTGTCCACGTCTGTTGTTGAGCCTCGCCCCTTTTTTACTGGCGTCCTGTAGTCAAATCCCTTTTATGCAGCAGACCTCTGCACACGCCACGCTAGAAGCAAAATCAGACTCACAAGTCGCAGGTGACGTTGACCTGATTCAGCAAGGCACTAAGGTGATGTTGATCGCCAGAGTCTCTGGCCTGGCGCCAAACTCTATTCACGGCTTTCATATTCATGAAAAGGGCGATTGCTCTGCCGCGGATGGCACGAGTGCCGGCGGCCACTTCAACCCTGACGCCAATCAACATGCCTCTCAAGCTACCCCCAACCATCACTTTGGCGATCTTCCCAATCTGACAGCAGATAACACCGGCAATGTCATTTACCGGGCGACACTGGAAGATGCGAGCCTGTCTGAAGGTGCGCACGCATTGATTGGCCACGCGATTATTATTCATCGCGATGCAGATGATTATGTATCGCAACCTGCAGGTAATGCAGGTCCCAGAATCGCATGCGGTGTGATTAAATAAGCGACTAAAAACGGCGTGCCGATGCGGTCATTCCCCGCATCGGCACGCCGTTTTGTTATTCTGCACTGGTTATCTTGTTGGGATCATCACGCAATTTAAACCCTTAAGCAATCAGGTAATGATCCAGTAACAACGCAGCAAAAATCAGGCTTAAGTAGAGGATAGAATACTTGAACGTTGTTTTAGCCAGCGCATCCGAATATTGCCGGTAAAGGCTGACCACATAATACATAAACACCGCATTGAGCAACACTGAAGACAGCAGATACAGCCAGCCGCTCATCCCAAGCCCATAAGGCATGAAGGATACCACCACCAAAATCACCGTATACAGGACGATATGCAACAGCGTAAAGCGCTCTCCATGCGTGACCGGTAACATAGGCATGCCGACTTTGGCATACTCTTCACGGCGATACAACGCCAGCGCCCAAAAATGCGGCGGGGTCCAGGCAAAAATGATCAGAAACATGACTAACGCTTCTGGCGACACGGTATTCGTGACAGCTGCCCAGCCTAAAATGGGCGGCATGGCCCCAGAGGCGCCGCCAATCACAATATTTATCGGTGTGGCAGGCTTGAGAAACACCGTATAAATCACCGCATAGCCGACAAACGTCGCCAAGGTCAGCCACATGGTGAGTGGATTGACCCAGTAATACAGAATGCTCAACCCGATGCCGCCCAACATGCTGGCAAACAGCAAAGTTTCCATTTGGGATAATTGGCCAGTAGGTAAAGGACGGGCCCGGGTACGCGCCATCATGGCATCAATTTTATGCTCAACCAGGCAATTGAATGCGGCGGCAGCCCCAGATGCAAAGGCAATCCCTATCGTGGCAGCGAGCAGTACTTTCAGCGGCACCATGTGCGGCGTCGCCATAAACATGCCTATCATGGCGGTAAAAACAATCAGTGCCGTGACGCGCGGTTTACATAAGGCATAAAAATGCCGCAAACTCATTTTTGCAGCTGCCATCTGTGTGATCCATGCAGTTTGCATCGCCTACTCCCCTTTGTTTTAATTTACTTATGCTTCAATCTTGCGTTAATTGCCACCAGGCAAACCCCTAGCAATGCCGCCCCAGCATTATGCATGACAGCCAAAACTAAGGGTAATTGTAAAATCAGATTGGCAATGCCCAATCCAATCTGGCAGAGCAAAATCAGCAGCAACCCAACACATAACCAACGCGGGATTGCGGATTGCCATAATAGCCTGAGGCTCACCAGCAACCAGGCAAACACCACAAGCGCGCCCAACCGGTGTACCCATTGAATCGCCGTCAATGCATTCAGGTGCAACTGGCCGCCATCGCGGCTTTCACCCAGTGCACGCGTCAGATGAAACGCCTCTCCCATATCCATCTCTGGCCACCATGCCCCATGGCAGGTAGGGAAATCGGTACAAGCCAGTGCCGCATAATTACTACTGGTCCAGCCGCCTAACAGCACCTGCATGATCCAAACCAGTAAAGCCAATTCTAACCAACGCAACTGCCAAGCTTTGAGCACGAGACGCTGAATCGACACATGGCGAAAAGCAATCCAACTTAATACGGCCAATGTCGTCATGCCACCCAGCAAATGTAAGGTGACGATGACTGGTTTAAGTAATAAGGTGACCGTCCACATCCCAAGCAGTGCTTGCAACACGATCAGACCAACCAATCCTGCCGAAAGTTGCCACGGCGTTTGTAGTGCTCGCCGTTGACGGTAAGCCAATATCGCAATTAGCAACACCAACACTCCCAGACTGCCCGCAAGATAGCGGTGTGCCATTTCCTTCCAGGCCTTGGCATGTTGCAATGGTTTATCCGGGTAGGCGTTTTGGGCAGAGGCAATCGCAGCCTCACTTTGCGGCACCGTCAATGCCCCATAACAGCCTGGCCAATCCGGACAACCCAAGCCTGCATCTGAGAGCCGCACATAGGCCCCTAACACTACCACACAAAAGGCCAGCATCGCGGCCAACACACTTAATCGTTTAAACATCCACTATCCAGCCCACGAAGCTTTTAACAATTTCACCAAATCCTTGCGTATCCATTTGGCCTCCAGCTCGGGGCCGTACTGCATCATGATATTGCCAAGTGGATCAATAAAATACACACGGTGCGCCTCTAATGTGTTCTGCCCACCACCGCTCAACAGGCTGCCTAACTCAACGATCTGCTGGGATTCACCGTTAAGAATCAGCATATCTGGGTAGCGCGCACGGATCTCAGCGGTGTCTTTCTGCTGTGTAATGAGTACACGCTGTACGCGGATCATGTCTTTATACAAGGAAACATAAATCTGCCTGAGGTCATACAAGCGCTGCATACAGCCAGAATCACATTCCCGCGCAATAAACACCATACTCCATTTATCTTGCCAGAAGGCAGGTTCGACTTGCTGCTTATCACTGACCCAGTGGGTGGCGTGGGCGATCGACACCGGCGGTTGAATCAGTTGACCATGGCTTTTGCCGCTAGGACGCCAATCAAACTTGTACATGGCAACCACGACCAGTAACGGCACGGTAAAAAATACCGCCAGCAATAAAAATACCATGCGGCCTTTACGTTGCTGCACAGGATCCAAGGCAACTTCTGTCAAATGTTCCTGCATACTCAAGACCGTTTTTCTATCATTTGATAAAGACCTATCATCAAGCTTGCCAATGCAAACCCAAACCATTGATAGGCATAACTCATGTGTTTTTCAATTTGCCCGCCAGGGACTTGCCAAACCCGGACAAAACCCGCCTGCATTGCTGGATCTAACTTGAGGGTCACATCCGCAAACGAATATGGGACATGCTGCCGCAGGTAAGAGAAGTCAATCACAGGTTGCACCGGCTGCCAGTCTGCAGTGGCTTTGTCCAATCTAAACCCGGTTTTAGTGTGTTGCCAGAACAAGCCTTGGATGATTTGTTCAGCCTCTGATGTCTGAATCTCTGGTGTTTTCTGATGGTCGGCAAAGCCTGCTATCCAGCCCCGGTTTACCCAAATGACATGCTTTTGATCCCCCAATAACAAGGGAGTAATAACGTGGAATCCAACCCGGCCATCCAGCATCTGGTTATCGAGGAAAAAGCTGTATTGTGGTAAATAGTGGCCTTTGATCACCACGGTTTGCAGGTGTAGTGCCTCAACCTGGCGGGGAACATCCAGATCTTGCGCGCGCAATTCGATGGCATTGCCGTGTGGTTTCAACGCCTGCATGATGGCCTGCTTTTGTTCAGCTTTGTGCCACTGCCACATACCCAACCGCAGGCAACTCCATATCGCCACACCCATCATAACCACCACCATCCAGCGCAGACGAAAAACATAATTTCCCAAGGGTATTTGCATTTTCTAGCTTACAGCCCATAATGTCATCACGTTAACGAGAGATCACATCATGTTCATTAAAATTGCCACCATTTTAATACTGATCGTCATTATAGGCAGCCTGTTTTCTGCCCTGCTTTTTTTACTCAAAGACAAACGCGGATCTGACCGCACCGTCAAAGCACTTACCTTACGTATTGGTCTCTCTATCTTTCTTTTTCTGGTTTTGGTCATTGCCGCGCATTTTGGCTATGTCGGCCACACACTATAAGCACGCCCTCACCAGTCGCTCCAAAACATTTACTCAAGAACAAATATCCAGACAAGAAAGGGCGCGTTTTGCGCCCTTTTGACTCGTTAGAGCATATAAACAAAGATATACAAACCGAGCCAGACCACATCTACAAAGTGCCAGTACCAGGCAACGCCTTCAAAACCAAAATGATGCTCAGGCGTAAAGTGCCCTTTAATACTACGCAGCCAGATCACAATCAACATGATGGTACCGATTGTGACGTGGAAGCCATGGAAGCCAGTTAACATGAAGAACGTCGCACCATAGGCGCCAGACTTGAGCGTCAGCCCCATTTCAGTATAGGCATGATGATATTCGGCTGCCTGACAGCACAAGAAGGTCACCCCTAGCGCGATTGTTAAAAACAGCCCCACAATCAATTGCTTACGGTTGTTTTTGATCAGCCCCCAATGCGCCCAGGTAATCGTGGCCCCAGAACTTAATAACAACAAGGTATTGATCAGTGGTAAACCGCTCCAGGTCATGGGGTGGAATGCGGCGTTGGGCTTATAGGTTTCACCAAGCACGGTGCCACCAGGGCCTTGCGAAGGCCAATTACTCAAGAAATCCTTATACGGTGTAATGTCAGGTGCATAAGAAGCCAAATCAGGCACTGAAAGCACACGCATGTAGAACAATGCGCCAAAAAACGCCGCAAAAAAAGCCACTTCGGAACAGATAAACACGATCATGCCGATACGGAAAGACTTGTCTTCCCATTTTTTATACTGACCGGTCACGCTTTCAGTGACGACAGTACTTAACCATTTAAACATCATGGACAGGACAATCGCCACCCCCAGATACATCATGTACTTGCCTGGGGTTGCCAGATAAGACAATGCCGGGTTTTTGATAGACCCATCCAGGCGGGTATCAGAGCCAGTGACATTAAATACAAAGCCACTGGCCATAGACAGCAACCCGACTGAAATCAACGCCGGGTAGATGCTACCGTGCGGGACAAAATAGTGATTTCCTGAATGACTAGCCATGCATTAGCTCCCTATCCTTTATTTATATTGCCTATTATTGTTTACTGACTTGCCGGAAAAAATGAATACGACAAAGTCATCTCTTGTACTTCTTGCGGCAAGTCAGCACTGATAAAAAAACGCAAAGGCAGTGCTTTTACTTCCCCTGGTTGCAGTGTCTGTTTCACAAAACAGAAACACTCGATCTTTTTCAAGTGTGCCGATGCCTTACCTGGCGTCACACTTGGAATGGCTTGGCCAGCGACTACGGCATTGGTAGTGTTTTTCGCCTCAAACATCACCGTAGTGACCTGGCCTGGATGCACCACCACGCTGCTTTGCTTGGGGTAAAAATTCCAGCCCAAGCCAGGCATCACCGATGAAACAAACTGCACAGTCACTTCACGCTTTAAATCCACTACAGCCTTCGCAGCAGTCTCTGCAGTATTCTTTGTTTTGCCGTTCAGCCCGGTGACCGAGCAAATCACGTCATACAAAGGCACTAGCGCAAACGCAAACACCAATGCACCTACAATGACCCAGACCAACTTAATCGCCAATCTTTTATTGGCGGCCACCTGCTTTTGCTCTAATGCCATAACAATGCCAGCGGCCGATTACTTCCAGATCGTAAACATTGAAACCAGATACCAGCCGATTGCGATGATTGCCAGCAGCCAGGCTACCTTTTTATTATTTGATTGCTTACGGTCGGTCACAACGTCTCCATCTTCTTCGATCAGGTCAGTGATTAAATCTACCACTGACCTGCATCAGCATCACTTAACCACTGGCTGCTCGGTAAAGCTGTGATACGGCGGTGGAGAGGGCAATGTCCACTCCAGGCCCTGCGCACCTTCCCAGACTTTATCCGAGGCCTTCTGGCCACCTTTGACACAGCTGATGATGATGTAGACAAACAACAGCTGTGAAAGCCCCAGTGCAAATGCACCGATGCTCGAAATCATATTGAATTCGGCAAATTGCAAGGCATAGTCTGGAATCCGGCGTGGCATCCCTGCCAAGCCAACGAAGAATTGCGGGATAAAGGTCACATTGAATGAAATCGCTGTTAACCAGAAATGTAATTTACCCAGCTTCTCGTTATACATATGGCCAGTCATTTTGGGCAGCCAGTAGTACACACCCGCCATAATGCCCATGATGCCACCGGCAAACAGGGTGTAGTGGAAGTGCGCCACCACAAAATAGCTGTTGTGATATTGCGCATCTGCCGCAACGTCAGCCAGCACCAACCCCGTCAAGCCTCCAACTCCGAACAACACAATCCAGCCTACGGTGAACAACATCGGTGTTTCAAAGCTCATCGAGCCTTTCCACATGGTGCGGATCCAGCAATAGAACAGCACAGCCAATGGCAAGGAAATAGCCATAGTGCTATACATAAAGTACAGTAAAGCAGGCACAGGCATCCCCGCTGTAAAGAAGTGGTGTGCCCAGACGACAACCGCCAACGCACCAATTGCCCACAGCGAATACACTTGTGCTTTGTAGCCGTACATTGGTTTACGGCTGAATGTTTGCAGAATTTGTGGGATAAAGCCCCAAACTGGCAACAGCAGGATATACACTTCTGGGTGGCCAAAGAACCAGAACAAATGCTGGAACATGATCGGATCACCGCCGCCTGCTGCATCAAAGAAGTGTGTCCCAAAGTGACGGTCTGTCAACAGCATTGTCACTGCACCAGCGAGCACGGGAATCGTCGCAATCAGCAAAAACGCAGTGATCAACCAGCCCCAGGCAAACATTGGCATTTTCATCAACGTCATGCCAGGGGCACGCATGTTGTATATGGTCACAATGATATTAATAGAGCCCAGCACCGAAGAAATACCTAGCAGGTGAACCGCAAAAATCGCAAAATCCACGCCGATACCGCCCTGCACAGATAAAGGGGGATAGAATGTCCAGCCTGTTGCTAACGCACCATCGCCTACACCGAACAGTGCCAGCGTAAACGGCAGCGTTAACAGAATCGCTGAGGGGGGCAGAATCCAGAAACCCCAGTTATTCAAGCGTGGCAAGGCCATATCGGGCGCACCGATCTGCAACGGCAGCATCCAGTTGGCAAACCCAGTGGCTGCAGGCATCAGCGCAGCAAAAATCATAATCAGCGCATGCACACCAATCAACTGGTTAAAAAACTCTGGGTTCATCAACTGCAATCCCGGCTTGAACAACTCGGCACGGATACCAAGAATCATCGTCCCACCGACCAAGAACATAATCAGTGAAAACGTCAGGTACATGGTCCCGATATCTTTGTGGTTTGTCGTCGTCAGCCAACGCATGATCCCGGTTGGGTGATCGTGATGCTCATCATGATGTGCTACTGATGTAGTACTCATAGTGCTCTCCTAAATCAATCGCTTAAATATTTATTCACGGGCTGCTTTAACTTGCGCCGGTTGCAACACTGCATCTACTGCTGCCGAGTTACCCAAGGCATTCCGCTCATAGGTAATCACTGCTGCAATTTCAGTATCATTCAAGGTCGCCTTCCAGGCAGGCATGACGCCCTTACCATTCAGCACACGGTCGAGGTGACTGTCTTTCTGGTATTTACCATCCGCGCCAAAAATAGCGCCAGTGGCAATTTTGCTGCCAGTCAGCGCCGGGAAGGCTGGGGGCAGGCCTGCACCAGTCACCTGATGACACACAGCACAGTTTTTCTCATAAACAACCTTGCCCTGCGTGACCAACTCGTCTTTGGTCATTTCTTTGACATCATTAGCAGCTTTTTGCTCATCCTGTTTTTTATTTGCCCACTGCGCAAACTCTTCTTTAGAAACCGCATTCACCACCACAGGCATATATCCATGACCCTTGCCGCATAGCTCTTTACATTGGCCGCGGTACACACCAGGCTTCTCAACCTGCACCCAGGTTTCACGAATAAAACCAGGCACTGCGACGCGTGAAGAGCCAAATTGCGGCACCCACCAGTTATGCAACACGTCAGAGGCAGTCATCAAAATGCGCACCTTCTCGCCTACCGGCAGCACCAGCGGATTATCCACTTCCAGCAAATAATGCTCGCCTTTTTCTTCTTCGTTATGCATTTGACCGTTAGAGGTTGCCAAGTTGCTGACAAACTTAATCCCCTTCGCATCGCCATCGAGGTATTCATATTGCCAGCGCCATTGCGAACCGGTGATTTTGATCACCATGGTCGATTGGTCGCGGGTATCCTCCATCATCACGACACTGTGATAAGCAGGAATCCCCATGATGACGAAGTCAATCAGGAGCAGAATTGCAAACGGGATCAGGGTCCAGAAAATTTCTACTGCAGTTGAGGGGGCTTTATCGGCGACGGGTTTGTAGCCTTTGCTGTGACGGTGGGTCACAATCGAGTAAATCATGATTGCCAACACCACCACAAAAATCACGGCAGTGATCAGCATGAATTTATTATGTACGTGTAGGGTATCCAAAGCCATCGGCGTGACTGGCTCCGGAAAATTCCAGGTGTAGTCAGCATGCGCACTTAAAGACAAGAACCATGCAACCGCACCAACCCCGAGTTTCTTCATCCCTTGCATCTAATCGCTCCAAAATCCAGTTATCTAGTTTTTAGAAGTGTTCGTTTGAGATGAGAGGCCAGGGCTTCGCGTTGCGCATCATCCATGGTATCTCGACCAAACTCGACTTCTTGATTATGGGACCCTATCCACAGTGACGTCTTGCCGTTCTCACCTTCCCTGAGCGTTATACGGGTCCAGTAGCGCTGAAACCGAACGTGTTTTATTTTCCCCAACACACTTTGTTCGATTTCAATATGATCCTCAACGAAAGTGATTTTTTCGTAGTCACCGCTATGACGCAGCACCACCACAAACGCCAGAACCACCAACACCAATTCCAAGCCAGCAAATGGCAACACCATCCAGGCACCTATATGCAAAAAAGCCATGGCAATCAGCCCCGAAAACACGCCCAAACTCAGCAACAACTTCAACACACTTTCCGATGAAGCCGAGGCATTTGGCCTGGTAACGCATTGTGTTTCGCAAATAGATAACATGTTTGCCAACCCAGAATTCAGCTTGTATCAACCAAATTACGTTTAGTTACAAATTTGTTACATGTTGTAAATTAGCACAAGATAATCGCAGTGACAAGACAAAAAATGCCCGGTGCCAATGTCATCAATGTAAATTTATGAATAGCCACGCTTAACAAAAAAACACTCTCACTCTACCAATCTCACAATTGCACTCCGCCTCACAGCCCCTTAAAAACGCGGCAAAGCAATTCAAAACCTTGGTTCTGCCATCAAGATAGTTGTGCTCACCCGCACCGCAAAATGTCACTTAAAAGCACAATCAAGAAAATATTCCGGTGGGTGTTGTCACATTTTTGTTGTTGCTTAAGCCACCATTCATGATTAAGCTAAACAACTCTCGGAACTGAAATGCACTCCGGGTGACGTGCGCAAAGCCTCAAAACTTGGCGCATTCAAAGCAGTTTTTTGTGTTGATTGATTAGAAATGCCAGTAGCGGGACCGCCGTCCACGATAGTGTATTTTTAGTTTTAAGACCGGCCCCACTGCCAGCAGCAATGAATGATAGCCATCATTTTTGACGGGGGCCAAACACATGGGCATACAGCATATTTCAGCCAACAAAATACACGCTGACGATGAATTTTTAATTCGCAAAGTCCCAATCCACATCATTCCGGACTGGCTACACTCCGGCGTCACTGACATTCATCTCGGTGGCCGTGCCAGCCTGTTTTATGGCATTTTTTTTGCGGCAACAGGCATTCTGTTACACACCATCTTCGCTGAAAATTACTGGCTGCTCGCCGGGCTCACTACCGGGTTTTTCCTGCTAGGACCATTTCTGGCCATGGGGCTATACGACCTGAGCAGACGCATGGAAGCAGGCGAACCGCCAGCCCTCACGCCCACCCTCACCGCTTGGCTACCCAATCTCATCAACATCACTCTGTTTACCGTGTTGCTGGTATGTTTGTTTTTAAGCTGGGTACGGCTCTCCATGACCATTTTTTCGCATTATTTTCATGGCGCGCTACCCACCTTTAGCGATGTCGTCATCAACGTATTCACCTTCAAACAGCCCGTTTTTCTGTTGGTTTATTTTGCCAGTGGCGCCCTGTTTGCCGCTGCCATTTTCAGTATCAGCGTCATTGCCATGCCCCTCATGCTAGACAGAAACACCAGCGCCTGGACCGCCGCCATTACCAGCCTGCGCACCTGCGCCCGCAACCCCGTCCCCATGCTGCTATGGGCTTTTTGTATTGTCGTGCTAATCGGCTTTGGCCTGGCGACCAACTTTTTAGGTTTAATGCTGACCATGCCCGTGGTTGGGCACGCAAGTTGGCATGTCTATCGGGATTTGATTGAGGTAAAGCACTAATCTACGCTTCTAACTCTTGATAAGGCAAACAGGGATCATGTCAACTTTCCCAGACCATTAATAGCCCATTAAGGCTATCGCAACTCACTTCTAGATTTCTTCTAAATTAGGCATAATCTTAAGAGCATTATTACGCTGTTTAATAACAATAAAAAATAATTAAACAGCGGTAGCTGCATCGCTCTAACAATAAAAAAGCAATTCAAAGCGTTAGTAGCATTAATGAGTTTAAACGCTGAAGTTACTCCAAGCTCATACAATCCTAGTGGCTTTGATTTAGTTTATAGCTTAATTAGGTAGCTTTACTCGGACATGTAAGATGCAAATCTACTTATCACCATACTGATGGCTTGATTAATAAAGTGGAACAATCGGTCTTTACTTAACACATCCGAATATATCAAGAGTCAAAGGACTAGCCTTCAAGTCATAACTAATATCAAATTAATCTGTTAACTTTTAAGTCAAAAATAATTCTTAATTTAGAACAACCACATTAATAATACAGGGAGTAGTAATGAAGAGAAGTAACTATCAAATAGCCAAAACTTTATTGATATCAGGCTTAATTTTCAGCACATATATCGGTACGATTCAAGCTGCTCAACCGTCCTATAAACTAACGGACCTTGGCGCACTGACCACTACGGGAAGCAGCGCTGCTGTTGATATCAATAATCATGGTCAAATCGTCGGATATAGTTGGGCCGCTGGCCAACAAACCTCAGCTACAATCTGGGATAAAGGGCAAATTTCACTACTTGGAGGACACGCATTAATGTCTTCGGCAACAGCTATTAATGACTCAGGCGTTGTTGTCGGATACAACGAGACAAGTAGTGGTCAAAATGCAGTAGTATGGACAAATGGACAAGCCACTATACTAGAAAGCAATACGGCAATTGCTCTTGACATTAACAGCCACGGGGTCATCGCTGGAGCAACTTATAATAGCGGTCCTACAATCTGGATTAATGGTACGATGGAACAACTACCTATCATTAATTCGTATTATTTCAGTGTTGCAAGAGGCATCAACAATTTAGGACAAGTCGTTGGATCGTATGAATTAACAACTGCAGATTGGCAAATATACACTCGGGCAGCACTGTGGTCTAATGGAAACGGTATTGATATAGGCGCAGCTGACGGATTCAGCTCAAGCTACGCTGAAAAAATTAATGACGCAGGCGACATTGTAGGTCAGAGCCATAATGGTTTTAATGGGGGAGCGCATGCTACCTTGTGGCGTAATGGAGTAGCTATCGATCTGGGAAGTTTAAATGACGGCACTGAGGCCAGTTTTGCAATGGATATAAACAGCCATGGCCAGATCGTCGGATATAGCCAATCAGGTTTATTCTCTCCCGAAAATAATGCACGAGCTGTCATTTGGTTTGACGATCTCAATCCAGTAATGCTGGACACATTAATTGATCCGCTTGACCCACTCTATGGTCAAGTGTCGCTATACACAGCTAAGGGAATCAATGACTTAGGACAGATCGTTGGATATGGATTGATCAATGGGAAAGAGCGTGCTTTTTTACTGAGTCCACTTACAACGGTGCCTGAACCAGAAAGCCTAGTAATGCTAATGGCTGGTTTAGGCTTAATAAGCCTATGTGTTCGTAACAGAAAAAACTAAAAGAGAGGATTTGTTTTGAAAATTGTTAAATATGTTGCTCTGACTTTGCTGAGCTTTGGTACGATAATCGCATCAGCTAGCGCACACGCTATTAATCGACTGGAGATTGAGTACTATGGCAATCTGCAAGATTCAACGTGGGGCGTAACAAACTCATATGTTTTCACTGATGCGACGGGAAATTTTTGGGCTTACACTCCATACTCAGGCAATCCAAACTATGAGCAGTCAGTCAGTTTTATATATGAGTCAAACGTTCGTTTTGAACGGTGGATAACTTTAGCCTTCTCACCAGATACTCTTGGCTTAAATCGATTAATTCCTGGCATTTATGAAAATGCAGTAAGATTTCCCATGAACACATACGGTCCCGGACTGGACTTTAGTAATACAGGCCAGGGATTTAATACACTTGAAGGTCGTTTCCAAATCTTTGAAATCGAGCGAGATTCTACGGGTAGATATACATCATTGGCAGCGAGTTTTGAAATAACAGGCAATAATGGAACAAGCAAATACATAACAGGAAAGCTTTGGTACAACACAGATGTTTTCGTTGGTCAAGTAGGTACAGTAAGTACAGTCCCAGAACCAGAAAGCATCGCTATGCTATTCGCAGGTTTGGGTCTATTAGGTGTTGTAGTACGCCGTAAGCAAGCTTAACTGAGGCTTGATGAATCAAAGGCCGGGATAACCGGCCATTATTCTTTCCCAAACGCAGGTAGAGGTTTACAAACCTGATTCAGATAGCTATTCATTTGAGTTTATATTCAAGCGTAGCAATTCATGCTGGCAGCTTATATCTATAACGGACCATTCTATTTGATGCTACCTGCTCATATTCATGGTCGCCGGCTGGTTGTAAGTATGATCAAACCTATGCCTCCGATTATACTTCCAGCCATCGTAAGCACTGCTGCCACTTCTATCTCCAATAGATAGACAGCAATCCAAGCTCCGGCTGAAGCAATAAAACCACCTATACGAAAAATCCGTCACCCTCCTCTCGCTATTTCCGGGAGTTTTCTTTCAACAAAATCGGTAAATACATAAAAGATTAGAGGAGCTAGAACACAAACAATCTGAGCAATAATCAGCTTTGAGTTAATATTTTCCATAAATTTCCAAAATCGCATCAATCTAAAGATCGGATTACCCAGATGACGGTAACGAAAACGCCACCCTTTAGCACCTTTACTTGGTATCAGTATGGATAGGCCTTGACCGTCTGTGATCGAATAATTTTTCTCAGCTGGTTTAGCATTGCGAAGCTGTGTATCAGTGAATGCCATATGTATATGTCAAGCGACGGTATGATATGAAAAAAGGCCTAGATTTTCATCTAAGCCTTTTAAATTCATACTATTTTGAGTCTTTTTGGTACTACTTGAGAGTACTTCGTGGTGCCGGGAGCCGGAATCGAACCGGCACGCCTTGCGGCGCTGGATTTTGAGTCCAGTGCGTCTACCAGTTCCGCCATCCCGGCATGGGATATAATGTTGGACATCAAAGACCGCTATTATAACCATAATTTTGACTTATGAGAACTCTAGATTTCGATTTTTATCTTCCATCCCATTTAATTGCCCAATATCCACTCCCTAACCGCTCAGAAAGCCGCTTGCTGGAAGTCAATGCGCAAGAGGTTTCCATTAAGGATAATTTGTTCAGGCAGATTGGCGAACAGTTTGCAGCTGGCGATGTACTAGTCTTGAACGATACCAAAGTGATCAAGGCGAGATTGTTTGGCCAGAAAGCCACTGGCGGGCAGATTGAGGTGATGATAGACCGCGTACTGTCAACGCAAGAAGCTTATGCGCAAATCAAATCATCCCGCTCCCCCAAGGCAGGTAGTATGCTGCACCTGGCGGGCGAAATGCAGGCTGAGGTGCTTGGCAGAGTGCAGGATATGTTCCATATTCGTTTATTGGGCGAACAGTCATGGTATGACTTTTTGGAGCAGTATGGCCAATTGCCATTGCCGCCATATATTGAGCACGCGGCAGATGCGACGGATGATAGCCGCTACCAGACGGTGTTTGCCAAGCATGCGGGCGCAGTGGCGGCACCGACGGCAGGCTTGCATTTTGATGAGGTGCTGTTGCAAGCATTGATGAATAAAGGCGTCCATGTGCGTTATGTAACGCTGCATGTGGGTGCGGGAACGTTTCAGCCGGTGAAAGTCGATAATATCGCCGAGCACCACATGCATAGCGAGGTTTACCATTTGCCGGAAGAGACGATTTCCACCATCTTGGCCGCCCGTGCGGAAGGCAAGCGAGTCACAGCCGTGGGCACGACTTCATTGCGGACACTGGAAAGCGCAGCACATGCAGGCAAGCTGTTTGCGCACCATGGCGACACGGATATTTTTATTACGCCAGGATTTGAGTTTAAACTGGTGGACCGGTTGATCACCAACTTTCACTTGCCCAAGAGCACGTTGATGATGCTGGTCTCGGCATTTGGCGGTTATGACTTAATGCGCGAAGCCTATGCGCACGCCATTGCCCAGTCTTACCGCTTTTTTAGCTATGGCGATGCCATGCTGATTACGCGCAAACAATCCGCCAAGCGTTAAACTTGCAGACTAAAATAGCGTCTACTGAATACTGATAAAAACTAGGATACGGAGATATGCAATTCATCCCAAAAACATTGAGCGGCCTGGCACTGCTATGCCTGTCGCTCAGCATCCAGGCCGACATTTTGCCTGAGGCCGAGATCGGCATCAAAATCCCGCTGGCTAAAAAACCGACTACACGCCCGATGGGTGTGGCCTACTTGCCTGCCAATCAGCACTATTACATTGCCGATGGTGGCTTGGCGCCCATGGGCAGTGAGTTTGAAGCGCCCATCTCAAAGTCTGAAGTGCATACGTTTACCAGCGAGGGGAAATATGTGCAGTCGGCAAAGCCCGGCTTTGATAACCGCTCCCTTTATTTCAACCCTAATACAGGCAAGATTGAAACCATTACCTACAACATTTCCAGCGCGGTAGGTTTTTTGCCCAATACAGGCATTTTTAGCCTGGATGTGGCGGAGAATGGCGAACTACTTGGCACCTCGGGCGAAATCTCACAATTCAACCCGGCCTTTGGCGACGCGGGCACCATGCCAAGCTACGATCCGGTGAGCAACCATTATTTTGCCAAGCAAGAAAGAGGCAATCTGGTATTTGTGGTAGATCCCAAGCAACGCGAAAAACTGCAAGAGATCAAGCTAGACTTTGCCAAAGCCAACGTGGCGCATGATGACATCAGCGACCACTTTGTCGCATTCACCGGCGTGGCGGGCAATGAGCTGGCCTTGTTAGACGTAGACCATAAAGCGGCACTGATTTTTGATTTGAACGGGCAATATGTGGGCAAGAGCGCCTTGCCAAAGACAATGAAACTGCGCTCACAAAATCACTTTAACGGACTAGGCTACACCAACGGCATGCTATTCGTTTACCATGAGTCTGAAGGTGAGTTTGGCACCTACTACGGATTCAAGGTCGTTAAATAAAGGCAGTCATATAAAAAAACCGCGCACAATCAAGCGCGGTTTTTTATTGGTAGCAAGGGTGCGTGTTACTGACCGGTCATATTGACCTTCATCACCTGGGCAGCAGGGGTGTAATGCCAGTGATTACGCCAAGCCCCCACCACCAGGTTAGGGTACTCCGGCTTGCCCAGGCTGCCATTGTAGCGGCCCAGGGCCCGGTAATAATCCCCGCGCTCAATATCCAGATAATGGCGCAAAATTGTGCAGCCATAACGTAGGTTAAGGCGCATATCAAACAGGTTATGCTCAGGCGTACCGATAGATTGCACCCAGAAAGGCATCACCTGCATATAACCTCTTGCGCCTACGCTAGAGACTGCATATTTTTTAAACCCGCTTTCGACATGAATCAGGCCTAACACCAGCTGCGGATCCAGCCCGGCGCGGGTGGCTTCATAATGCACGGACTTGAGAAAGTCTTCACGATAATGCGCATCAGGGATGCGCTTGGCCAGGCGGGCTGACATTTCTTGCAACCAGAATTGTGCCGCCTGTTCAGAATCAAAGAGTAAGCGTGGCGCAGCCAGGTCGCTGACGGATTTCTGCATCACCGCTTTAACGCTATTGGCCAGCGGCTCTTCTTTTTGATTGCCCGCCATGGAAGGCGCCGCCCAGACACACAGGCCGGTGACCAGCAAAGCAAACAGATAAACAAACACTTTTTTCATGTTGCCTATTGTAATCACAAGCGGCCTGCCCTTGGTTGGCAAAAAGAGGGAATAAATCCCGCTAATTATTCAGCAAGCTTGCCCTGCAAAAAAGCCACACAATCAGCCACTTGCAAGTTTTGTGCTTCTGCATCGGTACGGCCTTTGTATTCCACTTTGCCTTCAGCCAGGCCACGGTCACCAATCACCACCCGGTGCGGGATGCCCATGAGGTCACTCTCAGCAAACATCACACCTGGACGCTCGCCACGGTCATCCAACAGCACGTCTACCCCGGCTTGCAACAATTGTTGGTAGAGGTCAAATGCAGCTTGTTTCACCGCGTCGCTCTTGTCCAGGCCAATCGGGCAAATCACCACCGCAAACGGCGCCATGCTCAAGGGAAAAATAATGCCCTTGTCATCGTTGCCCTGCTCAATGGCGGCACCGACAATCCGCGATACGCCGATACCATAACAGCCCATTTCCATCACTTGCGATTGGCCGTTTTCATCCAGGTAAGTCGCCTGCATGGCTTCTGAATATTTGGTACGCAATTGGAAAATATGGCCCACTTCAATGCCGCGGCACAAATCTAGCGTGCCTTTGCCGTCTGGGCTGGCATCGCCGGTCACCACGTTGCGGATATCCGCAACGATCACTGGTTCAGGCAAATCCCGGCCAAAGTTGACGCCGGCCAAATGAAACTTAGGCTTATTGGCACCGCAGACAAAGTCACTCATCAGGGCGACAGTCTTGTCTGCCACCACACGCACATTCGCGTTTACGCCTACCGGGCCAATAAACCCTGGCGGGCAGTTCAGGTTAGCGCGGATTTCTTCTTCGGTGGCCAGGCGGAATTCCTTGACGCCTTCCACTTTGCCAAACTTCACTTCATTGAGTTGATGATCACCGCGCAATAAGGCCAGTGTAAAGACGCCATCGACTACCAATGCCACCGACTTCACGGTTTTGCTCACAGGCACTTGCAGCAAGTTGGCCACGTCTTCACAGCTGGTTTGCTTAGGGGTATCTACCTCACGCATTGCCTCAGTAGCGGCAGCCCGGCTGCCAATGGCAACGGCCTCAGCCAGCTCGACGTTGGCGGCGTAATCAGAGTTTTCGCAGTAAGCCAAGGCATCTTCACCACTGTCTGCCAGTACGTGAAACTCTTGCGAGCCATCGCCACCAATCGCGCCAGAATCTGCTTTCACTGCGCGGAACTTCAGGCCCAGGCGGGTAAAAATATTGCTGTATGCGCTGTGCATGGTGTTATAGGTGTTTACCAGGCAATCGACGCTGGTATGGAAAGAGTACGCATCTTTCATCAAAAATTCGCGAGCGCGCATCACACCAAAGCGTGGGCGGATCTCATCACGGAATTTGGTTTGAATCTGGTAAAAATTAAGCGGCAACTGCTTGTAGCTGCTGATTTCTTTACGCGCAATGTCAGTAATCACTTCTTCATGGGTTGGACCAAAACAGAAATCGCGCTCGTGCCTATCCTGAATTTTCAACATTTGCGGGCCAAATACTGCCCAGCGGCCAGTTTCCTCCCACAGCTCTTTAGGCTGTACAGCGGGCATCAACAGCTCCAGCGCGCCAGCCTTGTTCATCTCATCGCGCACAATGTTTTCCACCTTACGCAACACACGCAAGCCCAGCGGCATCCAGCTATACAAGCCGCTACCCAGCTTTTTGATCAACCCGGCACGCACCATGAGTTTGTGGCTGATCAGTTCAGCATCTGAAGGGGCTTCTTTTTGGGTGGCAATGAAAAATTGTGAGGCGCGCATAAGAATGTGTTTTTAATAGAAATCTAAAGGCGGAATTTTAGCCTTAAACAAAGACTTAGTCAGTAATAAACCATCGTCATGATTAAAGATTCATCTCTAACAAAAGCCCCGATCTCTTGAGAAGTATATTATTTACATTTATACAAAATTAATATAGATTCATCGCTACGACTAGTGATTTACATACCGCGTCGGTTGTGTTTTGCAGCATTTAATGAAAGTCCTGTATTTTTATAATTCTAGAAAGGCTTTGCTATGTTGTCGCAGACTCGTCGTACCCGCTCCATTCTCTCTACCATTTCCTTCTTAGTCTTAGCCTGTTTTCATGCTCAAGCTGAAGCAGCCCTTGTGAGCTACTCATCAAATAATGTTGATTTATTTTATAGCAGCATTAGCGACGTCACATGGACAAAAGACGCAAATTTACTGGCTACAATGATTGCTGAAAGCAGCTACAGCACGGTTGTAGATGCCATTATATCCGCGAACACTGGGGTAAGTTTTGGCAGTACTCCTCATTCCCTGACAAGCGCAGATTTCAGTAGCGTTGGCGAAACCTCATGGTGGGGAGCGCAAGCTTTTGTACACTATTTGAATCACATTAATTATGCTGGCAGTGATCAATGGCGATTACCCTCTGTGACCGACATTGGGAATGACGGCTGTACTTGGAGCTTGAGCGGGACTGACTGCGGTTACAGCTCTTTTACCAATGGGACTAATGCGGCCAATGAATTTGCAGAGCTCTATTACAAGGAACTAGGACTAGAGCCCTACGGTGGCCCTCGCAGCTCGTACTATGGCATCAGCACACCATTTAGCCAAGTGCAATCATTTTACTGGACAGGCACCGAGGTCGTGAATGCGGTGGATGGCGCATTCGAGTTTTTCGCCACTTATGGCTATCAGGAAGTCTATACAAAAGACTCAACCGTCTGGTTTGCTTGGGCAATCACACCTGGCTCCATCGTTCCGGTGGATGTGCCTAGCACGGTGCCGGAACCTTACAGCGCAGCGTTATTAACTGCAGGGATTGGCTCGCTGCTGGCGCGAGCAAGACAGCGCAGATTAACTGTCACTCGCCGTCAACTCTAGCAATTATTTGCGTTCAATGATGGGGCTATCGGTGGGGATATAACCGTCTTTCCAGGTGGCCATCGGCACAATGGTTGCCGGATAGCCATTATCATAGAACCAGCTATCAACGGCATATTCGGCCTGGTTGGCCTGCTCGCGGATGACGGCCGTCGTGTGTGGCCAGCCGGTAAAAAAGAATTTTCGGGTACGGGTATCGAGAATATCGTGATAGCGGATCAGGCCAGCCTGCTGCATCAGGCGCATATAGGTGGTGCTGTTGATCGCTTCGTCGTTGCAGTCTTGTTGATGCAGGTATTCACTGTTGTTAAAGGTCCCGGCCCTATCAGCAGCGGTGCCAATTTTGGTGCCGACGATGTCTTCTAGCATGCCGATGGCCTTGGCAATGGCCGCGCGTTCGTCCTCAGCATTCGCTGGCAACGGGGTAAACAATTGCGTCACGTTGTCCCATTCTGCAGCGGTCAAACTAAGGGTGTCATACTGGACGCAACCGCCACCTTGGCAAATCTCAAAAGAGTGCAGTGTCGGGGTGGTGTGGTAAATGCGGTAAATCTCTTTCAGGTCAGCCTGGGCAGGCAGCGCAGTGAAGAGGCTGGCGATGCATGCCAGCAAATAAACCAATCTGCTAGAGAACAAGGACGCGGTTGGGTAACTCATTGCGCGGCACGGCCTCGGGCGGGAAATGTGTGGTCAAATGTGCGCCAATGGCTTGAATACCGTACAGCACGCCTGCTTCAAACTGCCCACTCCTGAACATCCTTTCCATCTGCTGGCAGATTTGCTGCCACCCTGCTTGCCCCACCTGGCGATGAATGCCGCGGTCGGCCACAATTTCAACATCCTGATCGGCCAGACATAGGTAAATCAGCACACCGTTGTTATGCTCGGTATCCCAGATGTTTAAATGACCAAACAAGTGAATGGCGCGTTGCCGAGGCGTCACACCTCGCAGGATAGCATACGCAGGCAGGCCGGACTCAATGACTACCCGCATTTCACCGGCATGATGGTGTTCATTTTGTGCAATGGCATGTTCAATCTTGGCAAGCGCATGTGCCGAAAACAAGGCCTTTACCTGGCGCGGATGGCTGCACGCATGCTTTAACCAGCGTTTGATCGGATGGATAGGTTTCATTTGTTTAGTCTACCAGTCACCGGAAGCCCCACCACCGCCAAAATCACCACCGCCACCACTGAAGATATCTGGCCCGCGACTGCCACCAGAATAACCGCCAAACCCACCTGGCGAATAAGGCATCCCACCGCTGCCTCGCCCGCCCATGGCGAGTGTAAAGACAAATGCCGCCAGGCCGACCAAACCCATGACCAGCAAGGAGGCCCCCAGGAATCCTGCCAGCACACCCAACGCACCGCCGGTCACCAGGCTGCCCGGAAAATCCCCTAACATGCTCTTGAAAATCGCCCCGGCGATAATGGCGGCAAACATCAAAATCGGCAGCATGGTCATCCAGTCATCCGCACTTGAACCGTGTGGGGATGACTTCTCTGGCGCAGGCAGATGCTCACCCTCAATCAGTTTGATCAGGCTATCCGTGGCCAGATCCAGGCCGTGGTAAAACTGGCCCTGCTTGAAGGCTGGTGCCATTTGTTCGGCAATAATCCGCTTGGCAATAGCATCCGGAATCGCCCCTTCCAGGCCATAACCCACCTCAATCCGCATTTTTCTGTCGTTTTTGGCAACAATTACAATTACGCCGTCATCCTGCTTGTCGCGGCCAATTTTCCAGGCTTCGGCCAGGCGAATGCCAAATTGTGCGATGTCTTCTGGCTGCGTGCTGGGTAATATGAGCACCGCAACCTGCGAGCCGGATTGCTGCGAAAACTGGCTCAGTTTCTGGTTGAGGGCGGCTTGCTGCTCCACACTCAAGGTCTGCGTCAAATCGGTGACGGCTGCCTGCAAGGTAGGAATGGCAACCAGGTCTTCTGCATGACTCCGTAGAGTCATGCAGAAGAAGAGATAAATAAGGAGGAATGCTTTTAAACGCAAAACCACCAACCGTTACTTACTGTCACCAAAATCGACTTTAGGCGCGCTTGAAATGGCTTTTTCGTTTTCTACGGTAAACGATGGCTTGGGCTGATAACCAAACATCATCGCGGTCAGGTTGTTCGGAAAGCTGCGCACAGCCACGTTGTATTGCTTCACCGATTCAATGTAGCGGTTACGCGCGACGGTCACGCGGTTTTCCGTGCCTTCCAGCTGCGCCTGCAAGTCCCTGAAACTGGCATCGGCCTTCAGGTTAGGATAGTTTTCTGACACCACCATCAAGCGCGACAATGCACTGGTCAATTGACCTTGCGCCGCCTGAAACTTGGCAAATGCCTCAGGATCATTGAGCAGCTCGGGCGTCACCTGCATGCTGCCGACTTTGGCACGCGCCTCGGTCACTTCGGTCAGCACTTTTTCTTCATGACTGGCATAGCCTTTAACAGTAGACACCAGGTTAGGCACCAAGTCTGCCCGGCGCTGGTACTGGTTGAGCACCTCTGACCAATTGGCCTTGGTTTCTTCATCCAGGCTTTGAAACTGGTTATAGCCGCAGCCTGACAAGGTCAGGGTCGCAGTGACCAGCAACATATTGAATAAACGACGCATAGTTAAGACTCCAGTCTTCAATCACTTAAAAATAGTATTTTTTGGCTTGCCTGGCATGGCGGCCACAATCATTGCGCCAGGCATCCGCTCTGTTTCATTTCAACTTAAATGCGGCCGGAGGCTGGCTTATTCAAGCAAGCACTTCGTTTTTCTTTGCTAGCAATAAACACAAGTCGTGCCAGACTTCGCGCTTAAGCACAGGAGTTTGCAACAGGCTTTCCAAGTCATGCGTGATCACACAATACATATCACCAAACGTATGTAACTCACCGCGTACGTCGGTGATATTGTCATATTCTGCACCTAAAAATTGATTAGCTGCCGCCAGCCCAAACAGCACGCAAAAGCGGCTGCTCACCTGCTGACGTTGCAGCGGGTTGTGATGCACGCCGAGCTCATCGGCAGGCAACTGTAGGGCTTGCACAATGTTTTGCAGTAACTGCATGCTGTGTGCATGACCGGGCGCAGGCGTATACAGCAGCCAGGTTGACTCCACCAGCAACGCGACTTCAAGCTCGACGGTGGCGATCTCGGCCACAGGCTCTGGTAGCGGCGCCTCTTCCATACTGGCATCATGGTCAACGTGAGGAGTATCCAGCGGCTGCAGCGGCACTTGTTCATCTGCATGTATCTCTGGCTGCCAGGCTGGGCTAGACGGCGTGTCCATGGGCAATCGCACGGCAATTTGCCCGGGCCCGGGCAGCTGCTGAATAGTCGCAGCCTGAGCAGTCTCTGCCACTGGACCAGGCATCACCGCCGCTGCCGGAGTCTCTTCAGCCACTATCATTCCAGCGGGCTCAGCGACGGCTTGTGTGTGGGGCGCTGTTGAAATATCCAGCACAGGCGGCGTACGCATCCGCCACACTGGCAATAATTCCAGCTCACGCAGCATATCGTCACGGTTCAAGCTCATGATGCGCCCCTGTTCATAACGCCAAGCCCATTAACACCGCATCCTCGCGGCCGCTCTTGGTCGGATAATAATTACGGCGTATGCCCATTTCACAAAACCCCATCGCTTCATATAAAGCAATCGCTGCGGTATTGCTCACGCGCACCTCTAGAAACATATTAGCCGCCTGGTAACGACGGGAAATCTCCACCATCTGCGCCAGTAAAGCTCGGCCCAGGCCCTGCCCTTGAAAGGGCTTGGCCACACTGATATTGAGCAAATGCGCTTCATCCAGCACCATCATGACCAGCGCATAGCCAACCAACTCGCCAGCCAGCTCCATCACCCAGGCGCTATGGCCTGCATTTAATGAATCCCTGAAGTTGCCCAGCGTCCACGGATGGCTATAAATGGTTGGCTCAATCCGCATCACGGCAGGTAGATCCTGCTCGGTCATCGGCCGGAAACGGGGCTGTAGATGGGGTAACGCGCTCATATCCACCCTTACAAGGTTTGCCCTTGCGCACGCTCGGCAGCGGTTAACGCTACCCGGTTACGCACATACAAGGGAGCCGCCTCATGTGCTGCTTGCCCCGAGCCTGCCGCAAACACAGGCTGAGCCAAAGCGAGCATGGGACTGGCTTTAGGCATCATCTCAGGCGCCACCCCGGCTAACTGTGACGGATATTGACCGGACAACTCTTCTGTAAACACACGCCAGCCCGAGCCAGCGCCCAACCAACCTTCGCCCGCGATCGCAGGAACCTCGTGCGGCTTGCATACGACAGGCGGGCAAACCTCCACCCACTGATCGGCCTGGCGGATATAGGCAGCGTGATACACCTCCCCCATACGCGCATCGAGGCACACCAACACCTTGCTGGCTTGGGTTTGCTGCCATGCCGTCTCAGCCACCGCCAAAACCGAGCTGATTCCCACCACTGGCAAGTCTGCACCAAAAGCCAAGCCTTGTGTCACGCCGACGGCGACACGCACACCCGTAAACGCACCTGGCCCCATGCCATAGACGATGCCGTCCAGCTGAGGCAACTTGACGCCAGCCTTTATCAATAAATGTTGGATTTCCGGCAAGATGCGTTGCGAAGCGGCAGGGCCGGTGACTTCATCAAACGTCAATAACCCGGCCTCGGTTTGCAGGGCCAGAGAAAGCGTTTCAGTGGAGGATTCGATGGAAAGTAATTTCATGGTCACAACCTAAGGCGCTATTGTGCCATAGGCGTTTAGGCAATGCTAAATATAGATATGGATCAATACTGCAACGTATTATTAATATGCTCAATTAGCCTTACCGTGATTATTCACAATACAGAAAAGCATATGTTGATCCTGCCTTACTTGAGATTGATTTCGCCTGTAGGCGAGTTACTTTCTGTTGCTTGCCCCACAGAAAGTAACCACAACGAACGAAGTGTTGCGGCGTAGGCTAACCTTCAGGTTAAGCCACATCGTGGCGGCCGTAGCCAAAAAAGACGGCACCCAGCCATCATGGCCTAACGGCTGCCTTGCGTTGCTCAACAAAGTAAGCGGTCACGAAACTCGCCCTAGCAGCTTGCACACAGCGCAAGCTGCTGCGGAGCTCAGACAGTCGCTCCCTTCTTCCTTACTTTGTCTCCGCTACTCAGCGTGATGGGATGGGACTTATCTCGCCAAACGCACAGCTTAGAAATTGGGACGATTAAAAACTCAAATTCTTTTATTTAATCCACAAAGGGGAGCGCTCGTGCTTTTTTGAACCCCTATCTGCCGCGCCGAGTAGCGCAGGCAAAATAAGATGAAGCGAGCGGAAGCTAGGGTGTCTTGTTCTTTGCCTTCTTTCTTACGGAAAATCATAAGAAAGAATGGTCGCCGAAAAGGCGAAAAACCTCGGCCTAGTAACTATGCCGCTCCTCAGGAAAACGTCCTTCCTTCACGGCTTGCACATAATGCTCCACCGCGCCTTGTACACTGCCTCCCTGTTGCAAAAAGTTTTGCGCAAATCTAGGCGCTTTGTAGTCTTGGGGCATTTTTTCAGCCGGGCCGGTATAAATGCCCAGCAAATCTTGCAATACCAACACTTGGCCACTACAGCCTGCCCCGGCACCAATGCCTATGGTTGGCACTTGAATCGTTTGCGTAATTTGCGTTGCCAGTGCAGCTGGCACCATTTCAAACAACACCATGCTCGCGCCAGCCTGGGCCATGGCCTGAGCATCCGCCAGCATGGTTTGCGCGCTTTCTTCGGTCTTGCCTTGGATTTTATAGCCTCCCAATTTTTCTACCGATTGCGGGGTAAACCCAAGGTGTGCGCACACGGGCACGCCGCTCTCAGCCAGATAACGTGCCGTTTCAACCATGTCGCCACCGCCCTCAATTTTGACGATATGCGCACCTGCCGCCAGCAAGGTTTGCGCGTTAGCGAGCGCTGTTTGAGGGTCGTGCTCATAACTACCGGCGGGCATGTCACTCATGATCACCGTGAGTGGTGCGCCTTTGGCGACCAGACGCGTGTGGTAAATCATGTCTTGCATGGTGACGGCTAGGGTATTGGTGCCCCCTTGTATGACCATGCCTAGCGAGTCGCCGACCAGCAATACATCAACGCCAGCCAATGCCAGTAGTTTGGCGAAGGTCGCGTCATAGCAGGTCAGCATGGCGATTTTTTCGCCGGATCTTGCGCGTGATAATAAGGCGTTAAGCATAGTCGGCTGTGGCGATTGAAATAATGCTAAAGAATAACATTCAAGGATGGGCAACCCAAGCGTTTGCCCATGAAGGTATCTGCATTAGAAGTTTGGATTAAAGTACTCGCGGCTGCTTTTGATCTGGCCAATCCGTTCGATTAGCAAATCAAAGGCTTCCGGGTCTTTGATGATATTGAGCTTTTCATTATTGACGATCAGCAAAGGGGAGGCATCGTAGGCATGGAAAAATTCGCTGTAGGCTTCGGCCAGGCGGGCAATATATTCGCGTGGCATGTCTTGCTCATAGCTGATATTGCGCTCTTCAATGCGGTCCATCAAGGCATCCACCGGGGTTTGCAGATACACCACCAGGTCAGGCTTGGGTGCTTTGAGTTGCAAGTGCTGGTAAATCTGGTGATAGAGCGAATACTCTTCATCATCAAGGTTCAAGCGGGCAAACAAGGGGTCTTTTTCTAGAAAGAAGTCAGACACGGTCGGCTGGCCGAACATATCGCGCTGCGCCATGTCCTCAATCTGGCGTGAACGCTGAAACAGGAAGAACAATTGCGTGGGTAGCGCATAGCGCTGCGCATCCTGGTAAAAGCGGGTCAGAAAAGGGTTGGCCTCGGCTTTTTCAGACAGCAGCTCTACAGAAAATTTATCTGCCAGCATGCGTGCCAGCGTGGTCTTGCCACTACCAATCGGACCTTCGATGACAACATAAGGGAAGCGGGTAAACATGAAGATTGCTCGTCTAGCGGATTGAATTCGGATCCAGTTTGCGCACGTCGTCGTGCTTGTTGGTTGCCAACCATTCTACAACACTCTGCCCGGATGGCAGCACATAGTCTGGCACAATTTCAGCCAGCGGCACCACCACAAAGCCGCGCATATGCATGCGTGGATGGGGCAAGGTGAGCAGCGGGGTATCCAGCGTCATGCCGTCATAATCAAGCATGTCCAAGTCGAGAATACGGGGCGCATTGGGGAAAGGACGTTCGCGGCCAAACTGTTGTTCAATATCGAGCAATAGCTGCATTAGCTGCGGCGCAGGCAGCGGTGTGGAAACCTGCACCACTGCATTGATAAAGTCTGGCTGGTTATCATAGCCCACAGGCGCCGTGGCATAAAGACTGGAGGCTTTCAGTAAAGTCAGGCCTGGCGTATGCGCCAAGAGCTCAATGGCTTTGCTGACCTGCTTCTGTGGTTGCTGCAAATTGCCGCCCAGGGCAATCAAGGCCAGCGCCATCAGACAGCTTCCCCACCGGCAGATTTTTTCTTGCGTGGTTTGCGTCTACGTTTTTTCGGGCCGCTTTCCGGGAGCAACATGGCGGTACGCTCCTCGGTGCCGGCATCGGAAAACCGTGTCCACCAGTCACCGATCTCTTGCGGTAGCTCGCCTGAGGCACAACGCAACAGCAGGAAATCATACCCAGCGCGGTAGCGCGGATGTGTCAGCAAGGCATAAGGGCGCTTGCCCGAGCGCTGTTCAAAGCGCGGCTGCATGGCCCAGATTTCTTTCATAGTGGCGGTATAGCGGTTATGGATCGCCATTTTCTCCGCCTGCTTGTCGATGACTTCGTTCATCGCCTCATGCAGGGCCGGAATCATGTGCTCGCCACGCTTCTGGTTTTGTTGCCAGGCCAACAACACTTCATGCCACAACAAAGTCGCAAACAAAAAGCTGGGGTTAGACGACTTGCCGGAAGAAATACGTTCATCGGTATTTTTAAGCGCCAGCATGACAAACTTTTCACCTAATGGCTGCTCCAGCACCACATCCAGCAATGGCAGCAAGCCATGATGTAACTGCTGTGTGCGCAATGCACCAATGCTCTCAATGGCATGCCCGGACAAGAACAGCTTGAGCATTTCATCAAACAAGCGGCTAGGCGGCACATCTTCCAGCAAGTCAGCCAGCTTGCGAATAGGCATCTCGGTATCACGTTCAAGCTTCAGCCCCAATTTGGCGGACAAGCGCACAGCGCGTAACATACGCACCGGGTCCTCCTGATACCGCGTGGTAGGGTCCCCAATCATGCGCAAGGTTTTGGCACGGATATCCGCCACACCATGATGAAAATCCAGGACTTCCTGACGTTTGGGATCGTAATACAAAGCGTTGGCAGTAAAGTCACGGCGGACCGAGTCTTCCTCTATCGAGCCAAACACATTGTCACGGATGATACGGCCACTGTCGTTCGTTTCAGCATCCCCTTCGCTCTGATGATGGCCGCGGAACGTAGAAACCTCGATGGTTTCGTGCCCCCATAACACATGCACCAAGCGGAACCGGCGGCCGATAATACGCGAGCGGCGGAAAATCTTGTGCACCTGCTCCGGCGTGGCATTGGTCGCCACATCAAAGTCTTTAGGCGGGTGATTCAGCAGCAAATCGCGGACAGCACCACCGACGATATAAGCCTGAAAACCGGCTTTTTGTAGCTGGTCGCAGGTTTTGAGTGCCGCCTGGCTAATATGCTTCTGGTTGATTTTATGCTTGGCCGCCGGAATGATTTGCGCCGCGGGTAATTGAGTATGGGTATTCGCGCTGGCACGGCGACGGAATACTTTTTGCAGTAATTGTTTAATCATTATTTTGCATTTCGAGCGTCAGCCAAGGCTGCGCTATAGCTTATGTTGGTTATTCCACAATACATCCGGCACACCTGCATGCCGGTTCAGGGTTCTACACAGGACAAACAGCAAATCAGACAAGCGGTTCAGGTATTGCAACGCCACCGGGGTCACTGCAGATTGCACATGCAAGGCATGCAATACCCGTTCAGCGCGACGGCATACTGTACGCGCCAGATGACACACCGCTGCTGCCCGGCTACCACCAGGCAAAATAAACTCTTTCAGCGGCGTTAGCGCTTCGTTCCAGCTATCCAGCGTGATTTCTAAAAACGCGACACGACCTGCCTGCATAAACGTATGGCCAGGCATGCACAGCTCGCCCCCCAGGTCAAACAAGTCATGCTGGATCGCGAGCAGGCTATCGCGCACATCCTCGGGCAACGACTCGACCAGCAACATGCCTAATACCGCATTCAGCTCATCCACATCACCCATGGCTTCCACACGCAGGTCAGACTTGGCAACACGCGTGCCATCACCCAGCCCGGTTGTCCCACTGTCGCCGGTACGCGTGTAAATCTTGCTTAGCCGGTTGGCCATTCCTGTCACCCGTATAAAATCCGATATAATCCAGCCATTATAAATCATACCGTGCCATTTCGATGTGCTCAGCGATTGCAGTCAACGCCCCGGTCGGGGTCATGGATTCCGGGGTTGGCGGCCTCACCGTCCTCAAACACTTAACCCGCCAGCTACCACATGAACATTTCCGCTATTTTGCCGACAGTGCCTACGCGCCTTATGGCAACAAAACCACCGCAGAGATTCAGCAACGCTGCTTTAGCATCGCCGACACCCTGATAACCCAAGGCAGCAAAGCGCTAGTCGTCGCTTGCAATACCGCCACGGCCGCCGCGATCGCCGCCATGCGTGAGCGTTACACCTTGCCCATCATCGGCATGGAACCCGCCGTCAAACCCGCAGCGGCTGCCAGCAAAAACGGCATTATCGGTGTGCTCGCCACCACTGGCACGCTTAAAAGCGCGCAATTCGCCGCCCTGCTAGAGCATTACGGGCAAGGCGTGCAAGTCGTCACCCAAGCCTGTGTCGGCCTGGTCGAATGCATAGAACAAGGCCAACTCAACACCCCGCAAACAGTTTCACTGCTGCAGCAATACTGCCAGCCGCTGATGGCAGCGGGCGCAGATACCATCGTGCTGGGCTGCACGCACTACCCGTTTGTGAAAAAACAGATTCAAGAGATTGTGGGGCCTGAAGTCACTTTAATTGATACTGGGGCAGCTGTTGCCAAGCGCCTGCAACAGGTGCTGGAGCAAAAGAAGATACTCAATACAGCTAGGGATGCTGGGAATTTTGTGTTTCTGACCAGTGGGACGGAAGAAACGGAGCGGGTGATGCATCAACTCTGGAACGCTGAATAATTAGGCGTATCTATTTAAATTAAAACGCTGCAGAAAACAATTCTGCTACATTTGGATGCTTTGGCAAATCTTTGTAACATTCTCTTTCGCCTTTTGGCGAGTCACTTTCTGTTGCTTGCCCCACAGAAAGTAACCAAAGAGGACGGCACCCAGCCATCAC
Organism: Methylophilus sp. 3sh_L; assembly: GCF_046766015.1. NCBI lineage: Bacteria > Pseudomonadati > Pseudomonadota > Betaproteobacteria > Nitrosomonadales > Methylophilaceae > Methylophilus > Methylophilus sp. 3sh_L. Next base: position 183,203 of record NZ_JBKOUF010000005.1, read on the forward strand.
GGCCTTCGGCTCCCTTGCGTTGCTCGACAAAATAAGCCGGTCACGAAACTCAACCTAGCAGCTCACACACTACGTGAGCTGCTGCGGGATTTGGACAGTCGCT
>NZ_JBKOUF010000006.1:0-178109 GCF_046766015.1 Methylophilus sp. 3sh_L
GGAATAGCTCAGTTGGTAGAGCGCAACCTTGCCAAGGTTGAGGTCGCGAGTTCGAGACTCGTTTCCCGCTCCAAATTTCTCTCAAGCACACATTCTGGCCGCTATGCAAAATAGACGACAGTGTTAGAATAAAAAAGCTTGCTAGACCTACCGCCCGGATGGTGAAACTGGTAGACACAAGGGACTTAAAATCCCTCGGCTTAACGGCTGTGCCGGTTCGATTCCGGCTCCGGGCACCACATTGCTAATTCAATCCTGGTCAAGAATTGTCTTAATTAATATAAAATCAATAACTTACATTTATTTTTTATTAATTTATAGTTCCATAACTAGTCTTACTTCGCCTTTGCTTACCCCGATTTTTTTGGGTAATGTTGGGGTATCTGATATCCGTTGCATTCGGAGATACCTCTAAATGGCACTTACTGATACCCAATACGTAATGCTAAACCAGGCGATAAGCCTTATAAGCTCTAGGATCAAGCTGGGCTTTTCCTTCAAATCGCGCCATTTGTGGGGGTAAGTGGTGGCGTTTAGGTCACTTTTTTATTGATAGCTTAATGCGCGTTATTCTAGGAGAGGATAGCTATAACCAGCAAAAGGATTTTATTGTTCAACTCTGTCGGTTAGCGATTGAGTGTGATTGCCGTATTCACATCATTCACCACAACCGCAAAGGTGACGAGACAAAGCCCTCTGGTCGTTATGATGCTAAAGGGCCGGGCGTTATTGCTGATAACGTCGCTAACAGCCTCATAGTTTGGGCAAATAAGCAGGCAGTGCCAGGCATGCCGCAAACGCTATTGGTCGTGGATAAACAGCGGCTCGGTAAATGGGAGGGAGGTTTGGCTTTGAAGTTAAATCATGACAGTCTGACTTTTTCTGAATGCTGACCGCGTTCTTCATTTTCAACTCTAGTCCGTTAGGCTTATTTGAATTCTCCTGTATGTCACAAAAATAACATTTAATCCCAAGGATATTTGTACAAATATAATTATATTGAGGGATATATATGTTTAATCGATTTCCCAATCGCAGTATGGGTAAGGCTATTATAAGTGGACTTATCGCTTTTAATAGCCTGAGTGCTCAGGCCACGCTCACCTCTTACAATTCAAATGGTGTAGATTTGGTTTATAGCTCAGTCAGTGATGTGACATGGACTAAAGATGCGAATCTTTTAGGAACTATGATGGCAGAGCAAGGCTACACTACTATTGTTAATGCAATCATTGCATTAACTCCTATCATTTATAACGACCCAGATCTTTTTGATCCTTTTGTTCACTATCACAGCCTTTCCGCAGTAGATTTCAGATCTGACGATTTAGGGCGAACATCGTGGTATGGTGCTTTAGCTTTCGTTAACTATCTCAATGACAAAAATTATGGCGGCAGCTCTGAATGGCGTTTACCCACTACAAAAAGAGTAATTTTCAACCCTACAGATGCTTTAACAATTGCAAATGGTATTGATCCTGGAGAGGAGTATGCTGAACTAAGCTTCAGCGAGTTACGAGGTGAGTTTAACCAACCAATCGTTGATCAAAATAATATTTTCTATAATGATAAAGCTTACTTTTATTGGACTGGAAGCGAATACTGGTTACCTAATTCCGTATATTCATTTGATATGACCAATGGCATTCAATCGAACTATCGAAAGGTAAGCAACCTATTTTATGCCTGGGCGATTAGTCCAGGACAAATATCAGCAGTACCAGAGCCTAAGAGCCAAACTCTATTGTTAGCTGGGTTAGTTTTGCTGGGTATATCTAAAAGCTGGAACAAAGAGCATAAATAAACAGTAATTTAAATTTGGGGAGATTTTAAATGTTCAAATTCATAATACCAGTGGCACTATTTACCTTTTCAGTCGGCTCGATTGCGGGAGTTGGTGGCGGTGGTATGCCTGTTATCACATTTCCCTCGAATCCAACCCCAGCCACCCCTAGCCCTGGTGGTGCAATAGGAAACTTAAGCTGGGATGGTAGCAGTAGCTTTATTGAAAACTCAGCAAATGGTAAGCGTTACTTACAACTTGGTTTACTTAAGAACTACACCTATGAGCAAACCCTAAATGCAATATCTCCAACAGGAAAGTGGTCTGACTTTCATTTAGCAACGATTGATGAGGCTTATGAATTTGCAAACGCTGTATCTTCTGTAGAATTTAAGAATAATCCCGATTCTCCAATAGATACCTTTATGGCTGATACAAAAAATGCGTTCGAAGATGGGGTTTTAGGCAATAGTTACAATAGCGGCTTTGATCGCTTTTTTTACTTTTCCAATCCTAGCGAAAAGATGGTTGGAATATTGGATTTACACTCAGGTACTGACCAAGTATATTTCAGTGAATTATTCGGCACGTATGATCGGTATTGGTTTTCTCGGTATGCTCAATATGGGTCACAAGAAACAGGTTCTTGGTTACTTGTAAGCAACTATACCCTACCAAGTTCAGTGCCTGAACCAAGTCACTCATTCATGCTGTTGGCAGGCTTGGGACTCTTAGGGGCGGCTGTAAGGCGTAAATCTTAGTCTTAACTCATCTGCAAATTGTTCTCTTACCATTATTTACTCCGTTCAGTTTAATTAAACTGTAACGTTGTCTATCAAAGCGTGGGAAGTCAACTACGAAATAACAAAAATTAGCCACTTAGAAAGAGGTAATTTGTGAATGAGCATGCTTTCTCACCTTAGCCGATGAGAGATGACTAGTTAAAAATGTACATCAATTATAAAAATAATCTTCTCGCATTTAACTGAGTGCTTTCCCAACCCAGGTGCCGGTAATATCCTATCGCCGGTTCATTTTCAATATCGACCAATAGCTGGGCACGAGTCGCTCCTTTTTCTTTTGCCCAATCTAATGCTGACTGCAGTAGTTTTCTACCAATTCCTTGCTGTCTAAATTCTGCATGAACGATCATGTCCTCTACCCAAGCAGAGCGTGCTCCTTGTGCAGTAGAGATGACTAGTTGCGCACTAACCATGCCAATCAGTTTCTCATCTTCTGTAAATGCAGCTTTGATTACCCCATGTTCTGGTTGCGAAATCAGCATAATTAAACCGGCTTTTTGTTTCTCCATGTCCGGTTTGAAATCAGCTTCTATGCTAAATAGCGCATGCAGAAGGTTGGCGAGTTGAGCGGCATCTTTTTCTTGTGCATCTCGAATACTTATGACTGCGTCCATTCACTGCCTCCTGTATGATCAGCTGGATCGTGATGAATAATGGCCAGGAAACGGATGGGGACCTCTATGAGTCTGGCTGGCTGATGCGGCTGGTCTCCTCTAAAGGTCAGTGAGTCACCTGGCTCAAGTAAGAAAGTCTCCAAGCCTACCTTGTACTCTAATACCCCCTCCAGCATATGAATAAATTCAGTCCCGCCATGTTCAAAAGGGGGGAATTCTTCTGCCTGATCTTCCAGCGTGATTAAGAACGGCTCAAAAGTTTTTTGAGGCCCTTGGTCATAGGCTAATAAATGATATGTGTGGCCGAGCTTTGTGCCGCGGCGTACCACTTCCATACCATGCCCTTTTTTAACGAATTGTGCATTTCCTGAGGGAGCGTTGTAGTCGCGGAACAGCCTTGAAAGCGTTACGCCAAGCGCGTTGGCTACTTGTTCCAATGTTTCAAGACTGGTCGATACATGACCATTCTCAATTTTACTGAACATGCCAACACTAATATTCGCTCTCTCAGCGACATCGGCAATGGTCAGGCCATGTTGTTTTCTGACCTCTTTAATGACATTACCCAAGTGTTTACCCAAAGGTTTGGATTCTGTTTCAGTCATAGGGACAACATTTTTTTTCAAATCAGAGGTCATTGGCGGCTAAAACTCCCATATCCATACTTCTCGTTTAATTATCACAAGCCCAATCAATCAAGTGACGGCAAATCAAGTTTATGCTGGAGAATTAATTAACTAATCATCCTAGTCATTAACCCACCCTCAGCCACTTTTTAAGGCTATCCCCATGCTCTAAATGGGTTCATCAGTCCAAATTATGCACCAAATCATTGCAAAATAGGTAAATTTATTCCTGGTAGGAAAAAAATATTCATAAAGCCGTTGACAGCGGTTTTTGCAATGCGTATAAATGGAACTGTTGTTTCCTGATGGGAATAAAATTTTCATGTCGAGATTGATGTTGGATCGTTGCGGAGCGTTGAATGCCTCTAAGATTGCTTAAATATGCGTTGAGTAAAGAGTACAAAGAGACTCGGTTTTTTAGGGAGAATGTGACCCCTAAGAAAAGTTACGACGCAGTCATTATTGGTGGGGGCGGACACGGTTTGGCTGCTGCCTACTATCTGGCTAAAGACCATGGCATGACTAATATTGCCGTGCTTGAAAAAGGTTATTTGGGTGGCGGCAACACCGGTCGCAATACCACCATTGTCAGGTCTAATTACCTGACCCCAGAGGGCGTGAACTTCTATGATGCCAGTGTCAAAATATATGAAGGGTTGTCCGAAGAGTTAGATATCAATCTTTTTTATTCAACGCGCGGCCATTTCACATTGGCACATACTGAATCAGCGATGCGGACAATGCGTTGGCGCGCTGAAGTCAATAAACATGTGGGCGTGGACAGTTATGTCGTTGGTCCGGATGAGATTTCAAAAGCCTGCCCTCAGCTAGACATCAGCTGCAGTGGCCATGCGCCCATTCTAGGGGCTTTGTATCATGGGCCAGGTTCAGTGGCTCGGCATGACGCTGTCGCTTGGGGTTACGCCCGTGGCGCCGATAGGTTAGGTGTCGATATATTTCAGAGTACAGAGGTGACTGGCATCGATATCAAGGGCGGTAAGGTGCAAGGGGTACAAACGAGCCGAGGTTATATCTCTACTCCTAGAGTGCTTTCAGCGGTGGCAGGTTTCACTCCCCGCATTTGCAAAATGGCTGGCATCGATACGCCTATTGTCATTCATCCCTTGCAAGCCTGTGTGACTGAGCCAATGAAGCCCTGGCTGGATTCAATCCTGGTTTCCGGTAGCTTGCATGTCTACGTCAGTCAATCTTCCCGTGGCGAATTGGTCATGGGGTCTTCGCTGGATCCCTATGAGGTGCATTCGACCAGGTCTTCTTTAGACTTTGTGGAGGGGCTGACGTCTCACATGTTAGACATGTTCCCATTCCTCTCCAATGTGAAGATCGTCAGACAGTGGGGCGGGATGGCAGACATGACCCCTGACTTCTCTCCCATTATGGGCAAGACACCGGTGGAAGGCTTTTATCTCGATGCAGGCTGGGGAACATGGGGCTTCAAGGCTACACCGATCAGTGGAAAAACGATGGCTGCCACGATTGCTAACGATATGGCGCCAGATCTCATCAAGCCTTTCCGGCTTTCAAGATTTGAAGAGTACGAATTGACTGGCGAAAAAGGTGCGGCTTCGGTCGGTCACTAAGCATCAGGAAGATTGGAAATGAAATTACTTACTTGCCCGATTAATGGCGTGAGACCACTAAGCGAATTTGTCTTTGGTGGTGAGCTACGTGATATGCCCGAAGCTGAATGCAGCGACAAAGAGTGGGCTGACTATGTTTATAACCGCAATGGCGCGCCAGGGCTAAAAAAAGAATGGTGGTATCACTCTCCTAGCGGAACCTGGTTTGTTGCAGAAAGAGACACCTTAACAGACAACGTAGCACGTACCTACTTATACGAACAGGAAGCTGCTAAATGAGCATGAGGTTGCAAAATACTTCCGGTGAGTGGATCAATCGGAACAACAAAATCAAATTCTCATTTGAAGGTAAAGATTATGAGGGTTTTGAAGGCGATACGATTAGCAGCGCCTTGTGGGCGGCTGGCGAGAAAGTATTAGGGCGTAGTTTTAAATACCATCGCCCCAGAGGCATTTTTACCCTGGCAAATCATGACGTCAACATCATGGTGACGGATGGTGTCGATACCAATATCCGGGCCGATGTTGTTCAGCTTAAAGCGGGGATGAAACTCAAAGTCGTGAATGTTGATGGCGGGGTGTTGGCGGATAAGAAACGCTTTCTTGATTCGATATCGGCGCTTTTACCCGTTGGCTTTTATTACAAAGCATTTCATACCCCACGTGGTTTGTTTCCGTTTTGGGAGCGCATCATTCGCAACGCAGCTGGTTTGGGCGTGGTGAACTTTAACTATCCGCGTCTCTTAAAAAAGAAACAACATTCGCATTACGATCTCCTTGTGGTTGGCGCTGGCCCTGCAGGGTTGTCTGCTGCTTTGACTGCGGCCCGTGAAGGCTTAGAGGTGCTTTTGGTAGATGAAAATGCCAAGCCCGGCGGAAGTTTTGCTTACGACAATGCAGGCAATTCAGCGCATCACGAACAGTTAGCAAACATGTTGAATGAAGCACAAAGCCTGCCTAATTTGACAGTGAAAACGAACGCTTATGCAGCCGGATATTATTCTGATCATCTGATCCCAATTGTAGACGAATCTGGAATCACAAAAGTACGTGCTAAAGCTGTGATTGTTGCCAGTGGCGCCTTTGAGCAACCTCCTGTGTTCAGAAACAACGATCTACCGGGGGTCATGCTTGGTTCGGCCGCGCAACGTCTCATGGCACGATATGCCGTTAAGCCATTCTTGAAGGGCGTAGTCGTCACCGCTAATAGCCATGGCTACCGTGTAGCGCTTGATCTGGTTGCATCTGGCGTAGAGGTCGCGGCGATTGTTGATATGCGGGCGGGTGGAGAGACGGATGCCATTGCCAGTGTGGTCGCAAATAAAGGCATCCCAATCCATAACGGTGCCTGCATCTATGAAGCTGTGCCGGTATCCGGCAAGCTAGGCGTCAAAGGCGCGATTGTCGCGGATTACGATGAAGCCTCTGCGCAGGCCGATATTCGGAAATCCACGCAGATTGACTGCGACGGTATCGTCATGTGTGCAGGCTGGGCGCCTGCTGCTGCATTGCTTTATCAGGCTGGCACCGGCATGCGTTATGACGATCAAATACACCAATTCGTACCGTCAAGACTGCCCAATGGCATTTTCGCTGCAGGTAAGGTAAACGGTGTTTTTGGCTTGAATCAACGCCTTCAGGATGGCGCCCGTGCTGCCTCTGATGCCCTCAAGTATTTGGGGTATGTTGGAAACGACACCACCGTAGACAGTTTTTCCGGCTCATCGCCTAGCCATCCTTATCCGATTGAGATGCATCCCAAAGGTAAAAACTTTGTGGATTTCGACGAGGATATCAGCGTAAAAGATTTCATTCATGCGGCTCAGGAAGGCTTCGATAACATCGAATTAATGAAGCGTTTCACGACAGTTGGCATGGGGCCCAGCCAGGGCAAGCATTCAAACATGAATGCGATTCGAATTCTGGCGCGCATTAGAAGTCTTCCAGTCAATAAAATTGGCACGACAACGGCACGGCCCTTCTTTCATCCAACACCAATAGGCCATTTGGCAGGCAGGGGGTTGCATCCTCATCGAGATACCCCGCTGCATCAGTGGCACGCAGAACACGGTGCAGTGTTCACGGACGTTGGTGCATGGAAACGTCCAGCCTACTACAAAGTGGATGGGCAAACCAAAGATCAATCTATCCAGAACGAAGCAAAAGCGGTCAGAAGTGCAGCGGGCATCATTGATGTCAGTACCTTGGGCAAGATAGAGATTCATGGCGCCAATGCCGCTGAATTTTTGGAACGTTTTTACACTGGTAATTTTAAAGATCAAAGGGTTGGGCGCTCCCGATATGCCTTAATGCTGGACGAATCAGGGGTGATGGTAGATGACGGTGTCGCGTGCCGGATCGCAGAAAATTTCTTCTATGTGACCGCAAGTACCAGCAATGCCGCCGCGGTTTACCGTGAGATGCAGCGGTGGAATCAGATTTGGGGCCTGAATGTGACCTTCATCAATGTCACGGGCGCATATGGCGCGGTGAACATTGCCGGGCCATTGGCCAGAAAGGTGCTGCAGAAAATCACCCTTTTGGACCTTTCTGAAGACCAGTTTTTATTAGGTGCAGTGGCCGATACGTCCATAGCAGAAATAAAGGCACGTGTGATTCGCGTTGGATTTGTCTCTAACCAGGCCTATGAGATTCATGTACCTGCCTCAGCTGTGCTTAAGTTGTGGAATTTGCTGCTAGACAGTGGAAGCGTTGATGAACGTGTTAAACCATTTGGGACAGAGGCACAAAGATTGCTTCGATTGGAAATGGGCCACCCGTTAGTAGGACATGATACCGATGGTCTTACAAACCCCTTTGAGCTTGGTGCTGACTGGGCCATCAACCTCAATAAACCTTTCTTTATCGGTAAACGCAGTTTGCAAATTATCCGCAAACGTCCTCTGCTAAAAAAACTGGTGGCTTTTTCGTTTAAGCCAGATTTCCAGGGCCCTGTGCCATGTGAATGCAATTTAGTGATCAGCAAGAGTGGCCAGATTGAGGGCAGGGTCACCAGTCTATCCTTGAGTCCTACGCTGCAAAGATTCATCGGGTTTGCATATGTATCCCCAGCGAATACAACGTTGGGTGACGTCTTGAGTATTAGAACTGACAGCGGCCAGATGGTGGAGGCCTATGTTGTCCAGTCACCATTTATTGAAGGGGATTAAATATGGAAATGGTATTTGATCGACTCTCCCCCGTCAGTTTTGCGCAGTCAGGGTTAACGATGAAGAAAGCAATCTTGAACGGGATGGAGATCGTTCTAAGTTATGAAAATACGGATATCGAGATGCAAAGGATGAAGAAGCTCGGTATTTGTGATGTGAGCGCATTTTCCAGAGTAGGGATTAAAGGCGCAAAGGCCGTTGAATGGCTTGAGTCCAAAGGCTTTACCGTGCCAGAAGCACCCAATACATGGCGTAAAGATCACGCTGGCGGATTGGTGTTAAGACTTGGGCGGAGTGAGTTTTTATTGGAAGGTTTCCACCAGGGGCAGATTGCAATCAATGCAAATGATGCACCAGAGCATCTTTATGAAGTGGCGCGTTATGACGCTTCGTTCATTCTAAGCGGCGTGCATTTCCACAGTGCATTCAGTGAAATTTGTGCACTAGACCTGAGTGAAAGCGCGTTTGCTGCGGATGCTGTGTTGATGACCAGTGTGGCTGGCGTTTCTGTGACTTTAATCCGCCAATCGCTGAATGGGGAGCTGGTCTACCGCTTATGGTGCGATGGTAGCTATGGTAACTACATGTGGAGCACGCTCACCGAAATCGCCGGGGAGTTTGGCGGAGGCGCTGTTGGCCTGGATGTTCACTTCAAACAGATGATAACTAGTTCTTGATCGTTTCGAATTTTAATTAATAAATTTTAGGTGAGGCACTCAATGAAGTCTTTGCAGGAAGCACAAAAGTTTTTGCAGGAAAACAAGGTCAAGTACGTCCTTGCCCAATTCGTCGATATTCATGGGGTAGCCAAGGTAAAGTCCGTGCCGGCTGAGCATCTCAACGATATCCTGACGAAGGGCGCAGGTTTTGCTGGGGGTGCAATTTGGGGGACAGGCATTGCACCCAATGGCCCTGATTACATGGCGGTTGGTGAGTTGAGCACTATCGGCTTGGTGCCTTGGCAACCTGGTTATGCGAGAGTGGTGTGCGATGGGCATGTCAACAATAAACCGCATGAATATGACGCACGCGTCGTTCTTAAGAAGCAGATTGCCCGCTTGAACGAACGAGGATGGACTTTCTACACAGGATTAGAGCCAGAGTTCTCATTACTGCGTCGTGACGAACAGGGTCAGATTCAGCCGTTTGATGAAACGGATACGTTGCAAAAACCATGTTACGACTATAAAGGGATTACAAGACACGCTGAGTATCTGGGTAAGTTAACAGAATCGCTGATTGCGGCAGGGATGGATGTTTATCAAATTGATCATGAGGATGCGAATGGTCAGTTTGAAATTAACTACACTTACTCCGAATGCCTCAAAAGTGCAGATGATTACATTTTATTCAAGATGGCTGCGAGTGAAATCGCCAATGAGATGGGCATGATCTGCTCGTTCATGCCTAAGCCATTTAGCAATCGGCCTGGCAATGGTATGCACATGCATATGTCCATAGGGGATGGAGAAAAAAGCCTGTTCCAAGACGACAATGATCCCTCTGGTCTGGGGCTGTCTAGCCTGGCCTATCATTTCCTGGGTGGGATTCTTGCGCATGCCCCGGCACTGACCGCGTTATGTAATCCGACCGTAAACTCATACAAAAGGCTGGTCGTGGGGCGCTCATTAACCGGTTCAACCTGGGCGCCAGCGTATATCAGTTACGGTAACAATAACCGTTCGACATTGGTGCGTATTCCTTATGGCCGCCTAGAGCTGCGGCTCCCTGACGGTAGCTGTAATCCATATCTTGCCACCGCAGCCGTGATCGCAGCGGGCTTGGATGGCGTTGCCCGTCAGTTAAACCCTGGCAAAGGGCATGATGAGAATCTCTACGATTACAGCCCCGAGCAACTTCAAGCGTTGAAGATTGGCATACTTCCCCAGAATCTGGGTGAGGCATTGGATGCGCTTGAGAGTGATGCGGTCATCATGGATGCGCTAGGGGCAAATCTTGCCCAAGAGTTTTTAAAGATCAAACGCATGGAGTGGATAGATTATCAACGGCATGTCTCCCAGTGGGAAATTGATAGGTATGTTGAGTTCTTTTAATTGTTTGATGTGCGTGACGCATTGGTCATCGAACATGAAGTATTGATAGGAGAAAATGATGTGTGGGATTGTAGGATTACTGGTTAAAAACCAGAGTATGCGCGCAAATATCGGCCAATTGATGATGCCGATGCTGATTGGGATGACAGAGCGAGGGCCGGACTCTGCTGGCATGGCGGTGTTTACGTCGCCTGTGGATGCAAATGCGTTGAAATATAGTCTATACGCACCGACGGCAGATTTTAGCTGGAAGACATTGGAGCGAGACTTTAATTCTGAACACTCAGACCAAGTCACTCTCGCGGTGAAGGGGAATCATGCGATTCTCACCTCCGCAGTGGACACCGTGAAAGTAAAAAGCTGGATCAAGCAAGCCTATCCGCAGATTCATATCCTTTCTGTGGGTCAATCGATCGACGTGTACAAAGATACCGGCCTGCCTGCCGATGTGGCTGCGCGTTACGATTTGCCAGCGTTGAGTGGCACGCATTTGGTCGGGCATACACGGATGGCGACTGAATCTGCCATTACCCCAGCGCATGCGCATCCATTCACAGCGGGCACAGACTGGTGCCTAGTGCACAATGGATCTCTTTCTAACCCCAACAGCCTCCGTCGCAAGCTGCAACATGAAGGGATCAATTTTGAAACCGACAATGACACTGAAGCAGCCTGCCGCTTCCTTGAGTGGCGTATGCGTGAAGGTGACGATTTGAAAACAGCCCTGGAACATGGTTTCGACGAGCTGGATGGTTTCTATACATTGCTGATGGGTACCAAAGATCAATTGGCCTTGGTGAGGGATCCATTTGCATGTAAGCCTGCAGTGGTCGCGGAGCATGATGATTATGTCGCGATCGCTTCAGAGTTTCGCTCTTTGGCCCACCTTCCTGATGTGAAGAATGCTCACGTTTTTGAACCTTCACCAAAGGAGATGTACGTATGGAAAGTCTAAAATTTGACTTGGAAAATACCGAGTTGCGTACCGTGAATCAATATCTGCATCGTCCTGCAGCAGAGTTGAGTGGTAAAAACGTGGTCATTAGCAACCCCAATGGGGCTCACAACATCGCAGTCGGCCTGAATGCTGAGGTGAATGTCACGATCGATGGTCACGCCGGATATTACGCCGCAGGTATGAACCAACTGGCGACAGTCACTGTGACCGGCAGTGCATCTACTGGTGTGGCGGAGAATATGATGTCAGGCGTAGTGCATGTGAAAGGTTTCGCTTCTAATGCTGCTGGCGCAACGGCACAAGGTGGTTTGTTAATCATTGACGGTGACGCCGGGCTGCGCTGCGGCATCTCGCTCAAAGGGGCTGATATTGTGGTTGGCGGTTCTGTGGGCAGCTTTTCCGCATTCATGGCACAAGCTGGCAATCTGGTGGTGCTTGGAGACGCAGGTGAGGCATTAGGCGACTCATTATACGAAGCTAGACTCTTTGTGCGCGGTAACGTCAAGAGCCTGGGTGCCGATTGTGAAGAGAAGGAGATGGATCAGGAGTCACGCAATATTTTAGTGGACCTTCTGGCCAAATCCGGGCACGCAGAGGTGGATCCGGATAGCTTCAAATTATTTGGCTCTGCACGCACTCTCTATAACTTCCATGTTGATAACGCAGGAGCATATTAATCATGAGCGATACCTCTAAAAAAACTCCGCAAACAGAACCGCGTTTTTCTGCGACGTTCGATCCGGCAACGATGTCAGAAATTCGCCGTGCAGCAGCCACCGGCATTTATGATATTCGTGGCGCGGGTGCTAAACGAAAATTGCCACATTTCGATGACTTATTATTCTTGGGAGCTTCTGTCAGTCGATATCCACTTGAAGGTTATCGTGAGAAATGTGGCACAGATGTGGTCCTCGGAACACGTTATGCCAAGAAACCTATACATCTCAAAACACCAGTGACGATTGCGGGTATGAGTTTCGGAGCACTGTCTGGGCCAGCAAAAGAGGCGCTGGGCCGTGGGGCAAGCGCAGTCGGGACCAGTACCACCACTGGGGATGGCGGTATGACGCCTGAGGAGCGTGGTCAGTCCTCGATCCTGGTCTATCAATACTTGCCTTCCCGGTATGGCATGAATCCAGATGATCTGCGGAAAGCCGATGCCATTGAAGTGGTGATTGGCCAAGGCGCGAAGCCTGGTGGCGGAGGGATGTTGCTGGGTCAGAAAATTAGTGACCGTGTCGCGAAAATGCGTTGCTTGCCTAAAGGCGTTGATCAACGTTCTGCCTGTCGCCATCCAGACTGGACTGGTCCAGATGACTTGGAAATTAAGATTGCTGAACTGCGTGAGATCACAGATTGGGAAAAACCAATTTATGTGAAGGTGGGTGCGACGCGTCCATATTTTGATGTCACACTCGCCGTGAAAGCGGGCGCCGATGTTGTGGTACTCGATGGTATGCAAGGCGGGACCGCTGCCACACAAGAGGTGTTTATTGAACATGTGGGTATCCCGATTCTTGCGGCAATTCGACCCGCTGTGCAAGCACTGCAAGATATGGGTATGCACCGTAAAGTTCAGCTGATTGTTTCAGGAGGTATCAGAAATGGCGCTGATGTCGCTAAAGCCTTGGCGTTGGGCGCAGACGCTGTCGCTATCGGCACCGCGGCATTAATTGCGTTGGGCGATAACGATCCACATCTGGAAGAGGAATACCAGAAACTTGGGACCACTGCCGGCGCTTATGATGATTGGCATGAAGGTAAGGACCCTGCAGGGATTACTACTCAAGATCCGGAGTTGATGAAGCGTTTAGATCCGGTGAAAGCTGGCCGTCGTCTTGCAAACTATCTCTCTGTGCTGACGATGGAAGCTCAGGTGATTGCGAGAGCATGCGGTAAATCTCATTTGCATAATTTAGAGCCTGAGGATTTGGTGGCACTCACGATTGAATCTGCTGCCATGGCCAAGGTTCCACTCGCTGGCACTACCTGGATTCCAGGCACGTCTTCGTTCTGATATAAAGCTACTATCAATGCTGCAAAAGGGGCAAGACTAAGAAATCTTGCCCCTTGACGTTTGCTAGATGATCGTACGCTTATCCTGTGGCCATTACGCGATGCCATGTGTCAGTAGGGGAGCGCTGTTCGCTTTTGAAAGTGAATATTATTCCATTCAAGGTTTAATATTTCAGACTGTCGCAAAAATAGCCTTAGCCATCCCCATCTAGTTGACAAGGCTGCGAGATTGCGACATTCTTAGCTCAACGGAGGTTGAAATGCTATTCTTAAAGATGAGCGCCAATAGTAAGTTGCTTGCAGAGCAAGTCAAAAATGCCAGGAAAAAATACCCGACATTGAAGGTGGTGGGGCGTGGCACCGTGACGATTAACCCTGCCAGCATTGCCAGTTCAGCCAGTTTTCAGGCAGACGCTTCAAAGATTGCGAATCTCCCCCTGCAAAAATAACCATGGGGGTGTTATTTGTCTTGCTGATCCTGGTTTCAGGATTTCTAGTCTGTCATCATCATCCCCAGTACTTTTTTAAACTGCACCGATACGAAGGGCAGTATCTCTATCTGCAGGCGGCCTATCTCGGCATTTTGTGTTTAATTGCCGCCGCCGCTTTCCATGTTGTGTTGATCAATCTGCTAGCCATCCCAGTGTGTCTGGGGATGCGGACACTGGGCGTCAATTATGTCGATCTGCTGGCTGCTTACCTGCCGCATGGCTTGGGCCTGACCACCGTCGATAAAAAGTTGTATTCGCTGTTAGGCGTGGTTGCTTTAACCACGTTGTTGATGCCGTTTTTGATCTCAAGATGGGTTTATTGGCGGCTTAAGCGCTATTTGCAACTGGATAGCGATGAAGAAGTCGATATTGTCATTATGTCGGAGTTGTTTTCTGACAGTCCTTTGGATCAGTTGCTGTTCTCGGCGATGATCAATGACCGCAACCTGATGCTGGTGCTAGATGACCGCAAGGTCTACGTTGGGCGGGTGGCGACCATGGGGGAGCCTAATGAGAACGAGGGCGCGGATCAGGAAATCAGTTTTCTGCCATTTGTCAGCGGCTATCGTGAAAAAGACTCGTTGCAGGTGATTTTCACCACGGACTACAAAAAGGTCGGTGACAATTTGCCCTTGGTGATCCGGCAAGACGCGATTGTCAGTGCGCGCGAATTTGATTTTTCTGTGTACGACACCTTTCAAGAAACTGGTAAGCCTGCCAGTTAGTCCTAAGTTTTTCACTTTCCAATCATATTCTCACACTAACACTGGCTATTTCGCCCGTCGGCGATATCCGACAGCTTGTGATCCCTTAGTCCGATAGGGCGGATGAGCGTCTTTCGCTATGCTTGTTAAAAGGCTTGTTGAATGCGTTTGCCGCCGTAAAAGGGGTGGCATTGTTTGGTTCAGCGAGCTCATCTATAAAAAGTCGTGGGTGATAGGCATGAAACAAATTTGGCGATTAGCGAAAACAGCATTTGTGGGTTGGCGCGACGATTACGCGCAGAGCATGGGCGCTGCGCTGGCTTATTACACGCTATTTTCGATTGCACCGCTGCTGTTGATTGTGATTTCAATTGCAGGTCTGGTGTTTGGCCAGGACGCCGCGCGGGGCGAGATTATCGGCCAATTGAATAGCCTAATGGGGCAACGCGGGGCGCTGGCAATACAAACCCTGCTGGAGAGCGTGAGTCACCCCACCGAAGGCATCGCTGCAACCGTGATTGGGGTGGTGTTGTTACTGGTGGGGGCGACTTCTGTGTTTGGTGAGTTGCAGGATTCGCTGGACCGTATCTGGAAAGCACCTGTGCGCGAAGGCAGCGGCTTATGGCACTTATTACGGGCGCGACTGCTATCGTTTGGCATGATTCTGGGGATAGGCTTTCTGTTGATGGTGTCCTTGGTATTTAGTGCCGGGCTGGCCGCCATCAGCAAATGGTGGTCGCCGCTGTTTTCAGGCTGGATATTTATTGCGGGCGCGCTAAATACCGTAGTCAGTTTTGCCTTGACCACCGGCATGTTTGCCATGATTTACAAGACCATGCCTCGCGCCCACATTGCCTGGGAAGAGGTGTGGATAGGCGCTGTGATGACGGCGGTCTTGTTTACCATCGGCAAGTGGCTGATCGGCATTTACATAGGCAACAGTGCCTTCTCCAGTGCTTATGGGGCTGCCGGGTCTATTTTAGTGTTATTGATCTGGGTCTATTACTCCGCGCAAATATTTCTCATGGGGGCCGAATTTACGCGTGCCTATTCGCAAGTCTTGGGCTCGAGCAAACGCTAATTTTTTGCTTAGCAGAGAGACCTTCAGATTAAAGCTTGCAAAGTCATCGTTTTCGAATGAACCAAACCGGCAACAGATGCGTCATTTCACTCATCACCAACATTTTATAAAATTGTATAATGTTGGCTGTCCTCAGGTCATTGCGTTTTTGAGGCGGGATTGATATCGGTCAATCCCCGGCATCTATGCGTCAGCTAAACTTTACCCAAGCTTAGCAAAGCGCTAGCAAAACGCGAACAATCAAAAGTTGTCAGGAAGTTGTGTGATTTACGTAGAGTTAAAAACCGTTATTCTTAAAAAACAATTAGAGTGGGGCAGAACCATCACCATTACTGAAATTGCAGATGCCAGCGGCATTAGCCGCATGACTTTGCACCGCATGCTCAAAGACCAGACCTATAACGCCAGTACTGAGCACTTGAATAAGCTCTGTGCCTACCTGCAGTGCGATTTGTTTACCTTGATCCGCTGGGAGCCAGATTCGCCGGTGGCCCATGTTCATGTCGCCTAACGATTTCATTTTAAAAATCACATTTTATGGCGCGCGCTCTTTCAGTGAGTGAGGCTTATTTTTCACTGAATTTTTTTCAATTCAATATGCGCTCGGTTTAAATGTGCCTCATGCGAGGGGCACATTTACGGCAGCGGCTGACATTTCTTTAATCGCTTGTGTTGCGCACTTGGCGAGCCTCAACAGCGCGATTTTCTACGCAATCTAGCGCTGGTGCGGGCTAGCGGGCGTTTCCCCTCACTGCTGATCAGGCTGAACACATAAGCTGGCTGGTGTTTTCCGCTTTTTTTAAGCGATACCTTTGCGCAGGAGTTTTCAATAATAAGAGAAAATTTTTGGAACTCTCTGTTATGAACAAGCTTGCTGTCACCCCGTTTGCCCAGGATAGCCAAACTTCTGGCAACACTCCTAGCCGTCAGCAATTGTTACAGCAGCTGGTACAGCTTTGGCAGCAAGGGGCGACACAAGCCTGCTTTGACATTGCCCTGCAGTTGACCCGTGAGTTTCCCAAAGAAGGTATTGCCTGGAAAATATTAGGCGGCTTGCTGCAACAGCGTGGCGATTTAACAGGCGCCAGTGAAGCTTTGGCGCAAGCGGTCAAGCTGTTGAAAAAAGATGCTGAGGTATTTTTGAATGCTGCCAATGTGGCTGCCCAGCAGGGTGATCATGCATTAGCCATCAAACATTACCGTCAGGCCATCCGCTTGAATCCATCCATGACCCGTGCGTATGCCAATCTGGCTAGCCTGCTTAAAGAAGATGGCCAGCAGAAAGAGGCAGAGAAACTGCTGCGGGCCGCTTTACAAGTGAATAAACGTGATGCGCTGGTGCTGTTTGACTTGGCCGCATTGCTGCATGAGTCAGGCAAGTCGCTAGAGGCCGTGCAATATTACCGCAAAGCGCTGGAGATTGAGCCTGATAATGCTGTATTAGCCTATAACATGGCGCAAGTGTTGTTTGTACTCGGCAACCTTGATGAGGCGATGGTGCATTTTCAACGTGCGATTGATCTGAATCCGACTTATTTCGATGCACTGCACCAGTACGGACATTGTTTGCGTCAAAAAAACCAGTTTAAACAAGCTGAGCAAGTCTGGTTGCAAGCCAAGGCGCTGAATCCAGACAGCTGGCAACTACTCAACGATCTGGCACAACTGTATAAACAGTTGCAGCAGCCGAAAGAATATGAGGCCTGCGCTAAAGCGATTATGCAGGTGAAAAAGCCTGATATTGAAGAACTGAATAATTTCACTTCTACCCTGATCAACCAGCAGTTACTCACTGAGGCAGAACGGTATTGCAAGCAAGCCTTGAGCTTGGGCGTGGATGATCCGTTTACCTATTGCAATATGGCTTTGCTGCTCTATTACAAGCAAGAGTATGCGCAATCTCTGGAATATTATGAAAAAGCGCTGCAGCTCAAACCAGATTGTGCGGCGTTTTGGAGTAACTACAGCGTTTCATTGCGATTGCTGGGTGAGGTGGAGCGTGCCCGTCAAGCGTTGGAAAAGGCCATTGCGCTAGAGCCTGACTACCTAGATTCGTATATTAATCTGGGGAGTGCTTATCTGGAGCAGGGGGATGTCAAGCTGGCGGTAGAGACTTACGTCAAGCTAATTGCGCGTGCGCCGCATTTGGACAAAGCCTACCGTAACCTCTTATATACCAACAGTTTTGCCAATGAACTCAGCCATAAAGCGCATTTAAAGTATGCCCGCGCGTGTGGTGAGTTGTTTATGTCCAAGGCCGAGCCTTTCAAAAACTGGTTAGTCAATGCACAAGACCAGCGTTTGCGTATCGGCCTGGTGTCCGCGGATTTGCGTAGCCATCCGGTAGGTTATTTTCTCGAACATTGGTTAAAGCATGTTGATGCCGGTAAAACTGAAATCTATGCTTACTCTACCGATGGCCGTGAAGATCATTACAGCCAGGTGTTAAAAAAACACTGCTGCCAATGGCGTTCATTAGCCGGCATGAATGATGCCCGTGCTGCCAACGTGATCCGCGAAGATGGCATTCATATTTTGCTGGATCTTTCCGGATATACGGCGGATAGCCGCGTGTCTTTATTTGCATGGCGTCCAGCGCCGGTGCAAGCGTCTTGGCTGGGCTATTGGGATACGACCGGTATTCCTGCCATGGATGCGGTGATTGCTGATCCGGTGAGCGTTCCTGCCGGTAGCGAGGGCCAATTTACTGAAACAGTTGTCAAGCTTCCGCATACCCGCTTGTGTTTCTCAGCGCCGCAGTCAGACGAGCAAATCAACGCCTTGCCTGCCTTAAAAAATGGCTATGTGACGTTTGGCTGCTTTCAAAAATACAGCAAGGTTAGCGATGAGGTGCTGGCAGTATGGGCGCAAGTCTTTAAGGCAATGCCTGACGCCAAACTCTACTGGCAATGCAAGGCTTTCCAAGATGAGCAGGTACAGGCTGAGGCCTTGGCCAGACTGGAAAAAGCGGGGATTGCGCCTGAACAATGTGGTTTGATGCGCCCGACTGCGCGAGACGCTTATTTTAAAAGTTATCATGCGGTTGACCTGATCCTGGACAGCTTCCCGTTTAATGGCGGAACAACGACCTGTGAGGCTTTGTGGATGGGCGTGCCTACGCTGACCATGCCAGGCGAGACCATGATCTCCCGCCAAGGGGCCAGCATGATGACCAGCGCTGGCCTGGCAGAGTGGGTTGCTGCGGACAAGCAAACCTTTGTACAAAAGGCCATCCAGTTTGCTGCGGACTTACCAGCCATGGCTCATCTGCGGGCAGGATTACGTACGCAAGTGATGCACTCCCCCTTGATGGATGGCGAACGTTTTGCCCGCGATATGGAGCAATTATTGTGGAATGTTTGGACTGAACGGGTGTCAGGCGTAGCTGACGCCTTGTTAGCTAAAACGCCTATTCAGGATGCATATGTGGGTGAGCATCCGGTCTGGATTATCAGTGCCACCCGTGCCAGCGAAGCGGCCTTCTGGGACTCATCTGCGCTGGGCGTGTCGCTCAAGCGGCATATGCAACAAGATGCACGCATCGTTCCGCATGTGTATTACGAGAATACCCGTGGCTTGTCAGAAGTCTTTAATGAAGCCGTTGCCATTGCACCGGACAATGCCTTGATCATTTTTGCCCATGACGATATCTGGTTAGACCAGAATGCATTTGTGCAGACAGTGGCAGAGGGCCTGGATGCATATGATGTCATCGGAGTCGCGGGGACATCGCGCCTGTTGCCCAAGCAGCCAGCATGGCTATTTACTGACCTTGCATTTACGTGGGAGCAATCTGCATTCTTGCGCGGAAAAGTGGCCCATAGCGAGCATCCATTCGGGCTTAATACTTATTTTGGCGCTGAAAAAGGCGACTGCGTATTAATGGATGGCGTATTCATGGCGGCTTACAAGCGTACTTTGATGCAAGCAAATGTGCGCCATGACCCACAATTTGATTTTGAATTTTATGACCTGGATTTTTGCCGTACAGCAACCCAGGCTGGCCTCAAGCTCGGCATTTGGCCCATCAGCTTGACGCACCAGAGCATGGGGAATTTTGGCAAGCAACGCTGGCGCGACAAATACCAGATGTATTTAAGCAAATGGGAAGAGGGTGAGGCGGCTACTGGCACACCGATGACCGCAGAACTCAGCGCTGCGCTGGACGAGGTGTTAGGCTTGGCTTTGCAGCATCAGCAAGCGGGCGACCTGCAAACCGCAGCGCAGTTATACCAGGAGGTGCTGGCAGTCGCTCCTCAATCAGCCCCTGCGTTATTTAACCTGGGATTGATCGTCTGGACGCAGTCGCGCCAGCAAGAGGCGGTTGCATTGTTTAAACAGGCGCATGCCGCACATCCAGCCGAATGGGAATATCTGCAACATTATTTAGTCGCTTTACATGCGACCGCCAGCGCGCCTGCGTCATCTGCTGCATTTGAGCAGGCCATGGCCTTGCCTCAGCATCGTGAGGCGGTGCAGCAACTGGCTGCCGCTTTGCAGAAGCCATTGACTGGTGAAACTTTCGAAGGTGAAACTGTAGAAAATGAACAGGCGAGTTCATCAGCCTCTGCCATGCAACCAGAGGCTAGCCAGCAACAGGCACTACTGGCTGCGTTTGAGCAGCAAGAATATGGGCAAATGGAACAATCCCTGCATACTTATCTGAGTCAATATCCGCAGTGGTTAGCTGGCTGGAAAATGCTGGCAGATGTGCTGATGCTGCAAAAAAAGGATGCCAGTGAAGCAGCCAAACAGGCACTAGCATTAAATGCGCAAGATCCACAAGAGCATTGCTATTACGGCATTGTCCTCAAAACCAAGGGCGATTTGCCAGCCGCTGCGGCAGCTTTCAGCCAAGCCATTGCCCTCAAAACAGATTATGCGGCGGCTTACAACAATCTGGGAACTGTACTCAAAGACCTGGGGCAGGTGAAAGACGCCATTGACTATTTTAAATGCGCATTGGCTTTGCAGCCTGGCTATGCGGATTGCTTTAGTAATTTGTTATTTTGTATGACACATGCCGAACATATTGATCAGGCCGCGCTCATGCAAGCACATCAAGCCTATGCCGATTTGTACGAAGCACCGCTTAAGTCTGCATGGTTACCACATCAAA
Organism: Methylophilus sp. 3sh_L; assembly: GCF_046766015.1. Lineage (NCBI taxonomy): Bacteria > Pseudomonadati > Pseudomonadota > Betaproteobacteria > Nitrosomonadales > Methylophilaceae > Methylophilus > Methylophilus sp. 3sh_L. The sequence continues at coordinate 21,021 of NZ_JBKOUF010000006.1, forward strand.
ATACGCGTGATGCACACAAGACACTCAGTATTGGCTGGGTATCGGCGGATTTCAGAGCGCATTCTGTTGCACACTTTGTGCAACCCTTACTCGCTGAGTTAGCCAAAGAAACGTCACTGCGTTTGGTTGCCTATGCTAATCAACCGCTGGTGGATAGTGTCACCACCCAGATGCAAGGCTATTTTTCAAGCTGGCACGAAGTCTCATCCTGGTCAGATCAGGCATTGGCAGCGCAAATCCGGGCTGACGGCATTGATATCCTGATTGATTTATCAGGACATACCTCAGGCAACCGTTTGTTGACCTTTGCCCGTAAGCCTGCCCCTATCCAGATCAGCTGGCTGGGTTACCTCAATACCACCGGCTTGAGCAGCATGGACTATTACCTCGCTGACCCTTATCTATTGCCTGCAGGCCAGTTTGATGACCAGTTTACTGAAAAACTGGTACAGCTGCCGGTCAATGCCACTTTTACCCCAGATCCACAAGCGCCAGCAGTCAATACCTTGCCTGCACTCAGCAATGGCTATATCACGTTCGGCTGCTTTAACCGCACCCTCAAAATCACCCAGGCTACCGTGCAACAATGGGCTGCGTTGATGCAAGCCTTGCCTGACAGCCGCCTGGTGATTGGGGGAGTAGGTGAGGGCGAAAGCACCCAGCACTTGCAAACCTGGTTCGCTGAAGCAGGGATTGCCGCCGAGCGTATCCGCTATTATCCCCGCGCCGAGATGGCGACATATTTAGGCTACTACCACGAAGTGGATATTTGCCTGGATACCTTCCCCTCCAATGGCGTTACGACCACTGCACATGCGTTGTGGATGGGGGTGCCAACCTTATGTGTGGAGGGCGACCGCTTAGCAAGCCGTGGCGCCATGGCATTGATGCAGCATTTGGGGTTGATGCAGTTTATTGCCTCAGACCATGACAGCCTGATCAAGCAGACCCTGGACCTGTGTGCTGACTTGACAAAGTTGGCAGCATGTCGCGCCCAAATGCGTGAACACTTTTCTAACAGTTTGCTCGCCAAACCTGGCTTGCAAGCAGAGGCGTTACGCCAGGTGTTATTCCAGATGTGGCAACGCTGGTGTGCGCAACAGGCCCCAGCTTCGATTCAAAGCAGATGGGTGGATGCCGACCTATCTCAACCCATACTACAGATGGAGCCAGAGATGCTTGTGGAAGACATTGATACCGTAGAAGCCGTGAATACACTTTCTCCTGTTACCCCTAGTCGTGATTTAATGGCTGCCGCCCAGAAATTACAGGCAGAAGGGGAGATTACGCAGGCTGCTGAACTTTATCTTGCCTTGCTTAAGGCCGAACCCCAACATGCAGAAGCCAATTTTCAGTTGGGATGGATTGAAACACATACGCGCGGTGTCACATTCGCTTTGCCAAGGTTGGAGCAAGCAGTCATGCAGCAGCCAGAGGTTGAGCAATATTGGGTCACCTATATTGATGCCTTGATGATGCAAGGCAACATTCGAGCAGCACTTTTGGCTATTCAGCAAGGGCAGCAACATGGGTTAACCGCTGCTTCAGCAGCCATGCTGATGAATGATTGCCTGCAGGCGGCAAGCCAACAGTTTGCTGAGAAAAACACGACTGATTCAGCCCTGGTTTCTGTCGAGCAATTACAGCAACAGTTATTTGCTGAGGGCAACATGCAGACAACTGTTGCCGATGAGGTGCCAGTGTCCGTTGTCCCTCAGCAGCCGCTGTTAGCGCAACCTGTTCAATGGTTTAACAAGACAAAACCAGTTGCTGAGCAGACAGTTTTCCCTGAAAGCTGGTTAAAGGCATATCCTCAAGCATTGATGATTGAGTACACTTCCCGTTGTAATTTGCGCTGCAAGTATTGCTCAAAGAGTAATCCTGGCGACGACCAAATTCCTGGGCGTAATATGGATATGACGACCACAACCGTGGATGCGGTCATTCATTTAATTGAGCAATCCTCTTATAGCGAGTTATTGCTGGCAGGCACTGGGGAGTCCACTTTTCATCCGCATTGGCGCGAAGATTTTCCACGCATGATACAAGCTGGCAAATCTCGTAATCCGTCATGTTATATCCATGTCAACAGCAACTTTGCGGCCAAATATGAAGATGAGGATTGGGCGGTCTTTGCCCAGCTAGACGGGATCGTGATTTCAATTGACACCGCTGATCGGCAATTGACACGTGAGGTGCGCGCCAAGTCCGACCTCGGTTTGATTATTTACAACATTACCCGTTTGCAGACTTATTGCCAGTTTCACGGCCTCAAGTTACCCAAACTGACCGTGAACGTCACTTTATATCATGAAGCCGCTGCCGGCCTGCCTGAATTGATGGCGATGCTTTCTAATTTGCCGATCACGTCGGTGACGATTTCAGATTTGTTTGAGCGTGAAGCCACTGACAAACATGCCATTCGTCCTTTGCATAACGATGATCCAGTGTCATTCAAGCAAGCTGTCGAGCATTTAAAACATGCCATGGAAATTGCAGATAAGCAGCAGGGCTTTCGCGTCACCATACAGCCACATTTGATGGAGAGAATCGAAGCGATGGCGAGAAGTATCAATGCTGCTGCCACTGATACAGGCACTGTGCAGGCCGATCCGCAACTTTCCACCAAACTTTGTTTGCAGCCTTGGACACGCTTTACACTGGCGGCCGATGCTGCGATCTTCCCTTGCTGTATGACTGAAATGGATCCAGTGGGCAATCTCGATAGTGGCAAAGAAGAGGAGGGGTTAAACGGTGAAGGGATTCGTGCTTTCCGGCATGCCTTGCTGCGTGGTGATATGCCAACCTCCTGTAAGCATTGCACGAATGCACCGGATGTCAGCCCGCAAACCCTGCAGGCAGCAATCAATGAACTTTCAAGAAAGGCCAATGCATGAGCCAAGACACGATCAACCAGATGGATGGTACGCCGGAGCAACTGATGGCCGAAGCTAATGCGCTGTTAGATCAACCGGAGGAAGTGTTAAGACACTATCAGGCTATTTTGCAGCAATATCCTCGCTATGCACCTGCTTATCATCAACTTGGATTGGTTTTACGCTCACAAGGCGATACCGGTGCAATTGGCAAACTTGAACAAGCTATTCAGCTGGATGCCGGGAATGAGCAATATTGGGGCAGCTATATTGAGGCGTTGATGTCCTTCGCGCAATTGCAAAAAGCTGCGGCGGCGATTCAGTTGGGGCTGCAGTATGGTTTAGGCGTGTCAAAAGCACACCTGCTGGCCCAGACATGTGTAGACCTGATGCAAGTGGCCGCGCCTTCAGACATGCGCAGTGCGAGTGAAGTGTCTACTGCATTTGTCAACCCAGGCAACAAAGCGAAGGTTAAGATTTACCAAGCCTATTATTCAGAACAAAGTCGCCTCGAGTTGGATCAAGGATTTATTCCGTTTGATAACCTGGCCAACCCTAGGCCAGATTGGCGCGAGTATTGGTTTATGCGTCAACACTTTTTAAATGAGGCGCTGGATGAAGAGACTTTCTACGGTTTCTTCTCGCCAAAATTTACTGAAAAAACCGGGTTAAGTTCTGCAGAGGTTTACCGTTTTATCGAGGCCAATGCTGATCAGTCAGACGTGATTCTTTTTTCGCCTTTTTTTGATCAGACCGCGTTTTTCCTGAATCAATTCCATCAAGGGATCCTAGCCCATCAAGGCATTGCACCTTGCTTTGAATTGGTGATCAATAAAATTGCACCTCAGGCCGAGATGGACACACTCATCATGCACAGCGAAAACTCTGTGTATTCTAATTTCTTTGTGGCAAAACCTAGCTTCTGGCGAACATGGCTGGCAGCTTGTGAAGATTTGTTTCATGAGGCTGAAGAAGGCAAAACGCTGCTGGCAAAATGTTTGAATGCCGATACTACCCATGAAAATAAACTTTTGCCGTGTAAGTCATTTGTGTTTGAACGGATTGTTTCCTTAATGTTGGCGACACAACCGCAATGGCGGGTCAACGCTTATGATTCAAGTTTAATGCCATTGGTCAATTCGACATTGGCTGGGTTTGTGACCATGGATGAATTCAGGGCATTGGATGAAATAAAAAAACAGGCCTGCAAACAGCACTGTAAAGTGGATAGCCTGGGCTACACTGCTTTGAAAGATAAGATCGTTGATCGGATTAAGCGCCATCGGTTAAATCAGCTCGAGCAAGCTATCGAGGAAGTCTATACTCAGGCCGAGCAATTACAAGCCACGGGTGAGCTTCAAAAGGCGATGGCTTTATATGAAGATATTCTCAAGAGTCAGCCACAACATGCTGGTGCCAATCACAACCTGGGCTTTATTGAAACGCATACGCGGGGTGTTGAAGCCGCCTTACCCAAGTTTGAAGCAGCAGTCATGGCCAGACCAGATGTTGAACAATATTGGGTGAGCCTGATTGATGCTTATATTTTAGCGCAAGACTTTCCTGCAGCTTATGAGGCGATCAAGCAAGGCCAGAAACATGCATTGACTGCACAAATGGCCCAGCTATTAAATCAGGAGTGTTTAGAGAAAACGGATAGTGCCTGGCGCGAGCAAAAAGAAACAGAGACCACATCGCTTGTTGAGTCAAACTTGATGACGCATGCGGCAATAGAGGCTTTGTTGACGCAAGCACAAGTGTTACAGGCAGAAGGTAATTATCAGTCTGCCAAAGCACAGTTACAACAAGTGTTACAAGCTGATCCCAAACATGCCAGGGCTAATCATGACTATGGACGATTGCTCGCTGAAACAGAAGCATTAGATGTCGCATTACCATATTTGGAAGCAGCCATTGCAAATGCGCCTCAAATTGAGCAGTACTGGGTCACCATTATTGATGCTTATACACAGTTACATGCCTTTAAAACCGTGTTTATGGCAATCAGTGAGGCTAAAAAGTATGCCTTGTCTGAGGCAATGCATGACATGCTTTATGAGGAAGTTGTCAATTACGCGATTGGTCTGATTGGCAATCCTCAAGTACAACAAAGTCCGGTCATGGAGGGGTTGATAGACGCTACCGGTCTGCTGCAGGAGATTGTGACAGTCAATGTAGCCGCTATTCAAAGAGGCCAGTCTAGCGGAGCCTTGATTTCTGGCAATATGGATTTAAGCGCTTGTGAGGCCTTTATGCAACGCTTTCCCGCTTTGATGGAGACCGATAAACTGATCAATTTTGTGCGTGCAGTGGTCTTGAAACTGATGTGGTTGCCGGAATTTACTGGTCATAAAATATTTGCACCATATTTTGATCAGTTACTTGCCAACATAGACTTGGGTATTCCAGCAGTGGTACCACGCAATGCTAAACTGGCAAATATTGTTGTTGCGACCGAAGTCTATGATTTTGGCGGACATACCAAGGATATTATTACCATGCTGCATCAGCTTGAGAATCCCATGCTGGTGATCACCGATGTTTATGCAAGATTTGCAACACAATCGTTTTACAAGAATATTCAAAGCGCGCTGCCACAGTGCCCTGTTTTAGTCCTGCCACAAGAAAGCTTGCTGGCCAAGGGTCAACGTTTGGCCAGTCTGATTAATACGTATGCCCGTAATGTGTTTTTGCTGACGCATCAGGATGATGTTGCTGCCGTCGTGGCTTGCCAGCCAAATTTTGAGACGGATTATTACTTTATTCACCATGCGGATCACAACTTGTCAGTAGGGAGCGGCGTCCCCCATTTGAAACATGTCGATTTGTATGGGCAACGAGCCATCAACTGCCATCAAGATTTGAATCGCGAAACATTGTTTTTACCAACGACGGCTGTTGACCAAGGGGTTAAAACTTTTGACTATACCGCTGGCAAGTTGAATACAGTCACGGCTGGCACCTTTGCCAAGTTTAAAACTGAGGGGGCGATTGCTTTTCAGGAGTTAGTCTGCCAAGCATTGGATCTAGGCGAAGGTCAGCATTATCATTTTGGTGAGATTCAGGCCCCTGTGCTGCAACAAGTGCGGGATTACCTAACGCAAAAAGGCTTGGACGAAACGCGTTTTGTGTATATGGGCAACGTGCCCTCCTTATGGCAAGCCTTGCTAGAGATTGATGCGCATGTGTTTATTGGCTCTGCCCCTATTATGGGCGCTAAGTCGGATATTGAAGCACAGGGGGCAGGCTATCCTTTACTGGCGTTTAAAGCCCTGGATTGCCCGCGTCATCTTAACGTTGGCAGCCATGCCCCTGAGACGATTTACTGGCATGACATAGAGACTTTTGTGGCAGGTTTAAAAGTTCTAAGAGCTGATCATTCGAAGTATGCAAAAGCGGCGCGTACCTACTATGAGCAGGCTTGTTCCATGAGCGCTTATCAAGAGGTATTAGGGAAAATGAGTCACTAGTATGGATATCCGGACTTATCAGCAAGAGCACTTGGCATGGGACCAGTTTTTGGCACAGAGCCGGAATGGGGCCTTCTTTTTCAAAAGAGGCTACATGGATTATCACGCTGACCGTTTTCAAGATGCTTCTTTGTGGATAGAAAAGGAAGGACAAGCACTTGCCATGTTGCCGGCGAGCCGCGACGGTGACACCATCGTCAGTCATGGCGGTTTGAGTTTTGGTGGTTTGGTCATGAGTGCACGTCTGGGGGCGGCAGATGTGAAAGCCCTGTTCGAGCAGTTACGGGATTACTGGGCAGCCATGGGGGTTAAAAAGCTTATTTATAAGCCTGTTCCGCATATTTATCACAGCATGCCCAGTGAAGAGGACTTGTATGCCTTGTTTAGGCTTGGTGCCAGGACCATGCGTGTGGATGTATCAACCACCATTATGCAGGAGTCACGCTTGCGCTTATCAAAAGGCCGTAAGCATGCATTGTCCAAAGCGACTAAAGCAGGGGTCACGATTAGAAAAAGTGATGACTACGCCAGTTGTTGGCAGATACTCACTGATAATTTGCAAGCCCGACATGGCACCAGTCCCACGCACAGTCTGCAAGAGATATCACTGCTAGCCAGCCGCTGCCCTGAAATCAGTTTATATATGGCTTATCTAGAGGAGCAGCCGATTGCTGGAGTCGTCATGTTCGATTTTGGCCGGGTTGCGCACACGCAATACATTGCGCCTAGTCCGGTGGCAAGAGAGGTGGGGGCGGTGGATTTATTACTGGAAACACTCATCAGCGAAGTCTACGCTGATAAGCCTTATTTTAATTTCGGTATTTCTACCTGCCACAATGGCTTAAGTTTTAATGAGGGCTTGTGTTCGCAAAAGGAAATGTTTGGTGGCCGCACGACGACCTTGCAATGGCTGGAAATGGATTGTGTATGATGCATGATGACCAACGAAAACAGGCGATCTCGGCTTATGAGCAAGCTTATAGTGCCAGCGACTTTGAAGTGATTCAGGCGCGCTATCGCAAAAAACTCTTGCTAGAGTTGTTTGAAAAATATCAACCCAAACATGTGCTAGAGGTAGGTTGCGGTTGGGATACCATTGCGAATCACTGGCAAGACTTTGAAAGCCTGACCATCGTTGAACCTGGCCCGCAGTTTGCAGAAAAAGCCAGAAAAGATACTGCGCAATTAGCAGGTGCACAAGTGATAGAGTCGTTTCTTGAAAGCAGCCATCTGGGCAAACCTGACCCGGCATATGATTTGATCCTGCTTAGCAGCCTGTTGCATGAGGTGCCAGATCCGAAAGCATTATTAGCTAGTGCCAAAGCATTGGCAGATCAAAATACGGTGATTCATATCAATGTACCGAATGCATTGTCTATGCACCGCCTGCTTGCCGTGGAGATGGGCTTGATGGATAGTGTCTACGCGCAGTCTGCACTGCAAAAGTCATTTAATCAGCCACGTATCTTTGATTTAAAACAATTAAAAGCACTGGCAAAAGAACTAGGATTACAAGTGCTTGAAGCAGGCTCTTTTTTGGTGAAGCCGTTTACCCATCACCAAATGATGACGTTGATGCAACAAGGCTTGCTGACGCAGGAAATGCTGGATGGCTTGTGGCGATTGGCCCGGCATTTTCCTGAAAACGGCTCTGAAATTTATGTCAATCTCAAACTTGAGGACTGAAAATGGATACTAAAACAACTGTGATTGTAGGGAATGCTTTAGCTGGAATGGTCGCGGCATTAGAGTTGGCGCGCCAAGGCAAAAAGGTGACCTTGGTCAATCCTGGTGGACCATTGGGCGGTTACTTTGCCGGACTGGAGATTGACGGCGTGATGTTTGATGCGGGTTTAGTCAAGTTTGAGCTGGATGGCTATCTCTCGCAAAACAGTACCTTAGCCAGCTATAACCCAAAGCTACGTAATGATGTGGGCCGCTTTATGAATATCGTGCATGCCTGGGCGCTGCAGTATGCGCCCTTGCATCAGTTTGACATGCCAAAAATGTGGTTGCAGAACAAGGCTTATGACGATGTGGTATTGAGTAATAGCTACCATACCTTTAGTCAGTTGCCTTTTGCCGAGCAAAGTATTCAAGAGTTGCAGCAATTACCTGCTGCAGAGATTCATGCGCGCGAAAAATCCAATGGTGCTCGTTACCATACACTGGATTACCTGACGGCTTCCCTTGCCAATCATGGTAAAGCCATGCATGACCATATCATTGCTCCTTACCTGATGAAGGCACAAGGCGTGACAGCCGACAAAATGCTGGCACGTTATCATCGTGTCGCCTGGTTACCACTCTTCTACCCAGAGACATTGCTGGCCAGCTTTCAGGGAAAATCGGTACCCCTGCAACCCACCGTATTCCATTATCCCAAGCAAGGGGCGGTCGGTGGCATTTGCCGTCAAGTCAAACAACAAGTACTAAGTCATCCCAATATCACCTATGTGCAACAAGCGATTCAAACAGTAGAAAAAAATGACGGTGGATGGCAGTTACAGTTAGGCGAGGGGGCCGTGAGTGGTCCTATTGAAGGTGGCCATTTGGTCTGGACCGGTGCGCCAGCCGCTTTGCTCAAGGCACTGGGGAAACAGCCTACCATAGTGCAAGAGATTAAATCGCCGATTGCAGTACTATTTCTGCGCATTAAAAAAGCGGATATCCGTGATGTGTATACGATTTTGCATGTCCTAGATATGGATAAATGTGCTTATCGGATTACAAATCAGACGGCATGTGCTGATCAACAAGACGAAGATATGAATATTGTGGTTGAGTTTAACCAGAATTATTTCAAACAGTTGTACGGTGAGAATGATTCGGACGCATTCATCGTTGAGAAGTTACTGGCAGAATTGGCGGCCATGAACATGATTGCTGCAGGTGCGCAACCAGTGATTGCGGCCATCAAACGTATCCCGGGTGGATTTCTGGTGCCTGATCAGGCGGCACGGGATGCTTGGGAACAAGATCAGCAAACCGTGGCTGCGCTGCATCCTGAGATTGCTTTACTCGCAATGTCGAGCGGCTTTTTTGCCACTTCACTTAACGATCAGGTCATTCAAGGGTTGTACTATGCAGAAACCCGCCTGGACGCAGAAGCTGAAACAGTTGAGGAAACACTGCCTGCTTAAACATCAATCCACGGACTCGCCATAGATCATGGTGTCGTGGCGATCAATTCACTACGCGTTATTTGGTCGTGAGGCGAGCCTGTCACCTTACTGAAGATAAATGCTGCCTTTTCCAGGCTTTATTAGTTGAATTAATTCGTGCATGCCTATCGTATAGTGGGTTGAGTTACGAGATAGAGCAGGTGTGTGTATGCCACTAGAACATTGCAGAATTATTGAGTTGCCTAAAGTCCATGACCCGCATGGCAACCTCACATTTATTGAAAGTAATAATCAGATCCCATTTGCGATTCAGCGCGTCTACCATGTCTATGATGTTCCCGGAGGGGCGGAGCGTGGTGGTCACGCGCACAAGAACTTGCATCAGTTTATTGTCGCCATGTCTGGTAGTTTTGATATCACCCTGGATGATGGCAAGGATAAGAAAAAATTTCATTTAGCCCGTTCTTATTATGGCTTGTATATCTGCCCGATGATTTGGCGTGAAATTGATAACTTCTCATCTGGTTCAGTATTGATGTGCCTGGCTTCAGAAAAATATGATGAAGGGGATTATTTCCGCCGTTATGATGATTTCATGCGCGCACGTTGGGCTGCTTGAGTTGCCACGTTCTGCCAATATCTGAATTCAAAATATTTAACCATTAAAAAAGGCGCATCATTGATTTGATGCGCCTTTGTTTTTATGACGTGGAAAATGTATTTATGAGTGGCTGACGGTGCCAGCGACTGGTAAAGGCTCGGTCGGTTGTTTAGCAGGTTTTTTGTTTTTGCGGTAAACCTCGCTTGAGGTGGATACATTGGCGCGCATACGGATCAGGTCAGCAATTTCTGCACTGTCTTTTTGATGCTCGCGCGGTGCAAACAAGGCTCTGCCACGCGGATCTGCGTCCACCGGTGGCTCGCATAAATAATAGACGGCCAGACTCTTGCGATAAACACCATAAGGCTGGGTCAGTGGACGGCTCATGCCGTGCCAGGAGTTCTGAGTCGTATCAAAAATCACGGCACGGTTAAATTTGGGGCAGACTTCTTTTAGCAGTTCGCCAGGCTGATTTTGCTCTGCATCGTGGCTCCACAAACCCAAATGTCCGCCATGATATGGCTTGAGTTGCTCCGACACATAAATAATGATGTTGATTTTGCGCTGCAAACCTAATTTGGGATGAATGGAGTAATCCAGGTGCGGATTCAAATTGCCGCCAGTGCCGTGAATATGCCAGCCGCCGCCGTGCAAGCCATTGTCAGCATATAACTGGGTGCCGACGATTTCAGATAGTTTGTCTATGACCAGGGCCGAGTTCAGTGTCTGGAACAGCGCATAGGTCAGCGCAGGGAAAGCATTCCAGTCATTCAATGCTTTTTTGTCTTCGATCTCGTTTTGGTAGTGAAACCAGCGCGAAGAGTCATACTCTGGAAATTCGCGTGCAATCTTTTTCACCAATTCAGGATTCAAGAAATGATCGATGACGGCATGGCGGAAAGGTTTTGCATCTTGAAAGTGATGCATTCCTTTAGTCAGATGATTCAAATCCAGAAACGGTTGCATGAAAATCCCCCTTCGCATTAATTGAGCGTGTTCTGTATTTATATCGGACTTAAAAGCAATTTATTAAGGCGAATATGCGTGGATTTGTACGTTAATTTGTATGGATAGAAGCAAACCGTGCCTTCTTGAGGCCGTGTCTTGAGCGGGAACCTTTTGTTTCTTAATCTGTAGACAGGCGTATCTGTAGAAATGGCGGCAAAACCGCTTTCTATTCGCTGAAATCAATTAGCAGGGGCTGCGATAAAGTGATTCTTAACTTGACGCAACGTTCTTACTATAACGGCCAGTGTTGGCTGAACTTGAGTGAGAATGTGCGAAATCAGATTAATTTAAAACGGATTGAAGAGCTTGAGTGTGGCATTAAGACTTAGCATGAAGCTCGATATTTTTGTACATTAAGGAGACTTAACATGGGTGCAGTCATTAATACCAATATTTCATCATTAAATGCCCAGCGCAATTTAAATGCCTCTCAAAGTGGTTTGAATCAATCTATTGAACGCTTGTCTTCAGGTTTACGCGTAAATAGCGCCAAAGACGATGCGGCGGGCCTGGCGATTGCAACGCGGATGGACTCCCAGATCCGTGGTAACGATGTAGCGATCCGCAACTCGAACGATGCAATTTCTTACCTGCAGGTGACAGAAGGTGGCTTGTCTAAAGCCACTGACGCCTTGCAACGGATGCGTGAACTGGCGGTGCAGGCAGCTAACGGTAGCTACGGCTCTGGCGACCGTGCTAACTTGGATACAGAATTCCAGCAGTTGACGCAGGAATTAACCCGCTTGAGTACTTCAACCCAGTTTAACGGTTTGAACGTATTTGGTGGTTCTGGCTACACCTTCCAGATTGGTTCTGGTTCCGCTGATACTTTGCAGGTAAGTTCGGTGACTGCTGCTTCAGTGTCTGGTAGCGTGGCTACTGCATCAGCAGCGACAGCAGCGATTACAGCGATTGATGCGCAATTGGATACAGTGAATACGTCACGTGCGAGCCTGGGTGCTTATCAAAACCGTTTTGAGGCGGTGATCAGCAGCTTGCAAGTCAATATAGAGAACGTGTCGGCAGCGAAATCCCGCATTATGGATGCAGACTTTGCGGCTGAAACTGCGAAGATGACCCGTAACCAGATTCTGCAACAGGCAGGCACTGCGATGCTGGCCCAAGCTAACCAGTTGCCTAACAGTGTCATGTCACTGATTAAAGGGTAAGCCTAACATAGTTTCAGTTTAAGTCATTTTCTAGATAGCTGTGCTTATTAAGATGGCGGGCCTTTGCCAAGACAAAGGCCCGCCATTTGTTATTTAATTCTCTCAATATGCTGTTGTTACACTAGCCTTGAGGATAGGCTGGTAAAACCCGTGTTGTTTTTCTCAATTTAAATTGCCGGATAAGATATATTAAGTGACTGGTGCGTGGTGACACGCCTGCTCTCTCTTTTGGTCTATTCACATTATTGGGTGCCATACATGATTCCTTTCCTTGATCTAAAAGCCGCTTATGATGAATTAGCTTCAGAGATAGAAGCTGCGCTGTTAAGAGCAACGCGCTCAGGCTGGTATATCGGCGGGACGGAAGTGGACGCATTTGAAGCGCAGTTTGCTACCTATACCGGCGCTGCACATTGCGTGGGGGTAGGGAATGGCCTGGATGCACTGACCTTGGCCCTGCGCGCCATGGATGTTGGGGCAGGGGATGAGGTGATTGTGCCCTCTCACACCTATATTGCAACTTGGCTGGCTGTGAGCGCCGTCGGCGCAACCGTCGTGCCGATTGAGCCTAGTGCCGGGCAGTTTAATATAGATGCAGCGGCCATTGAGGCAAAAATCACGCCTAAAACCAAAGTGATTTTGCCCGTCCATTTATATGGCATTCCTGCTGACATGGATGCGATTTGCGCGCTGGCCAAGCAGCATGGCTTATTGGTATTGGAAGATGCTGCACAAGCACATGGCTCCGCTGTCAGGGAGAAGCGTGTTGGTGCGCATGGGGATGCCGTCGCCTGGAGCTTTTACCCTGGTAAAAATTTAGGGGCTTTGGGGGATGGTGGTGCGGTCACCACACAGCACGACTCTCTGGCGCAGCGCATACGCGCACTGGGCAATTATGGTTCTGCGGTGAAATATTACAATCTGGAACCTGGCGTCAACAGCCGTCTCGACCCTTTGCAAGCTGCTGTGCTATCGGTCAAGCTTTCGAGGCTTGATGAATGGAATACGCGCAGACAAGTGTTAGCGCAGCGATATTTAGAGGGCTTGCAAGGGTTGCCTTTACAACTGCCAAATTCTCCGGCTTGGGCAAAAAGCATCTGGCATTTGTTTGTCATTACCACCCCGCAACGCGATGCCTTGCAAGCGTGGTTGCAGGCAAACAAGGTTCAAACCCTGATTCATTATCCTGTCCCCCCGCATTTGCAACAAGCTTACCAAGCGCTTGGCTGGAAGGAAGGGGATTTTCCCCATGCCGAGCAGTATGCAAACCAGGCCTTGAGTTTGCCCATCGGGCCTCAACTCTCCTTGGAGGCCGTTGACCGCGTGATTAGCTTGGTGCGCGCATTCTTCCAAGCGCATTAGGACGCGCCTCTATTTTCAGTCATTTAAAGTTTTTCCCGCAAGGGTCGTAAATGGTTTCAAGTGCATGATTGACCGTACCGAAATTTTAAACAGCAGGATTAAAGAAATTTCAGGTGAGGTCGATAAAAGTAACAACAACGCTGAATAGCAAACATGTGGTAACAAGTGTATCAACGTTGATCTGACATGCCGATTTGACACTAATTGGATATATGACTCTAAAGGAGATTTAACATGGCTTCTGTAATTAATACTAACGTTGTATCACTGAATGCACAGCGTAACCTGAATGCTTCGCAAACAGGCTTGAATCAATCCATTCAGCGTTTGTCCTCTGGCTTGCGTATCAACAGCGCCAAGGATGACGCAGCGGGGATGGCGATTGCGACCCGTATGGATTCACAAATCCGTGGCAGTGATGTTGCGATTCGTAACTCAAACGATGCGATTTCTTACCTGCAAGTGACAGAAGGTGGTTTGTCCAAAGCGACAGACGCCCTGCAACGTATGCGTGAACTAGCTGTACAGGCAGCCAACGGCAGCTACGGTTCTGGTGACCGTGCCAACCTGAACACAGAATTTACGCAGCTGACTTCAGAACTCAGCCGCTTGAGTACCTCCACCCAGTTTAACGGTTTAAACGTATTTGGTGGTTCTGGCTACACCTTCCAGATTGGTTCTGGCTCTGCAGACACCTTGCAGGTGAGTGCAGTGACTGCGGCTTCTGTGAGTGGCAGTGTTTCCACCGTGTCTGACGCGACAGCAGCGATTACAGCGATTGATGCGCAACTGGATGCGGTGAACACATCCCGTGCTAGCCTGGGTGCTTACCAAAACCGTTTTGAAGCCGTTGTGAGCAGCCTGCAAGTGAACGTGGAAAACATTTCTGCAGCGAAATCCCGGATTACGGATGCAGACTTTGCGTCAGAAACTGCGAAGATGACTCGTAACCAGATTCTGCAACAAGCAGGCACAGCAATGCTGGCCCAAGCCAACCAGTTGCCTAACAGTGTAATGAGCTTGTTGAGAGGTTAATTCTGAGCGCTTAATTCTCAAGACACTAGAATCAATGGCGGGCACTTGTGCAAACAAGTGCCCGTTTTTTACTAACACGACGACAGTTTCCGCCTAGCCATCCTTCCAAGTGGCAGTTTTCGTCTTAGCTATAAGCATTAATGCCTGCCTACAAGTCATTTTTATGGCGTGTTTGCATATGGTACCGATCATCAACAAGCAGCAGTTGCTTCTTCTTTTTTTGACTCCCCTTTACTTCTCTACCAGAAGGCCGCCTGCGGTTTTCTTAAGGTCTGAAAATCAATCGCCAAATTTCTATGCGCTATTGTCTGTTTTAGCGGTGCTTCACACGATAGCTACACATTGTCTTTCAGGATAAGCAGGTAAAAACGCTGTTGTTTTACCAAATTATGCTGGCTTGACTACGGTAAAGTAGGCATGTTGGTGTACCGCTAAACGAATGGAATACCGTGAAACTGGCAGTATTGTATGGATCGCTATGAGATCAGAGTGAGATAAAAGAGATTGCTTGCGTATTGGGAATAAACCAGGACGTGTGGACACTGAGACTAGGCTGGGACTGGCGTAGTGGTGATTTCGCACGGCTTGAATTTGCTATTAATAGATTGAGATTAAAGTTTTTCCGGAAGGAGTCGTAAATAGTTTCAAGTGCATGATTGATCGTACCGAAATTTTAAACAGCAGGATTAAAGAAATTTCAGGTGAGGTCGATAAAAGTAATAACAACGCTGAATAGCAAACATGTGGTAACAAGTGTATCAACGTTGATGTGACATGCCGATTTGACACTAATTTGGATATACGACTCTAAAGGAGATTTAACATGGCTTCTGTAATTAATACCAACATTGCATCACTGAATGCACAGCGTAACCTGAATGCTTCGCAAACAGGCTTGAATCAATCCATTCAGCGTTTGTCCTCTGGCTTGCGTATCAACAGCGCCAAGGATGACGCAGCGGGGATGGCGATTGCGACCCGTATGGATTCACAAATCCGTGGCAGTGATGTTGCGATTCGTAACTCAAACGATGCGATTTCTTACCTGCAAGTGACAGAAGGTGGTTTGTCCAAAGCGACAGACGCCCTGCAACGTATGCGTGAACTAGCTGTACAGGCAGCCAACGGCAGCTACGGTTCTGGTGACCGTGCCAACCTGAACACAGAATTTACGCAGCTGACTTCAGAACTCAGCCGCTTGAGTACCTCCACCCAGTTTAACGGTTTAAACGTATTTGGTGGTTCTGGCTACACCTTCCAGATTGGTTCTGGCTCTGCAGACACCTTGCAGGTGAGTGCAGTGACTGCGGCTTCTGTGAGTGGCAGTGTTTCCACCGTGTCTGACGCGACAGCAGCGATTACAGCGATTGATGCGCAACTGGATGCGGTGAACACATCCCGTGCTAGCCTGGGTGCTTACCAAAACCGTTTTGAAGCCGTTGTGAGCAGCCTGCAAGTGAACGTGGAAAACATTTCTGCAGCGAAATCCCGGATTACGGATGCAGACTTTGCGTCAGAAACTGCGAAGATGACTCGTAACCAGATTCTGCAACAAGCAGGCACAGCAATGCTGGCCCAAGCCAACCAGTTGCCTAACAGTGTAATGAGCTTGTTGAGAGGTTAATTCTCAAGACACTTGAATCATATCCACAGGGGCCTTCCTCTGTGGATTTTAGGCTAAGCAGAGGAGCAGCATCATGACTCAATCTATGGATGGTGTTGGCGGTAACCGCACATTAACGAGTGTGCCCGCAGTAAATAGCTTGAAACTGGTGAAATATGCAGAAGCCAGTGGCGAGCAAAAACCTACCGAAGCGCTGGATAAGGCGACTTTGACAGGCGCAGTACAAAAACTGAATGACTATGTGGCGCCTGCGCTGCAAACCATACAGTTTTCGATTGATGATGACACAGACCGTATTGTCGTGAAAGTGGTCGACACCGAGACACAGAAGGTGCTCAGGCAAATCCCTAATGAGGAAGTGCTGGCCATTAGCAAGACGTTGGACAAATTAAGAGGGCTAGTCATTCGTCAAACGGTGTGATGAATTGTGATTGTATTTGGAGACTAGATTATGACATCGATTGTAAGCTCAACAGGATCATCAGGGTTACCTATTGACTCACTTGTCAATGCCATGATGACGTCTGCCCAGCAGCCGATTACGCAGATCAAGACGCAAGTCTCTACTTACAATACCAAATTGTCTGCTTATGGCACCTTAAAAAGTGGGCTCAGTACCTTCCAAACGGCCCTCGATGGTTTGTCTAACCCAGGTAAGTTCAATGCGCAATCCGTGACGCTGACTGATTCAAACAGTATTAGCGCCACTGCAGATGGTAGCGCTACCAATGGCAACCACAGCATTTCGGTGAGCCAGTTGGCCACTTCGCAACGCATTACCACTTCAGCCTACAGCGATGCCAGTACCACGTTTGGGACTGGGAGCCTTAAGATTTCCTTTGGTACCTATACCCCAGCCAACGGTAGTACGGCAGCTTCTTTTACTGCGAATAGCAGCAAAAATGCCATCACAGTGAATATCGACAGCAGCAACAATACCCTGTCCGGCATTCGTGATGCGATTAACGCACAAAATGCTTCTGTGACGGCTTCTATTGTCAATGATGGCACGGGTAACCGCCTGGTGATCACCTCAATGGACACGGGTGCAGCCAATAGCCTCAAGATTGATGTCACCGATAACGATGGCAATAATACCGACGGTAGTGGCTTATCCACCTTTGCTTATGACCCGACCGCTTCAAGCGGAAGTGGCAAAAATTTAAGTGAGCTTCAGGCTGCACAAAACGCGTTGTTAACGGTTGATGGTTTAAATATCAGCAAGGCGAGCAACAGCATTACCGATGTGATTCAAGGGGTAACCTTGAACCTGAAGGCTGTCACCAGTACGGCGAATTCGATGACGATTGCGACCGACAATAGCGCGATCAAGAGTTCTGTACAGGGATTTGTCGATGCCTACAACAAACTGAATACCAGTCTGCGTAACCTGACAAAGTTCGTCGATGGTGGATCTGATGCCAATGGTCCTTTGTTGGGCGATTCTGTTGCGCGTGATGTGACGGTCAAACTCGGATTAATGATGTCCCGTATTTCACCTACCGCCAGCACCTACCGTACCTTGAGTGACATTGGGGTCACCGTGGGCGATGGCGGCGTGATGACGCTGGACGATACCAAGTTTCAGAAAGCAATGGCGAATAGCCCTTCCGATGTTGCGAAAATCTTTTCCCCTTCGGCAAGCAGTACCGATCCATTGGTCAGCTTTGTCAGCAGTGGCGATAAAACAGTCTCTGGCACCTATGCCGTCAATATCTCACAAGCGGGGAGCAGCTCTCAGGATGTGGCTGGTACCCTGAATGGCGTGAATGCGATTGGCAGTGGTAATACCCTGACCGGCGCGTTTGGTGAGAATAGTGCCGGTTTAAAACTCAGTATTTTGGGCGCTGCGACTGGAGACCGTGGCACGGTGACTTTCAACCGCGGCTTAATCGGCGAGTTTAGTAGCATGCTTGATAGCTGGCTGGACTCCGATGCTGCGTTGGCCACCAGGACAGACGGTTTGCAGTCGTCTATTAAATCATTGAACAAAAAAGCCGATGACTTAAGTGCCAAGCTACCTAGCCTTGAAGCAAGTTATCGTGCCCAGTACGCAAAATTAGATGCATTACTCAGCAGTATGCAAAACCAGAGCAGTGCATTGACACAACAATTAAGTGCAATCAGTAAAAATAGCTAATCGCGGAATATTATCAGGAGAATTATGATGTTTGGATCGAAACAATCTGGCATTAATGCCTACGCCAAAGTAGGTTTGGAAACAGGTGTCGTAGATGCCAGTCCGCTCAAGCTGACGATCATGCTGTATGAGGGCGCTGTGACCGCCTGTATCCGGGCACAACAAGCCATTCAGAAGCAAGACATTACGCAAAAAGGCGAATATATTTCCAAAGCGATCTCCATCATTGAAAGTGGTTTACGCACCAGCTTGAACAAACGCGCAGGGGGTGAGGTTGCCCTCAATCTCGACCAGTTGTACGAATATATGATCCGTACCCTCATGCAAGCCAGCTTGCGTCAGGATAGCGCCAAGGTGAATGAAGTGCAGCAGTTGCTGATGGAGTTGAAGGGGGCTTGGGAAACCCTGGAAAAATCGGGGATGAGCCGCCTTGCACAGCAGAATGCACTGGAAAACTCAGCGATTGCAGAAAAAGCACAGGCTTATCAACATCTGGCCATGGCCGGGGCCTGATATGTCCAAGGCGCTGATTAATACTTATGAGTCTGCTGCCAAAATCATGGAGCAGATGCTGTTGGCCGCGCAACAGAATGCCTGGGAAAAAGTCACTGAGCTTGAGCAGTCTTATATGCTGAAGATTGAAGTGATCAAAACGCTGGAGCAAAACCTGCGTTTGCAAGCCGAGCAACTGAGCCAGGTACAGCATTTGCGCAAGCAGGAGTTGGTGCAGAAAATTTTGGCCGATGATGGTGAGATACGTAATTTGCTGTATCCCGTCATGCATCGCATTACCGATATGATTTTTGATGCGCAGTTGCATGCGCGTACGCCACCGGATGTGATTTAGATGATTCCGATCCCGCAAGTGCTCTCCCAACGTTTCATCGCGAGTGAAACCGAGAGCTTGCGTGCGGTGACTTCTATCATGCCGGTAGAAGGCACCCAAGCCGAAGCGCCATTGTGGGAGCGCATGCGGCCAGGCATGCAGTTTACCGGCCTGATTGTACAGAAAGACGCCGGGCAAAAAGGCGCAGCCAATCCTGGCAATGCCGATCTGGCTGCTTTCAAAGTTCAAATCCAGTTACCCAATCAGCCACCCATGATGGTGCAAATGCAGCTGCCGGCTTACTTATCGCAGCAGCAAACCCTGAATATGCAGTTTATGGGATTGGCGAAAACCCAGGGCAAAGAAGGGGAGGGCTATCCTCAAGTGCGCTGGGGCGTGCAATCTGCAGGCGTAGAGACTGCCAAACTGGCTAGTGCGGGTTTGTTGGCCGAGATGCCGCACGCAGATGCGCATATGGTTAACCAAAGCCTGGTACAGAATGCCAGCGGCCAGGCGACACTGGTAGAACTGAGTCTGCCAGCCAAGCATTTACAGCGCTGGCTGGATGCCACACCTTTTCAGTCTCAATACGCCGTGTTGCAGTCGCAGTCTGTGGTCAGCCAAAGTCCACAAAAGCCGCAGGTGCTGGCACAAGACCTCAAACATGCGCTTGATAGCTCAGGGCTATTCTATGAGTCTCACCTAAAAGAGGCGACCCTAGGGACACGCCCCTGGCATCAGCTCCTGCAAGAGCCGCAAAACAAGCCTCATTTCGTACCGCCTGAGATGGTGTCCCAGCAATTACAAGTGCTGGAGCAACAACGAGTGATTTGGCAGGGTGAGGTCTGGCCTGGTCAGGCGATGGAGTGGCAAGTCAGCGAGCGCCAGAATTCCCAGCAGTCTAGCGAGGATCCGACGCTCAACAGTTTGTTTAGCAATTTGAAATTGCAGCTACCGAGGTTGGGAGAAGTGGCTGTACGTATCACACTGTCTAATGGCCGCTTTAGCGTGCGTGTGCAGCCTACGGACTCAGCCAGCCTCAAAGAAATGCAGTCTGGCCGCAGTGCGCTGGCTATGAACCTGCAAGCTTCTGGGGTGAAACTGGACTCATTACAGATTGTGCGCGAAGAAATCGTATCGCGGGATAAGCAATATGCAGCAGGATAAGACTTATACCCAATCTGCTGTCGCCTTGGCCTATGAAGCCGGGGATTTGGCGCCGCGCGTGGTGGCTAAAGGCAATGGTTTGCTGGCACAGCGCATCATCGCCCTGGCGCAGGAACATGAGGTCTATGTGCATGAGTCACAAGCCATGCTCAATCTGCTGATGCAAGTGGAGCTGGATGCGCATATTCCGCCGCAGCTTTACCAGGCCATTGCCGAGATTCTGGCCTGGCTCTACAAGATGGAACAGGGGCAGGCGGATCATTAGCCTGGCCACTAGCCCCGCTATATCATGCGGAAACGCCAGCGTTGTGCGCTGACTCCTTAATGTTTTGATTTTTCTTTAATTTTTTCGGCCAAGGCCTGTTTCACGCTTGCCATGACGGTTGTCCAATCCTGTGCCTGAGCTCTGACCTGTGCCTGAGCTCTGAACAGTCTGGCCGAGGGATACCACGGGCTGTCTTCACGGGTGAGCATCCAGCGGAAATCTGGTGGATTGGGTAACAATATCCACACGGGTTTGTGCATCGCCCCTGCCAGGTGCGCCACCGAAGTATCCACCGAAATCACCAGATCAAGGGTGGCGATCAGCGCTGCCGTATCGGTAAAGTCGTGCAGCGTTGCCTGGTGCAGGCTGATCTGCGGAAACTCGGCTAAACAAGCCAGATCTGTGTCGCGGACTTCTGTTTGCAGGCAGTGGAAACTGGCATCCAGCGTTAGCAAGTCGGCAAACTGCGCGAGCGGAATACTGCGGTAGCGATCTTTCTGGTGTGTGGTCGATCCTGACCACACCAGGCCCACACGTAATTTTTCCGGATCTGCAATCTGTATGCTGCTGACTTTGTCAGGCGCTGCAAACAAATAGGGCGTGTGTTGTGGAATGGTCTGCAGTTCTGTGTTGAACACAAAAGGCAGGCTCATAAGCGAGCAATGGTAATCATAAGCCTGGTAAGCAGTGCCCGCGGTAATCAGCTCAAATTGCGGCCCTAGCGACCCCAGTAAAGGCAGCAAGCTTGCTGGCGCTTCAATGATCACCTGGGCACCTAAGTCCGCGACCAGCTGGGCATAACGCACAAACTGGATGGTATCGCCCAGCCCTTGTTCTGCATACAGCAAAATGCGTTTGCCATCTAAAGACTGTTCGCCTGTCCACATGGGTTGCGCACAATCGCGGCGGCGTCCGCGCGGAAGGTGCGGCGCGTTTTTACCACTTTCGTACAGACGCCAGCCCTGCGCATAATCGCCAATCAGTAACTGAAACAAGGCCATATTCCAATGCAGGGTAGGATTATCCGGCTCGAGTAACAATGCCTGCTGATAGCAGTCGCTGGCCAGGTCGAGCGCCAGCATATCCAGAAACAGGTTGGCAAGATTCAGATAGAGCAACGCATCCGCTTGGCCGAGCTGCAGAACCTGTTGGTAGCTGGCTAGCGCTTCCTGATGGTGGCCCAAGGTGTGCAGGAGGCTACCCTGGCACAACAGGGCGGGCACAAATGTCGGCGAGTAAGTCAGCATCTGATCGGCGCTGTGCAAAGCTTCTTGGTGACGGCCCAGCCGGTTCAAAGCCAGGCATTTGCTATGCAGGGCTGGCAGTGAGGCTGGATTTAACTGTAAGGCAAACTCGTGATGAGCGAGTGCAAATTCAAACTGCTCCAACTCAAATAGCACGTTACCACACTCAATCAGTGTGGCTTCATCGCTAGGGTTAATGGTTAGTGCCTGGTTAAAGCACTGCAGGGCGAGCTGGGATTGATGCTGTTGCTTGTGTCGCAGGCCTTTGTGAAACCAGGCTTGAAAGTTCGCTGGGTCGTTCTGTAATATGGCTTCAAGCTGCTGTAATGATGGCGCATCTGATGGTTGCTTGAATGCATGAGGCGGGGGCACGCTTGTATTACCGGCAGTATCACGCAAACGCTTTAGCGTGGTAGAGGGAGATGTCGGTATTAAGTCAGACATGTGTAAAGCCTGTATTGTCTATTCTAATGATGGAAACTGACGCCGCTGCTCGCCCCAGAGCCAGCGGGTGAATGCGGTCTAGACTTGCATATTCATCATGTCTTGATAGGCCGTGACCAATTTGTTACGCACCTGCACTGTCGCCTGGAAGGCAATATTGGCTTTTTGCCCAGAGATCATCACATCTGACAAGCTGACGTTATCATTGCCCATGGCAAAGTCCTTGCCCATTTGTTCGGCTTGCAATTGCATATTATTCACCTGGTCTAGCGAAGACTTGAGGGCATCGCTAAAGCTCACCTGGGTAGTCGGACTTGCCTGCGGAGGTTTGGTGACTGCAGGGGCAATCGCACCGCTGCCCAAGCCTTCTGGTTTTTGTGCAGCCGCCCGTAATTGCGCCAGCATGGAGGAGATGCGCTGTGCATCAATACCGCCTGCGTTCATAGGTGTCTCCTTTCATCCTGTAGTCATTCCTAGGTTCATGTAGGGGAGGCCATCGCCTCTTCATCTCATGGTGAGCACTGTATCATTCGGTCACAGAGACTGCTCTGCAAAATAGGCAACATTAATCCGTCTTATTTGCCGATTTGAATAGACAGTGGCAGCGCATAATGTGATCCATGTGAAAGCGTCCTGACAGGACATTGAAGTTTAAAAGGGGGACAGTTTGACCGGTGATACCGGCCAGGCTGCGACCCGCAAGCAGGTAATATTGGAGGTTCAGATGGCTGCTGATGCTGCCTTATTAACAACAAGCAATGAGTCTGACGGGTCGTCCAACATGTTTGGGCAACTCGGGCAAAAGTTACTGCTGGTCGCAGGGATTGCTGCCGTCGTCGCGGTGATGGTGGTGTTCTGGCTGTGGAGCCAGAAGCCTGATTACCGGGTGTTGTTCTCTAATTTTGCAGACAAAGATGGCGGTGCCATCGTCGCCGAGTTAGACAAACTGAATATCCCTTATCAATTCGCCGATGGCGGTGGCGCTATTCTGGTGCCGGCCGACATGGTGCACCAGGCACGCCTGAAGCTGGCGGCACAAGGCCTGCCCAAAGGCGGTAATATTGGCTTTGAGCTGTTAGAAAACCAGAAATTCGGCGTGTCACAGTTTGTGGAACAAGTGAACTTTCAACGTGGTTTGGAAGGGGAGCTTGAGCGCAGTATCCAGTCTATTTCTGCGGTGCAAGCAGCGCGCATTCACCTGGCGATTCCCAAGCCCAGCGTCTTCGTGCGTGAACAGCAATATCCCACTGCTTCTGTATTGTTAAATCTGCACAATGGCCGACGTTTGGATGCACAACAGGTGGCAGCAGTTCTGCACCTGGTGGCAAGCAGCGTGCCTAACTTATCTGCTGATCACGTCACTGTGGTCGACCAGAACGGCAATTTGCTGTCTGACAACGCCAATAAGCTCAAGCAAAGCGGCCTGGATCCAGAACAGATGGCTTATGTGGAAAACATGCAAAGCAGCATTGCTCGCCGCGTGGAGGCTATCATTACCCCGATTGTGGGCGCCAAAAACGTCCATGCTGAAACCAGTGCCGAGATTGACTTCTCGATGACTGAGCAAGCCAACGAATCTTATAAACCCAACACCAAGCCTGACGATATGGCGATTCGCAGTGCGCAAAGCCATGAGGCACAAAACACTGGTGCCAACAACGGTGCAGTACCAGGCGCCTTGTCTAACCAGCCACCGGCAGATGCGACTGCGCCGATTAATGCGCCTGGGGCACAAGGTCAAGGTGACGCAGCTGCTCCGGCCGCTGCCGCCCCCACACCTCCACAAAATACGCAAAAGGACACCACCACTAACTACGAGTTAGACAAGACTGTCAGCTATATCCAGCAGGCCAAAGGCGGTATCAAACGCCTGCATGTGGCCGTGGTGGTGAACCATATCCCAGTGGTGGATAGCACCGGTAAAACCACTTATCGTGCGCTGACGGCTGCCGAGAAACAGCAAGTGAGCGACCTGGCAATGCAGGCCATGGGCTTCAACAAAGAGCGTGGGGATACCATCTCTGTGGTGAACACCCCATTTGTGGCCGAAGCACAGGAAAAACTGGCAGAAACTCCACTGTGGAAAGATCCGGTTGCGATTGAATACGGTAAAGATGCGTTGCGTTTCCTGGCTGGCGTCGTGGTATTGATGATGATTTATAAAAAATTACTCAAGCCCATGGCCACCAAGCTGACTGGCCCCGACAAAAAACAACTGGCCCTGGCGGCAGCACAAAACGCAACCACTGCGGCTGGGACGAGTGCAACCGCCGCGGGGAGCGCGGCTGAAGGTGAAGATACATTGGTGACGCTCAGTGGCGATCCACCGGCTTTGCCTGGCGATGATGGCCGGATGGATCAAACCTTGATGGCCGTGAAACAGGTGGCCAAAGAAAACCCACGCATGGTTGCGAATGTGGTTTCAAGCTGGGCCACTGCGGAGAAATAAACCATGACAGAAGGCCTGACCAAAAGCGCGATTCTGATGCTGGCTCTCGGTGAAGACGAGGCGGCGGAAGTGATGAAATATTTGTCGCCGAAAGAGGTACAGCGGCTGGGCATCGTCATGGCCTCGATGAAGCCTGTGCCACGCGAAGAAGTCACCGAGGTACTCGAATCCTTTATGGTGGATTTTGCTGGCAGCAGTGATTTTGGGCTGGATTCCGATGCCTATATCCGCTCTGTATTGATCAAAGCCTTTGGTGATGATAAAGCCTCCAACCTGTTGAGCCGGATTCCACAATCCCAGGATGCTGCAGGCATTGAAAGCCTGAAGTGGATGGATGCTTTCAGCGTCTCCGAATTTATCAAAAATGAGCATCCGCAGATTATTGCGACAATTTTGTCGCACCTGGAAGCCGATCAGGCTGCAGAAATTTTAGGGCATTTCACCGACCGTTTACGCCAGGATGTGATTTTGCGCATTGCCACACTCGATAGCATTAAGCCGGCAGCGCTCAAAGAGCTCAATGAAGGCATGATGAAAATGTTGTCAGGCAACGAAAACCTCAAGCGCCAGCCGATTGGTGGCGTGAAAACGGCCGCTGAAATCATGAACTACCTGAGTGGTGACAACGAGGCCAAACTGATGGAAGGCCTCAAGAGCTACGATGACAATATGGCGCAGGAGATCATGGACCAGATGTTTGTGTTTGACAACATTCTGGAAATTGATGACAAAGGCATTCAAACGCTGCTGCGTGAGGTGCAATCCGATATGTTGATTGTGGCGTTGAAGGGAACCTCTGATGAAATGAAAGAGAAGTTCCTGCGCAATATGTCCTCCCGTGCAGCCGATATGATGCGCGAAGACATGGAAAGCCGTGGTCCGGTCAAATTATCCGAGGTTGAGGCACAACAGAAACAAATCCTGCAAATTGTGCGCAGGCTGGCCGATGAAGGCCAGATCATGCTGGCCGCCAAGGGCGACGGCGAACAATATGTTTAAATCTTCAGTGTAAGGAAGCATGATGGTGGCTGCAGCGATCCCCAAAGAACAAATGAGTGCCTATCAACGCTGGGAGATGGCGAGTTTTGATGATGCAAACAGCAGCGAGAGCATCCGCCGCAAACAGGCACAGGCTGACGAAGCGGCCCGCACGGTCAGCGAAATTCTCAAGCAAGTGCGCCAGGAAGCCTATGAAGAAGGGTTCAAGATTGGCTACGGTGATGGCATGCAGCATGCGCAGACGCAACTCGAAGCTGAACGCGGCCAGTTAGTGCAAATGGCGCAAAGCTTTCAGCAGGCCTTGGCATTCCAGGATAGCAATGTCGCTGAGTCCGTATTAAGCCTGGCCCTTGATTTGGCCAAAGCCATGATGAAAAGCAAGCTCCAGGCTGATCCACAGGCAGTGATTCCCGTCGTGCTGGATGCCATGCACTATTTACCCCAGGTCAAACAGCCGGCGCGGCTGATTGTGCATCCTGACGATGCACAAGTGCTACGCAGTCATCTGGGTGACACCCTCAAAGAACAAGGCTGGCAAATTGTCGAAGAGTTACAGGTTGAACGCGGTGGCTGCCTGGTCGAAACAGCCGATAACCAGATTGATGCCAGCAATGAAGTCCGCTGGAAACGATTGGTGCAAGGGCTGTCACGCTATGACGACTGGCACAAACCTTCCTTCACCCACGAATAAGTTTTTCACGCTTTAGTTAAGACTACGTCATGACCATTTCAGATTCAGGGCTGCCGACCTTAGACGCGTCTGCAGATAATAGCCCCCAAGTCACCAGTGAGCCCCCCAAGCCACCAAATGTGCATGAGCAACGCTGGCAAAGTTATTTGCGCGACTGTAGTGAACTGATCAATATGATAGACCCGCTGGAAGTGGCCGGGCGCATCGTCAAGGTCACTGGCCTGGTGATGGTAGCCACAGGCATCAAAATGCCGATAGGTGGGGCCTGTTTTATCCCCTTGCAGGATGGCGGGCGCGTAGAGGCCGAAGTGGTCGGATTCGATGGCGAGAATTTGCTATTGATGCCACAAACAGCGGTGGAGGGCGTAACCCCAGGTGCCAAAGTGTTCAGCATGGAAATCGCCGAAACGGTCCCTAAACCACAAATTGGCCGTCCGCCGCGCCGCCGTGCGCAAGACAGAGCGCGCCATTTTCCGGTAGGCGATGGCTTGCTCGGGCGGGTGGTGGATGCCGCAGGTAATCCACTGGATGGGCTGGGTCCGATTCCGGGCGATGTGACTGCGCCACTCAATGGCCGCGTGATTAATCCGCTGCAACGGGCGCCGATTGAAGAAACGCTGGATGTAGGCGTGCGCGCGATTAATGCCATGCTGACAGTCGGCCGGGGGCAGCGTATGGGCCTGTTTGCCGGTTCTGGTGTGGGTAAAAGTGTGCTCTTAGGCATGATGGCGCGCTATACCACCGCCGATGTGATTGTGGTGGGCCTGATTGGTGAACGGGGCCGTGAGGTACAGGAGTTTATCGAACAGATTTTGGGTCCGGAAGGGATCGCCCGCTCGGTGGTCGTGGCGGCGCCTGCGGACGTCTCGGCATTGATGCGCTTGCAAGGCGCCAGCTATGCCACGGCGATTGCCGAACGGTTTCGTCAACAGGGCAAAAATGTGTTGCTGATTATGGATTCACTCACCCGCTATGCGATGGCGCAGCGTGAAATTGCACTGGCGATTGGTGAGCCGCCTGCAACCAAGGGTTATCCGCCCTCAGTGTTTGCCAAACTGCCTGCGCTGGTTGAGCGTACTGGCAACGGGGCGCGTGGCGAGGGCTCGATCACCGCCTTTTATACCGTATTGACCGAAGGCGATGACCAGCAGGACCCGATTGCGGATTCCGCACGCGCGATTCTGGATGGACACATTGTATTGAACCGTAGCCTGGCCGAAAGTGGCCATTATCCGGCCATTGATATTGAGCAGTCTATCAGCCGCGCCATGCACAACATTACCAGCAAAGAACATCAGCAGGCGGCACGCATGCTCAAGCAATGGTATTCACGCTATCTGCGTAACCAGGATTTGATCGCGGTGGGCGCCTATCAGCCAGGCTCAGATCCGATGCTGGATATTGCCATTAGAAAACGCGACGATATCAATGCTTTTTTACAGCAGGATATTGATGAGTGTGCCGACATGCAGCATAGCTTGCAGCAACTGGCGAATACACTGACTTTATAGAATTTAGCCCATGGCCAAACAATCGACGCAAACCCTGACCTTGCTTAACCAGCTGGCTGCTGACGAAGTAGAAGCCGCGATGCAAGCGCTGGCCAAAGCCATGCAGCAGCTGGAACAGGCACAACAGCAACAAGCCATGCTGGCCCAATACCAGCAGGAATATGAGCAGCAATGGCAGCAGGTGCTGCAAAATGGCCTTAAAGCGGATTTATACCGTAATTTTCAGGGCTTTTTCTCGCAATTGGAATTGGCGGTCAGCACGCAAAATGCTCAAATCGAACAATGTCAGGCGATTGTGCAGCAGCAGCGGTTGCACTTGCAGGAAAAACAGCGCAAGCAAAAGTCTTATGAAGTCCTGATTACGCGGGCCGAAACCATGCAGGCCAAGGCTGAAAACAAGCGTGACCAGAAAATGATGGATGAGTTTGCCAGCCGCGCCAGACGCGCACGTTGGTAATTACCGGGAGTGATGTAATGGCCTTGATTAATTCACCCGTACTGCCTAGCCAGGCATCAGAAGCGCTTAAATCGCCTATGGCGCAAGCTGGGAGTCAGGAACCAGTAGCGCCTGATGCGTTTTCGCAAACCTTGCGCAAGCAAATGGCGCAAGCCAAACCTTCATCCCCTGAAAACAAACCAGCCTCATCAAAAAATGAGACAAAAACTGAACAGTCTGCGACATCGCATGAGTCGCCTGAGCAGCCTGAAAATGCCAGTGTGGCAACAGGCCATACGGAACCAGAGGCCACGGCATCCGGCAAAAACGTTCCGCAGCGGCCAGCTAAATCTGGCGCAAAATCCAAAGTAGACGATGCCTCTGGCCAGGCCGCTGTGGATACTGCCATGATCACTGCGCATCCTGCTGCGGTGGGTAATCCTGCCAGCACGACAGATCGCACCAATGTCGCTGATGCCAAATCAGATGATAAGAAACCCAGTGCGGATGTGACTGAAGAACAAAATCCAGCCGCCGCGGGCATTATGCCGTGGATGCAGACCATGCTGGCCATGCGTGGCAGTCAGCCTGCGGATACTACAAAAGGCGCTGTGGATAGCGGATTGACTATAGGCAATGGCCGATTTGTCGCCACCGGCCAGGATAAGGCTGCGGTTCAAAGTGGGTCAGGGGAAGCTTTGCAGCCAGCAACTGCCTCTGTTAAAGACACACTGACGAGCGCAGTAACCGGGACGCAAGACGGTAAACAGCCTGCTATCGCATCTAAATCAGACAAGGCAGGCGAAGGCTTCGCTGCCTTGTTGACCAGTAACAAGCTCGCCAACACAGAGATCAGCCTACCTAAAGGCATGGAACAAGGCATACGCGGGCATGAGTCTACGCCTGTGTCGCCGACATTGACTATGCCGCCCATGCTAGAGGCCATGCAGAATAGCCCTTGGTTACAAGCTGCTGGCGTCACCGATATGAGCCAGGTGGTGACCACCCAGATTACGACGCCGTTTACCGATGAGCGCTGGCAAGCGGCGATTAACCAGCATGTGATGCAGATGGCCAGCCAGAGTGATGAGGTCGCCAGCCTGACCTTGTCACCGCCGGATTTGGGACCTATCCAAGTGGTGTTAAAAGTGGATAACCAGTCCGTGAACCCCAGTTTTATCACAGATAACCCGTTGGTACGCCAGGCACTGGAGGATGGTATGCAGGATTTGCGTGACCGCATGCAGTCGCAGGGCCTGCAATTAGGCCAGACTTTTGTGGGTAACGGGCAGCAGGCACAACAACATTTTGAACAGCAATCTGGCCGTGAAGGTGCCCGTGCTTCAGCATCCGCAGCTGACGCTGACACCGCGCTAACTCCGCAAACCGCAGTACAGCCACGCGTGGTGCGTGGCCTGGTGGATACGTTTGTCTAAAAAAGCGCTTGCCTGGTCGGCAAGCGCTCTCTATAGCATAAAGGTCGATTTAACGCTGATTTTCCCCTTTTATCCGGCAATGTTTTACGCCCTCCCATCCGCATAATGACATCATCTATCGTCAAAGTTTTACAGTAAGAAAGGTTGTGTCATGGCTCAAGAACCAGCAAAAGCAGACGGTGCAGCAGAGGCAGCGCCCAAATCCAAGAAAAAACTGATTGTGATCCTGGCCGTGGTGCTGGCATTGGCTGCTGGCGGTGGCGCTGCCGCTTTCTTCCTGATGAAAAAACCTGAGGCGCAACAAGCCAAAGGCAAGCATAGCAAGGCTGAGAAGGAAGATGGCCATGAAGAAGCGGCCGCTGAGGGCGAAGAAGAAGAGGCCGCAGCCGATGAAGAAGAGGAAGAGCATGAAAGTGGTGGTGGCGGTGGTCACGGTGAAGCTGCTGCAGGCCCGGCTTACTTGCAATTTGAAACCTTTACCGTCAATTTGCTGCCTGATCCCGATGAAAAATTCTTGCAACTGGACCTGACCATTGAAGCCAAAGACGCTGCGCTGGCCGACAAGATCAAGGCACAAATGCCGCTCATGCGTAACCGTGTATTGATGTTGCTCACCAGTAAAAAAGCCTCGGATATTGCCACGCCTGAGGGTAAGACTCAGCTCAGTGAAGAGTTACTGGCCGAGTTGAAGAAACCCATGAAAAAGGGGGGTAAGCCGCTTAAGATTAAACAGGTGTTGTTTACCTCATTTGTGATTCAGTAATGCCTGAGAGTCCTTATGTCTGCAGATAAATTCTTATCACAAGACGAAATCGACGCCTTACTCAAGGGCGTCGAAGGCGACGATGACAGCGATTCCTCTAACAAGGATGAGGCGGGTGTCCGTAACTATAACCTGGCTACGCAAGAACGGATCGTGCGCGGCCGGATGGCCACGCTGGAGATTATTAACGAGCGCTTTGCCCGCTTGTTGCGCATAGAGTTATTTAATTTTCTGCGCCGTACCGTGGAGATCTCGGTCGGGCCAGTGAGGATCATCAAGTACACGGACTTTATCCGTAATCTGGTGGTGCCTACCAACCTTAACCTGATTCATATGAATCCCTTGCGTGGCACCGGTGTACTGGTCCTGGATCCTACCTTGGTGTTCTTGCTGGTGGACAATATGTTTGGCGGCGATGGCCGCTTTCATACCCGGGTAGAGGGGCGCGACTTCACCGAGACCGAGCAGCGGATTATCCAGCGCGTACTGAACATCTTGTTTGATGCTTACCAGAAGGCCTGGGCGCCGATCTACCCGGTGCAATTTGAATATATCCGTTCGGAGATGAATACGCAGTTTGCCAGTATTGCAACGCCGAACGAAGTCGTGGTGGCCATCACCTTTAATGTGGAGCTCGGCCCGAATAGCGGGGAAATCCATTTTTGCGTGCCTTACGCCATGGTGGAGCCGATCAAGGACTTGCTGACCTCGTCACTGCAAGGGGAAAACCTGGGCGGGGATAAGCGCTGGGTCAAACTGATGACACAGCAAATCCAGGCGGCAGAGGTAGAAATCGTCGCCAACTTGACCACACGCAAGATGATGGTCGCTGACCTGCTGGCATTGAAAGTAGGCGATGTGATCCCGGTCAACATCCAGGATACGGTAGAAGGTCAAATTGATAACGTCCCCATTATGGAGTGCCGTTATGGGGTATTTAATGGGCAATATGCGCTCAAGGTGGAAAAAATGATACGTGCTGACGGTAGTCAGGAACAATTGCAAGGAGAGTCATGATGGCTATGGATCCCGCGACAAGTAGTAGCGAAGAGGAATTGGATGCCGCGCTGGCGAGCATGGGGATGCCTGAGTCTGAAGGGGTACAAACCATTGCTGAGGATGATTGGGGTGCGGCGATGGCCGAGCAAACCCAGGCAGAGTCTGCTGCGCTGCAAGAGCCGGTCAGCAAGGCCGCGGTGTTTAATGAGTTTAGTACCAGCAATAAACTGGAAGGCACCCAGAACGACATTGATTTTATTCTGGATATTCCTGTTCAGCTGACGGTAGAGTTGGGCCGTACCAAGATTTCGATCAAAAACCTGTTGCAATTGGCACAAGGCTCCGTAGTCGAGCTGGATGGGATGGCGGGTGAACCCATGGATGTGTTGGTGAATGGCTGCCTGATTGCCCAAGGCGAAGTGGTGGTGGTGAATGACAAGTTTGGTATCCGCCTGACGGACATCATTACGCCTGCGGAACGGATCCGTAAATTGAACCGCTAAGTACCCAGGATGGTGATACGCATGATGTCTTCTTACCGGTGGCTAGTAGCCGCCGTTGTCAGCGGTACTGTTTCCCCGTTGGCCATGGCTGCTACCGCAGCAGCCCCTGCGGCACCAACTGCCAGCGATACCCTGGGCCGTATGGTGTGGGGAACCGTGATTGTCTTGCTGGCGATTGCCGGCATTGCTTGGTTTTTTCGGCGTGTCCTCCCGGGACAAACGCATCCTTCACGTGGCGTGATCAAGCAGGTAGGCGGTTTACAGTTAAGCCCACGTGAGCGCGTGGTTGTGCTTGAAGTAGGCGGCCGTTGGCTGGTGGTGGGCCTGCATGGCGGGCAAATGACGGCTTTAGGTGAGGTGAGTCCGACGGCGGCTGAGTCTAGCGCCCTTGATCACTTAGCCACGCCTGAGGCTTCCTCTAGCACGGGCATAGACCCGCAAGCCTCTTTTGCCGTGCGCTTGCAACAAGCCATGCAAGCCACCTTGCAACAGAAAGTCAAATCTTTCAAAAACAAGCCTTGAGTGGCTTATTTCCAGCCTTTGATTAGGCGCTCCCCAGCGTAGACTAACCCTAACTTATTTTAGGTCTTGCGTGCTTTTATCTGCGCGCAAGCAAGTGACGGGTATAGTTGCATGCGTTTACATTCCATTCTCAAGTCTTTGCAATTCGTGCTGCCAGTGGCGCTGTTATGGCTATGGTCCACAGGCACGCTGGCGGCAGAAGGCTTGCCGATAGGCACAGTGACGCCAGCACCAGGGGGCGGCCAGGATTATACGCTGAGCCTGCAAACCCTGATCCTGCTCACCGCGCTCACGTTTATTCCAGCCGCGTTGCTGATGATGACCGGTTTTACGCGCATTGTGATTGTGCTGTCCCTATTGCGTCAGGCGCTGGGGACACAGTCTGCGCCTTCTAACCAGGTGTTGATTGGCCTGGCCTTGTTTATCACCTTTTTTGTCATGGGGCCGGTGTTCGACAAGATTTACAGCGATGCTTACCAACCGCTTTCTGAAAACAAAATTACCATGCAAGAGGCCTTGCAGCGGGGTGTGTTGCCACTGAAAGCCTTTATGCTCAAGCAAACCCGCGAAACCGATCTGGCCATGTTTGCCAATATGGCGCATAACGAATCCATCCAGACGCCAGAAGAGGTGCCGCTCAGAATCCTGGTACCGGCTTTTATGACCAGTGAACTTAAGACCGCTTTCCAGATTGGCTTTGCTATTTATATCCCGTTTTTGATTATCGACATGGTGGTCGCCAGTGTGCTGATGGCGATGGGCATGATGATGATGTCACCTTCTGTGGTTTCTTTGCCGTTCAAGCTCATGTTGTTTGTCTTGGTCGACGGCTGGCAATTGATCCTGGGGTCACTGGCGCAAAGCTTTGTCCTCTAACGCTTTTATTTTCTGGAGTATGAGATGAGTCCCGAACAAGTCCTCACCTTGGGCAGTGAAGCCATGCAAACCACCTTGATGGTGGCCGCCCCAGTATTGGGCACTGCGCTAATCATTGGCCTGGTGGTCAGCATTTTTCAGGCGGCGACACAAATCAACGAGCAGACCCTGTCATTTATCCCCAAACTGGTAGGGGTGATGGCGATCTTGCTGTTGGCCGGCCATTGGATGCTGATGACGCTGGTGGATTACATGCACCATATCTTCACCATGATTCCGCAGCTGGTCAACTAACGGGGATCGCCTGGCCGCATGCTGACCATTCATGATTCAGACCTGCAGCAATGGGTGGTGCAGTTTCTCTGGCCATTGACCCGCATCCTCGGCTGTATCGCCGTAGTACCGGTGTTTAGTCATCCTTCTATTCCTAACCGCATTAAACTGACGATTGGTTTTATCATCACGCTGGCGCTGGTGCCGAGTATCCAGGTACCAAATATTGCCGTGTTGTCATGGCAAGGCCTGCTCTCCCTGCTGTCGCAGTTCTTGATCGGCATCAGTATGGGGTTTGTCATGCGCCTGATGTTCACCGCGGTTGAGCTGGCCGGTTTTATGATGGGGATGAGTATGGGCCTGGGCTTTGCCAGCTTTTATGATCCGCATACCGAAGGACAAACCATTGCCGTTGCCCAGATGCTGACCATGTTGACCTTGATGGTGTTTATGAGTCTGGATGGTCATCTAATTGTCATTGCGGTCATGATGCAAAGCTTTGAAACCATGCCGATTAGTATGGCGCATTGGCAACTCAATAGTCAGGCGATTGCCAGCATAGGCGGCCATATTTTCTCACAAGGCTTGCTGATGTCTTTGCCGGTGATTGCCAGCCTGCTGATTACCAATATGGCGCTGGGTGTGTTGACCAAAGCGGCCCCGCAGCTCAACCTGTTCGCCATGGGTTTCCCGATCACAATCGCGGTGGGCTTCATCATGATCCTGCTCGGTTTGCCCGCCTTGATCCATCCGGTCGAAGACTGGATGATTGATGCGCAGCAATACATGCTGCAAGTCTTACATTAATCACTCTTGCATTAAATAAGGTTGTTCTGAAACAAAAAAGCCGACCACATTCTCAGCGATCGGCTTCTCCTTGCTTGGCCTTTTAAACTTGGTCTTTTAAGTAGGCGTGTGATTAAGCTGTATTAAATAAACTGGAACAAAGACAACTTAGAAGTTGAAACAAAAGACTTTTGAGCGGCTTCCATGATGGTATTCTTTTTAGCCAGGTCGGACAGTGCTTGCGTGTAGTCCAGGTCTTGCAGGTCAGACAGGACCTTGGAGTATTGCAAGGAGATATCATCGCCTGTGTCATCCAGAATCTGGATTTCGTTGAGTTGGCTACCAATTTGCGCTCTGGTATCAAGAATGCTGTCCAATGATTTGTCTGTATTCTGCAGCGCAGTTGCCAGGCCATTAGTAAAGTTGGTGCGGGACGTAGCATCCGTAATCGGTGTATTCAGTAAGGTAATCGCTTGCTGCATGTTGGCAAATAAGTTATTGCCGTTGGCATTGAACACGCTATCACCGGTAAACGTGGTCGGCATGGTCCGGTTATCGTCAATCTGCAAATTCATGCGCGAGGTTTCCCCCTGGAAAACCCCCGCGCTGGTAAAGGCAGCTTTGTCTGTTGTAAATCCTGAGTAGATAAAATTACCCATGGAGTCTTTGGCGTTCGCCAGGCTGATCAGGCTATCCAGGCGGCCTTGCAACTCAGTCGCAATACTTTGGCGTTGTGAATCGTTATAGGTGGCGTTACCCGCGGCCGTGAGTGAACTCTTGATATTCAACACCAGGTCAGTCACGGACGATAAATTGGTTTCATAGTTTTCGAGCATGCTGCTGGCGGTTTTTCGCGTCTCAGCAAAAGTATCCTTCATGCTCTTGTTATTGTTGATCTCGATAATCCTGGCAGAGGCAACCGGATCATCCGCTGGCGAGCGGACTTTCTTACCTGAAGAAATTTTTTCATTCAGATCATTGACGTCACTTTGTAAGCCCATGAGCCGGTTAGTGCCATTGGCATAGATGGTATTTGTACTTAATCTCATACTGACATCCTCACTCGATGTGATTTACCCTAGCCTAACTTTTACTTACCCAGGCTTAACAGGGTATCAAACATATTACTGGCGATTTGCATCATTTTGCCTGCTGCTTGATACGCTTGCTGATAACGCAGCAGGTTGGCCGCCTCTTCATCCAGATTAACCCCGGATTGCGATTGCATCGCCGAGGTGGCATCATCCAGCGCAGTTTTGTCCGCCTGGTTCATGATGCTCATCTGGTTGGCTTTAATCCCCACCGCACTGGTGGTGAGGGCATATGCCTGTGCAAAGGTTCTATTGGTAGAGCTGGCATTCACCCTGACGAAGTTCTGATTTTGTAAATTAGCCAGTTTTAGCGCATTGGTGTTATCGCTTTCCCCTTTGGAAGGGTTGTCGGCCAATGCCAGTTTTTCCACATCCGTGACCGCCAGGGTCAATCCGCTGGCAGCATACTGGGTCGGTTTAATCAGGTAAGAGTCGCCATTGGTCGGTGAACTGGTATTCGTATTGATGGTGATGCCATCTTGGTTGAATGGCAAGGTGACATTGGACCAGACGTACTTATCGTTCTGGCGCGTGATGTTATATTGTCCATTCACATATTCCAGCGTGTAGTTGCTGCTGGTCAGTAGAGAGGGGTCCGTGATCGCGACCGATGCTTGTTTGCTTTGGTCCGTATTGTTACGGTTACTGATCGCGACAGGCCCTGCAATATTAAACAGATTCTGGCCGACGGCACCCGTCAGGTCCGTACCCTGTTTATGCTGGTTGTTAAATGCCGTGGCAAAGGTAATCGCCAATTGGCCCAGTTGGTTTTGTACAGTATCCAGCGTTTCATCTCTGAATTGCAAGGCACCACCCAAAGCGCCGCCAGTCAGTGAGCCACTGATGGGTTTTGGCGAACCTGAAGCACCATAGCCGACTTCCAGTCGGCTGCTGTCTGTATCGTTGGGCACTGCATAGAGGTCTTGGGATTGATTGCCCAGCACAATCGGGATGCCATTACCAATAGAAACATTGTAAGTATTGTCCGACTGCGGCAGGACTGTCGTTTTGATTTGCTCACTGATTTTTGTGACCAGCAGGTCGCGCTGATCCATCAGGTCATTGGGTGGGTTGCCAGTCGAACTAAACGCTTGTTTGATTTTTTCATTCAAATCCGCAATCGAGCTGGCGTAGCTATTAATGGTTGCCACACTGGTCGAGACTTGCGTGTTAATATTTGAACGCATTTCATCCAGTCGCGAATTGACTGCAGTAAAGCGGCTCACCAATGATTGTGCATTAGAAATGACTGTTTGCCGGGTAGCAATATCCGAAGGGTTCGCCGCAGCTGCACTGACAGATCTAAAAAACTCTGTCATGACGGCACTCACGCCCGCCTTGTCGTCAGACAGCAGGCTATTCACCTCATTAATGCCTTGTAAATAGACCGAGCTTGAGCTTTGGTTACTGGTTGTATTAATCACTTGTTTAGCCAGCACGTCATCGTAAGAACGTACAATCGTCCCCACCTCGGCACCTTGACCAAGGTAGCCGTTACCAAAACTTTGTGCGGCGGCTGCCTTTTGAACAATAGACTGCCTGTTGTATCCAGGCGTGGATGCATTGGCAATGTTATGTCCCGTGGTTGCAATGCCTAGCTGAGCCACCGTCAGTGCACTTTTCCCAACGTTTAATACATTCATATGCTATAGACCTTTCGGGCAAGCGGATGGATGACCGATCAAAAACGGTCATCAACATCGCAATTAAGTTGCCTAACGGCAATGTTTTCAAGTTCTTTAATTTCAACTTCGCAAATGATTGATCACTTGCGTTAATTTTTTGCCATATTGCGGATCCGTTGCATAGCCGGCACGCTGCAGGGCGTGGGCATAAGCGCTGGCATCATGCGTGTTATTCATGGCTTGTTGATAACGCGGATTTTGCGAAATCATTTTGGCGTAATCCTTAAAGGCATCGCTGTAGCTATCATAGGCGCGGAATTTCTCCACTTTGGTTTGTTTGACGCCGTTCACATACTCAGTGGTCGTACTGCTTACCACTTTGCCTTTCCAGCTGGCATCGGCCTTGATCCCGAACAGGTTATGACTATTCACACCATTATCGGTTTTGATTTCATGTTTGCCCCAGCCGCTTTCCAATGCAGCTTGGCCGATCATGAATTTAGCAGGAATGCCAGAAGCACTGCTGGCGGCCTGCGCATGTGGCAACATACTTTGAATAAATTGCTGGGTTTTACCAGCGACCTCACGCATTGCAGTCGCCAACGGCGCTTGGGGTAGAGTAAAGCTTTGCACATTGGCTTGTGTTTCTTCAATCAATGGTGGCAGTTCTGGTATCCCTCTTGCCCAGGCGGTGTCCGTTTGCGTTCCCACAGGATTTGATTCTGATTCATCCCATTGTTGATAGGCCTCACGTATTTTTTGCGTGGCTTGGGCAAGCACCGCTTTCGCGCTCGCAGGTACGGTTGCGCTACTAATTTTGTCTGTGCCTTTGTTCGCCTTACCTGCGTCATTGCCAGGGGTAGCGGTGTTCGTGTCGACTGGTTGCCCGCTGAACTTACTCAATTGCCTGACCAGCACATCCGTCAGCCCCAAGCCTTTCTGGCTTAAATGCGTACTCAGTTGTTGGTCCAGCATGCCGGTAAACATTTTGCTTTGTTCATTATCGGCAAAGCCTTCTTGGGGGACGGTATCGCGCATGCTTTTGAGCATCATGTTCATCAAAATGCCTTCAAACTGACGTGCGACTGCGCGAATAGTCTCAGGCGAGTCACTCTTGGCTCGCTTGAGACCATTCAGCGAATTGCCGTCTATGGCCAGGCTATTTGGATCGACACGTGGTTGCATGAGCGCGTCCCGTTTAAATCACCTCGAGCTCGGCATTCAA
Organism: Methylophilus sp. 3sh_L; assembly: GCF_046766015.1. Lineage (NCBI taxonomy): Bacteria > Pseudomonadati > Pseudomonadota > Betaproteobacteria > Nitrosomonadales > Methylophilaceae > Methylophilus > Methylophilus sp. 3sh_L. Next base: position 59,562 of record NZ_JBKOUF010000006.1, read on the forward strand.
TGCACCGGCCGCTTTCATGGCCTGCAGAATTGCCAGCAAGTCCTGTGGTGTGGTGCCAATCGCATTAAGCGCCTTGACCACATCCGCCAGATTGGCACCGTTATTGAGCTTGAGCACTTTGCCAGGCTCTTTATTAATGTTGATTTCAGACACGGCGGTCGACACGGTTTGGCCATTGGAGAACGGGCCAGGCTGGCTGATGACCGGTGAAGTGTTGATCACCACAGACAGGTTGCCATGCGAAACGGCGCAACTATCCAGTGTGACCGCTTTGTTCATGACGACCGAGCCCGTGCGTGCATTTAAGATAATCTTGGCAGGCGTTGCGGCCAGCGCCACATTAATGGTTTCGAGATTAGCCAGAAATGAGACGCGGCTCATGGTTTCTGGAGGACGCACCTGGATCACGCGGCCACTCTCTGCTTGTGCGGTCATCGGGCCAAATTTTTTATTGATGGCTTCCACGACGTTATTGGCGGTTGAAAAATCACTTTCTTTCAGCTCTAGCCGGACGATATCTTGACTGAGCAGGGTGTTGGGCAAAGCACGCTCTACCGTCGCGCCCTCAGAGATCCGGCCTACGCTTAAATGGTTAATCTGCGTTTGGCTACCGTTGGCAGAGGCACCGACACCACCGACTACCAGGTTACCTTGCGCCATGGCATAAATCTGTCCATCCGCCCCTTTGAGCGGTGTCATTAACAGGGTGCCGCCACGCAAGCTTTTGGCGTTACCCATTGAGGAAACGGTCACATCCAAGGTTTGTCCAGGTTGTGCAAAAGGGGGCAGGGCACTGGTGACCATCACGGCAGCAATGTTTTTCAGCATCAGGTTAGTGCCTGGCGGTATGGTGACCCCGAGCTGGTTCATCATGCTGATAATACTTTGGACGGTAAATGGGGTTTGTACGGTCATGTCACCGGTACCATCCAGGCCAACAACCAGGCCATAGCCAATCAGCTGGTTGCTACGCACGCCCTGGATGTTGCTGATGTCTTTGATCCGTTCTGCGTGGGCATTATCGGTGTTGACGATGGTCGCGCTGAGCAATAACAGCATGCACAACAGTTCTTTTCTGTAGTCATAAAATGACCGTAACAGCGTGCGTGCGTTGCGGGGGCGTGTTTGTTTCATCATGTGTGCCCCTTACAGCGGGATCATGCTAAGAAAGAAGCGGGAAAACATCGACAAGACTTCTGCCGCATCCATTTTGCTATTGGTCCGGTATTCGATCCGCGCGTCGGCGACCTTGGTTGACACCACTTGGTTACCAATCGTAATCATGTCTGGGTTTACAACGCCAGAGAAGCGGACATACTCGGTGCCTTTGTCAAAGCCAATTTGTTTTTCGCCGCTGATGACCAGGTAACCGTTAGGTAAGACATCCACGACGGTCGCCGTCACAGAACCACTGAAAGTATTACTCGCATCTGCAGTCGCTTTATCTTTAAAGGAGAGGGCAGAGCTTGCATTAAATGAAGCTTTAGGGACGTTGTGCCCAAATAAACCAGTGACGCCAGCTGTAGTGGCACCGTCTTTAGTCTGCTCATTGTCAGTGGCCTTGTTGGCAGTGGTGTTCTCTGTAATCAAGACGGTCACCATATCGCCGACATAGCGTGGACGGCGGTCCTCAAACAGTGGGCGGTAGCCGCCGCTATTAAAAATGGCCCCTTCGGTACGGGTATCAGGACGTACTGCTGCGACCCGTGGCGTTTCGGGCTTTTGGACAATGGTGGATGGTGTAATGGAACAGCCATTCAACAACTGGGAAAATGCCAGACAAAGTAATAAGCTCATGATCGTTCTATTCATCATTTCAGTCACCCTCAAAAGGGATTAAAGCTGCGCCAGTTTTTGCAGCATCTGATCCGAAGTCGTGATTGCCTTGCTGTTAATCTCATAGGCGCGTTGTGTCTGGATCATGCTGACCAGTTCTTCCACCACGTTGACGTTCGAAGTCTCTACATAGCCTGAATTCAATAAACCCGCGCCATTGGTGCCTGGCGTGTTTACGCCAGGGTTACCAGAAGCGGTCGTTTCCACATACAGGTTTTCGCCTTTGCCCTGCAAGCCAGCCGGGTTAATAAATGTCGCCAGCTGAAGTTGGCCAATCTGTGTGGTTGCGGTCGAGCCAGGGGTGGTAATTGAGACCACGCCGTCACGGCCGATGGACAGGCTTTGTGCATTGGCCGGAATGCTAATCGCCGGTTGTACCGGATAGCCACTGGCGGTCACCAGCTGCCCTTGGCTATCTACCTGGAAAGAACCGTCACGGGTATAAGCCGTGGTGCCATCTGGCAACAGAATCTGGAAAAACCCTTGGCCCTGAATGGCAACATCCTTGTCATTGCCGGTTTGTTGCAAGTTGCCCTGAGTAAAAATGCGCTCAGTAGCCACTGGCTTAACGCCTGTGCCTAGCTGCAACCCACTTGGCGCCTGGCTTTGCTGCGAGGTTTGTGCACCGACCTGACGCAGGTTTTGGTAGAGCAAGTCTTCAAATACAGCGCGTGATTTTTTAAAGCCACTGGTACTGACGTTGGCCAGGTTGTTTGAAATCACGTCCATCTGCATTTGTTGTGCATCGAGACCGGTTTTGGAAATCCATAATGAGCGTATCATCGTTCACTCCTTGGGCATTGAGCCATGTTCATAGTGTCATCTTAGTCCTGGACTTAGCCATTCAAACCAAAGAGTTGATCCGCTTTTCCGGCGTTGTTTTGAGCGTTATCGAGCATCTTCATTTGCATCTCAAACTGCCGCGCCAGGCTGATCATATTGACCATGGTATCGACGACATTGACATTGCTGCTTTCAAGGGCGCCGCCAACCAGCGTGACATTGGCATCTGCCGGGGCAGGTTGACCATTGGTGGTCACAAACAAGCCGTCTGCACCCCGTTTAAGACTAGACTCTGGGGGATTGGCCAGCTTGATCCGGCCAATGATATTGGTGGCACCAGGTGCGGTCAGGTTATTGACGCTGGAGACGGTGCCATCCTTGGCAATGGTAATGGTGACATCTGGCGGAATGCTGATCGGGCCACCATCGCCCATGACATTTAAGCCGGATTCGGTTTGCAATTGCCCGTTTTGGTTGATTTTGAGGGAGCCGTTACGTGTATAACCTTCTGAGCCATCGGCGCGCTGTACCGCGATCCAGCCTTCGCCTTGCACGGCGACATCGAGGTCGCGTCCGGTTTGCTGAATGCTGCCTGCGGCATAATTGGTGCCTACAGTAGCATCCACCACAAAGGCACGGGTGGGTAGGCCATCGCCCAGAATCGGGACCGCCCTGAAGCTGTCAATCTGCGCTTTAAACCCGGTGGTACTTGCGTTGGCTAGGTTGTGCGCAGTGGTCGCCTGCTGTTCCAGGATATGTTTAGCGCCAGTCATGGCGGTGTAAATCAGACGGTCCATAGCGACTCCTTCATTCAGTCAATATTCAGCCATCAACACTCAATTAACGCATGTTCACCAGGGTTTGCAGCACTTGGTCTTGCGTTTTGATGGTTTGTGAGTTGGCCTGGTAGACGCGCTGCGCCATAATCATGTTGACCAATTCGGCAGTTAGGTCGACGTTAGAGTCTTCCACCGCGGAGGATTGCAATACCCCCAGGGTGCTGCTACCAGGCGCGCCAATCAAGGCTTCGCCTGAATCATAGGAGGATTGCCATTGGTTGCCACCCAGTGAGCGCAAGCCATTCGGGTTGACAAAGTTGGCTAACACCACGCGGCCCAGGGCTTGCGATTGACCATTGCTGTAACGGCCCACAATAATGCCGTCGCTACCAATGCTGAAGTTAGCAATCCGGCCTGAGGTATAACCGTCCTGGGCTAACTTGTTGACACTAAAACCAGAGCCGTATTGTGTACTGGCGGTGTAATCCAGTTTCAGGTTGACAGCACCGGCACCGCTTGCAGGCGTAAAGCTCACATTCAGGGCACTAGAGTTGGTCGTGTCATAAGCGCCTGAGGTGGTAAATTTAATCGTGCCCGTTGCAGTATATGGGTCTGCAGCATTGGCTTTGGGCGGAACCACACTGCCGTCAGCAGTGGTGTATGTTGTCCAGGTATTGGCAGCTGTTTTAACAAAGTAATTCTGCACTGTATGGCTATTGCCTAAGGCATCATAGACCGTGATCGAAGTCGAGTTGGTATAAGTGCTGGCATCCGAAGGGTTAAATGGCTTGACTGTTTGATCAATGACATCGCTGTCTGAGTTCAGGTTGAGCTTGCCGGTGACCTGGGTCGATGTTTTTGGCGGCAGGTCGCTGGTGTTAATTTGAATATCCACTGGTGAAGAGCCTTCCAAGTTGTCAGCGCTGTTGCCTCTGAGGCGCTTGCCTTCACTGTTGACAATATACCCATCTTTATCCATCTCAAACTGGCCATTACGTGTGTAGGTCACGACGCCGTTCTGGCTCATAATGAAAAAGCCGTTACCGTTAATGGCAACATCCAGTGTATTGTTGGTATTGGTGATATTGCCCTGCGTGAATTCTTGAGCCACCTTGGCCAGCTTGGTACCAATCCCGATTTGCGTCGCACCGCCACCATTCAATGAGGCGGCATACACATCCGAAAACTTGGAGGTGGATTGCTTAAAGCCCACAGTGTTGGCGTTGGCAACGTTGTTACCAATTACCGACAGTTGTTGCGAGGTGGCATTTAAACCGCTAAGACCTTGTTGAAAACTCATGCTATTTCTCCTTGCGTAAGATTACATTCTGTGGGGCTTTAGAATACTTCAAGCACATCAGCCAGCGCGACGTCTTTGCCGGTACTTAAGTTCAGCTTGGATGTGCCATTCATTTGGGAAACACTTTGCACCTGGGCCAGACTGAGTGGGGTGCTGGTTGTTTTCGCATCGCCCAGTGTGGCGGTTGTTTCAAACGTATAGGTGCCAGTAGGGGCAGGCTGGCCGCTGGCATCTTTTCCATCCCAGGACAAGGCATTGATGCCAGTGGCTTGTTTGCCGAGGGTGAGTGTTTGTACTACGGCACCGGCGCCGTTTTTAATGGTCACGGTCATGCTGTCGGCTCCATTGGGGATATTCACACCAAATAATGCGCCTTTTTCCCCGAGTTCCATGCTGTTGCCTGCAGACAAGATGTTGCGGCCTATCATGCTGGTGGCCTGGTAAGACTGGCCCATTTGCACATTGTTGATCAGACTGGTCATGGAATCATTCAGTTTGTTAATCCCGGTGACCGTATTCAGTTGCGCCATCTGACTGGTGACTTGCGCGTTATCCATGGGGTTTAGCGGGTCCTGGTTTTTCATTTGTGTCACCAGCAGCTTCATAAAACGGTCTTGCGCATCATCTGTATTTGAGGCTGTCTGGCGATTGTTCACCGTATTCAATAAGTCCTGGGGTACTTGATTGTTAGTATTCACCGTGGTCATACGAAATTCCTTTCTGCAGGTTATTGACCAATATTGAGTGTTTTAAGCAACATGGTCTTGGCCGCATTCATGGTTTCCACGTTGTTTTGGTAAGCTCTGGAGGCGGAGATCATATTCACCATCTCTTCCGTCACGTTGACGTTTGGCATGGTGATATAGCCTTCGTTATTTGCCATCGGGTGTTTAGGGTCGTAGACCATTTTGCCCGGGCGGTTGTCTTCAATCACGCTGTCAACCGCGACGGTACTGGCGTTCTGGTTGGCTGCATCTTGTACGGCCTTGAACACGACCTGTTTGGCCTGGTAGGGTTTGCCATCAGAACTAACCACACTGTCCGCGTTAGCCAGGTTGCTGGCTACGGTATTCAGACGCATGGATTGTGCGCTCATGGCAGAGCCGGAAATCTTGAATACATTAAATAAAGACATGTCAGTACTCCTTACTCAATTACTGGCCATTGATTGCTGTCAGCATTTTTTTGATCTGGCCCGTGATCATGGTTAAGCTTGCTTCGTAACGGATGCCGTTATCAACATAAGCATTACGCTCAGCATCCATATCCACCGTATTACCGTCTACAGAAGCTTGCGTCACAGAACGGAACAATGGGTCGCCAGGGCCTGCATAGCCTTGATTCGGTTGGCCTTGCATATGTCCTGAGTCGGTTTTTTGCAGTCCGCGTGTTTCTGTCCCTGCGCTACTGCTGGGTTGCAAGGCCGCTTGCATGGCAGACTTAAAGTCGATATCGCGCGCCTTGTATTGCGGTGTATCCGCATTAGCGATGTTTGATGCCAACAGCTCTTGACGTTCATTGCGCACACGCAATGCCGTCTGATGAAAATTCAGTGCGGCGTCTAATTTGTTGATCATCGTTGATTCCTTTCACTTGCCTTAATCTCTGGCTTTAATCTTGGGTTGGCGGTAGTTATCGCTTGGCCCCAAACATCTTTATTCAAAAAAATCCTAAAGCTTTGCAAGAGACTGCCGTTAATCCTGATAACTCGTTACATCTTGTTGGTTGAGTCACTTTTACTAGCTATGCCTAGTGTACGCCGCACATTTATGAACAATTTCTGAATTAGATGCGGTAAATCCCCTTTATTTGAGCATTTAGTACTGGACGTTGTGCGTAGAATGAGTGCTCATGAAACCTCGTCTGCTTACATTTTTGTGTGCCATGTTGATCACCCTGACAGGGTTCTTCAACCATGCCTTGCTGGCAGCTGACCGCACGGCTACCGCTGCGACGATTGCTAACCAGCGTGCAACTGAACCTGTGTCCGCAGACATGCACAGCCGCGTCTATCAAACAGCTGTGCAATATGTGCAAAGCCAGACGCAAGGTTATCCGGGCAAAGTCAATGTTGATATCCAGCCATTGGATAGTCGCGTGCGGATTGCTGCTTGTGACATGATGGAAGGCTTTACTGTGCCGGGCTCGCGCTTGTGGGGTAAAACCCACATAGGGGTGCGTTGTCTGCAAGCAGAGAGCAAATTGTGGACGCTCTACGTGCAAGCAGATGTACAAGTATGGGCGGAATATGCTGTCACTGCCGTCCCCGTTAGCCAGGGTGCATTACTGAGCCCGAATGACGTGGTGTTGCAATCCGGGGATCTCAGCAAACTGCCAGCGGGAATTATCACTGACGTGGCGATGCTTGAAGGTAAGCAAGCTGCGTTGAACATGCCACTTGGAACAGTGTTACGGCCTGAGTTGCTCAAATCGAGACCTGTGATTATGCAGGGTCAGACCGTACAGTTAAACAGCCGTGGTGAGGGATTTGTGGTGAGCGCTGACGGAACTGCATTACAAACAGCCAATGCTGGCCAGGTAGTGGATGTGAAAGTCAGCAGCGGTCAGGTGATTAAAGGCGTTGCATTGTCTAGTGGAAAAGTAGACGTTAGATATTAGTGAGACTGGCTACTCTAAACATGAAAAAACGCTTCTCGATCAGAATCTTGAGATAAAAACTATATTAAGAACTAAAGTTCGCTTAAACTATGCCGATAGAACTGTTAATCAATGAGGGTTTAGTCACCCGACAAACTCATATATCAAGGCAGAGGGATAGCATGAACATTTCAGACTCGATTAAGAAACTTGGGATTGGTGTAGATAAACCAGTATTAGATAAAGGCACCAGTAGCAAAAGTGCCGAAAAGACCACCGCATCGGCAACACCTGCCAGCAAAGACAATGTAACGTTGTCCGCGGCTTCGGTGCAGATGCAGTCCATTGAAGCTGGCATCGCCTCGACAGAGGTGTTTGATACCAGCAAAGTGGATGAAATTAAAAGTGCAATTGCGCGTGGAGACTTTACGGTAGACACGGGCAAAGTGGCTGACGGCTTATTACAAACCGTTAAGGACTTAATCCATTCGAAAAAAGGTTGATAGGTATGAATACTGCAAATCGTAACGCGATCCCTCAGATTAGTTTTGAAGCGGATGCCAATCTGGTTGAAGCATTGATTGATGATTTGCAGAATGAACAAAAAGCTTTGGTGAAAGCAGACCTAAACACCATCGAACAGATTATTGATAAACGGGTATCGCTGCTGCAAGCCTTGGGTGAAGCAGCAAAGCAGCGCTACGCTGCCTTATCCGCCGCTGGCTTCGAAGCCAATGAAAAAGGCATGGCCAAATGGCTGGAGTTGCGTTACGGTAATGTCATGGATGCAGCATGGGCAGAGTTTCAAAAAAAACTGGCTCAGGCCAAAGAGCTTAACCGCGTTAACGGTATTCTCATCACCAAGCATTTTCAACGTAATCAGGAAAAGTTAGACGCTATTCAGGGCAAGTCGCCTAATGCCATGCAATTTTATGGCAAGAATGGTCAAACCCATGCTGGACATAGCTCACGCACTAGCTTTGCCGTCTAGCGTCTCCAGACGCTAGAACACATGCCTGCACGCACGATGCATTTGACTGACTCAACAATCTGAATAGTTGAGCTTATTGGTTTTCCAGCCACTCCCAGCGCTCCAGCTTTTCCAGAATCAACGCCTCGATTGCATCCAGTCTTTCCTGCAGTAGTTTTACCTGTTCCGGCGCTTGCTTGTAAATATCCCCTTGTGCAAATTGTGCCTGGATTGCCGTTTGTTCCTGCTCCAACTGTTCGATTTCTGTCGGCAACGCTTCAAGTTCACGTTGTTCCTTAAAACTCAATTTTTTACGGGCGGGTGAGTTCCCTCCCGTCGTTGCACTGGTGGGTTGGCTAGCAGCCGCTAACGGTTTTTCAACTGGTTTGCTTGCAGCCTCACGTTGCTGGCTAAAACGTAGCCAGTCATCATAGCCGCCACTAAATTCAGTTAATTTTCCTTGGCCTTCAAACGCGATTACCTGGGTGACTGTATTTTCCAAAAACGCCCGGTCGTGACTGACCAAAAAGAGGGTGCCAGCATAATCCTGCAGCAGGTTTTCCAGCAGTTCCAGCGTATCAATATCCAGGTCATTGGTCGGTTCATCGAGCACCAGGACATTGGCTGGGCGGGCAAACAGACGGGCCAGCAATAAACGATTACGTTCACCGCCAGACAAAGATTTCACCGGGGAGCGTGCACGTTGAGGGGCAAACAGAAAATCTTCGAGATAACCAATGACATGCGTGCGTGTCTCTCCGATTTGTACATACTCGGAGCCTGGGCTGATGGTGTCCATCAAGGTCGCTTCCGGATTGAGTTGTTCACGCATCTGGTCAAAGTAGGCTACTTGGATATTGGTGCCCAGTTGTACCGTGCCCGCGCTAGGCGCTAACTCACCCAGGATGAGCTTGAGCAGCGTAGATTTACCCACTCCATTCGGACCAAGCAGGCCTATGCGGTCGCCACGCATGATGCGGGTACTAAAGCGATTGATCAGCACTTTTTCGCCAAACGCCATGTGTACATCTTGCAGTTCGGCAATCAATTTGCCAGAGCGCTCGCCCGCATCCAGTTGCAAATGCACCTGACCTTGACGGTCACGCCGTGCTGCACGGTCAAGCCGCAATTGTTCCAGTCTTCTGACGCGGCCTTCATTGCGGGTACGCCGGGCTTCTATGCCTTTGCGGATCCAAACTTCTTCTTGCGCTAAAAACTTGTCGAATTTGGCCTGGTGCTGCGCTTCTACGGTCAGCAACTCTGCTTTCTTGATCTGATACTGGCTATAGTTGCCTGTAAATTCAGTTAAGTTTCCGCGGTCGAGTTCGACAATGCGCGTAGATAGACGGTCAAGAAAGCGGCGGTCGTGCGTAATCAACATCACACTGCCTTGAAAGCCCAGCAGCAACTCTTCCAGCCAGACGATGGCCTCGAGGTCCAGGTGGTTAGTCGGTTCATCCAGCAATAAGACATCGGGCGCTTGCACCAATGCCTGAGCCAATGCGACGCGTTTACGCCAACCGCCAGAGAGTGTTGCAATCGGTGTTTCGGCTTCTAGCCCAAGCTTGGATAATACAGACTCAATGCGGGATTGTAGCGCCCAGCCGTTTTCAGCCTCCAGCTTGTGTTGCAATACTTGCATGCGATCAAGCAGGGCTTGCGTCTCTTGCGCGTGTGACAACTGCACTGACAGTTCGTGATACTCCTTAAGTTGAGTCACGACTGCACCCAACCCCTGTGCAACGGCGGTAAACACATCATGGCTGTCATCCAGGGCTGGCTCTTGCGGCACATAGGCAATCTTGCTCCCTGGGTCGCGCCAAAGTTCGCCATCATCCAGCTTGGTCAAGCCGGCCACCACTTTCAGCATGCTGGATTTTCCGGTGCCATTGCGGCCAATAATGCCGACACACTCCTTGTTATCCAGCTGAAAATTGACTTGGTCCAGCAATGGCACATGACCAAAGGCCAGGCTGGCCTGTTTGAGTGTGATTAAGGGCATATCAGTGTATCTGTTGCGAAGGGGAGGGCAGTTTTTCTAACGTTGACAATGAGGCGCTGTGCGAAGCAGAAGGCGCAGGACGGGTATCAGGTTGATATTCTTCAACCCAACGCTGCAAATCTTGCTTGATTTGAGCTTCTGATAAATGTGGGACAGCAGCAAGCCATTCCAGTAATTGTGTTAGCCAAATAATATCCGCGCTGCGGGCTTGGGCAATCCGCAATTTTTCATGGCTGGTCGGCAAGGTGTTTTCATCATCTGCCAGCAATTCTTCATAAAGCTTTTCACCAGGACGCAAGCCGGTAAACTCAATGCGTATCTCTTGTTCCTGCAAACCAGAGAGTTTAATCATATCGCGTGCCAGATCAACGATCTTGACCGGCGTACCCATGTCCAGCACAAATACTTCACCGCCATTGCCCATAATCGCGGCCTGCAAAACCAATTGTGCTGCTTCAGGAATAGACATAAAGTAGCGGGTGATCTCGGGATGGGTAATCGTGACTGGGCCGCCATGGGCGATTTGCTCGCGAAACTTGGGGATCACACTTCCACTACTCCCCAGCACATTGCCAAAGCGCACCGTAATAAAGCGGGTATGACTTTGCTTGTTTTGCAAGCCCTGACAAATCAGCTCGGCCAGACGTTTGCTGGCGCCCATGACATTGGTTGGATTCACTGCTTTATCGGTTGAGACCAGCACAAAGGTAGGCACGTTGGCCGCCTGACAGGCTGCTGCAATCTGGTAGGTGCCATAGGCATTGTTCTGCAAGGCCTCCACCACATTAAAATGCTCCATCATAGGCACATGTTTGTAAGCCCCGGCATGTAACACAACCTCGGGTTGATGAGTTTGCAAGATGCGTTGCATCCTGCTTTGATTTTTGACATCCGCGACCAGATAGACTAACTCGGTGTTTGTGACTGACTGACTAAATTCCTGCTGTAAGGTATACAGCGCATACTCCGAGATATCAAGACAAATTAACTGCGCCGGGTGAAAGCTCAGAATTTGCCTGCACAGCTCAGAACCAATCGAGCCCGCTGCGCCAGAGACCAACACCACTTTGTTTGCCAACATCAAGCTCAAGCCATGGGTGTCCAGTTGCACCACATCGCGGCCCAGCAAGTCTTCCACATCAATTTTGCGAATTTGAGAAAGGCTCACCCGGCCACTAATCAGGTCAGACATGGCGGGCAGGGTTAATACTTCCATTGCAGGCACTTTTCGCGCGGCTTCTACGGCCAATCTACGCTTCTGGTGCCGGCTACTTGGCATTGCAATCATGCAGTGCTGGCAGCTGTAACGTGCAGCAATCGCCGGAATATCCTCCAAGCACCCCTCGACCTTGGTATGCATAATTTCCCGGCCAATCAGCTTGTTCGCAGGATCTATCATCGCCACTACACGCCATTCCGGATTTTTACTGAGCTCTTTGATCAGGTTAAAAGAAGCATCCTCAACCCCGATCACAATTACCGGCTTACCTTGCAGCGCGACCGCATTAAATAAGCGCCGCTCTTTCCAGGCCCGATATAAAAAACGGCTGCCACCCATTGCTAAAATGAGTAACATAGGATTCATGATCAACACAGAGCGGGGGATGATGATGCCAGGGTGCACCAACAGGGCATAAGCCGCACTCAGTAATGCAGCAAAGCCGACCGCGCGCATAATCCGTTTTAAATCGGGCAGACTGGCAAACCGCCAAAGTCCTTTATACAGCCCAAAGCTATAAAAACAGATCGCATGAATGGCAAAAATCACAGGCAATGTCTGCCAGATATACTGTACAAAATTGGACGGTATCTGGAAGTTAAAGCGTAATGAGAACGCAAATACCCATGCCGCGATCACAACGACCACATCATGAGTAAACGCAAAAAAAGACAAAACGCGTGCCGGTAGCCTGAGCATAGCAATCAAATAATCAATTAATGTGTGATGTTATCACGCCGGATGACCTTGATCACTGTCATGCAGATAATCTTAATATCCAACCAAATTGATTGATGCTTTAGATAGTATTCGTCCAGCGCCACTTTTTGTGGAATGGGAATTTCATCCCGTCCATTTACTTGCGCCCACCCAGTGATGCCTGGTTTAAGTGTATGAACGTTCTTTTCAGTGCGTAATGCGATTAAATCGTCTTGATTGAAAAGCGCAGGGCGCGGACCAACAACAGACATATCCCCTTTCAGCACGCTCCATAATTGCGGTAACTCGTCCAGGCTGGTTTTTCTGATAAAACTTCCTACCGGTGTTAAGAATGCATTGGGATCCGCTTGCTGATTCATCAAATGAGTGGCAATTTGAGGAGTTCCAACACACATAGACCGGAATTTTGGCATGCTAAAAAGCTTGTTTTGCTGACCGACTCGCTTACTCCAGTATAACGCGGGGCCTTTGGAGCTTAGTTTCACTAATAAATAAGTGATGAATAAAAATGGACTTAAGCAGACTGTTGCGATCAAAGTCAGTACGATATCTAAAACTCTCTTAATCCACATAATTTGCCACAGTTTGTTTAATGCCATCTTCGAAGTTTATAACTGGCCTCCAATTAAGAAGTCGTTTTGCTTTGCTTATATCCAGCTGCAAGTTACTTAACAAACGTTCATTCAGGTAATGTTTACCTAAGAGATTAAAAAAAATAGATAAAAGGGATGCTGGTATCGGAAGTTGCCATGAATTTTGTCCTAATGCTGCTCTTATCGTATTGACAAGTTGTTTAGTTGAAATATCTTGATCATCAGAAATTAGGAAGGTCTGATTAGCTGCTACTGGATGGATGCAACATAACTCAATAAAATTATTCAAATTATCTAAACTCACAAGGCTACGCTTGTTGCGTAAAGATCCAAACGGTAGCGGAACTGGTTTCCTACAGAGTTGAATCAATGATTTAAAGTTAGCTTTGACTCCTGGCCCATAAATCAAAGGTGCTCTAATAATTACCAACTCTATTTCATGCTCGGTACAAAAAACTTTTAATAATAACTCAGCTTCTAATTTAGTTTGACCATATGCGTCCAACGGTGCCGGTGTATCAGACTCGTTGAATGGTACGTTTGTAACCTCACCATTCACTTTAATAGAACTCAAGAAAATAAGACGTTTTATTCCCAATGATCTCGCTAACTCAGCCACCTTAAGTGTGTAGTCTACATTCACTGCTTTATAAGCTAAGTAAATATCGTCTGTGGTTTCTTGCATGACGTGTGCACGTCCTGCAAGATGAATTAGGCACTCGTAATAATCAAAAGGTAATTCTGCTAGATTAAAATCCCGACGCAATGCTGTGACGTCGTGCTTGCGGTTGACGAGCATTTTGCTCAATGATGCACCCACAAATCCATTGGCACCAGTAATCAATAAATTCATGATTTTTTGGCTAAAAACAAAACAAAAAAGGCAAAGCCCAGCTGATCACGTAGTCGTCGTCTAAATTGATGGGCAAATATTGCGAGGTAGCAACGATCCCAAATGCATAGGTTGATCATTTTTTTAATAGGTTCAGCTTCCTGATAACCAAGTTCTTTGGCAATTAAGAGGATTTGCTGCAAATACCATCCTTGTTTTAATTTCGATAGTCTCGCTATAAATGCTTTCATGCCAGTATTAGCTCCAACTACATTTGTAGCATGTTGACGATATAAAATTGTAGGTGTGGGATCTATATACCATTTATAGTTGTTACATCTTGCAAATGCATAAATAAACCAGTCGTGCAAAGCAACAGCACTTAGTTCGGTTTGTTTTTTTCTGAGCAATTCTTGAATTGCCAGCGCCAGTTTTTGCGAAATCACAAAGGAACAACCCGGGCCGGCTGATTCAAACATGTAATCATATTTTTTTTGAGGTTGTGATTTGGAAATGAGTTTGGTTCTACCATCCGCCCAAAGTGCTGTAATATTACTTGAGTAGCCATCAGCGTTACTTGATTCAAGTGACCTAATTGCCAACCATATTTTGTCTCTGTCCCATATGTCGTCTTGGTCTGAAAATCCAATATATTCATATTGGTCTATTTCGACGTCTCTCAATAATCTAAAAAAATTTTGGGCAGCATTGCCAAATTTTTTAGTTGTTGGTAAAAGGTTGATAGTCGGATGATGAGCAAGGAGATCTTTAATAACTGACAGTGTTAAGTCTGTAGAGTTGTCGTCCGCAATATAAATATCAATATGGGTATAGCTTTGATTTAAAATAGAGTTAACTTGTTGAGTAAGCCAGTTATGGCCATTATAACTCGCTAAAAGAATGCAAACTTTTTTCATGAGGGCGTCTACGTCAAGAATAATTAATTTTAAGCTTTTCTGAGTGTTTTTGTAGCTTGAGGCGCAAAGATAATTACATGACAATTGTGATCCATATTTTCTCTGTATTTTTAGCTAAATACTAAATTACTTTGAATTTTGCTTTGTGGCTTTTGAGACTTAAGATAAAATCGCTTGTTTAAAAAAATCTAACAATTAAATCAATTAAATTTTTCAAATGATAGTCACAAGAACGCCATTCAGAGTATCTTTTTTTGGGGGGGGGACCGATTATCCACCGTGGTTCAGAAAATACGGTGGGTCTGTTTTAGCAACAACGATTGATAAATATTGCTATATCAGTTGTCGGCATTTGCCTCAGTTTTTCGAGCATAAGCACCGCATTGTCTATTCAGTGATTGAGAGTGTTCGAGAGTTGGATGAAATCAAGCATCCTGCTGTGCGCGAGGTTTTGCGTTGGGCGGCTGTAGAGAGCGGTCTTGAGATCCATCATGATGGTGATTTGCCAGCTCGGTCCGGGTTGGGTTCAAGCTCAGCTTTTACGGTTGGCTTAATTAACGCACTGGCCGCACTGGATGGAAGTATTGTAAGCAAATCTCAATTGGCTCAGGATGCCATTCACATTGAGCAAAACATCATACGCGAAAATGTTGGGTCACAAGATCAGATTTCGGCCGCTTTCGGCGGGTTCAATAAAATAGTGTTTAACGCTGACGACAGCTTCGATGTTGAGCCTATCATTTTGAAAAATGAAAGAAAGTCTGCGCTTGAGTCACATTTGATGCTTTTCTTCACTGGTCTTTCACGTATTGCATCTGAAGTCGCTGAATCTAAGATTGCAAATCTGAATCAGCGCGAATTAGAGCTCAATCGTATGCATCAGATGGTGGATGAGGCAATTGGCATCTTGCAAAACCAGCATCAGTCTATCGAGGATTTTGGTCATTTGCTGGATCAAAGCTGGCAACTTAAACGCTCTTTATCCGACAAGGTCTCCAATCAAGAAATTGACCAACTGTATGCAAAAGCCATGCAGGCTGGTGCCATCGGTGGGAAATTGCTGGGCGCTGGCGGAGGAGGCTTTTTGTTGCTGTTTGTGAAACCTGAGCTACAAGCGGAGGTTAAATCTGCACTCGCTCACCTAGTGCATGTACCATTCAAATTCGAAAACTCTGGTAGCAGAGTAGTACTTTATCAACCAAATGGACTGTAAGCGTTGAACAAACAAGAAAAAATATTCGTTGCTGGACACACAGGTCTGATAGGCTCTGCCCTGTGTAGGCGTCTTGACAGCTTAGGTTATCATAATTTGTTGTGCGTGACGCATGAGGAACTCGATCTGACGGATTCCAAAGCTACGCAGCAATTTTTCAATGAGCATAGGCCTGATTATGTGATACTTGCAGCAGGTCGAGTTGGTGGCATAGTCGAGAATAAAACTTTCCCTGCGGACTTTATTAACGAGAATCTCTATATACAATTGAATGTGCTGCGATCTGCACATTCCGTTGGGGTTAAACGGTTGATTTTGTTTGGATCATCCTGCATGTATCCAAGAGTCTGTGAACAACCGATGGCGGAAGATATCTTGCTTACTGGCAAGCCTGAACCAACCAGTTCTGCTTACGCACTTTCCAAGCTTGCGGGGCTTGAGTTATGCGCAGCTTACAATCGCCAATATGGTGGTCAACGTTTTGTTTCTTTGATTCCCAATAGTGCGTATGGTCCGTATGATAATTTTGACCCGAAATCAGGTCATGTGTTGTCTGCACTGATGAATCGCTTCCATGAGGCAAAAGTCAGTGGTGTTGATAAAGTGACATTGTGGGGAACAGGTTCGCCAAGGCGGGAGTTTGTTTTTTCAGACGACATTGCGGACGCTTGCATTTTCATTTTTGAGAATGAAAGCTTGACTATTGATACACCAGTAAATATTGGGGTAGGCGAGGATTACTCCATCAAAGAGCTTGCCCATCACATTGCCGCAATTACCGGTTATCAGGGAGAGATCGATTGGGATACTTCAAAACCTGATGGTGCACCAAGAAAATTGTTAGATAGCCGTCGAATAAACGATTATGGATGGCAAGCCAATGTTAAATTGAACGAAGGATTGAAGATTACCTATGAATGGTACCTTGCCAATATTGTCCGTTGAGGATTTGCGCATCAAATCGCGCTGGGTTTGGGAGGAAACGCTGAAAATTCATCGGCGCTCTCCTGAAACACGTGTGGCATCATCATTGTCCCCCATTGAAATGCTGGTAACCCTGTATTACGGCGGTTTTTTACGTCAAACACCGTCTAACCCACGTCAGCCTGAGCGTGATCGCTGCATTATTAGCAAAGGTCATGGATCGCTTTGCATGTATCCAATGCTGGCAGATTTAGGTTATTTTTCAATGAATGAGTTGAATCGCGTTTGTCAGGAAGG
Source organism: Methylophilus sp. 3sh_L (assembly GCF_046766015.1). NCBI lineage: Bacteria > Pseudomonadati > Pseudomonadota > Betaproteobacteria > Nitrosomonadales > Methylophilaceae > Methylophilus > Methylophilus sp. 3sh_L. Next base: position 76,545 of record NZ_JBKOUF010000006.1, read on the forward strand.
CAGTTTTCTGGGGGGAATACCTGACCCTGTTATTCCTGGATATGAAACTGTCAATGGCTCTTTGGGTCATGGTGTAGGTGTTGGCTCAGGCATGGCACTCGCACTCAAGAAACGTGGGGCAGACCAACAGGTTTATGTATTGACCGGTGATGGCGAACTGCATGAAGGCTCCAATTGGGAAGCCTTCATGTTTGCCGCGCAGCATGGCCTTGATAATCTCACGGTGTTAATAGATAACAATCATATCAGCATGCTGGGTAACACCGATGAAATCGTTTCGCATTTGGATTTGGCAAGAAAGTTTGAAGCTTTTGGCTGGTTTGTATATCAGGTTAGCGACGGGCATGACGTTAGTGAGATTTTTAATGCAATGACCAATGCAAAGACTGCCAAAGAGGGCAAGCCAAAAGTGATTATTTGTAATACCTGCAAGGGTAACCGTGTCCCTGGTCTTGCCAATGCACCCTTATCACATATCACGGCTATTAAGCCTGAGTTGATTGATCAGTTGCTGGAGGCCGGCCTATGAGTTCAACAGCCATGATTGCTCCCAAGGCAATGCGTGATACTTTTTTACTTTCGGTCTATGAGATTATGCTCAAAGATCCGAATGTGTTTTTTGTTTCTGCAGATTTTGGCTCTCCAGTGCTGGACAAGATTAGGGCAGATTGTGCAGAACGTTTTGTAAACGTCGGGATCGCTGAGCAAAACTTGATCAATGTATCTGCTGGATTGGCCCTGGAGGGTTTTAAGGTATTCGCCTATGCAATTGCACCATTCATTACAATGCGATGTTTCGAGCAAATTCGTGTCAATTTGGGGTTGCTGTCAGAAGTCCGGCCTATGAATGTCAGCCTAGTTGGTGTGGGGGCAGGGTATAGTTATGTTGTTTCAGGACCCACGCATCAATGCTATGAAGATATTACCTTAATGCGTGCGATTCCCAATATGCATGTCATGTCACCGGCTGATCAGATTGCAGCGTCCAAATTGCCAGAAAAGTGTTTGCAAAATAATGGCCCCAAATATATCAGGCTGGATGCCCAAGTGCTACCGGTTATATATTCGGACGCCACTTTTGATTTGCCACAAGGCTTCTTTGAGCATCAGTCTGGTCATGATGTTTGTTTGCTGGCGACTGGCTACATGGTACATACGGCTTTAAAAGTGGCGCATAAGCTTCAATCGCTAGGTGTTTCAGTGGGTGTTGTAGATTTGCTTGACTTGAGTCGATTCAGTCAAGAGAAACTTACTCTATTGTTATCATCCTATCAAGCGGTTGTCACGATGGAGGAGGGGTTTTCTGCTCGTGGCGGGTTAGATGCTATGATGTTTGATTTTATTGCCAGAAATCACTTAAATATTCGCATGTTAAATATTGGCGTGACTGGTACCTATCGTTTTGAAATTGGTGAGCGCCAGACGTTGCACGAACAAGTTGGTATTGGTGTAGAGACTGTGACAAGCAAGGTCAGTAATTTTTTGAAAAGTATTAAATAAGAAAGAACCAGATAATGAAATTCCCGCTAATGCGAAACAATATTTTGCGTGAAGATTTGGATGCTGTAATTGAGCATCTCAAGCAAGACGATCCTATTTTAACCAATGGGCCAAAAGTGAGGGAGTTTGAAGCTGAGTGGTCTAAGTGGTTGGGCGTCAAATACAGTGTGTTTTTGAATTCCGGTGCTTCTGCAAATCTACTATCGATGGCAGTGTTAAAGATACGTCACCCTGAGGGGGGTGAGGTCATTGTTCCACCCTTAACTTGGATTTCTGATGTGGCCTCAGTATTGCAAAATGGTTTCACGCCAGTATTTGTGGATATTGACCCTCGTACCCTAGGAATGGATACCAAGCAAATTTTGGAAAAAGTTACGGATAAGACACGTGCGGTGTTTTTGAGTCATATACAAGGATTTAATGCTTTAACTGATGAACTGATTGATGCGCTTGCGCAACGTAATATTCCGATTATTGAGGATGTCTGCGAGTCACATGGTGCTGCGCACAAGGGTAAAAAGGCCGGTAGTATTGGCTGGATGTCCAATTTCTCTTTTTACTATGCGCATCATATGAGTACGATTGAAGGTGGTATGGTATGTACCAATGACCCCGAAGTCTATCAACAGGTTCGCATGTTACGCTCTCATGGCATGGTCCGAGAGGCGAATGACCCAGCGGTTAAAACTGAATATTTGCAAAAGTTCCCGGAATTAAACCCGGATTTCATTTTTGCCTATCCTGCTTACAATGTTCGTAATACTGAGATTGGTGGCATTCTGGGTTTAAAACAGCTAAAAAGATTGGATGCTGTGGTAGAGCGTCGTACCCACAATTTGAAGCGGTTCTTGAACAAGCTGGATGGTACAAGGTATCAAACTGATTTCGAATTGGAAGGCAGCAGTAATTATGCGTTTAATTTGATCCTGAAAGAACCAGATCATGCGTTGGTTGAGCGATTGATGCGCAAGCTGCGTGAAGAAGGCGTTGAGTTTAGACGTGGTAGCGCCGGTGGTGGCAATCAGGTCAGACAGCCTTATTTGAAAGGTATTGTTGCTGAGGATGCCTATAAAGATTTTCCAGTTACTGACCATATCCATTTCTTTGGGTTTTATATCGGGAACTTCCCTGATTTGCAAGATCAAGAAATTGACCAAATTTGCGCCATTATTAATGCAGCCTAAACATGCTTGAAGCAATCATTCTTGCTGGTGGATTGGGGACAAGGCTACGTGCCACAGTTCCTGATTTACCAAAGCCTATGGCCCCCATCAATGGTAAGCCTTTTCTTGAGCATCAAATGGACTACTGGATCCATCAAGGGGTATCGAGATTCATTATTTCTGTGGGCTATATGCGAGAAAAAATCATCTCGCATTTTGCAAATGAGTATCGAGGCGTGCCTATCGTTTATGCGGAAGAGACCGAGCCACTGGGAACAGGTGGTGGCTTGTTACTTGCGTATCAGCAGCTAATTGGGGAGCAAGATTTTATTGTAATGAATGGCGATACTTTCTTTGAGGTGAGTTTGGCCGCGCTGCAATCCTTTCATCAGCAAAAAGCTGCAAATGTTACTCTTGCCCTGTTCAATGTCAGTCTCAATGATCGCTATATGGGGATTGCATTGAGCGATGATGGGGATATTCAACAGTTCAAGGTTACGCCAGGCTTGAGCCAGTTGGCAAATGGTGGCGTTTATATTATGCGTAAGGATGCATTCAAGGATTTGCCATGGCAGCCTGGTGAAAAGTTGTCACTGGAGGATGATTTGTTTCAATATATTCGACAGTCAAATCATAAAATTGGTGGATTGGTCTCTCAGGGGCGTTTTATCGATATTGGTGTACCTGAAGATTACCAACGTGCAGCGATGATGTTGATTTAGTGAGCATAATATGAATTATATACAAACGTTGAAAGATAACTTGCAAGCAAGTATTGCGGCTAAACAGGCCTTTTTGAATAACCACCAACAGCAGCAGGTGTTTCAGTCTGCGGTGGAGATGCTTGTAGACGCTTATCGACGTGGTGGGCGTATTTATATTGCCGGTAATGGTGGTTCAGCTGCGGATGCACAGCATATTGCCGCGGAATTTGTGAGTAAACTTGCAAAAGACCGGGCTCCATTGGCGGCAGAGGCGCTGACAGTAGACAGTTCAATTCTGACGGCGATTGGCAATGATTATGGGTACGATGAGGTCTTTGCCAGACAAGTCATCGGTAAAATGCGTGACCATGATGTGTTCTTGGGAATCACTACTTCGGGTAATTCACAAAACATTGTCAGAGCATTGGAGGAGTGTCGCAAGAAGCAAATCAAAAGTATTGTGTTTTCCGGGCATGATGGTGGCAAGGTAAATGCTCTTGCTGACTATTGTGTGATCGCCAGTGGCGGTGAAACCGCTACGATTCAAGAGATTCATATTGTATTAGGCCATACACTTTGTGGTTGTGTAGAAGCCGAGTTGTTTAAATAGTTATTAATTTTTAGGAACACAAGTTATATGTCTTACAATATATTAGTTACGGGTGGTGCAGGTTATTTAGGATCTACCATGGTGCCTGCTTTGCTAGAGGCTGGTCACAAAGTCACAGTGGTGGATAATTTTATGTATGGCCAAAGCAGTCTTAACCATGTTTGCCATCACCCAAATTTCAATATTGTCAGGGGTGATATTCGTCTTGAATCCACGATGCTGCCATTAATGAAAAAAGCAGACGTGATTATCCCATTGGCTGCCTATGTGGGAGCCCCTCTGTGCTCCAAAGATCCGGTTGGTGCCTCAACCGTAAATCACGATGCTATTGAGATGATGATCAAAAACTTGAGCAAAGATCAATGGGTACTCATGCCAACCACGAATAGCGCTTACGGGACTGGGGATGAAAATAACTTTTGTACCGAAGAATCACCACTTCGTCCAATTTCACAATATGCGATCGAAAAGGTCAAAATCGAGCAGGCATTGATGAGTCACTCAAATACTATCAGCTACCGTTTGGCAACAGTGTTTGGCATGTCGCCACGTATGCGTATCGATCTGTTGGTAAATGACTTTACTTACCGCGCAGTGTATGACAAATTCGTGGTTCTGTTTGAGCCTCATTTCAAACGTAATTATGTGCATGTGCGTGATGTTACACGTGCATTTTTGCATGGCATAGACAATTTCGAAACAATGAAAGGTCAAATCTTCAATGTTGGGTTGTCTGAAGCAAATGTATCGAAAATGGAGTTGTGTTTAGAAATTCAAAAGCATATTCCAGAGTTTATTTTCCCTGAAGCAGCTGTTGGCAAAGATCCAGATCAACGTAATTACATCGTCTCCAATGCGAAAATTGAGGCCACAGGCTTTAAAACATCACACTCACTCAGTGCCGGTATCGCTGACTTGATCAAGGGCTATACCATGATCAAAAATACCCGTTATGGTAATGTTTAGTTTTGACTGGTATGACCGCAAACGCATTTGATTACCTTGTTATAGGGGCGGGAATTGTCGGCCTCACAACAGCCCTTGAACTAAAAAAACGATTCCCCACTGCTACTATTGCGATCCTTGAAAAGGAGGCCGAGGTCGGCCTTCATGCGAGTGGTCGCAACAGCGGTGTCATGCATTCCGGTGTTTATTATGGTAACAGCACCCTTAAAGCAAAAGTTTGTTCTGTAGGTGCGCAAAGAATGCGTGAGTTTGCTGCTGAACATCAAATTGCCTGCCATAAAACTGGCAAGGTAATTATTGCAACTTCGGAGCGTGATTTACCAACAATTGAAAGATTGATGAAAAATGCGCAAGACAATCATGTGCGCGCAGAGTTGTTAACTGAGTCTGAGATAAAAAAAATCGAACCCTATGCCAGCCCATACAAGTTGGGTATCTACAGCCCGGATACTGCAGTGATAGACAGTAAGGCCGTGATAAGAAAACTGTTCGAAATGCTTACCAAGTATGGTTCCATCTTTTTTTTCAATTCAAAAGATATTGCGTATGATTCTGAAAAGAAAGCATTGAAAATAAATGGCAAACAGATTTCTTATGGCTTTTTATTTAATTGTGCCGGAGCTGGGGCTGATTTGGTTGCAAAGCAATTCGGCCTTGCTCAAGATTACACTTTGGTGCCTTTTAAAGGTATCTATTACAAAGTCCGTGCTGAACGCGACTATCTTGTGAAAAGTAATATTTATCCTGTTCCAGACATAGACTTACCATTTCTTGGCGTACATCTCACCCGCGTAGTCAGTGGAGACATTTATGTTGGTCCCACTGCGATCCCTGCTTTAGGACGCGAAAATTATGGGATTTTAAAAGGCGTGGAATTTAAGGAGAGCTTCAAGATTGGTAAAGATCTAATCAGTATGTATTTGGAAAATAAGCAGAATTTTCGTTTATTGGTACATACTGAAGTCAAGAAGTATCTTAAACCATGGTTTGTACAAGCAGCCCAAAAACTGATGCATGATATTCAGTCGGACGATTTGGTTCCTAGTGACAAAGTTGGTATTCGTCCACAGCTTATTAATAATAAAACAAAGACGCTTGAGATGGACTACATTCTTCAGGGGACTGAGAGTTCATTGCATGTGTTAAATGCAATATCTCCTGCGTTCACTAGCTCTTTTGCATTTGCTGAATTTATTGTTGATACAGCAAATATTAATTAGCCGATTGAAAGAGCGAAATGTCTCAACGAGCTTTTTTTTTGGATCGAGATGGCACGATTAACGTCGAAAAGAATTATCTTTTTAAAGTTGAAGATTGGGAATGGACACCAAGAGCAATTGATGCAATTAAATTGATTAATAATGCTGGATATCTTGCAATTGTAGTATCTAACCAAGCTGGGATAGCGCGAGGCTACTATACTGACAATGATGTACAGACTCTTCATGTAGAAGTCGATCGCATGTTGGCAAAGTTCGATGCAAAAATTGATGCCTACTATTACTGTCCTCATCACCCCGAGTTCGGAAATCCTGGCAATTGCCACTGTAGGAAGCCTCATCCAGGAATGTTTCTTCAAGCTCAAGCCGATTTCAAAATAGATTTTGACAGATCGTATATGATTGGAGATAAGTTGATTGATGCTCAAGCTGCTATTAATGCAGGTGTAAAGCCAGCTCTAGTCAGAACTGGTTATGGAAAGGCTTCTGAAAATGACGCTGCTTCAACACTAGCATATTACGATAACCTTTACGAAGCAGTAGCCGAATTATTAATTGATAACAATGAATAGAAAACAAAGAATACGATCTCGTTTTGAGTCGGAATTGGTATCGTCCATCAAGAAGTTTTTTAATAGGGATGATATTGATGAGTTCAGTCAACAAGCGATTATTTCGGTAAGGGAAACAAGTATGCCAAAGCAACTTTTGACATTTTTTATAAAGTTAATGTTAGTCATGTTTGTATTTTATTTTTCAATAAATAAAGTAGCCCATGTAGTGCTAGATGCCGCTTCAGAATCGTTAGTTACAAAAAAAACGGAGATTCATGAATGGATAGCGACATCGATAAAAGATGAAGGTGTAATCTACGCTTTAATAGATGGTTTCCACGATCCTGTGTTGGCAAACTCACTCGCAAAATATTTTCTCAGAATTGGCGATGATATGGTTGCCATAAAACTTGCAAAACTGTCGTTGAAACTAGGTAAACAGCCTACCCACGCTGAACTTGATGCAAGTAATCAAAAATTATTAACAGAAATACTGGGGCATGAGTAATTTCCCCACTTATTGATACAAATTATGGTTTTGTTAAAAAAGAATAGTGTTTTACGGTGGCTGATATTAATTGCTCTTACGATCATTGCATATAGTTCAGCGTTGACAACAGAGTTTGCAATTCATAATGATTATCGAGCTTTCGATATTCAACATTACTCTATTAATATTTTTGATGGATGGCATGGTGTTTTGAAACATATGGAATCAATGCATTTAATGTATATAGGCCGTCCATTAAATGCTATTTTGTTCAATTTTCAGCAGTCCTTAATTCATACCATTGAAGACTTCAGATATGCTAGATATATCTCACTTGCGACGTTAATTCTTATTTCATTTATAACTTATTTGGAGTTGCACCAAAAACTTAAGTATTTAAATGTCTGGCTATTAATTATAGCGTTCGGTATTTTAAGTATACCTTCGGCTAATTTATATGTTTGTTGGATTTCTAATTACGTACCTGGATCTTTAAATCTATTGCTTTCTTTGTTTGCCTGGCTATTGTTTGACCATTCAATTAAACATACAAGTAGGGAGGTAAGGTATTTTGGATTGTTTTTTTCATATTTGACCTTGCTCGCTAGTTGTTTAAATTATCCTGCGACAGCATTATTTTTTGTTTTCATACCATTTGTCAGGGTAGTGTTTGATAAAAATCATTGGTCAGAGGTAAAGCATAATGCTTTGTTCGCTCTGGCGTTTCTTTCAATAACATTGATCTCATATGTATTGATCCATAAATTATTTTTATTTAAATATTTCTCTCATTTATTTGGCTCAGAATTTAAAAGCTATGATCCAGTATCATATAAGTTTAGCTTCGCAATTAATCAAAATCTATTCAAATTATTACTAGAGGCTGTGACGACAGGATTTAGTATATACAGCACTAATATTGAAAAGTATTATTTATCACTCATTAATATACTAATAGTTTTTATATCTGTATTAATTATTAGTTCGCTTATTAAAGTAAATAATTTCACCGAGTTATCTCATAAAGAGCTAAAAGAAAGAGTTCTCATCATAGTTGCTTTTCTTGCAGTTTCTCTATCTCCAATTCTATTAACACCAAATGGTTTCGTTGCTTATAGAATTCTGTATGTTTTTTTTATATTTTGCTTTGTTTTGACTATATTTGCATATCGAACATGTATTAATGTTTTACGGCTTTATTTTAAGTTTGACAGTAGACGTTTAGGTTCATTGATATTGGTTTCATTTACTGCTTGTACATTTTTTACAGTGACAGCTATGACTCAAAACTCTCGGTTAGAGTATCTGTACTTTAAAGAGCAAGTGGCAAATTTGCCAAGGCTAACTGACCATGCCTTACAAGGGGCACAACCTATTAACATTTTCGTGACATTGCCTAAAAGATTCGAGCCTTTCGTGAATTACAGCTTACCTTATGATCTCAGTTATACCGCGACCAATTATTCTGGGTTGATGGAGGCTGTTGTATATATGATAGCCGATCAGCAACATATTCGTCGAGATGCATATAGGATTAGGGTATTAAACCGAGTCTATAAAGATAACTATATTCCGCCACAAGATATAAAAAAATGTACCAATTGTATTTTGATTGACACAACAAAAATCAAAAAAATGCCTTTAAATTTTCTCCCATCTCATTTTTGAGTTTTAAATATATGCTAATTTCAATTGTATTTTCCTTTAGAAACGAAGAAAAAAATATTCCAGAACTAGTGCGTCGCGTAGATGCAACTATGAAAAAAGTAGAAGATACTGAATATGAAATGATTTTTGTGAACGATGACTCCACTGACAAGTCATTAGAGGTTTTGGTGGGTTTTCAGAACTCTTTACCAATCAGAATCATTAATATGTCTAGGCGTTTTGGAGTTACTCCTTGTGTGCTAGCTGGTTTTTCAAATGCGAAAGGGGATGCAGTTGTTTATCTTGATACTGACTTACAAGATCCTCCAGAGTTAATTCCTAAACTTGTAGAGAGGTTTAGGCAGGGCGTCGAAGTTGTTCATACGACAAGGACGCATCGTGATGGTGAGAGTGCTGCAAAAATGTGGTTGACCAAAAAGGCTTACCAAACTATCAATCTCTTTTCAGATATTCATTTGCCGGAGAATACTGGTGACTTTAAATTGCTGTCAAGAAAAGTGGTTCAACATATATTGAGCCTTCCTGAATCTGATCCGTACATGAGAGGATTGTCAATTTGGATTGGGTTTAAACAGGATTTTGTTTATTACAGAAGAGAGGCTAGGTTCAGTGGGGAAACACACTTTCCACTACTAGGCAAGGGCCCAGTTCGAGAGTTTATCCGTGGTTTAACGTCTTTTTCAGCTACTCCGTTATATCTTTCTTTTATATTAGGATTATGTACAACATTTATTTCAGTGTTACTGATTCTGTATGCCATTATTACTAAATTATCAGGAGTCGCTGCACCTGGTGTTTCAGGAATATTAATCGCCGTTGCTTTTTTTAGTGGGGCAGTTTTATTAAGTAATGGGCTATTAGGGATATATTTGGCTAGAATTTATAATGAGGTTAAAGGACGCCCTAAATATATTATTAAAGAGATATTAGAGCGTCATTAATTTGTTAAGCACTCATATATTAAAAAAAATTGGCAACGAATGGATCGCTGGATTTTCCATATGTTGTCTGTTCTTGCTAATTTTAAAGCTTCCTAATCAATTTATTGATACTAACTCTCATGACTTAGGAAGCCAAGTTATTTATGAGTACTGGTTAGGTAACTACTTTCAATTTGGCAAAGATATTGTCCAAAATATAGGGCCTTTAGGATTTATTTTTTATCCTAGTATCTATACTGGGTTCTTACCAAATATAAAAGCTTTTGTTTTAGTATTCATGGCCATTTCCATGGCAGTGACTTTTTATATTTATTTGAGGAAATTACCTGCTCTACAGATACTGATATTCATTTTATCGTTATTTGTAGTCATATTGGGGTCTACATATGATGCTCTATATTATACTTTTGCATTGTTGCTGGCCCTAGCGATAATAGATAAACCAACTAACTCATTATGGAAACAATCCATATGTTTACTGCTTCTTACAGTATTATCACTAACTAAAGGTACTCTTTTAATTTGGGCTTTCATCGTTGTTTTTTTGCGAGTGTGCACGCTTCTTTTTCAGTCGGAATATAAAAGAAGCATATTAGAAGTCGGGATTTTTTGTGCATTCTTTCTCATCATTTGGGTGTTTTGTCAGCAATCTATTAATAATATTTTACCTTTTATCTCTGCAATGCTTTCGTTTTCAAGTGGTTATAACGAGGCGATGGCTATCTATGAGAAGCATTATTTGACTGTAATCGCTCTAATATTGCTAATTACTTATAGTTCTTTTGTGATCAAAAATTATGTGATTCAGGCTAAGGATGCTTGGTATAGAAAATATTCAAAAGCCTTAATGCTGCTTCTTACACTTTTTATTGCATGGAAGCATGGCTTTGTAAGAGCAGACGCACATATGCTTATTTTCTTACAGTTTTGTCTACTGGTAGCACCATTTTATATCTTCCCCTCCAATAAGAAATTCTATAGAACCAAATTTGGTTGGCTGTTTTACTTTTTTGTGATTGTTTTTGTTACTGCTGGTAGTTGTAAGATTTATCAATGCTCACCTCTTACAGTTTTAAGGAGAGGGCTTGAAACTGTTAACCAGAATGCTCAGTCTTTACTCAACTATAATAGTTATTCATCTCGTCTTGCTACTTCGCTTAAAAAAACCTTAGAGCAAGAAAATGAAATATTGAATGTCCCAATAGATGGGGGGATAAAAGCAACTGGATACTGGGGAATGCTTCCAGGCATTTTTGCTTATCAAGCATTAAAGTATTCATCGGCGCCATCAAATATTAATTTTGCATCTTGGAATACATGGATCATGAATAAAAATCGTGATTTCTATCGTGATATCAATAAAGCTCCTCCTATAGTTTATCTTGAGTTTGAGACAATAGATAATAAATTAATCGCACAAGATGATGCTTTAGCACAGATGGAAATATTGCATCAATATCTGCCAGTTATTAAAAACAAACGTTATGTTTTGATGAGAAGAAGTAAAACAATAAAAAATGATTGGTACCTTACAAAAGTCGGTGATGTCTCAAGCCATCATGACTCATGGATATCAATCCCCGATTTTCTTAACAATCATCCAGTTTGGGTGAGAATTAAAATTGAACAATCAATTATGTCAAGGGTGGTGGCATTTTTTTACAAACCGCCAAGATACGAAATTACACTTGAATTTGATGATGGTAGTTCAGTCAGAAAAAAATATATACCTCTAATGGGGGAGGTAGGCTTTATGATCAAACCGATGATTTTCAATAATGAAGACGTTATTGATTATTTTAAGAAGACTTCTAAAGAAAAGCCATCGATTAAGAGATTTAAGATTGATTGTAATAAAATGAAATTTGCTTGCGGATCAAATCTAGTAATATCATTTTCCAGCGTTGAAGGTTTATAGTCGTAAAACTCTAGCGTGTATACTTTTCAACTAAGAAAATCCAAGTCATGATAATGTCTCTGCTAAAACTTATCAATCCTCGAGAGTATCTGTGGTATTCAAATCTAATCAACATTAATATTAATGTGTAAAAAGTTGAAAATGAGCCATTGGGGATTTGACACTTTTTATTTAAGTGTTGAATTTTTCCTTCCAGTTTTTTAAGAAAAGTCTCATTATTTATGCCTTTAAGGTCGGCTAATTTAAGTCTGACCTTAAGGTCAATAAACGCTTGATACTGCTTATTGTAATACCTGCTACCTAGTAGTCTCGCTTTTTTAATTTTTTCGGAAATATTAGGTTTTCCTGCTCCTATTTGATTTTTATCATGTTGTCTATATTGGAATAACGATTCATTTATCATCACACATTTTCCAATTGTTGAAATCAATATAGCGATCCATCCATCATGTATCCAGTTTTCTGAAATTGGAAGGATTAGTGGATTATGCTTACTTTTAAACGCACAGCCAGCACCAGTCACCAAATTCCTTCGTATTAAAACCTCTTTGAGTTTTGTCTGTTGAATAAGCTTCATTTCTGTGGGAGTAATATTTAAGCTTTCAAATAGAGTATATCCCTTATGGCGTAGTTTATTATCAACAATGTCCCCATTTGAAAAGATCAATTCTGCACCTTGTTGGAACTCGTGCTCGAATCTTTCCAGTTTAGTGGGGAACCAAACATCATCTTGATCTGAAAGCGCAATTACTTCTCCTTTGCAAAGGCCTATAGCTTTTTCAAAGTTTTTTGTGGAGCCCAAAGAGTTATCTTTATTAGTATAAATAGACACTTGGAAAGGTGCTGTTTTAGCGAATGCTTCTAATATTTCAAGCGTATTATCAGATGAGTTGTCGTCACAAATTATTAATTCGTCTGGGAGCCTAGTTTGTTTTGCGAAACTTACAAGCTGTTCAAGGATATAATCACTGCCATTATATGTGCAGCATGCAATGGAGATTCTCAATTTTTTTGCCAACAAAGCTTTATTCCTTAATTGCAATTAAAACTAATTCTTCACCAGCTTTTCTATTAAAAACATGTATAACCGATTCAATAAATTGAATAATAAGGGCACTTATTTTGATTGAAAGAGATACTTTAACCGTTGGATCGTACTTTTGATTTCTTTTAAGACTCATACTTCCCATAAAAATACCCTTAGCATCTCGAGTAATAGTTTTTACAGTCATAGTTTTAAAACCTGCCTTCTTTGCTAATTGGGCAAGATTATTACTATTAAATATATGCAGATGTCGAGGAGGCTCTAAGGCCTTCCAGTCTCTTTTAAAGATTCGATGAAGGAAGCTCTGACTGTTAGGAGTTAATATCACTACTCGCCCTTGGCTATTAAGTAAGTCATAACAGTTTTCAATTAATTGAAGCGGGTTATGAACATGCTCTATTAAATGACTCAAAGTGATTACATCAAAACTATTTGAGATGAAGTTCTGTTCTTGAAGTGCACCAGTAAATACATTTACTCCACGTTTTCGTGCAGTCTCAGCAGCTTTGGGGTCAAAGTCTATACCTGTTACCTCCCAACCAAGACTCTGCATTCGAACTAATGCATCTCCATTTCCGCATCCTATTTCAAGCAGTTTGTTTTTGTTAGAAGAAAATTTCTGCCACATAACTCTAAAGTCAGCTGCATCCCTACGACTTTTTTGAAGAAAAAATAAAGCCCCAAGTAGTAGTTTCGGATACCTAGTTTTTTTAACACGATATCCGTAGCATATATCTAAATAGCCTGAGATTGCGGCCGCATATAAACGACTAAGAAAAGTTGATATTCCAGGCTCATAATGATGAGTGTAATAGTTTTCATAAGCAAAATGGATCGTTGCCTCATCAGGCGAAGGATCTAACCACAATAAATTACATTCCGAGTTGAGACAGTTTTTCAACGACCATTCGCCCGCTACTCCAAATAATCTATCATTTAGATTTGCATATTTGAGTCCGCCCTCAGTGCCACAAACCATGCACTTAGGCTTAGTCGAGGTGGTGATTTTTTGCAAGTTCTGCATGTTAATTCCGATTGAATGCTTTTCTGAAAATATATCTTTCATCTTTATCAAGAAGTTTTGTCCAAGATATAAATAGAATAGCAAGAACAATTAAAACGAATGATGATATTTTAAGGAGACTATTAAGTTCGATCACTAATGGCATCATTAAAGTGGATGACATTAATGTAATAGTCAAAATATGCTGTTTTTTGAAAGATGGTTGCTTTTCATGCAGGGTTTTATAAATGAAGATTAGCGCAATAAAATCAAGGATCGATCTAATATTCCAAGCGATTGCAGTTCCTATGATTCCATGTTTTTGAGTTAAGAAGATAGCAAGTGGAATATATAGCGTTAATTCAACCGTATGTAATAGTGCAATTCTGTACGATTGACCTTGACTTTGTATATATGTAAAAGGAATATGTGCAAGGCAATTAATAAATACGCCTATGCAAAGTATTTGTATTACTTCAAAACTTTTTTTTGCAAATTCTAAACCAATCCATAATGTCAAAATTTCTTTTGAAAAGAAAGCTAGTAAAAGCGCAAACGGTAAAGTAAAAATGATAATAGTTTTAAGTGACGTGATAAATATCTTGTTGGATTTATGTTGGTCTTTTGCAGCAAGTTTTGCAAAAACTGGAAAAAGTACGCCTGTTAATCCAGCAGGAATAAGCCAAAGTTTTGTAACAACTTCATAGGTGGTTGCATAATATGCAACTGCGGCTGCCGAAACAATATATCCAACAACAAATTTATCTAGGTATACGATAAGATTGGCAATCACATTTGATATGGTTATAGCACCCCCTTGTTTAATAAGGTTAGCAGTGTCGCTAAAATCAAATAATTTAATTGATCTTGTGTCAAAGGGCAGATATTTGCTAGACATTTTAATCATCACAAGCACATTTAAAAAGCGACTAAAAAGTATTAGTCCTACAGCGTACTGGAGAGCTGGTGTTGTGGCTATGATAATCAAAGGACTTGCAAAAGTGAAAACTCCTAAAGGAATTCTGATTAAGTTAATCTCTTTAAACGCGTGAAAACCCTCAAGTACACCCCTTAGAACAGATGAAATAACAACCAGTGGAATGGTAAGGGCGATCAGTTTTACTGAAAGAATGGTCTCTTCTATTAGCGAGGAAGGAATATTGGGTAGTTTGTTTGCTATTTCAGATGAATAAAATAGAAGTACAAAGGAAACGGTGATGCTAAGTGTACTGATAAGATAAATCGTCGCCCAGACAGTTTTTACAATCTTTTCATGGGGCCACAAATCGTTCTTAGATGAAATAACTTGAGTGATGGCCCTGCCGAGTCCCAAATCCAGAAAACTAAAATAACCAACAATTATCCAAATTAGGTTAAGTATTCCGAATCGGTCAACCCCCAAGTCTTTGATTATTAAGGGGATGCATAACAATGCAGTCAAAAAGGGGATTACTTGCCCTAGCAGGTTTATTACTGAGTTACTTATAATCTTTTTGGAATGCATCATTTTGCTTTATGGTCTTCATTGGAGTGCTTCTGTACTCATGAGCTCAGTGAGTTGTCATCATTTTTGACTGTCTTTTTCTTTAATATCTTTGGCAGGATAATCAAGTATATTCCCAAGATTGCAACCAAAAGAGCAATGATTGCTAGGGATTGTATTTTTGCTGTATTCAAAAAGGCTTTAATTGATAAGTCACCGATCAAAACCATCATTAGTTGCAGTGGCATCGTGCCAATTGCAGCCCCTAAAATAAATGCGCCATAACTGATGTTAGTCGTGCCAAAGATATAGCCAAGAGAACTCCCCGGAAAAAGCGGGTTTACATGTGCCAGCGCAGATGCCCAAAGATTAAATCTAGATAGCAGCTGGTTGATTTTGGCTCCCCACTGGTGACTTGAATAGCTGTTAATGATTTTTGTATTAAGAAACGAGTATCTACCAAGAAAGAAAGTGAGGCTGGAAGACATCAGGGTAGCTAAGGTGGAGTAGATTATCCCCAACTTTACCCCCCACAAAATGCCAGCAAGTATAGTTAATGTCGAGCATGGTAATACAAATATTGTAAAGGTTAGTTGTAACAAAATAAGTAAAATGGGCGCCATTACAGGATGCAACTCAAGATAAGTATGCAGGCTTTGCTTTAATTCCGCATCGAAAATCAATTCGCAGAAAAGTGCTAGCCAGATGGCAGCAAAAATAATAATTTTGAAATGATTGCGCATTGTTTTAACAAATACCTTTTTTGTATTGAAGATACTCTCGTTTTTTATTCTGCAATAGTGTTTTTAGCCAGCATCGCCTTAATATTCGCCATCTTGCTCTTCCCATAATCTTTACTCAGCACTTGATCTGGCCCATTAAATGGATTGCCAAAGTGTTTAACATCATCTTTAGGCAATTCGCTAATAAAACGGCTAGGCTCGCAAGCTTGCATCTCTCCCGCACGTTTGCGTTTTTTGCACCAGGTGATGTTGAGTGACTTTTGGGCACGGGTGATGCCTACATACATGAGTCGGCGTTCTTCTTCAATCTGGTCGGCGTCGATGGAGTTGGTGTGTGGCAGGATGCCTTCTTCGCAGCCGATTAAAAAGACATGGCCGTACTCGAGACCTTTGGAAGCGTGCAGGGTAGAAAGTTTAACGGCGTCTGGCTCGCCGTCTTCGCGGCCTTCTAGCATGGTGATGAGCGAAACCAGTTGCGTGAGTTCGATGAGGTTTTTGCCGTCGGATTCATGGCCAAACTCGGTTGAGGCTTCGCCTTTTTTGCTTAGCCAGGCGACGAATTCTTGTACGTTGCCCCAGCGCGTTTCGGCGGATTTGGCTTCTTCGCCGTCATACAGATACGTTTCGTACTGGATCGCAGTGAGCAAGTCATTGAGCACTTCGTTAGCCGGATCTTTGACAGCACGGCCTTGCAGCGTTTGGATGAAGCGGCAGAAGGTGAGCAGGTCATCTAATTGTTTGTTGCCGACTTCATGTTGAAAGCCGCCTTCAAAGGCTGCGGCAAACAGTGACATTTTGTGCGCGCTGGCGTATTCGCCCAGACGTTCCAGCGTGGTATTGCCTATGCCCTTTTTGGGCGTGGTGGCCGCGCGGATAAAGGCCGGATCATCATCTTCGTTCATAATTAGGCGCAAGTAGCTGATGATGTCCTTGATTTCTGCCTTGTCAAAAAAAGACTGGCCGCCAGAAATGGTATAAGGGATTTTGTGGTTACGCAGGAACTGTTCGACGATGCGTGCCTGGTGATTGCTGCGATAGAGGATCGCGTAATCTTTGTAGGTGGTGCGATGCTCAAATTTGTGCGCTTGCAGCTTCATCACCACGGTTTCTGCTTCGTGTTCTTCGCTTTGCGTCGCGGTGACGTGGATCAGGTCGCCGGTACCCAGCTCACTCCACAGTTTTTTCTCAAACAGCTTGGGGTTGTTGGCAATGACGTGGTTGGCCGCGCGCAAAATCCGCACGGTGGAGCGGTAGTTTTGCTCGAGTTTGATGACTTTGAGTTTGGAGAAGTCTTTAGTCAGCTGGCGCAAGTTTTCCACATCCGCACCACGCCAGCCATAAATCGCCTGGTCATCATCGCCCACGGCGGTGAATTGCGCCCTCAAGCCGGTGAGCTGCTTGATGAGTTTATACTGGCAGGCGTTGGTATCCTGATATTCATCAATCAGCAGGTAATGCAACTTGCGCTGCCATTTATCCAGCATTTCACTGTGTTGATCAAACAACTCTACCGGGACCTTGATCAGGTCGTCAAAGTCCACTGCCTGATATGCGCGTAAGGTTTGCTGGTATAACTGGTAGACCCGGGCGGCCGCATGGGTGAGTTCTTCATCCGCTTGCGATTTGGCCTGATCCGGGTTGATAAAGTCATTCTTCCAGCTGGAGATTTGCCATTGTGTTTTGCGCAAAAGTTGCTTGTCAGTGGTCGCTAAAATATCGCTGAGGATTTTAAAGCTGTCCGAGGCGTCCAGAATCGAGAATTGGGGTTTATAGCCGAGGAGGGCGGCTTCCTGGCGCAGAATCTGCAAGCCCAGGGAGTGGAACGTAGTGACCGTCAGTCCTTTACCGTTTTTGCCTTCTAACAGTGGCGTGACACGTTCTTGCATCTCACGCGCAGCTTTGTTGGTAAAGGTGATCGCGGCAATCTGGTTGCCCTGATAGCCTGCTTGATTAATCAGATAGGCAATTTTTTGGGTGATCACACGGGTTTTACCGCTACCAGCCCCTGCCAGCACCAGTAAGGGACCATCGAGATAGTGAATCGCTTCACGCTGGGGTGGATTTAATAAATGCTGCATGCGGGGGACTTCTTACACGTGTTTCACTGCCAAGTGGAGAGTAATCAGAAAGCGGAGATGAATTAGCCTGGATGGACTATTTAACCCCTTCATTTATATGGGTATAGTCCTAGATACCATAGTATGATGTGCTTCAGGTTAACTAATTTTGTCCGTCCCTGTGTTTGATCTCAACAGTGTCATTCTATCATCAATTGGACTCACCCTAACGCTGGTTCTGGTCTTGATGATTTTTGGCGCCTATCAGCAACGCCGCCTGATTATGTATTGGGTGCGTGGCTTGCTCATTTTTAGCTTAGGGCTGGCCGTTTATTTCATTTCACAAACGTCATTGATTATTGGCCCCCAAAGTATTTACATTGCGGCGGCGGTGACCATGGTGGCCTATGGGCTCAGTCAACTGGTAAACGGATTGCGTATGTTCAGGGGCTATCGTGTCTACCGTTATTGGACGTTGTTAGTCATTACGACCTTGCTCGCCTGTAATGCCATCATGTTGAATATGCACATCTCCAATCGCTGGCTGCTGCTCAGCAATGTGGCGGTATTGCTCTGGATATTTGCCTATGGCAGCCGCAGCTTGATGGGGCATGGAAAAGATTTTGTCGCCAATGTGTTTTGGCTCTGCTGCAGTCTATTTGCCATGGTCGGTTTGATGTTGGCGGTGGTCGCGGTGAAGGTCATGCTGGCTGAGCAGTCGGCGCTGGACCGCTTTGCCGAGTGGACGATTCATGCCTATCTGGTGAGCTTTGTGATGCTGGCGATGACTTCAGTCCTGAATTTGCTGTTGCTGGTGATGCATGTGAAGGCGCAGGCGGGCTTACAAGCCATCGCCACGTTAGATGGGCTGACCGGCGTACTCAACCGCCGTGGGCTGCAAGAGGCGGCTGCGCGCATGCAGGCTGTTTCGCAACGGATCCAATTGCCGATGGGCATGTTAATCGTCGACCTCGATTACTTTAAGAAGGTGAACGATGTCTACGGGCATTTGGTAGGAGACGTGGTGCTCAAATCTTGCGCCGGAACCATCCGGGCCGCCTTGCGTGGCGGTGATGTCATTGGTCGTTACGGCGGCGAGGAGTTCTGCATCCTGATGCCCAATACCGGTGAGCAGGAAGCCATGGTGCTGGCTGAGCGTATCCGCCGGATTATTGAAGTGACACCGGTCAGTATCGCTGGTGTAGAGAGCATGAGTAGTGAAACCCAGGCGATCAAGTGTACTGTGAGTGTGGGGGCAGTAAGTTCAGAAACTGTAGGCTATGTGATTGATGCCATGTTTGCGGCTGCTGACCAGAATCTGTATCGCGCCAAACAAAATGGCCGTAACCGCATTATGAGTAATATCGACCAGGTGCTGAATAAAACCACCAGCACGGTTAAACCAGCTAAACGGCATGCCAGCGTCATTGCCTAGAGCGAGCCATAGGCCACGCTAGTGCATGTTGTGAAAAACGCAGCTAGTCTTGCTCTGTGTCCTGCTCTGACTTTTCTTCACTGGATGCGCCTTCTTCTCTGGCGGCTTTTTGTTGCGCAGCCGCTAAAGCCAACATCTCGGCACGGCTTTGCGGGGATTCCAAACTGACGCGGCCAATCGCACCACTGCGGTAGTCGGTCAGCAGGGCCATGGCTGTGCGCTCCATATCCCACTCGCCATCATTGCGTTTATAGCTTCTACGCTTGGCAATCGCCTCCAGTAAGTCTATACCATCTATTTCGGCCACATTGAGCTTCATGACGTCCAGCTTGTAACGGGTGTTCATGAGCGCAGGATATTGTTTTAACAATACATTGCCCAAAAACTCAGCTACATCTTCATCAATGACCGCATTGCGGCCAATCGCATGGCTGGCCGCCAGCATATACCCATCTGAAGTATGTTCAATTTTGGGCCACATCATGCCAGGTGTATCGGTGATATTGAGGCTGTCACTTAAATCAAAGCGTTGCTGGCTTTTGGTCACGGCTGGCTCATCGCCGACTTTGGCTGCACGGCGGTTGAGCAGGGCATTCATCAGGGTGGATTTCCCCACGTTAGGAATCCCCATAATCATCATGCGTAAAGGTTTAAGCGGTGTGCCCCGATGCGGCGCCAGTTGGCGGCACAGGCCAGGGATTTTTTTTGCATCCCCCGGTTTTTTACAGGAGAGGGCAACCGCTTTGGTATTGGGTAGGCTGTTAAAGTAATTCAGCCAGGCTTGTGTGATATTCGGGTCTGCCAAATCGGCCTTGTTGAGGATTTTAAGGTTAGGCCGTTGGCGGAAATTGCGCATTTCCTCAATCATGGGGTTATGGCTGGCGGCGGGGACGCGCGCATCCAGCACTTCAATGACAACATCGATGTGTTCCAGCGTTTCTTCTGCTTTCTTGCGGGCAGAAGTCATGTGCCCCGGAAACCATTGTATCGCCATATTTTTGCTCCATCCTTAACTCAAAAAATACGGATTCAATGTCTCAGCCGTACCTAAGATCGCGGGATCATATTGATTTTATAAGCAATATGATCCCGCGATCAAAACGTTATTTTAACATTTAAGCGGGCCAGGACTAAATCTATACACGCAGGACAGGCTTATTTCCAACTGTAGCCTAGAGTAAACAGGGCGCGTGTATCGCCTTTGCGTCTGTCGTCGACCGGACGGCTGTCGTAGTTATAGTCCACTTGTGTGGAGGCGCTCAAACCAAAAATAAAGGGGAAGCGTAAGCCAGTTGAACTGTACAACAGGATTTGCGAAGGGGTTCTCGGCGTATAAGTAAGCTCATGACGGTGGAAGGCCTGCACAAAGGAGTCGAACAGGTATTGGTTATAGTTAACCGCCCAGCGCAGGGCTGCATGATTTTCGTCGTGTTCTTCGTAATAATCCTGGGTGATGTATGAAAGACCGCCTTCCAGTGACAGATTACGTTTTTCACTTTCAAAAAACTGGTAACCGGTACCCACACTGTAGGTGCTACGCAAGCGGATATCCCGGAAACGGTCTTTTTCCTGAATCGTGTTGACGTAGCCATACCATTTTTTTGTAAAAAAGTTATCGTACTGACCGCGGACCCGCGCGTTATTCTGCGTTTGCTGATCATTGTCTTCTGCCCAGTAGTAGTACCCCTGCACCGTGTAACGATTATCAAACCCGCGCAATACGGATTCACCGTTAAACTGCATATTGCGGTTAGTACTATTGCCATTGTTAAAGGCGCCACCCAGACTCATGTTGCCGGTCCAGACATAACCTTCGCCTATCAGGTCCACCGTAGGGTTGATGTAGTGAATTTCACTCAGTTCAGTGTCCACCATCGGTGTATTGGTCTCTTCATCGAGGATCACCTGGCCATCCGCTGAATGGATCAGGCGCCCATTCACGATGCTGCCATCCGAAAGTTGCATCAGGATAGGCTTATCGGCATCAATACTTTTGATATCATTCCAGTTGATTTTAATTTCATCAGCATAAGCGGTTTTAAACGTGAGCTTGTTTGAGATTTTTACCCCCAGCGTGCCGGTGATTTTGTCTCCATTTTTGAGCCATACCGTATCTGCGAGTGCCATATTCATCGTCATAAACCACGTGAGCCATAGCGCCAGGCAAATTGACCAGAGGCGAAATGATGGCGAGCCTGAAGGAGGTCGGTAGGGCTGAAAAAGGCATGATTGCGGCATAGGTACTACTCCCTGAAACGATTGAACAACTGCGCTGCCGGGCAGCGGATTGAGTGCGGCTTGTTAGCGGCAAAGGGTGGGTGTTTTTTAATAAAACTTGCTACCCTGTATTAAACATGATTACAAAAACAGCCTGTGAGTTCCCTCAATCCTGTATATCATAGGGCTACCGCTGCTGTTTTTAATCTGCACCAGGGCTGATCCTGTTCACGCTCGCCATCTCTCAATGGTGCTGTGCAACCATTGAACTGTTAAACTGGCATATTCAGATTTTAAAGCACTCAGAAGTATGGTCCAAACATTATTGCCGCCCGAGGTCAAGCCTGGCCAGTCTGTAGCCTTGTTGCAGGCCTTACATATCCTGACCCGTGACGGTAAACTCAATCAGGACAGTCGTCGCAAGCTCAAGCAGGTTTATCATCTGGTGAACTTTATTGAGCCGCTGATGCAGGCGGTGATGGCAAAAAATGCTAATCCCACATTGGTCGATCATGGCGCTGGCAAGTCCTATCTGGGGTTTATTTTGTATGATTTATTGCTCAAACAACATGATACAGGGCAAGTAATCGGCATCGAAAGCCGGGGCGAGTTGATTGAAAAGTCGCGTCAACTGGCGCAAGCCTGCCAATTTGAGCGTATGCAGTTTGAGCATTTGACCGTCGCCCAAGCCATGCAGTCCGCGCAATTGCCGGAACAGGTTGATATTGTGACGGCCTTGCATGCCTGCAATACTGCCACCGATGATGCGATTGCGTTTGGCTTGCAAAAGAAAGCACAGTTCATGGTATTGGTCCCTTGTTGTCAGGCCGAAGTGGCCGAAGCGCTAAGGCAACATAAGGCTGAGGCTTTATCAAAAACCTTTTTAAGTGAATTGTGGCGTCATCCCATCCACACCCGTGAGTTTGGTAGCCAGGTGACCAATGTATTACGTTGCCTCGAGCTGGAGGCACATGGCTATCAAGTGACTGTGACAGAATTGGTAGGGTGGGAGCATTCGATGAAAAATGAATTGATCATTGCCAAATATACTGGCCAGCATAAACGCAGTGCACGTGAACGCGGATTACAGTTGCTGGAGCAACTGCATCTCACCAGTCTTGCCAGCCGGTTTAATTTTTAGCAATCATTTTTTAAGCGCTGATTGACCAAGTGCAGATAAAAAAACCTCTGACACTGGGAGAGTATCAGAGGTGAATGGAGCTAATACATTGCCCCAGGGAAGAGACGTTATGCGCTTTGAGTGTTAGAAGCGCTTGCCAAAGCCCAGGCTGATCACCCATGGATCAATATCCAGGTCATCAATTTTTGTCCAGGCATTGCCGTTGAGCGGGTTTTGCATTTTGACGGTGGTATTCATCCAGATGTATTTCACATCGGCGTTCAGCATCCAGCCATCTTTGAGGTTCACATCCAGGCCTGCTTGCAAAGCTGGGCCAAAGCTGTCGCGGTCAATTTTAATTTTTTGACCGGCTAATGGGCCTTGGCGCAGGTCCAGACGGCGGTCCAGCATAAAGGTTGCGTTAATGCCGGCACCTACATAAGGGTCAAAGGTTTGATCAGGGTTAAAGTGCCATTGGGCGGTCAAGGTCGGGGGCAATGCATCAATGCTGCCCAATAATTGATTAGGCACGGTAGAGCCTGGCTCTTTGGTAATACTCACATCATGCTTGGAACCCAAGGCCAGGATCAGTTCTGTCGCAATGTTTTTGGTCCAGTAGTAGCTGATGTCCAGCTCAGGAATAGTATTGCTGTCAGCCTTTAATTCTGCACCGCTAGACATCGCGCCTGCCGCAATATTTTTGTTTACATATTTGCCCAGATCGCTACTTTCGTTCGGGCTGATATTGGTGGCACGCAGACGGACGACCCAGTCGCCTTGCTCTGCCTGAGCATTGAGGGCTGGCAATAAAGCAGCCAACATTAAACTGATTGCGGTTTTTTTCATTGTGATCACTCCATTAGTGCATTGAACTTGGAGCCATTGTAGGTCTGCAACTCATGTCAGGTATTGACGCAGGTCAACTTGAAATGATTTGGCAATCGTCGTTGGAATGGTGCAATGTTTGGCCAGGTAAACCTTAGTTACCTAGGCAGGTTTTAGAGTAGATAAAAGAACACCAGTCCGCAGACTGGTGTTGGGGTGGTGGGACAGTGAATGAAATTAGTAGTCGGTACGCTGTTTCCAGGCCTCATCCAGCAATTTGGATTTTTGCTCAAAAATTGCTTTTTTTGCTTCCAGGTCTTTTTCGGTCTGGGCTTTTTCAGCCTGATATTGCTTCAGTTTTTCTTGCTCTTGCGTCAGTAGCGCTTGTTGCCGCTGGATTTTCTGCTCGATATCGCTCAATTTGCTCATGGCATCGCCCACGGCATCACGGGCACTGGCGGCTTCTGATTGTTCATTGCTGATATTGCGTGCGAAGGCAGGCTCGCTTAAGGTCAACATCAAAAGAGCGGTGAGGGTGAATATATGCATGCGGGACTCCATTAAAAAGCGGTGTAACAATAAGCCATAAATTAGAAAGCAGATCATAGGCGTTTAAATCATGTGCATCAATCTTTTAGTAAGACCTGTCAGCGATTAGTTTCCCTAGCCTTGCCATTTAACGGTTAACACAGCCATTGCTGTTAGTGGATGACTGCTGATCTAACGCTTTACAGGTATGGCTTAATACGCAACAATGTTGCACATTATTGAGGAGGAAAAAATGCGTTTTTGCTGGGTTTGCATGCTGTGGTTGTGTTGGGGAAGCGTGCATGCAAGGGAAGCCTTTGAATTGGCGGGCAAGCAACTTGCGCCAGGCACCGTCTCGTCATGGACGATGACCGTGGCGTCAACGGCGATCCCAGTGACGGTGATTCATGGGCAAACGCCAGGACCGGTATTGACCCTGACAGCAGGCATCCATGGCGATGAGTTTCCTGCGATTCTTGCCCTGCAGCAATTGCGCAAACAGATACAACCCGAACACTTGAAAGGCACCGTGATTCTGGTTCATTTGGCGAATCTTGAGGGGTTTCATGCGCGGCGTATTGCGCTCAGCCCGGTGGATGAAAAAAATCTGAATCGTGTGTTTCCCGGTAGCGAACAAGGCACGCTGACTGAACAAGTGGCCGCTTTTCTAACGGCACAAGTCATTAGCAAAACCGACTACCTGATCGATATCCATTCAGGCAGTGCCAACCAGCATTTATTGCCACATGTGTATTCGCCGGTGTCGCATGTGCCAGCGCTGGATGCCAGAACACAGCAGTTTGCTGAGAGTCTAGGATCGCCAGAGATCGTGCTTTATGATGGCAGGCCGAATGATCCTGATCATTCCATTTCTTACCCGAATACGGCACAGACCCGGGGCAAGCCTGGATTAACACTTGAAGTCGGGCAGTTTGCACAAAGTGATGCCGCTTTTGTGACCATGATCATGCAAGCGTGTGCACGGGCCATGCATGGCTTGGGGATGACTGATGCGCCAGAGACCATAGTTATCAGCACACCAGACACCGCACAGGTGGCCTCGCCAATTCACTATTACAGCAAACTGATTGAAGTACGCAGCACGCAAACCGGCTTGTTTACGGCTAAATCCAGCATCGGCGATTGGGTATCAGCGGGGCAGGTGGTAGGCGAGGTGACGGATTATTTTGGCGACAATATTGAAACCTTGCGCGCGCCCGTGGCCGGGCGCATCTTGATTCAAAATGCCACGCCACCGATACGCGCAGGCGAAGTCACCTTATCCATTGGTGTGTTGAAGACGCATTAGCCATTAACGACAGGATGCGGACTTTACTTACCAGCATCGTCTGCGCCAAAGACGGGCATGGACTCGAGATCTTTGCGGTTTAATGCCCGCTCCTCAAACAAGAATGGATAGATGGCTTCACGTAGGTGGGTGTGAAATTGCGCTATCTGCTGTCTGTGTACAAGCAGATGGCGAACATCGCTGCATGCGACGGCTTCCAGTTGCGACTGCGCCCAGACCGTGGGCAACCACCCCATCTTTGTTGTCGCCTCTGCCCTTAGTTGTAAGGCGCGTGTCCGTGCAGCCACTTGTGCTTGCAATTGGACATCCCCCATATGCTGAAAGGCGTAGTACCATTTCCAGTGAAAGCGGCCTGTGACGGGCGGCGTGTCTTTCCATTGTGGATACAAAGCGTAGAAGGGTTGCAGCGTCTCATCTTTGGGTAAATCCCAGGCGCCATGCACTAATTGCCGATGCTGCATGGCCAACTGGCTACCGTCTTGCAAGGGATAACGGGCGTGCAGCCATAGCTGACAAAGATTCGGTAAGACCACGCATAACATGACCCAAATGCTGCTCAGTAACATGGCATTGAAGTTGGCGTTGAGTGCCCGTCTGCGCAGGCTGATTGCACTACACAATGCAGACCATAAAAACGTGTATAAGGCTGTAATGGTCAGCACGTGTAACAGCGGTGACCAGGAAAGCGAGTGTAGCCAGGCAAACAGTAAAACCGGCAATATGAAGACAAGCGTGACAAGCAGCCAGCGGCATAACACGCGTTTAAGCCAGAACTGGCCAGGCGCTTTTACCAGGCTGTGCAAAAACAGTAAACGTTGCGCCTGTTGCTCGCTCGCTTTCAGGTCATGCAACAGGGCGATACAGAGCAAAGGGGCAAAAAATACCAGCAAAAATGTGTAATCAAAGGTCCCCAGCATCACATATTCAGGGTGATGTGACTCCCCATCGTAAAGCTGGCTCTGCAAACCGAGTAAACGTATCCGTTGCACATACGGCACTACCAGCCGGTTGCCTAGCGCAATAAAGCTCCATTCGCCAGGTTGGTAATAGACATTGTGGAACAGGTAATAGCCAACTTCGCCTGCCTCCAGGGTCCCTTCATGGCTGAAGCGCTGGATAAAGTCCTGCTTGCGCAGGATCTCTTCCTGTTGCGCATGCTGGATCTGGGACTGGATATGATGGATATTTTGCCAGCCATTTAACAGGCTAAAACTAACCAGTAGTAGGCTTAGCCAAAGTAACAGCGTCATGCTGCGTTGCTTGAGCAGCAGGGTGAGTTCATGTTTCATAGTCGGTGCGAAACCCTCACAAGCAAGGAGCCGGGCAGTAACAGCCAGCCAATTAACACCAGAAAAGCTGCAGTCAGGCTGGCATGGCTGACGGCCATCGGTGGCAGATTCACCGGAGGGCGGGGGGCCTTCTTCCACAAATCTGCAGAAACACGCGTGTTCTTATCGTCATGCTGATCCACTTTGTAAGTGTGGATCTGGTTCAGATATTGGATTAATTGATATCGCCGGGCTTCAGACTGCCGGATAAAAGCCTGGTGATGTGGCAAGTCATTGCCGCTAGCCGCCATTTGTATATATTGCAGCGCCAAGGCCGGTGTCAGCCATAACCAGTGCCGGATACTTTCATTCTGTTTTGCCAGCTGCGAATCATGTAGTGCCTGTTGTTCGCGGTAGACTGCTGTGGTCAGACGCTCGCCTTCCTGCATTAGCAGGCCATTGTAGTTGACAGGCAGCTCTTCCACGCTACTGACATGATACTGGTCGAGAATGCTTTGTTTAAAGGTGGCAAAATGCGGATCGTCAGGATTGTGGCTGTCGCCTATGCTTTGCAGCTTGGTTTCCGCATGGAATTCAGCCTCGACGCGCGGTTGTGTGGGATAGGCGATCTGAGCCAGATTTGCCAGCCCGCGCGGGAAAATAATGCAGATACAGACCCAGCACAACAATAAAGTCAGCAAGGCACTATGCAATTGCCGGCTGTACCAGGACACGGTGACGACCAGCAGACACCAGCCGCCAATGTACAGCACTTGCGCCAGCAACATGATCCCCAGCCTGGACCATAACTGATCACTGTGCCAGCTCCATGCCAGCGTCAACAGTGCCTGCAGGCACAAAAGTAACAGCAGCGGTAAAAACAATGCCAGCCATTTTCCGGCGGCAATTACCCAGCCAGGCGTGCCATTGCCACGCATGAAGGCCAGGATGCCGGTGATTTTATCGGCAGTGACGGTGGCATAGGCAATCATGATCAAAAACAGTGGCATCCACCATTGCACAATCATGGCCGGTGTAATCAATGAAAAGCGGCCCAGCGTAGTGGCTTCAGTCGCCGGGTTGAAGTTGGCACTGTTCAGGCGATGTGCTTCCAGATACACCAGATGGCCAGACTGGTCGAGGATGCCGGGTTCGATCACACTGAGCGGATGGACCGGTTTGGCGACGAAATCGCCAAAATGCGAGACCCTGTGCGGGTGACGGTCGGGTTGCGATTGCCAGTCATGCTGGCTACGCGCCGTCACCTCGGCCACCGTCTGTGCATGATCTTGCCAGTGGTGATGGGCGGCCAGGGCGGCAATGCCCCACAATGTCACCAGCACCATCAAAAGCAATGCCGGAACCCGTGCATGCCATAACCTGCGCCATTCATTGCAGGAGATTTTCCAGATCAATGCGCTCATACTTGCCCCTGGTACAGCTTTTTCAGGCTATCCACTGTCAGTGCTGCTTGGTCCAGAATTACCGCTTGCAACTGGCCATTGGTCAGCATCAGCAAACGGTCAGAAAAACCAATGGCAGACAACACATCATGCGTGACGACCAGCACGCCCATGCCACTTTCTTTGCATTGCACAATCAGTTGATTTAAATCTTCGGTCGCTTGCGGGTCCAGGCCAGAGTTAGGCTCATCTAGTAACAGCAATGTTGCCTGTTTGGCCAGCGCAAATGCCAGCATCACCTTTTGTTTCATGCCTTTGGAATATTCACTGCAAGGCCGATGCCAGGCTGTTTCCGGTAAGCCAGCCATGGTCAGGCAGCTGGCAATATCCTTTCCATGATCTATATCGGCCAGGCTTAAGAAATAACGGATATTCGCTATCGCAGAGAGATGTCCGTATACGGCAGGGTGCTCTGGCACGTAGGCAAGGTGCGATAGCGCCCGCTGGCGGTCCTGTGCGATATCAATGCCGGCAATCAGGATATTGCCTGTTTGCTCGGCGTTGGCATGTAGGCCTAAAATACTTTTCAGCAGCGTTGATTTACCGGCGCCATTGCTGCCCAGTACAGAGACGACTTCACCTGCCTGTAAGTTGAGCTCAAGCTGATTTAAGATTTTACGTTTGGAAAAGCTTAGGCTGAGCTGTTGAATCGATAGCAATGCAGTCATAAAAAATCCACCGTTGCTGTGAGCATAAAGTTACGGCCAGCACCGGGGGCGAAGTTAAGCTGGTTGGTCGCACCTGTGGATGAAAAGTCATACACATACTCATAGTAGCGATCAAAAATATTATTGGCTAACAAGCTGACTCGGCCCCAGTTGGTTTTGTAGTCAATATTGGCATTGGTCAGGGTATAGCCGCCATATTTGCCGCCTTGATTACTTTCATTGACGTAGTAGTCGCCTTGGCTATCCACGTGAACACGTGCAATCCAGTTTGCATTGGGCACAAACTGCAGGCCCAGCGAGGCAGTGTAAGAGGGGATGCTGCGGACCGAGTTATCCTTGAATTGCGGGTGTAATGCATCCGGTTTCACGATAATGGCCTCTACCCGTGACACATTGCCCCAAAAGTGCCATTGCTCGTCTAACGCATAGTCAAAACTGGCATCGATCCCTTGCCTGCGGGTGGCGCCGATGAGTTGGTTAAAGTTGTCGATATTAATAAATTCGTTTTCAGCTTTTTGTTGCCAATAAGAAAGACGCGTATTCAAAGCAGGATGCCACTGGCTCTTGAGTCCTAATTCCCAGCCATCGTTGATCGCAACCTTGACGTTGGTCGGGCCATTGGTGCTATAGAGATTAAGGTTAACGCCAGTGGGTGTTTGAAAACTGCGTCCGGCATTTACAAATAAAGTTTGCTGCGCACTTAGGTTAGCAAATAAGTTGAATTTGGGCTGTACGATGGTCTGGTTATCCAGCATGCGTGTCCTGAGCGTGCTGCCATTAATCACAAACTGGTTTCTCGGGTCGCTGTTCAAATAATCCACCCGATAGGCCAGGTTCCAGCGTAACCAGTCCAGCGGCGTGTTTTCAAATTTGGCGTAAATGCCTTGTGCCGTGAAGTCGTATTGGGCATTACGCCGGATAGTGGTCAAACGTTGACGGAATTCATCGACATGCTGGTGTTCAATATCGTAGCCAGTTTCAAAAGCCCAGCTGGGATTGATTTTCCAGTTTAACTTGCTCACCAAACCGATCGAAGTCTGGTCTTCCAAGCGATGTTCTAGGCCTGGGGAACCAAAAAAGCGGACATTGCGTTCACGATCAAAGTTCTGCCAATAAGCTTTCAGGCTTAAATCGAGATCGTTATTAAAAAAGTAATCGTAATGCAGGCTTAAATGCTTGAATTCTTTCTCACCGCTGTCGTTGAGTGCATTGGGCGCTACGCCTCTGCGGTCATCACGCGCTTGTTCTTTAGACATAAACCCTGGCGCTTCCGGGGAGTTATATTTGCCATACTTTGCGCTCAATGCCAGGCTGGACTGCTCGAAATCCAGTTGCCAACGGCCGGATAAAGCGATTTTTTCATTTTCGGTATGGGCGCGGAAGCCATTGCCTTTGCGGTAGCCGATTGCATAGTTTTGGGTGAAATCGCCTTGTTTTTCAGCATAGTAGCCTTGCATTTCCCGGGTTTGAAAGCTGCCATAACCAAATTGCAATTGCTTGCCGATATCTTTACGGGTTTCTACCTTGTAGTTGCCTGCCGTCGCAAACAGGCCGGTCGAAGCGTCGCTGGTCCCTTTAAACACTTGGGCGCTCTGAATGTTGGTGGGGAACAGATAATCCAGCTCGCTAAGACCAGAGAACAAATTAGACGGAATGCCATCCACCAGCACTTTGGCATTCGGTGTTTCGCCATTGCCACTAAAACCGCGGATAGAGACTTCGGTATTGACAATGCCCTGGCTAAAACGGGACAGCACCACGCCAGGCGTTTTGCTAAACAACTCCAGGGTATCGGTGACATGTTCATATTCCAGCTCTTGACGTGTAATGACATCTACCGAGCCGGCCAGGCCTTTATCGGTCGCCGAAGCTTGTTCTTTGGTGCCCAGAACAACGACACTATCGAGCTCGACACTGGGTTCTGTCGCTTGATTGTTCTTGGGTTTACTATTTTGCTTGGCGGGTTCCAGTTCAACGGCATCTTCAGCATAAACTGTCACCGCCGGGAACAACATGACTGCCAGCAGGCTAGCAATCGTTTTTGGGTACATCATGATTTATTTTTCCCTGTGAGTCTGCGTATTGGTCAATCTGGTTCAGTGTGTTCTCTTTGTGCCTGATCGCATCAAGTAGCTTAGGCAAACTATTTTATTGTTATTGTGGTAATGCTATTAAATAAGAATCATTATAAGGTGATCTATGCGACTTCTCCTTAAAAAAGCACGATAGTTATTTAGAAAAAAACACAGCAGGGTTGCTGTGAAAAACAGGTGTGGCAAATTGTCACTTTTATGCTGCTTGCGGTGTGATGGACCTCCGATAGCCGCGGCATCAAAGGTCCATCACATCTCAGATTAAAAGTATTTATTCAGGCCAATAAAGACACCTCTGCGTGGTCCGAATTGCGGCGCATCAATACCGATGCCCGAGCCATCCCGCAATTCATATTTTTTATCGAACAGGTTGATGATGGCTAACCTGGTTTCAAGTTTGCCCAAGGCGCCAGCATTGATCATGGTGGTCGCGCCCAGGTTAACCTGCGTGTAGGCTGGCATATGTTCGGTATTGGCAAAGCCGCGGCGCAGCCCGCTACCAAAAAAGGCATCGGCACTGAGTTGATAGCCTTGCCATAAATAACCGACACCAGCTGACGCGGTATAGCGCTGGTCATGGTCGGTATGCACCCAATGGTTAGCGGTGTAATCCAACTCATCCTGCTCAAAATTATATTGCGCCGAGACGACATTCTTGGCGAGGCTCATTGAGCGTGAGAGGTTGGCATAGGCTGAGAAGGCTTCGTCTTTATAGCTTGCCGTCAATTCAAAGCCATAAATTCTGCCTTTGGCATAATTAAACGGCGTGTACACCAAGGCTTCACCAAAACGGCCTTCATCAATCAGGTCCTGGACAATTTTGTAGTAGCTGTCGAAGCCCAAGGTGAGTTTTGGCGTTAACTGGTGGCTGACACCTACGTCAAAATAATGTGAGCGCTCGGGTTTGACTGCGCCATTGAGGTCACTGGACGCAGCATTGGTGGTATTGCTGAATAAGGCCAGTGTTTTCGTCCCAACCAATTCGGTGGGGGGGGGCGTAAAGTACCTTGAGTACGCGGCATGGAAGGTGGTTTGCGGCGTGGCATTCCATACCATGCCGACGCGCGGGCTGAGCTGGCCACCACTGACATAGGCATTCATTTTGTCAGCACGCACGCCATAGTTCATCACTAGGCTGTTATTGATTTTCCACTCATCCTGCAGGTAAAGCCCCAGCAAGGTGTTGCCGTTTTTGCGATTGTTATCAACAATGGTGGCCTGGGTGTTGGTTGGCGAGCCGCCTGCGGTCAGAAAGACATTGGCTGTATTGTCGCTGGTGATGTTTTCGGTGCTGGTAAACATGCCCATGCGGATGATATGGCTATCGCCCCAGTGGTAACTGCCATCCGCTTGCAAGCCATTGCTGAAACTGTCCCTAAATACGCGGGAAGCGACACCGTTAAATGCCAGGCCACCTGTGATATCGGGCGTATAAGTGGTGCTGGTATAGCGTGTGAATAGCGAAATCTGGTAGTCAAAATCCGCGCCAATGGAGCTCTGTAAGGCCAAAATGCCATATTGATTGCGTTCATTTTGGTGGTCTCTGAGGCTGGAGGAATTATAGCCAGACAAGCCTAAGGCAGAGAGATAGCCACTGTCAGCCGTTTGTGCCGGGTTGTTGGGGATTTGAAAATTGCCATAGTAGGAGCCCAGCATCGCCACAAGTTGCGTTTCAGGATTGATCAAATACGACATGTAGGCAAACCCTTTGGTTTGCTGGGTGTTATCGTGGATCGGGTTGTAGCTGTCGGTAGTATTTTCGATGCCACGGTTATTGGAGAGATAAGAGCCCGTCACGTAGTAACTGAAGTCGCCACTTGAGTTGTGCATCTGTATGCTTGGGTTGACGGTATCACTGGTGCCGCCATAAAAGCCGACATTGCCGCCGGGTTTAAAGTTTTTCTTGGTCTCAATCTCAATCACGCCCGCCGTCCGGTAGCCATATTGCGCAGGGAGTGCGCCAGTGACTAAATTGATTTTATCGGCAAACCGCGTATCGAGAATCTGACCAAAACCATTGATGCCTTCTGGCAGAATCACGCCGTTAATCCGGTATTGGATATTGCCGTGATCACCGCGGATGTGCAGTTGACCATAGGAGTCATTCGCCACCCCGGGTGCGCGCAGCAAGATCTGGTTAAAACTGTTGTTTTCACCGCCAGGGATGTTGCTGATATCTTTTTGGTCAAACCGGTAGACGCTGCCGCCCGTGTCTGGCGATAAACTATTGCGGATTTTGCTAAAGCGTTCTGCCGTGACTTGCACACTATCCAATTCCAGCGCGCTGTCATCTACTGTTTCCGCCAGTGCGGAAATTGCCGGGTAGCTGGCAAACAGCCCGCCCACTGCCACAGAAATAATACGTTTGATATACATAAAGTTGTCCTCTTGGCCTCAGGATGAGGTCCTCTTCGTCTGATTGTCTTTGGGGCTCAGTTTTAAACGAAAAGAGGCGGGGCACGCGCTGCGTAGCGGTGATAGGACAGTTTTGAATAGAAGGTTGGAGGACTGCTGACAACTTCAGGCGCCATTTCTGGCGAATGCAGCAATAGCGCCTGCGCAGGTAACAGGGTGTCAGTGAGATTGTCCAGGCATAAACATTCTTCACACAAGTCATTTTGGCCAGTTTTGTCGTGCTTGAGGCTGTGGTTAATCTCGTCTGATAGGTGAGAGATTGCATGCTTCAGGATCTGTTGCTCGGCAAAGACAAACAACAGCAAGACTGCCAGCAATAAAGCGAGCAGTCCATGATTCAGTTGTATGCGTTTAGGATGATCTAGCATGCCGTGTTGCGAGCGCAAAGTCCGTGGATTGTTTGGATAACAGTATACTGGGCTTGATAAGACGTCTTGATGACAAAGCGCATTAATTGCTCATGGCATCCAGGGCGAGCACGACGCGAACCTGCCCGTCCGGGACGGCCGGTGAGCGGTGTATGGCGCCGCCTGTGGTGTTGTTTTGCCACCGACTGCCTTTCAGCAGCACGATATCAAAGCTATCTGCCTGCCTGATGCCGCGCGTATCAATGACCACACCCGCACGCTGGTGGCTGTTGTCTGCACTGCGGTTATTGAGATAACGACGGTCGGCAAATGCTTCTTCCAGCCACTCGGTGCCTGGTCCCAGGTAGGTGCATAACAACCTGATCCCGGTATGATCCACGTGAAATTGCGGACACATGGCCTTTTGCAACACCTCCAACCGCAGTCCAACGGTCTGGCAGTCCAGCAATTCTGCAAAAACCATCACCAATTGCTCGACTTCTTGGATAAACGCCTCGCGACCAAGCTGTGCTGGCAATAAGCCCTCAAGTTGTGGTGCGAGTGGCTGTGTTAAGGAGACAACATTCCGCAGGCCTGGGGCGATTTTGAGCGCCACCTGTTGCAGGTAGTCACTGATCTCGGTTTGCGGCGCGCGCGGAATGCGGCAGAGTTGTTGCGCTGGCTCAAAAATCGTCAGCATCTGCATGGGGTCAAAGCTCAAGCGTGGGCTCGCTGGTGGCATCGCGTGCGCCAATGCAGGGCGGTT
Source organism: Methylophilus sp. 3sh_L (assembly GCF_046766015.1). NCBI lineage: Bacteria > Pseudomonadati > Pseudomonadota > Betaproteobacteria > Nitrosomonadales > Methylophilaceae > Methylophilus > Methylophilus sp. 3sh_L. Next base: position 111,064 of record NZ_JBKOUF010000006.1, read on the forward strand.
GATCTTGTTTGCGGTAGAAGTACTTGTCAGCATATTAGGCGCTTTCCAGCACAGGCAAGTCATTTTCAGTTTCTATCGTTTCTTCTACCGACCAGTGCGGGAACGGATCATTCAATTGGCGCCAGGCCGCCATGCCCAATGCAAGCTCGCTTTCTGTCAGCAGGCAGGCATCAAATTTTGCCGTCAGCGCGGCTTTATCCATCTCCATGCCAATAATGACCAACTCTTGTTGACGATCACCATAAGGCGCTTGCATGCGCGAACGGATGTGTTGCAGGCTGTCTGTATCCTGCGGCCAATACTCGGCCGGCGTCGCTGCCCACCAGATGCCCGCCAGTTCAGTGCGCGTGACCGCCCCAGCCTGTGACCACATGGCACAAAACTCAGGGCGCGAGGCAATCCAGTAGCGGCCTTTAGAGCGGATCACGCCTGGCCATTCGCTATTCAACCACTGCCATAAGCGTTGGGGATGAAACGGGAGGCGTGAACGGTAAACAAAGCTGGAGATGCCGTATTCCTCGGTTTCTGGTACATGCTCGCCGCGTAGCTCTTGCAGCCAGCCCGGTGCTTCGGCAGCCTGGTCAAAGTCAAACAGGCCGGTGTGCATTATGCGGTCCAGCGGCACCTTGCCAAAACTGCTGTGCAAGATCTGTGCACGCGGGTTAAGCGTTTTGAGGATGCCTTCCAGACGGGCAATTTCATCCAGCGTCATCAGGTCTGTTTTGTTCAACACCAGCACATCGCAAAATTCAATCTGGTCAACCAGCAGGTCAACCACGGTGCGTTCATCTTCTTCGCCCAGGGACTCCCCTCTGTCGGTCAGGCTTTCCTGTGAGCTGTAGTCCTTGAGAAAATTGTAGCCATCCACCACCGTGACCATGGTATCCAGTTGAGCCACGTCCGCCAGAGAAACGCCTTCTTCATCGGCAAAGGTGAAGGTTTCGGCAATCGGTAAGGGTTCTGAAATGCCGGTAGTTTCAATCAGCAGGTAATCAAAACGGTTTTCCTTGGCCAGGCGAGTGATCTCCACCAGTAAATCTTCTCGCAAAGTGCAGCAGATGCAGCCATTGCTCATTTCGACCAGTTTTTCTTCCTGGCGTGACAGCTCAGCCCCACCGTCGCGTACCAGCTGGGCATCGATATTGACTTCAGACATGTCGTTGACGATCACCGCGACACGCTTGCCTTCGCGGTTATTGAGTACATGATTCAACAGCGTGGTTTTCCCCGCGCCCAAAAAGCCGGAGAGTACGGTGACAGGGAGTTTTTTGAGGTGAGACGCGCTTAAACCAGACATAAATTGAGTCCTTGCATAAAAAATTCTTGAGGGAGGTCGGTACCGATGAATACCAGCGTAGATACTTTGCGCTCATCAGGCTGCCATTGCGTGGTATGGTCACCACTCATGAGCATGTGTACGCCTTGAAAAACAATGCGTTGTGGATCGTTGTAGGCATGCACAATGCCTTTGTAACGCAGTAGCTGCGGGCCGTAATCATTGATCATGGTTTCGAGAAAGATTTCCAGTTTTTGCAGGTCAAATGGCCGCTCGCTGCTAAACACAAACGAGGTGACGTCGTCATCATGCGCGTGACTCACATCACGCAAAAAGTCTGGTTCGATTTCGAGGATGGCATCCAGTGAAAATCCATCAATATCCAGAATCTGCCTGAGGTCGGTTTGTCCAAAGTGCACGCTGTGTATGGTGGACCTGGCGTTGATGTTGTGTAGTCTTGCCGAGAGGGCGGTGACTGCTTCTGGTGTGACCAGATCGGTTTTCGATAGCAGAATACGGTCAGCAAACCCGACTTGCTCTTGCGCCTCGTGATGCGCATCCAGTTGTTGCATCGCATGCACCGCATCCACCACCGTGATAATCGCATCCAGGTGATAGTTGGCATAAACGTCATCTTCAACAAAAAAAGTTTGTGCGACGGGCGCCGGGTCAGCCAGGCCCGTGGTTTCGATGATCACGCGGTCAAAGCTAATTTCCTGCGCTGCACGTTTTTGCGCCAGATCGCCGAGAATACGCACCAGATCGCCACGCACGCTGCAGCATATGCAACCGTTATTCATTTCTACGATTTGCTCGTCACCCTGAATCAACAGCTCGCCGTCTATGCCGGTCTCGCCAAACTCATTTTCAATCACGGCAATGCGCTGGCCATGTTGTTCTTGCAGAATGCGGTTAAGCAGGGTGGTTTTACCTGCGCCTAAAAAGCCGGTCAAAATTGTGACGGGTATTCTGGGTGTGGCTTGCGTCATGCGGTTCCCCAAAGTGTCATGATCTGTTGCTGAATAAACGGTGAAATCCAGGCCACGCCGAGACCACAAGCAATCAACAGGCATTGCACCAGTAAATCCTGTGGGCGGTATTGCGTTTGTAGCGTTGGCACTAAGTCTGCCAGGGCGATGTAGATAAAACTGGCGGCGGCCAATAACAAGGCGTAGGGAATCAGCGGGGCAATATGCGTAAAACTCAACCAGCCAACCAAACCACCGACAATCATGGCTGAACCCGAAAGCATATTAAGCAGGAGCGCACGGGGCTTACTCAAACCCGCATTGATCAACACCATAAAATCAGAAATCTCTTGCGGGATTTCATGCGCGACTATCGCAAATGCCGTCACCCAGCCCAACTTGATATCTGTCAGGAAACTGGCCGCCAGCAAGATGCCATCAACAAAATTATGGATGCCATCGCCCAGCAGAATAATGGCCACTTGGCCACCAGACTGCTGTTCTGCAGGATGAGTAGCAACAGGGGCAGCGTCGGCATGATGGAAATGCCGCCACAATGCCAGCTTCTCCAGAATGAAGAATAGCAACATGCCTGCCACCAGCATCCAGCCTGCGTTGGTCAGGTGGATGCCTTGATTTAAGGCTTCCGGTAATAAATCCGTGAAAGCAAACCCGAGCAGTACACCCACGGCAAATGCCACCATGCGTCGCGCATGATTGGCGAAGAGGGTGTTGGATAACCAACCGGCGATCAGTACCGAAACCACACCACCGGCGGTACAAGCCAGCATTAAACTGGGGAATAACATGCTTGAACTTTAAAATGCAATTTTGTTGCATTTTAAAGGGTGGTGGATTTAATTGCAACAATGTTGCAATTTTGGGTGTAAAAAAAGCAGGCATCCCACTCCTAGGCACCTGCTATTTAGGCAATACGTATTTTTACGACCTCATCCTCACTAAATGCGCATGCAACATCGCCAGCCTGATACCGCACGCGCTATCGTCATCAAGCGTGCGTCCTCAGTCTCATGGGATCATAAAAGGGGGTGGGTGCCACATAGGCGGACACCTTCTGATGGCTGCACAACACTTCAACAGCCGTACCAATCGCTGTGTATTCAGGCTTTAAATGCACCATAGCTAAAGACTGCATTAAATAATTGCTAAAAGAGGCGCTGGTGACGACACCGATTTCTACCCCATCTTTGACTATTTTTGCGCCAGCCTCAACACTCGTTGCTGATTTGCAAATTAAACCAGCTTGTTTCACCCGCTCTTTGCCTTTGGATGCCAATACAGCCGCTTTGCCGATGTAGTCTCCCTTTTTATCCAGGTCCACGCCCCAGCCCATGTTGATCTCCCAGGGTGTGGTATCACCTTCAGGCATTTCGAATGGAAAAAACAACAGCGCTGCTTCAATGCGCGTCAACTCAAGTGAGTTCCAGGAGGCTGGAATCGCGCCCAAAGGCTTGCCAACCTCTAAAATCTTATCCCATATCTCAATGGCATCTTGCCCTTTACAATAGACTTCGTAGCCACGTTCCCCGGAATAACCGCCACGAGCAATGACGACATTTTTACCAAATAGGCTGGTGGGCTTGTGCTTAAAATAATCCAAGCTTGCCAGGTCAAAGTCGATGACATGCGGCGCTAATATCGCTAAGGACTGAGGGCCTTGTAAAGATAAAATATGCGCATCAAGATCGGGCGCGATGGTCACGTCTTTGCCCGCCGCAAGCATTTTTAAGTTTTCCGGTGTTTTGCCTGAGCCGTGGGAGAGCCGAAAGCTGTTTGCACTGTCTCTGATAATCATGATGTCATCACAAATGGCACCGGATTCATCCGTTTCTGCAGCCAGGACACTGTGGCCGGGTTCGAGTTTGGTGATGTCCTTTGCCACTAGCTTATCCAGGACTTTTTCTGCATCTGGGCCATCCACATTGATGATGTTTAAGCCAGACACATCGTATAAGCCAGCACGACTCCTCACCGCGACCACTTCATCATGGACATCCGTATGATAGCCCCAAGGAATAGGCATATTGTTCCAGGTGTCGCCATCTAAATTTGATCCTAATTCCCGGTGTCGAATATTGAGTACTGAGTTTCTAGACATGATGACTTTTCTCCCATTAAATTGATGATTCCGAATACTATAAAATTTAAGATTTGCTCAACACTCTCTTTAGGATGTACTACTTAAGAAGTAAAGTTGTCTTCAAGTGACAGCTTCAAAAAGTTGAGCCTCCCAGAGCAGGTATTAAAAAAGGGTGAGCAATCAAACTTGCTCACCCTTGCTTAGGCCACGCGTCCCAATTTGAACTAAATGCTATGCAGCCAGAAGACAATGAAGACGCCCGCTAGCAACGCGATATAAGGGAGCACGCCAGCGCGTTTCATGACGCCATCCTTCGCATTGTCTAGTTGCATATCTTCTAGCATGGCTGCTGGAAATACACCTTTATCCTGGATGAAGTGCCGGTAAATAAATACCGGCACAATCAAGGTTGCAAAAAGCAGTCCGGCATTGAGCGTGCCTGCCCCCCAGACGTCAGCGCCTAATCCCATCAATCCCAGGTTAACAAAACCGAGCAAGCCGCCTAAAAATAGTAGGATAGTAGGCGCTTTGTATGGGCGGTCCCAGTTCGGTCTGTCCATGCGGTGTATCCAGCCGGAATTCAGATTGAGGAAGTTAAAAATGATGTAGCCCACATTGGAGGCAGCCAATACAAACACATAGTCTGACATCAGCAGTAACAGCAGGTTGAAACACAAGTCTGTCCACATCGCTTTGGTAGGCGCGCCATGCTCATTGACTTGAGACAAGTATTTGGGCAGCCAGCCATCGACCGAGGCTTGATAAAGTGTGCGAGAAGAACCGGCCATGGAGGTCATGATTGAGAGCAAAAGCGCCAAAACCAGCATAATCATCAATATGGTCACAATCAGCTCGGAGCCGCCCAACATACTCGACAACACCCCGGCAACGCCCATGCCACTGTAAATCTCAGGTGCCAACATCCCATCGTATACCGCGGCAGTCGTCACGTTCCCAGCGGCATCTGTCACTGCTGGCGTCACCAAATGGCCTAAGCCTAAATGCGCCTGAAAAGCGATGGGCACCAGTGTGTACACTGCAATACACAACAAACCTGAGTAGAAAATGGCCTTAAAAGTATCTGTTTTAGGGTTTTTGAATTCTCGTGTGTAACAGACGGCAGTTTCAAAGGCATATGTTGACCAGGCAGCAATAAACAAGCCTGCTGCCATTAATTTCCAGCCTTCAATATTCCAAATACCATCAATCACATTGCCGGCCGTGTCATAACTTAAAGGTGCTAAGGGAAAGAAATTCGCCATAGGCATGTCGCCGGTGAGGATAGGCACCAAGCCAATGAGCATGAGTGGAATTAACGCGGTGACCCCCAGGATCATGGTTGCTTTGGCAGAACGTAAAATACCACCGTGCTGTATCGAAAACACGGTGAGTAAAACAGCAGCTCCGAGAATAAAGGTTGCGTTAATTCTCAGACTTAAGCCAGCTTTAATGGCACTCAAGTCCATGAGAGTAATTTGCCAGGTATTGATGGCGGCATCTGGGGAAAATAAGGCACTTAAAATGTAGCCTGCAGCGAGTCCAGAGCCGATAGCCAATACTGGAGACCATGCGAACCAGTTACACCACACTGACACCGGCGCGATAAACTTGCTGTATCTTACCCATGCAACCGCGCCATATACTGATGCACCGCCAGATTTATGTGGAAACAAGCCTGCAATTTCTGCATAGGTAAATGCTTGAATAAAACCAAATGTGATAGAAATCGCCCATACCAACCAAGCCGGTTTGCCTACCGTTGCCGAAATGGCGCCCATAGAAAACAATACAAGCGCTGGCACACCACTGACGACCCAAAAGGCACCTTGCCAACCAATCTTGCGATGCAACGTGTGCTTGCTTTCAGCTCCACCAGCGAAGCCGGCTTGAGATATATCAATCGAAGAATTAATACTCACCTTATTTTCCCTTCCCTAAAAGCCTTCTTTTTTTCACCTATCTACTGACTTCAAGAAAGGCTAATAAGAAGGTCAACGTTCAATGACAATCAGATATCAACTGCACATGGGATTAAGTCAATACATCCACAATGGAATCTATTTTGATGATTTGCAGCTGTTTACTAAATTCTCACTACGGATTACTCCTTAAGGGGTAGCTGGTGAAGATTTCAAAGGAGTGTTGGAAGGGGAGCGTTAGAGCGTGTTGATAGGTACGTATGCGTAACTTTGCGCCTACGCCAAGATATGCAAGGCCTTTTTGCTGAGCGCTAAAAAGGCACGAGGTCTGTGCTAGTACACATTATTTTTGATTGTGTGCCCAGACGGCGGCTTCTAAGCGGCTACTAAGTTTAAGTTTGCTCAGTAAATGTTTGATATGCACTTTCACGGTGGTGTCGCTAATGCCAAGTTTGCGCGCAATGGTTTTGTTATTGAGCCCGTCACTGAGACATTGCAATATTTCTCTTTCACGCTCAGTGAGCGAAGCCTGCTCATCTTTACGTTGAGGTTTGGGCTCTAAAAGCGCTGTTCTCAGCACTTCAGTGAGTGTGTCTTGAATAATCGTCATGCCGTTAGCGACTTTTTTTAAGTTGGCACAGAGGTCTTCCGGCTCCATGTCTTTTAACAAGTAGCCATCAGCCCCTGCGCGCAAGGCCTCTAATAGATCGTCTTCAGCATCAGACACCGTCAGCACCACATATTTGGCAGTGAGATCTAAGGCTTTAAATTGGCGTAAGGTCTCTATGCCATTCATTCCTTTCATGTTAAGGTCTATCAACACGATGTCTGGTTTAAAGCCAATGGCAGTATCTAGGCCCTCTTGCCCTGATGCGGCTTCACCGATCACTTTAAATGCAGGGTCTGCATCTATGATTTGTCCTACCCCTTTGCGGAAGAGGGCGTGATCATCAATCAAGAACACTTTGTATTGGGTCTGTATCATTTTTAGATTACTTTCTATGATTGAGGCAACTGTGGCGTGAAAATCAAGCGCACTCGCGTGCCCCCTTGTTTGCGTCTGAGAACCGCAACATTTCCGCCTAGGCTTTCTGCCCGCTCTTGCATGATGCTCTGTCCATAATGGCCAGACGCTTCAGTGGCGGTGTAGCCAATCCCATCATCATCAATGATGACAATGATGGTGCCACTGCTTTGAAAATTAAGAGAGATTTCCACTCTACTTGCGTTTGCATGGCGCACTACGTTGGAGAGTGCCTCACGCAATACATGTAAAATATGAAACTCTTCATTGACAGTCAAGCGACAGTTTATCAAACGATTATCCAGAGAAATGGAGAGGTTGGAGCGTTGGCTAAACTCATCAATGGCAGTTTGAATTGCCGAGTTTAATCCGCGCACATCCATATGTACGCGGAAGGTTGCCAATAATTCGCGTAGCTCCCGATAAGCCGTATTCAAGCCATCGCGCAATTCGTTGACAATGCCGCGAAATTCATTCGTCTCTAACTGGTTGTTACTTGCACTTTGCAGCCGCGAAATTTGAATTTTCATGAATGACAGTGATTGCGCCAAAGAGTCGTGCAATTCACGGGCAATGGCCGCACGCTCTTCTAACAATGCCAGTCGCCGACCCTCTTGCTCCCGTCCTTGGAAACCCATCACCATAGAAAGTAAATGTGCCGTCAGTTCGATCAACTGCGTTTCTGTTTCATCAAACACATGCTCAAGATCCGCCTCGACTTGTAACACGCCCAATGCCCCCGTGGGAGTAACGAAGCCGACTGCAATGCATTGAAAGCCATCGCCATGTGGCGAATTGTCATTGCTACAGAATCTCACCAGATTGGTTGTGGTGAGGTCTTCTAAAATGGCGTCACTGAGTTTTTCTGGTTTGTGATTGGAAAATAAAACGCGTTCTGTTGAAATGCCCAAGTCATTTTCGGTAAAAATGAGGGAGACATTTAAACTGTTTAAGGCTTTTTCCAGCGAGAATAAACTTTTGCGTAAGACCGTTTCGCTTAATAAAGTGTTGTTGATAGATTCTACAAATTCATGCAGAAAGTCTTGTGATCTAATTAATCGACGCAGGCGTTCACTGCTATTTTGATTAAACCATTCGTTTTCTGCTTTAAATCCTTCTAGTCTTGCCGTGGTTTCGTAGACCAGGCGTTCAATTTTGACAAACTCATCTTCATCCTGCCCGCGCTGTTCATTTTGCGTATCTTGACCAGCAAAGCTGACCAGCGTGTCCAGGCGATGAACCAGAAGCTTTCTGGCGCTAAACGCGATGGTGATCAAGCCACTGATGGCTAAATAAATACTCAGCAGCTGCAGCAGTGAAATCACTGATTGCTTTGCCTCGACCTCTTGCAACAATAGCGCGACCAATTGCTCATAACTTGAGATTAAGGTCTGAACCGTGAGTCGTTGCGAGGTGATGGACGCTTGTTGAAAGTGGCTGTCACTGATTTTTTCTCTAGCTTCTCTGAGTTTCTGCAACAGTGGATTGACTTGCGTGGCATCATGGTTGTTAATCTGTGCCACCATGTTGCCGAGATCAAAGCGTAAATGGGGATCGGCCTTAAGGATTGCTTCGGTCAATTTCTCGGGTGCTTCCCCGATGGCGGTGTCAGAAAAATGCTGCCAGAACATCTGCTCTTTGGTGATGTCTTGAATGACTTTTTGATTATTAGCAGTGTAGTCGAGCAAAAAGAGAGAGCCAGCTTGCATGAGTATCAAGCTGGAAGCAATACAAAAAATTAATATGATAAGCTTTGCATACAATGTGTGTATTGTCAGATCTTTGATGCTTTTGATCAGGTTTGCAAATTGAATGCTCAAGGATGACTCCGGAATTGAAATTTCCCGTGAAAGGCGCTTAGATGAGTTTGTTTGTTTTTAGCACACTAATATTGAGTGTCATTTTTTTTATCGTCTTTAACGCATGGTGGGTGACTGGCGCCTCATTTAACACACATTTATCTGCATTGATGATCGCTGCAACCACCGCATTGACTTCCTTGTTGTTGATTGCAATCTACCCCATCTTTCGTAAACATTATACGCGTCATCCCAATTCATCGATGGATCATACTGTGACTTGGGCCAACGATGTGTCAAGCAATCTTTCTACGCCAGCCGCTGTCATTGATGGCTATATTGTTAAGTTTGCGAACAAAGCATTTCTGATGGAAATTGGCATGTTAAGCATGCAGGAGCAAGTGGTCGGGATGCCGCTGACCAATATTATTCATCCTGGTGACCATCAGCTGCTGGCATCTTTATTTGCAAAGACAACTGCGACACAAGATAAAAAAAATCACTTACGCATTCGTCTGCTTTGTTTGGATGGCAGCATTTTACCGACGCACATCTCCATTTCGCCTCTACAAGAAGACAGTCGATCTGTGGTCAATTTACTTCAGTTCTCTTCCAGCCTTTCACAAAAGATGGAAGCGTCCAGTGAGTTTGAAAACGCAATACATGAGCAACTCATCAATCACATAGAACAAATTGTGTTTTATCTTAAAGTGAATCAAGAAATCATATTCTTGAATCATTCTTGGGAATCGATGTTAGGTTACAAGGTACAAGAATGTCTCAATAAAACCTTACTTACTTATGTGCATCCAGAAGATAAACCGTTGGCTGAGGCGAGAATCACTTCTCTGATTCAAGGAAAGCGCAATAAAACCGTTGTCGAGTTTCGTCTGATTGCCAGAAATGGCGATTCTCATTGGGTGGAGTTGCGTGCGAAAAATACAACCGCATACAAAGGCGAACGATCCAGCATCATCGGCACCCTGACCGATATCAGCCAAATGAAGCTCACGGAGTCTACGAAGAGAAGCCATCGTCATCTGCTGAACGCGCTCATTAACAATACGCCTGGCATGATTTATCGTTGTAAAAATGATAAAAACTGGAGTTTTGAATTTGTCAGTGAAGGCGCGGTGGATATTACCGGTTACGAGCCGTATGAAATGATAGGCAATCCCAACTTTTCCTATGCCCAGATTATTCATCCTGAGGACCGCAATATCGCGTGGGATCATGTGCAAGAGAAAATCCGGCATCAACAAAAATTCCAATTACTTTATCGTATTTATACGCGTTCTGGCGCGGTTAAATGGGTACTAGAGCAGGGTAAAGGGGTATTTTCAAGTGCTGGAGAGTTGTTAGCACTTGAAGGTTTCATTACCGATGTGGCTCAAGAAGATGGATCCCAGGCCATACAAAGTTTACAAAAGTATTTCATGTGATTTTCAAGGGTTGCCTGTTAAACCTTCGGCAACCAGAGACAAAGGCTATGCAGCGTTATGGGTGTGTCCCTAACGCCACTTCTGTGCCATCATCCTTTTTCGACAGCCATTGCACCGTTAAATCTTTAAACTTGGTTAAGCCTTTGTACTCCACCAAATCCGGATGTAATGACTTCAGCACCCGATGAAAGCGTTTTGCCCAGCGTGCGGAAGTGCTTAACTCATTCATATTGATTAAATAGCAGCGGATACTGAACAGTATGGCATTGCTGCGTGGCAATCTGAATAAGCTTTGTAACTCAACACGTAAATGTACCAGCTCGCCCACATTGTCTATGGTGACTTTATTACGGTCACCGCCCCACAAGGGATAGTTTTCTGGCGAAGTGTCTAGCCTTGGGTTGATTGTCATGGTCCAATTTAAACGCCGTACGGGGGCGCCCAATTGCAAGGCCATGAGGAATTTTAACGCACGGTCCATCACACCTAGTTTCGTCACTTGCGGGACAGGGCCGTGCCACTCATGCCACGACATGCCCACATCAAAGGCCAACGACCAATCTGCTTGGCTGGTGATAAAGCCAGCATCGGCGTACAAGGTACCGTTGCGTTGATCCAATAGCACAAAGTCACCTTGCACCTGTCTCCCCATATACTCCATTGGATCCATGCCAAACGAGGTGCTATCTCCAAAGGTAAACGTGTTTTTAATCCCAAGCGGTTTATTTTCCCAGGTCCACAATAGGCCGTCTTTTTTGAGCGAAAATAGGTCAGGATAGTCGTTCGATAAACTTTCCATCGTCAGCTCTAGAAAATCCCATTGCGCCTCCGCCATGTGTGGCAAGGCCTGGTACCGTCCCGCATCTAGCGCTAATGTTTTGGCTTTATCTTCGCATTCAGCGACGTAGTGCTCATCAATATCAAAGGCAAATTCAGTCACAGCGCCAACCGGCCCTTTGGTGTGAGGCTCAATATTCACTGAATACATGTAGCTGTCTTCTGCAAACGGAAATGGAAACCGTCTAATGGCTTCGGCTGAGTTTTGGTAGGTATAGTCATCACGAAAGGTTTCTTTTTTAAAAGCTAAGCTCATAGCATTTCCTGTTAAAGATTAATTTCTAAGGAGTGGCATTTTGCGCGCGAGACGCAAGGCATAATCTTTTTGCCAGCTGCCTTGTCTGCTTCTGATAAATAGTGATCTTGATGCACCAGCACGCCATCAGTTCGGATGACTTCCAGCTCGCAGCGGCCACATGCCCCGCCACGGCAAGAGTAGGGCGCATCCACCCCTGCCGCTTCAATGGCTTCCAACATACTCATTTCTGCGGGGACATGAACTTCAATGTTAGATTTTGCCAATTTCACTTTGAATGGTTCACCTGAAGGCGGCGCTAAAAACTGTTCGCTATGGATATGATTTTCTGGCCAACCCAGTGATCGCGCCGTTTCAATTAAAGCCACTACCATCGCATTCGGTCCACACACATAGACGTGGGTGCCCAGGGGTTGTTTACTTAATAGCGCTTTTAGATCAATGCTGAGCCCTTCGCTCTCGACATACACATGGACTCTTTCAGCGCATTTTTCTTTCAGGGTAGACGTGAATGCCGCGTGATCCTTAGAGCGATAGGCGTAATGTAATTCGTAATTGGCTTTGGTCCTGATTAAATCTTCAATCTGCGACATGAATGGGGTGATGCCAATGCCACCAGCGACAAGCAGATGTTTACGCGCTCTTTTATCCAGCGCGAATAAGTTGTTTGGATACGTGATTTCTAATTGAGAGCCAACCTTGACCTCGTGATGGAGGTAAGCCGAGCCGCCGCGTGAGTGCTCTTGTAGGCGCACGGCAATGTGATAAGCATCAGACGCCTGCGGAGAGCCCATCAGTGAGTAAGGGTTGCGATGGAGTCGGCCATTGATGTTCATCGCAACCACCACATGACTTCCCCCTGAAAATGGAGGGAAACTTGCGCCATCCTCCCTGATAAAAGAGAACTGCTTAATCAGCGGAGTGATTTGCTGAATATTTGAAACAACAACTTTAAATGTACTCAAGGATAAATCTCCTCAATGCTTGGAATCTGCCCAGGGTCTTCAGCGTCCACCATCAGCCCCATATAAGCACCAAGGCGTCTAGAAAAATGGTCTCTGACAAACAGTTGTTTGCCGCAGCCATCACATTTTTTGATATTGGTATGCGCTTCATAAGAGATGGTTTTGCAATGCACGCAATAGATCGGCCGAGCTAAGGTGCCAACGAGCTCTTTGAGAATGTCACTGTCATCAATGCCATACTTCTCAGCCACCTGAGCCACTTGCCAGATAAAGCGCTCTGAGCCCGCCACGTAGATGCGTAAGCCCATGCATGCATTGGATAAATGGGCCTCAAAGGCAACGAGAGACTCCTCTGTCGTTTCAAACATCAACAGCGCATCCGGCACGACCTTGCTTAAGGGGATGCTGAGATCATGGTGCACCACGGGATTTCTCGCATAGAGTACTTTGGTAGGGTGCTCAGGATGCATTTGCTGGAATAACTTCATTGCCGCCAGGCCCCCAGCACTGCCTTCAACCAGCACAATATGTGCGTTTGCTTGTTGTTGCCAGACCAAGGTTGAATAGACCGGCTTACTTCGAATCCAATATCCGCGTTCCATGGTATTTTTCCGTTAAATCATATGCTTAATAAGGGTGCTTCTTGCATAGGATGAAGTGAGCACTTAGAGAACATATCGGTTAATTTAAGCCTCTTTCACCGCAGGCAATTCGCTTTTATCGGAGAGATACGCCTCCAAGGAGTCGTCCAACGCTTCTAACCAAGGTGTGTGATGCGGTGGGGACATGGTGCCCGTCATCAAGGAGCGATAAGAGTGATCGCGGAAAGTCATGATGTTTTGCTTTTTATGGTACTTCCACTCAAGGAAGGTCTTGTTGACCGCAGGAATATCAAATGACGGATAGTCGGTGGCATCTATCAGCTCCTGAATATAGTCGCCTTGGTAGGTGTACATTTCTTCCGCTGTTTGTAGCGCCAGTTCTTTTTCACGCCATAGCATGCTATGCGCTTTCATCTCGGCTTTTGCCGGTAATTCAATACGTCCCAAAATAATGTCTCGCACGTACCAAGCCTGCGCATCAAACATATTGAAGGAATACCACTGATCCTGCATGCCGATATAGAAGAATTTTGGATTGTCTTCCCATGCAACCCCTTTATACAGGTTAAGTGGCCAAAGCCGATTGTTGGTTTTTAGGCGTAAATCATCTGTGAGGAATGGAAAGTGATGTAAATAGCCGGTGCACAGAATAATTGCATCCACTTTTCTTGAGCTGCCATCAAGAAAATAAGCAGTATCCGTATCGACTCTGACCAGATTGGGTTTTTCTTCCCAGTTTTTTGGCCATTTATAATTCATCGGTGCGGTGCGGTAACAGCTGATGATGCTGCGTGCCCCATATTTGTAACATTGCGAGCCTATATCTTCTGCGGAATAGCTGCTGCCGACCAATAGAATGTCTTTGTCTTTAAACTCCAGGGCATCCCGGAAATCATGGGCATGCAAGATGCGGCCGCCAAACTTGTCAAAGCCTTCAAAACTCGGGATTTTTGGGGTAGAGAAATGCCCGGTCGCGCAGACCACGTAATCAAACTCTTCTGCGTAAATGGTATCCGTGGTGTGATCTTGCACCGTCACGGTGAACTTCTGAGTCGCCTCACTAAAGACGACATTGCGTACGGCCGTGTTAAAGCGAATGTAGTCGCGCACACCTGCTTTCTCTACGCGACCTTTGATGTAATCAAACAACACTTCGCGAGGTGGGTATGAGGCGATCGGCCTGCCAAAATGTTCTTCAAACGTGTAGTCGGCAAACTCCAGACACTCTTTGGGACCGTTAGACCAAAGATAACGATACATACTGCCATGGACAGGCTCGCCATGCTCATCTGTGCCTGTACGCCAGGTGTAATTCCACAACCCACCCCAGTCGCTTTGTTTTTCAAAGCACACAATTTCTGGAATTTGAGCGCCTTTTGCCTGGGCTGATTGAAAGGCTCTAAGCTGTGCGAGGCCGCTAGGACCCGCGCCGAGTATGGCTATTCGCGTTGACATTAGGATTCTCCATAAATCTGATTGATTAGATTGCGCCGCGTTTAGAAGCGCGATGTCGCTAAAGTAACCTGCTTCACCAAGATGAAAAATCCTCATCAAGAAGTACTCCCAATTGGGTAAGTGAGGGTGAGGTCCTCACGTTGATGAGGCCGTAGCTGGAGGTATTTTTGGTCTGTTTTGATGACCGCGCATAACTCAGACCTTGTTGATGCACCAGAATCGCTGGCGCTTATGCACTGAGGTCATGACTGAGTGAAGGCGAAGCCTAATACCAAAGAGGTACGCCATGAGGGTAATTGAATCTCATGCCGTCAAAGTCAATATTAGTGCATTGGATAACGGCCTATGAATGAATATCAACCTCTTAATAGATATCCATAGGATAGGCACGCTCTTAACTTGGACACTTCGTAAGACATGGTGAATCGATGCAAGCAATCAAAGAACAGCAGTGGGGGGAGGACTATTATTTTGGCGCTTCCTTCACCAAGCCTATTAGCAAGTACCGTCTGGATGGACAACAGGCCATTCAATTACGCCTGAGTGCAGGTGACCGGCTTGAAATTCTAAGCGCAGACCAAGCGCAAACGACTGAGCTGATTGTATTAGATGCTCATGGCACATTGGCACCCGCTTTACTGGATAAGCGTCCGCCAGGCGTCGCGGTAGGTATTCAACAGCAACTTCAGCAGCGTGGTGCGGCCTCCCAAAAGTTGCGTAATCAATTAAACACTTGGCAGCTGGATGAGTCTTCTTTGCAGCAAGCAATCACAGTGTCAGGTGCAGAG
Organism: Methylophilus sp. 3sh_L; assembly: GCF_046766015.1. Taxonomy (NCBI): domain Bacteria; kingdom Pseudomonadati; phylum Pseudomonadota; class Betaproteobacteria; order Nitrosomonadales; family Methylophilaceae; genus Methylophilus; species Methylophilus sp. 3sh_L. The sequence goes on from NZ_JBKOUF010000006.1 coordinate 126,496, forward strand.
CATGCCAAATTTACAGCGGAAAATGCTTTGACTGTCGTGATTGCCGCGGCTGGCCCAAACATGTCTGTTGAAGCGCACACGCCAGTCACCGAAGTGGACATTACCGTGACTTACGCCAATCAGCCAGAACCACCCTTGCCCGCACCCTTGGCGCCAATCAAGCACGAGTTGAGGGTTAGTCGCGCCACGGCACAGACCTATGAAGTCAAAAAAGGCGAATGGATCCAGATTATTGATGTGTCTGGCAAGCAGTGCTCGGATTTTATTGCGTTTGATAAGCAGGCTTTGGAACAAGGCGTCGTGTTGGGGCTGGATGCGACAGCGACCCGAACGGTGATGGGTTTGAGCAATCCTGTCCCCGGATTGCACTCACGATACCTTGGTTCGGATCTGAAACCCATGATAGAAGTGGTGCAGGATACCGTGGGTCGACACGATAGTTTTCTACTGGCTTGTACCCCCAAATACTACGAAGACAGTGGCTATTTCGGCCACGCCAGTTGCACCGACAACTTTAACCAACTGTTGGCTAAGTATGGCATTGCACCACGGGCTGGCTGGCCAGCGATTAATTTGTTTTTTAACACCTTTATTGACGCCTCGGGCGCGGTGCTGATGGATGAACCGTGGTCACGAGCGGGAGATTATATTTTAATGCGAGCTGAGCGAGACCTTGTCTGCGCCTCTTCTGCTTGTCCTGACGATATTGACCCTGCCAATGGCTGGCATCCGACCGATATTCATGTGCGTATTTACGATGCTGCACAAGACTTTCCACGCGCCATTGCCTATCGAAACACTTCTGAGGAGCTGCCTCGCATGACCAAACCTTCTGGTTTTCACCCCCGAACTTCCGCACTGACCAAAAAATTTATCGACTATGCAGGCTATTGGGTGGCCACTGAATACGATGGCTGGGGGAAGAATGCCGAATATCTCGCCTGTCGTGAACGCGTGGCATTGTTAGACTTGTCTGTGATACGCAAATTTGAAATTGTCGGCCCAGATGCGGTGGCTTTTTTGCAGTATGTATTAACGCAGAACATCAGCCGCATGGCCATCGGTGAAATTGCGCACTCGGCGATTTGTCTTGAAACCGGCGGCATGATCGATGATGGCACCATCTTTCGTATGGGAGAACAGGCTTTTCGCTGGTGTTGTGGTGCGGAATACACCGGTATCTGGATGAGAGAAAAGGCACAAGAAAAAGGCTTTAAAGTCAGCATCCGCAACGCCAGTGCACAGCTAGACAATCTCGCTGTGCAGGGCCCGAACAGCCGCGAGTTGTTAAGCAAGCTGATTTGGACCCCGGATAGTCAGCCCGCGGTTGAAAAACTCAAATGGTTTCACTTTACGATTGGCCGGCTAGGAGGGGCTGCAGGCGTGCCCGTGATGGTTTCAAGAACCGGATACACAGGTGAACTGGGCTATGAAGTCTGGTGTCACCCCGATGACAGCGAAGCAGTATGGGATGCTGTGTGGCAAGCGGGTCAGCGCTTTCAGATTGCCCCGATGGGCTTGAATGCACTTGACGTCCTACGCATTGAAGCCGGTTTGAGTATGGCAGGGCACGAGTTTGACCACAGCACCACTCCATTTGAAGCAGGCACTGGTTTCAGTGTGCCTTTACGTAGCAAACAGGAAAACTTTATCGGCCGTGAAGCCTTGTCGCGGCAAGCGCCCGAGAGCCGACATCGTCTAGTCGGCATGATTCTGCAAGGGGGAGACCCTGCCAGTCATGGCGATCATGTTTATCATGGGCGTTTCCCGGTTGGCATCGTCACTAGCGCTACTTATTCGCCATTGATGGGAAAACAGATTGCCATCGTGCGCGTGGCACCCGATTTTTCCAGCATAGGCACGCGCCTAGAAATAGGTAAGCTGGATGGGCAACAGAAACGTTTGGCGGGAGAGGTAGTGAAATTGCCTTTTTATGACCCTAAGCGCGAGAAGCTGCTCGCATGAGGCTGACGAGTTATATAGATCCTGTGTCGTACATGGCCTTAATGCCTTTGGGTTGCTGGGAGCGTTTCTCCGAGTTGCATTGTGATGAGCCAACTAGCGGCGCTGAGCGTTTTTCGAGATGAGCTTGTGTAGCAACCACGGCAAGGGTGTTTTACTGAGCCACTGCCGATGGTCAGCCACCCAAGGATAGGCCCGGCTCAATATGGGCCGCAGTATCCGGCTAGACCAGAACTTGCCCATCTTTGAGAAGCCTGTCACGGTATATGCCGCGGCAAACACATCGACACCATTGATCCAGCGTCCCATGGCGTCTTGCGCATGAATCCTGTTCATCAGGGCTTCACGCGTGACCGGGCAGCTGTCGGGTAACTGCATTGCAGTCTGCGAACAATCCACCAGTATTAGCTGATTGGCAGCATCGGCTTGCTTCAGCGTCTCCATTTCAGTCCGACACAAGGGACAAGAGGCATCGTAATAAATGGTCAGCGGAAAGGTCATTTGTGAGCGCATGATTAAGTTCTCAAAGAGATACAGCTAGATTAAAGCGCTGGTCTTAGCCCTTCAATCCACTCACTTATGAGCATCAAAAATCACGCAAGTTCGCGTGCTCATTGCGTCTACAACACCAGCAGGTTAAGCGTGTACGACTGCAGTTGCTTTCTGGCAATCCGGACACAATCCCTTCAAGCTAATCTCAATATTTGACACCTGATAAGTATCAAAAATCGCTTGTGGAATATGCGCAGCGAGTTCGTGTATGCATAACACGGTGCCGCAGGACTGGCAGAGCAGGTGGGCGTGGCCGTGGTTGTTAAGCATGCCCGGAGATGAGGTGCTCGGCGTTTTAAAACTACGTTTTGGGCTGTTTAACTGGTATTTCCAGGCACGGTCTTCGGTGGAGATTTTGTGAATGAGGGCGTTTTCCTGCAACCAGTCGAGGACGCGATACACCGTAACCCGGTCAATTTCTTTCACGCCTTGCAAGGCGGTGAGGATTTCAGGCTGACTTAAGGCAGTATGCGAGTTAATAAGCGTCGTGAGCACGGCCGTTCGTGCTTGTGTGGGGCGTAACCCGGCTTCTATCATCAATTGTTCAGCGGTAACCATGGCTAAAATTATGAACTACACGACAGCATGGAGCAACCCGCCTTTTGTCTTGCCCAGTCCGGGCGCTTTTGCGTAAAGTGTTCTTTGCCGGGTTGCAGGGTATACGGCTGACGTAAAACTTCTAGCAATTCCAGCAAGCGGCTATTGTCGCCAGTTGTGGCTAAATCAATCGCTTCTTGGGCCAAGTAATTACGCAGCACATAGATCGGATTGGCGGCAGCCATGCGTTGCTGACGTTGCTCTATTGTTTGCTGGGATTGCGCCAGACGCTGGCAATAATTCATCAGCCAGGCCTGAATATCCTGGTTAAAGTCCTGCCAGCCTTTTTGCGTATAAAAAGCGTTTTGCAGCGTGCTGACTTGCGGCTGTTGCAGGTCAATCTGGGCAAGGTGGGTAAAAAATAACGTCTGGTCAATTTCGGCCCGGGTCATGATTTCAAAAATCTGGTTGATGAGCTCGCCATCCCCGTCTCGCCACTGGTCAAAGCCAAATTTATTGGCCAGCGCTGAAGTCAGTTCGCGGACATACACCTGGTCAAATACGCGCAGGCTATCCGCCAAACTATGGCTTTCGGGCAGAATGGTGCTCAAGGCTTCTGACAGGCGCTCCAGGTTCCAGCGTGCAATATCAGGTTGGCGGCCAAAGCAATAGCGGCGGCCTTGCGCATCCGTGGTGTTGGGTGTCCAGCCAGGGTCAAAATTGTCTATCCAACCATACGGGCCATAGTCTATGGTCAGACCCAAGATAGACATATTGTCGGTATTCATCACGCCGTGGACAAAGCCTACACGCATCCAGTGCGCGATCATGACTGCCGTACGGGCACACACTTCTTCAAACCAGGCTTCAATCAGTTCAGGAGTTGGGTCGTTCACATCCAGTGTCAGTCCGGTCGAGGGCCACCAGTCTGCAAAATCCCGGTCCAGCGTAAAGCCAATCAGACGTTTTAACAGCCCAAGCTCTTCGCGGCTGGCAAGCAGTTCAAAGTGACCAAAACGCGTGAATGAGGGCGCCACACGGCAGACAATCGCACCCGGTTCCAGTTGCGGATTGCCGTTGTAAAACATATCCCTGACCACTTGGTCGCCAGTGGTGACCAGGCTTAAGGCGCGCGTGGTCGGCACGCCCAGATGATGCATGGCTTCTGAGCATAAAAATTCGCGCAGGCTGGAGCGCAACACGGCACGGCCATCGGCAGAACGGGAGTAGGGCGTCTCTCCCGCGCCTTTGAGCTGCAATTCAAAACGTTTGCCGCCATGCACCAGTTCACCCAATAAAATGGCGCGACCATCCCCTAGTTGACCGGCCCAGTGCCCAAACTGGTGGCCGCCGTAGCGGGTGGCATAGGTAAACATGCCGTCCAGCATGCCATTGCCCCCCAGCGTTTGTATCAGTTCGCGGTCTTGCAAGTCGGCGGCTGTGAGGCCCAGCATGTCGGCCACTTCCGCGCTGTAGGCGATCAGTTGCGGATCTTTAACGGGCGTCGGTTGTACCGCAGACCATAAGCAGTCACTGACTTGTCTGGTGTAGTTGTGGCGTATAGGGTCGCCCGGTAGTTCGCGGACAAAACGGTTATCAAAAGTTAAAGGGCGCATATGAAATGGACAAGGCTGTGCATCAATAGTGCTTTAATCATAACATTTTCATCCATGCTAAACTCTGGCGCATCAGATCCCATGCCTTTAAAGTGTTCGCACAAAACTGTTTTTGAAAGTCGTTTGTCCCCTATGAGCCATCTGCAAGGTTTCAGTTTTCAAGACATCAAAATGTTGAAAGGTGTGCTGATATTTTTTTGTCTTTTTATCGTCATGCAGCAAATGTGGCTGAGTGTTGCCGATACCGTCGTAGGTGCATGGTGGATCAACGAGGTGATTACCCGGACTTTGGCTTCTACGATAGGGTGGCTGGCGGACGAACAAGTGACGGTGGCAGGCAGCATGCTGACAGGCGCACATGCCAGCATGAATATTGCCAATGGCTGTGATGGGGTGGATATGATGTTAATGCTAATGGCTGCATTGTTAAGCTCAACATTAAGCCTGAAGCAAAAGCTACTCGGCGCCATGTATGGGGTACTGTTTTTATTTTTAATCAATCAACTACGGTTACTGCTCTTGTTTGAAGTGTTGCAGCACTCTCGTCAGCACTTTAACTTAACACACGGCATTCTTGCGCCATTTTTGATGTTGGGGGCTACTGGCTTATTTTATGCATGGTGGCTGGCGGTTTCTCGCCAACCTCTGTCAGTTGATGAGTCCACATGCGCTTTGCACTAAGGTTTTTTTGTTATGTGTTGGGCATTGGGCTGGCACTTGATGCCTTCTTCGGTCCCTGTATTCAGGCACTTCTGCCACTTTTTAAAGGGCTATTGACCTTGATTGATAGCCATTTTGAAGTGATCTCTGCCCAAGTGGTGCAGGTAGGCGATGCACAAGTCATCGATTTTGAGGTGAGATTGGCAAAGGCTTTCTGGTTGGGAAAACATTTTATTGCAGTGGACCCCAGCGGCGTTGCGCATGCCAGTACGACGCTGATGCATCTTTGGCAAAGCCTGGCGGTATGCCTCGCGCTGATTTTGTCGTGGCCAGGGATCCGTATGCATAAACGCCTGTTGGCACTTGCTTACGGCTTGCTAGGTACGCTGCTGGTGTGGTGCATCGATGTGCCCTTTGTCTTGCTGGCGGCCTTGTGGCAAATGATTTATGCGCATTACGCCATTCCGGACTTTTCAATGTTGACTGATTGGCAGCAGGTACTTGAAAACGGTGGTCGATTGATATTGGGGTTGATGGTCGGCTGTTTAGCCATTTTTTTGACCTAGCAGCTTGAGTGTATAGCGCGTACTGGCAGTACCTTGATTGCTAGCATCCTGCTGGCTATGGTTCTGCCTTCATCAAGCTTTCATAAATAAAAATTAGCATCTGTAAGCTACTTATCATTTATGCTTGATAGCGAACGATGCCTCACTTACTGCTGTATTTTCTCATCATTTTTTCTACCTTTTCTCATGCAGCAGAGATTGAGCAGGAAATCCTGACCCGATTTAATCAGGGCCAGACACAGGATTTAATTGTTGAATATGATGATGCGTCTGTGAATAAAAGCCTGGTCGAGACCCGCCTGAAAAAGCGGCTCAAGGCGGATAACGATGACGTGTTGGCAATCAAGCGCAAGGCGTATGCTGCACTTAAAAGCCAAATCAAAACACTAGAGCTGCAGCAGGGTATCCAGGCGGTGAAGGACTATCCATACCTGCCTTTGAGCTTAAAACGTTTCAAGTCGCTCAGGTCGCTCAAAACCTTCATGGCCAGTGGCAACATCAAGGCCGTGTATGTTGACCGGATCATGCACAAGGTGCTCACGCAGAGCCTGCCTTTGATCAATCAGCCTGTCGTCAGCCAGGTCAACTACAAGGGGGCAGGGGCCACCGTGGTCGTGATTGATGATGGCATCGACTTTACAAAATCGGCGTTTGGTCCTTGTACTGCTGTGGCGACGCCCGCGGCGACCTGTCGAGTGGTAGTGGCTAATACCATTGTCAATTCTGGCACAGTGAACACAGATACCAGTCATGGAACCAATGTCGCAGCCATTGTGTTGGGGGTGGCACCACAGGCCAAAATCGCGGCTATCAATGTGTTCAATAACAATGGCGGTGCCTATACAAGCGATATTTTAAGTGCGATCAACTGGGCGGTGGCTAATCGCTCAACTTACAATATTGTGGCCATAAACATGAGTTTGGGGGCGTCTGATAAAAATACCAGCCCTTGTCAGTCGAACCCTTTTACCAGCCCGATTCAACGGGCAAAGGATGCTGGCATTAATGTGGTGGTTGCCGCCGGGAATGATGGGTATGTGGATGGCATCAGCACACCCGCTTGTGCGCCAGCAGCCATTTCAGTCGGGGCAGTGTATGACAGTAATGTCGGAGGCTTGGCCTACAGCAACTGTAACGATTCGACCACGGCCACAGACAAAGTGACTTGTTTTTCAAACAGTGCCAATTATTTAACCTTGCTGGCGCCTGGGGCCTTAATTACCGCAGCAGGGATCACGATGGCAGGCACTTCTCAAGCGTCTCCACATGTAGCAGGGGCGGTAGCGGTTTTACGGTCAGCATTTGCCAATGAAACAGCAGATCAAATTCAAACGCGATTATCCAGCTTTGGTAAAGCTGTCACAGACAGTCGTAATAGCATTGTCAAACCTAGGCTGGATTTAAGCGCGGCAGCCCGCCCACAAAATGATGCTTTTTCCAATCCGACCTTAATGACTGGCGCTGCTGGCAGTGTCAGTGGCACTAACATCCTCGCGACAGCAGAAGTTGGAGAGCCCGCGCATGCCGGATTGGCCGCACAAAATACAGTCTGGTTGCAGTGGACAGCACCAGCCTCCGGTCAGATGATGCTTGCCATGAGTGGCAGTGTTGCGAACCCCAGACTGGCTGTATATACGGGGTCAACAATCAACGCCTTAGCGCCCAAAGCCAGCATTGATAATGCGAATTCCCCCCTCTATTTTCAAGCGACTGCAAATACCCAGTACAACATCGCCCTCAACACCAATCAAACGGATGCAGGCAATTATCAGTTGCTATGGCAGTTGGACACGCAGGCGAACGCCAATTTGTCCGTTGGTTTTAGTGGTCCTAACCAACAGCTGGCTTTAGCCACGCCTTATCTTTACACCTTAAGCGTAAGTAATGCTGGGCCCTCGAATGCTACCAATCTCGCCGTGCAGCTAACTCTGCCAGCTGGTGCGGACTTTGTCAGTGCCGATCAGCGCTGCCAGTTACAGGCCAGAACATTGACTTGCCGCATTGCACAGCTGAATGCCGGAGCTTCAAGCAGTTTTAATGTACAACTCTCCTGGAACAACATACAGGATGTACCCCCGCTGGTGATATCTGTGAGTTCTGACTTGGCGGATGCTGACACGAGCGATAACTCGGTGACGTTTTCGTTACCAGTCAATCAAGCAGCGACAGCCACTGATGTGCCCACGCTACCTGAATGGGGGCTGGTTATCATGGCTTGCATGCTCATTTTTCTGAACCGTCGTAACCTCGGGCGTTTCTGATCTGCCCTTTTCTTTTTTTGATCTCGGCATTTCTTACACGCTGAATCAAACGCGCTAAGGTATCATTACGACTGTATTTTAAAGAATCAGTTGAATGAACGTATTTTATGAAGAAGATGGGGGCTTTAAAGTCGCCTCCATCATGTCCGAGGCCGACAGCAGCATGCAGGTCGAGGCGAGCTCGGGCAAACGCAGCAAAATCAAAACCGCCAATGTTCTGATGCGGTTTGAGGGGAGCCTGTCCGGTTTTCTGGAGGCGGCTCAGGCCGAAGCCGAGACCTTGGATACCGATTTTTTATGGGAATGCTGTGGCGAGGACGAGTTTGGCTTTGAAAGCCTGGCCGAGGAATACTATGGTGGCAAACCCAGCCATCAGCAAGCTGCTGCGATTGCCATCAAACTGCATGGTGCGCCCATGTATTTTTACCGCAAAGGCAAGGGTCGCTACAAGGCTGCACCCGATGACACCCTGAAAGCCGCATTGGCGGGGATGGAGAAAAAGCGCCACCAAGCTGAATTGTTGGCGCACATGGTCGAACAGCTAAAAACACAGCACTTGCCAGAAGGCTTTGCCAGCAAGCTTGACCAGTTACTTTACGCGCCGGATAAGAACAGCCTGGAATGGAAGGCCTTAGATCAGGCTGCCAACGAGCTCAAGCAGCTGCCGATGCAAGTGCTACATGCCAGTGGTGCCATTAACTCGATTCATGATTATCACCTGGGTGCGTTTTTACGCGAATATTTTGCCAACGGCACTGAATTCCCGCCCTTTACCCTGGCTGCTTTGCCTGAGTCGCTGCCATTGTCAGAAGTGCAGGCTTTTAGTATTGATGACAGCACTACCACTGAAATTGATGATGCCTTGTCTGTGACGCAGCTAGCGAATGGCAACACGCAGGTCGGGATTCATATTGCCGCACCCGCTTTAGGCGTTTCCCCGCATGAAGCGCTGGATAACGAGGTGATGAAGCGGTTGTCTACGGTTTACATGCCCGGGCATAAAATTACCATGTTGCCAGAAGCGGCGATCCGTCCGTTTAGCCTGGATGCCGGACAAGTGAAACCGGCCTTGTCCCTCTATCTTGAAGTGGCGCCCGATTTCAGCATTGTCAGCCAGCAGAGCCGGCTGGAGCAGGTTAGTATCATAGAGAACCTGCGTCATGACACGCTGGAGCCTTATTTCAATGAAAGCACTTTGGAACAGGATAGCGGCCATCCGCTTTGGCAGTCGTTGGTATTCCTGTTCCGCTTTGCCGAAAGCCTGGAAAAAGCGCGCGGTAAATATGACCCGACCCGGCCACAACCGGTGGATTACAATTTTTATGTGAGCGAGGGTAAGGTCAGCATTATCAACCGTCAGCGTGGTTCCCCCATGGATAAACTGGTGGCCGAGTTGATGATTGCCGCCAATAGCCAGTGGGGCCTGTTACTGGCGCAAAACGAAGTGCCCGGCATTTACCGCGCGCAAAATGGCGGCAAAGTGTATATGACCACCAAAGCCGAAGGCCATCAGGGCCTGGGAGTGGCGCAATATGCCTGGTGCACTTCGCCGTTACGCCGGGCGGTGGATTTGATCAACCAGCGGCAACTGATCAGTGTGTTGACGTTGGAAGCGCCAGTTTATCCGGCTAACAGCGATGAAATTGTCGGCCATATGCGCAATTTTGATCAAACCTATAATGCCTATAACGAATTCCAGACACGCATGGAACGTTACTGGTGCTTGCAATACCTGATCCAGGAAAATATCAGCGAAATCGACGCCACCGTCTGGCGTGAAAACCTGGTGCGTCTTGACGGCCTGCCGTATATGACCAAGGTGCACAGTTTGCCAGCGACCAAGCCTGGCACTAAAGTCAGGTTGGCGGTGCAGAAAGTGGATACCTTGCTGATGGAGCTGGAGAGCAAATTCTTGCATGTGGTAGAAGAAGCGATACCCACAGAAACTATGCTGGAAGAAGTCATGCCAGAAGAGAGCAATGCACCACTTGAAACCGGTAGTCACGCGGATGAACAGGCAGAGAACGCATAATGTTTAAATTCAACCGAAAAATTCACAAAGCGGTGTCTGATTTCGAGATGGTGGAAGTCACTGAAACAGACGGTATCCGCTCCATGCACTTGGGCTCACCCACCATACAAAGCAGCATGAAGGTCAAAGACCCTTATGCCTTGGTATTGGCTTACTCCTGGGGTGCGATGAGCAGCCTGTTGTTCAAACCTGATGCCAGCAAGCTGCTGCTGGTGGGATTGGGCGGCGGCTCCATTGCCAAGTACGTATGGAAATTCTGCCCGCAGATTCAACAGACTGTAGTCGAGTTGAATCCGCAGGTCATTCAGGTGGCACGCAGCCATTTTTATGTGCCCGACGATGATGAGCGTTTGCAGATTATTGAAGGCGATGGCATTGCCTATCTCCAGCAGCACCCTGGGCAAAGTGACTGGCTCATGATGGATGCGTTTGGTAGCAATGGCTTGCCGCCAGACTTTTGTACACAAGCTTTTTTTGATGATTGTGCCGAGGCCTTGACTCCCAACGGCCTGTTTACGATCAACCTATGGGGCTCGGACAAGAAGTTTGATATCTACATGCAGCGCATGGAGCAGACATTTGACCAGCGTGTGCTAATGATGCCCACTGGCAAGCCCGGCAATATCATTGTGTTTGGCTTCAACGGCGAACTGCCTATTCCGGATCTGGCGACTTTACGCAAGCGTGCACAAGAAGCGATGCAAACGCACCATATCAATTTCCCAGACCTCATAGACCGCCTGCAAGGCGCAAACCCCAATAACGGCAAGGAGTTTCAACTCGGTGGCTAATTTCCTGAATCAATTTTTCGCAACCTGCCCGCGTGGCCTGGAAGCCATTCTCGTCGATGAGCTCAAGCAGAGCGGGGCGCGTGATATCAAAGCCACCGATGGCGGTGCTAGTTTTAGCGGTGAGTTGTCGGTCTGTTACCAAGCCAACCTGCATTCGCGCGTGGCGACACGTATCCTCATGCAAGTGGGGCGAGGCAAATATACCAAAGAAGACGATATCTATCAGGGGGCGTTAAAAATCAATTGGCCCAACTGGTTTGATGTGAAGCACAGCATGATGGTCAAGGTCACGGCGGTGCGCAGCCCGCTTAAAAGCCTGGAATTTATTACCCTGCGTGTCAAAGATGCGATTTGCGACAAATTCCGCCAGGCCGTCGGCAGCCGCCCGAACATTGATACCCGCGAACCAGCGGTGCGTGTGCATGTGTACCTGACCAGCGACAGTTATCAACTGTATGTCGATACTTCCGGCAATCCACTGTATCAGCGCGGTAACCGCAAAAACAGCATAGAAGCGCCGTTGCGTGAAAACCTGGCTGCGGGGATTCTCAAGCTCACCGGCTGGCAGCCTGGCCAGGCCCTGTTAGATCCGATGTGTGGCAGTGGTACGTTCTTGCTCGAGGCTGTGATGATGGCGCTCAATATTGCGCCGGGATTAAACCGCAATTTCGGCTTTGAAAAACTCAAAAACTTTGAATCTGATACCTTCCGTAAAATCCGCAATGCCGCAGCAAAAGCCGTCAAACCAGTGACTTTCCAAAGCATTTACGGTTCAGATATGGATTTACGCGCCGTACGCGTCACCAAGCAGAACCTGGAAATGGCTGGCTGGCTGGACGCTGTGCAACTGACGCATTGGGAGTTTACCCAGGTAGTGCCCCCTGCCGAGAGTGGTGTGTTGGTCGCCAACCCGCCTTATGGCGTGCGTATCGGTGAAGATGAAACGCTGGCCGCGCTCTATCCGCAAATGGCCGCCACGCTCAAACAACGATTTTCTGGCTGGAACACCTATTTCCTCACCAACGATTTGCAGATGCCCAAGTTGATGCGTTTAAGTCCCAGCAAAAAAACACCTTTGTATAACGGCCCGCTGGAATGCCGACTGTTTGAAATCAAAATGGTGGCAGGCAGCAACCGCCGTGAAAAAACAGAAGGTGCCGCGCCTGAAAGCGCGCAGTGAGTGTAGGATAATAGAATAACCGTAGGGTGGGCAACTTGTTGCCCACGCGTTACAAAGTCTGTAGTTAGAACATCCGCGTGGGCATCATGCCCACCCTACAATTTTTTTGCCACAGAGGGCACAGAGAACGTCAATTTCTCATGCATAAATCTTGTCATGTATAAAAAGGAATTTCTCTGTGCGCTCTGTGTCCTCTGTGTCCTCTGTGGCTGCAATTAAAAAAATATGGAAACCTTATGAAAGACAGCATTGATGCCTTGCGAGCCCGCGTGAACCAGTTTGTCGAAGAGCGTGACTGGACACAGTTTCATTCTCCCAAAAACCTGGCCATGGCCATGATTGTCGAAGCGGCTGAGGTGGTGGAGCATTTTCAATGGATGACTGAGGACGATAGCCGCCAGCTGGATGCCGCCACGCGTGAAAAGGTGGGGCAAGAGTTGGCGGATACCTTTGTTTACCTGATGCGGATCGCTGAAGTCTGTGGCATAGACCTGATTGCAGCAACTCACGCCAAAATTGATTTGAATGCGCAAAAATACCCGGTTGAAAAATGCAAGGGTAGCAATGCTAAATATACAGAATATCAATAATTTAATATATTTATTTAATGTATTTTATTAATATGAAGGAGTGCTCATGAGTGTGACTTTGGATTCTCCGGTAACCCGTTTGCTCGAACAGCAACAGATGGCCTTTGAGGTGATCGAGATCCCGCTCAGTGAAGATAAAAAACCAATTCGCAGCCTAGAGGAGCTGCTAACAGCACAAGGCCTGGATCCACAATCAGTGGTGCGTAGTGTGGTGTTTAAAGGGGAGCATACCGGCTTTAGCCTGCTTGCTGTGGCGGGAGCTGGCCGTGCCGATTGGGCCTTGTTGCGCGCGCACTTGAGTGAGCGAAAATGCCGGATGGCAGAGTATGACGAAGTGTCTGAGGCCACTGGCTATGTGGTTGGTGCCGTGCCTCCCATCGCCTTGCCCGCGGGCTTGCGCGTCCTGGTTGACCAAAGCGTGTTGAGTTACGATAGGGTGGTGATTGGCAGTGGGGTGTTGGGGTATGCGCTGGCTTTAAAGGGCAGCGACTTGCAAGCCCTGTTGAGTGCGCACCCCGTTGGGCAGTTTGTGAAGGTTTAACTTTTTTCAGGGTTTAATCTGTTGAAGGTTTGACCTTTTTAAGGTTTGACTTTTTGAAGGTTTGACCTGGCGTTAAATAAAAGCCAAATACCGCCAGAAGCTTGCCCAAAGTCGACAAGGTGCTACTGAGGGCCGTAGCTATTCCTTCTTAGCAGCTATTTGTTATTGAAAATGGTGTTCAAGGAATTACTTTTACTGCGCTCTACCATCACCGCTGCCTGGCTTGGGTTTTTGCTGATGGTGCTGGCCCAGTCCTGGCTACCACTGTCTGTGTCATCTGCAGTATTGCTAAGCATGCCTGGCAAGGCATCCTGGCTGGTGTCGTCGCTGCTATCGCCAAAGATTAATGAAGTATTATCAAGCTGGTATTGACGCAATTGTTGCATCAACCCTTGTGCCGTATAGGTCTGCGGTGCCTGCTGACCTCCCAGAATCACTTTTGCACTTTCAGCCGCAGCCTCTGCCGCGGTTTGCGCGGGCTCAGCTTGTTTGCTATCGGTGGTTTGCACCTTGCCTGTCGCTGCACTGTTATCTGTGTTGTAAGCCTTGCTCAACAAAGACGAGATATTGCTATTCTGTATATTAGAAATCGACATGATCGAACCCCTCTATCATTATTTCGTCCACAATACTGCTTATCCTGTTAACGGCATGCCGAAAAAAAACTTTAGAACACCCTTTAATTCTTTAAATGTGAGCGATTTTCCAGGCGTGGTCACCCGCATTTTTGCTGGCCATCCGGCAGCGCCAGCAGATTTATGGTGCAGATTTATGGTAAGGTTCAGCCTTGTTAGAAACACAGATATTTAATGGCGAAACATGAGTTCGGTGCGTTACTGCGTGAATGGGAGATTGGTGAGCGGCGTGAGCCCTACCAACCGCGGTTTTGCTTATGGCGATGGCATTTTTCGTACCATGCGGCTATTAAACGGTGAGTTGCAAGACTGGCCTTTGCATTACCAGACCCTAGTCGCCGATTGCAGCAAAATCCAGATGGTGTGCCCATCGGCAGAGTTATTGATGCAAGAATTCAAAAACTTGATGTCTGCCGGAGAGGATGAGGCCAGCTTGTCCGGCGTGGTCAAAATCATTATTACGCGTGGTGATGGCGCCCGTGGCTATGCGCCGCCGGCGATTGCCGAGCCTAGCCGTGTCTTTGTCTGGAGCCCTTTGCCGGTCTATCCAGAAGCCATTTACACCCAGGGGGTGGCGCTTTACCAGTGCCAGACAAGATTGGCCAGCCAGCCTTTGTTAGCGGGTATCAAACACTTAAACCGGCTGGAAAATGTGCTGGCTCGTGCCGAGCTTAAAGACCCTCGCTTTTTTGATGGCTTGATGCTGGATTATCAAGACCATGTGATCGAAGCCGTGAGTGGCAATCTTTTTATTGATCAGGCCGGACAAGTGATGACCCCGGTACTGGACCAGTGCGGCGTGGCTGGCGTCATGCGGCAAAAAATCCTGGATTGGTATAAAACGCAGGGCAAGCCGGTAAACGTGACCCAATTGACGGTGCAGGATGTGCTGTCTGCCGATGCCGTGATTATCAGCAACAGTGTGTATGGCGTGTTGCAAGTGACGCAGCTTGACGCGCAGCCACTGGCACACAATGATTGGGCGCGTACCCTCAGAACCCAGTTGCATTATGTTGTTCATTAAACGTTTTGTTAAATACAGCCTGGCCTTATTGGGCTTGGCCATGGTGGCGTTGGCGACCTGGATCGTCATCTTTTTGATCCGCCCACTGCCTATGGTCTCGGAAACGATAGGCATGCAAGTCCCAGCTGGGGCCAGTGTGCGTGCGATTGCCGATCAATTGGTGGCTTCCGGCGTGCTCACCGAGCCGTATAGTTTTTTGCTGGTCGTGAAACTCACTGGCAGTGCCAATAAACTACAGGCTGGCGATTATGCCTTTAATACGCCCTTGCAAGTGATGGGCCTCATTGATGTGCTCAAACATGGGACGTTTGACCAATTCAAACTGCAATTGACTGAAGGCAAAACCTTTGCCGACTTCAGGCAAAAAATGGCGCAAATGCCGGGTATCCGGCACGATACCGTGATGCTGTCAGACTCGGAGTTGATGCATGCCGTCAGTGGCGAAAATGTGCCGCCTGAGGGCTGGTTTTTCCCGGATACGTATTTTCTGGATGCGCAAAGCAGTGACCTGGATTTGTATAAGCGCGCTTATCAAAAAATGGTGCAGCACTTGAATCAGGCGTGGGAGCAACGCGCGTCGGGCTTGCCTTACCGCACCATGTATGAGGCCTTAATCATGGCCTCGATTGTGGAGAAGGAAACCGGCGTGGAAGAAGAACGGCCGCAGATTGCAGGTGTGTTTGTAAACCGCTTGCGCAAGGGCATGCGCCTGCAAACGGATCCCACAGTGATTTATGGCATGGGCACACGTTACCAGGGCAATATCCGGAAAAAGGATTTATTGGCTGATACCCCGTATAACACTTATACGCGCAGCGGCTTGCCGCCAACGCCGATTGCATTGCCAGGGCTGGCTTCGATCCAAGCAGCATTGCATCCGGCCAATACCAACGCCTTGTATTTTGTTGCCAATGGCCAGGGCAGGCATGTGTTTACCGCGACGCTAGAGGCGCATAACCAGGCAGTGCGGGCGTACCAGTTAAAAAAATAATTGTCGTAAAGTTAAAGGGAAATCGGGGCATGGCAGGGTTGTTTATTACGTTGGAAGGCATGGATGGCGCGGGCAAAAGTACGCATATCCCCACCATTTTGCAGTTGCTGCAAGCGACCGGCAAAGAAGTGGTGTCTACACGCGAACCTGGTGGCACCCCGCTGGGTGAAGAGTTACGTGCCTTGCTTTTGCACCGCGAGATGCATGTAGAGACAGAGTCTCTATTGATGTTTGCGGCGCGCGCCGAGCATTTGCAACAAGTCATTCTGCCCGCTTTGCAGCGTGGAGCCATCGTATTGTCAGACCGGTTTACCGATGCGTCTTATGCTTATCAATGTGGCGCACGCGGACTGTCCATGGCAAAAATGCAGCAGCTCGAGCATTGGGTGCAGGGTGACTTGCAACCTGACCTGACCTTGCTGTTTGATGTGCCGGTAGAAGTCAGCCTGCAACGGTTGGCGGGCGCACGCACCCCGGATAAATTTGAAGCGCAGGGCGCGGCGTTTTTTGAACGCTTGCGCGCGCAATACCTGGCCCGTGCTGCCCAATATCCGCAACGTTTCCGGGTCATTGATGCCAATCGGCCGCTGGTGGATGTGCAGCAGACAGTTGCAGAGATTATCCGGCAATGTTGAGCACCCAAGCATACCCATGGCAGGCTGCGTTGTTTGCACAATGGATGCAAGCGGGCCAATCGCGTCATCATGCGTTGCTCTTGCACGGCAAACCCGGCATCGGCAAACTGGCTTTTGCGCGGGCGATGGCCGCCGCTTTGCTGTGCTTGCAGCCTGATCAGGGGCATGCCTGCGGGCAGTGCCAGTCTTGCCATTGGTTATCAGAAGGCGCCCATCCTGATTTTAGGGAGATCACGCCAGAAGATGAAGATAGCGCAGAGGGCAGCAAAAAGAAAACCCGTAAACGCCAGCAAATCCTCATCGACCAGATTCGTGCGCTGCATGATTACTTGTCGCTAAGCAGCCACCGTGTGGAAGGCATGCGCGTGATCTTGATTCACCCGCTGGAGGCCATGAATGTTGCGGCCTCCAATGCCTTGCTTAAATTGCTGGAAGAACCCCCGCAACGGACGCAATTCCTGCTGGTCTCGCATCAACGGCAAGCGTTGTTGCCGACCATCCTGAGTCGCTGCATGCAGGTGGAGATGCCGGTGCCCAATGAGTCACAAGGCTTGCAATGGATGCAGTCGCAAGGGATTGCCCAGCCTGAATGGCTCTGGCATTACAGTGGCGGCGCCCCGATTACCGTGCTGCAAGACGATCTGGACTGGTATGCCTGGTATCAGCAGTTTCAACCGCATTTACGCCGCGGCGGCGAGATCGACGTTGTTGCAGCGGTAACCGTGCTGATCAAACAAGGCATGGAGGCGGCGATACAAGTGTTGCAAAAGTGGTTGCTGGATTTGTGGTTGTCCTGTCATCAGCAAGCCTTGCGCTACCATCCTTCAGAGGCTGCCGCGTTGCAAAGTTTGGCCAGACGGGTCCAGTTATCGCGGCTTTTGGCGTTCCAGCAACAGTTAAATCGTTTTAAAATGACCGCACAACATCCGCTCAATCAAGAGCTGCAGTTAGAGCAGTTGTTGTTGCAATACAAAAAAATATTTGAGGAAACACCGAGTAAATGAGTAGGCGAGCGTATCTGCCAGCAGCCAAGCCGTTGGCTCATGTCGTCTTTATCCGTGTATCTGATTAACCGCTCACGCCATCTGGAGCTTATGTCATGACCGAGATGCAACCTTCTGCCGCCTCAAAACCTGGTGTGTTGTCGCTGGCCATTCGTGAAAAAGCCGCCCTGTTTGCGGCGTATATGCCTTTTGTCAAAGGCGGCGGCTTGTTTATCCCCACCAGCAAGCCTTTTAAAATGGGCGAAGAAGTGTTTATGTTGCTCACGTTGCTCAATGATCCAAACAAGCTCAAAGTGGTGGGTAAGGTGATCTGGATCACGCCGCAGGCGGTCAACAATAAACCGCAGGGCATAGGCATTCAGTTTAGTGACAAAGATGGTGGCGCCGAAGCCAAAAAACGGATTGAATCTATCTTGGGCGCGGCACTCAAATCCAGTCGACCGTCGAATACCATTTAGTGTTTAGCCCTGAGTAGCGTTTAGCCTGAAGCCAGAAAGAATATGTTAGTAGATTCCCATTGCCACCTGAATTTTCCCGAGCTGATCCAGAATATGGATCAAGTATTGGAGAGCATGCGCAGCAACCAGGTAGGGCATGCCTTATGCGTTTCTGTGACGCTGGATAAATTCCCTGAAGTGCTGGCCATCGCCGAGCAGTATCCCAATATTTATGCCTCTGTCGGGGTGCATCCCGATTACGAAGACATCACAGAGCCTACCGTGCAAGGCCTGGTCGACCTGGCAAACCATCCACGCGTGGTGGCGATTGGTGAAACCGGGTTGGATTACTTCCGCTTGACGGGCGATTTATCCTGGCAGCGCGAGCGCTTCAGGACGCATATCCGTGCAGCAAAACAGACCGGGAAACCGCTGATTATCCATACCCGTAATGCTGCCGAAGATACGATCAAGATTATGCAGGAGGAGGGCGCAGCTGAAGTTGGGGGTGTCATGCACTGCTTTACAGAAAGCTGGGAGGTGGCACAGGCCGCGATTGCCATGGGCTTTTATATCTCGTTTTCCGGCATCGTGACGTTTAAAAATGCCCAGTCGCTCAAAGACGTCGCGCAAAAAGTGCCTTTGGCGTCTATGCTGGTAGAAACCGATTCACCTTATCTGGCGCCTATCCCGTTCCGTGGCAAAACCAACCAGCCCGCCTATGTGCGGCATGTGGCAGAAGAAATTGCGCGCTTGCGCGAACAGCCGTTGCAGCAGGTCATGGATGCGACCACCGCAAACTTTTTTAAACTGTTCAAGCACGCCCAGCCATGCAACTGACCATTTTAGGCGTAGGTTCCAGCGCAGGGACGCCTGCTGTCGGTTGCCAGTGCGACACTTGCAGCTCGACCAATGTACGCAACAAGCGCACGCGCTGCTCAAGTATGGTCACGCTGGATGACGGCCGGGTGATTCTGATCGACACCTCGCCAGACCTGCGCCAGCAAGCCTTGCGCCAGCAGATGCGCAGGGTAGATGCCGTGTTATACACCCACACGCATGCAGATCATCTGCACGGCATCGATGATTTACGCGCGTTTTGCCAGATCAACCGCTGCCAGATCCCGCTCTACAGTTATCCCGAGGCGGTTACCCATATTCAGGAAAAATTTGGGTATACGCTACGTGACCCCATTCCCACTTATTGGGACTTGCCTGTTTTGGCTGCCCATGTGGTGGAGGGGCCGTTTGCAGCAGCTGGCCAGCACATTATTCCCATCCCCATCATGCACGGCAAAATCCGCATCTATGCCTACCGGATCGCTAACTTTGTCTATATGACCGATGTCTCCGAGATTCCGGAAAGCTCCTATGCATTGCTGCAGGGGGTAGACCTGTTGCTCATAGATTGCCTGCGTGAAAAACCGCACCCAACCCATGTCAACGTCGAGCAATCACTGGCCTTGATTGCGCGCATAGGTGCCAAACGCAATGTGCTCATTCATATGACCCATGAGCTTGAATACCAGGCTTTGCAAGCCAGGCTGCCGGCCAATGTCCAGGTCGGTTATGACGGCATGCAACTTGATTTTTAACGGTGCGCCAAGGGCTTTAAATCTTGCCCTGAGGCAAACTGGCTCATTAGCCAGGTCAACCAAAGCCAGACATAAACAGTTATACTTGCACAAAACAATAATTCAGTAATTTGATTTTGGATAACAGGAAGTAAACATGAAGGTATACACCCATCTTATGACCGCCTTGGTCACCGCCGCACTCGCACTGGCTGCTACCAGCGCACTGGCAGGTAAAACGTATGATGAAAACGAATTTATCAACGGCTTTAGTGGCAAATCCAAAAAGGTGGTGCTCGAAAAGCTCGGCCAACCCTTTAAAAAACAGCAATCTGTCAAACCCACCAACGCTAACAGCATGATCGCAGGCATTGGCAAACAACAAGACAGCTCAAAACCTGTACAGGTTGAGATGTGGTATTACAAAAACCTGGTGAAATACGACAAAAAGAACACCTACAAAGAAACCGAAGTCACTTTTGTGAATGACAGAGTGATGAATATCGGTTTTTTCAATAACCGCTAGACACACTTTTGCTTGAGTAAACCCCAAAGCCTCAGGTTACTGGGGCTTTGAGCTTTCTGTTCTTATTACTCTCTCATCGCTTATAGAGTCAGTGATATCCAGTAGAGCGTATTGAGATTTTTCAAGCTTTGTTATTCAAATTTTACGAAGGGGAAAGCAAATGAAAAATATCATGGCAGCCATTGTCATATTGACCCTTTTATTACCTGGCTGTGTAGTTGTCAAAGATCATTGCCCGCCTGGACAAGCCAAAAAAGGCAATTGCTTGTAGTTTTTCTGAAAAGATCAACTCAATGATGGTTTGGTTCAAAGGAGTAGCGAAACAAGTCTGCGCCTTTGATCTAGAAAAAAGGCACCAGAAATGAGTCGATGGCGATCGAATTTTAGTGCTCATCAAAATAATAATCTCAGCTTTGGCAGCGTCGATTTTGATGAAATTGAATGTTAAATCCAGATCAAAGAGTAAAGGGTGTTAAACTGACTCTATGTTGATTTACAAAACATGCAAAGCAAATAATACAAAGTACCAATCAGTACTAAAAATAAATTCGATGCTTTGGAGTCTAAATTTGGCATGGCTGATAAGCCATTTTTGGTGCCCAGAAGAGGACTCGAACCTCCACGTCGTTAAACACTAGTACCTGAAACTAGCGCGTCTACCAATTTCGCCATCTGGGCTAAAGAAGCTGAGCATTTTAAAGGAAGAATAAATATTGTCAACCAGAAAAACTAAAAAATCCCTGCGTGCAAATGACCCGCAGGCCCAGCGTGAAGCTGAGTTATACCAAACACCGCTGCCTAGTCGCGAGCTGGTGTTGCAGTTGTTGTCAGACCAGGGAATCCCCCTGAGTGCTGAGCAGATTTATGTGATGCTCGACATCAGCCATGATGAGCGTGACATTTTTAACCGCCGGTTGGGCGCGATGGAGCGCGATGGGCAGTTGATGCGTAACCGCAAGGGTGCGTTTTGTTTGCCGGATAAAATCCATTTGATTGCGGGGACGGTGTTTGGCCATACCGATGGTTATGGTTTCCTGGTGCCCGATGATAAAACCAAAAATCCTGAAGATATCTTTTTAGGCCCTAAGGAAATGACCTTGGTCATGCATGGTGACCGCGCGATGGTGCGTTTGGCTGGGCTGGACCGCAGGGGGCGGCCTGAGGGCAAGCTGGTTGAGGTGCTGGAGCGGGCGAACAAGACCCTGGTCGGGCGGGTGATCCGCGCCCAAGGCGTGACGATTGTCGCGGCTGAAGACAAGCGTATCAGCCAGGATATCCTGATTCCTTACCATCTGGACATGGATGCGCAAGTAGGGCAAGTGGTGACGGTTGAGTTAACCGAATATCCTTCTTCGCACTCTAACCCGATGGGCAAGATTGTCGAAATTTTGGGCAATTATGCGGATAGCGGCATGGAGATTGAGATTGCCTTGCGCAAGCATCATTTGCCGCACCAGTTCAATCCTGCGGCGCTCAAGCAGGCTGAGGACTTTCCTAAAACCGTACAAGCTAAAGATTACAAAGGCCGCAAGGATTTGCGTGAATTACCTTTGATCACGATTGATGGCGAAACTGCACGTGACTTTGACGATGCTGTGTTTGCCGAGCCGCAAGGCAAAGGCTGGCGCCTGGTGGTGGCGATTGCTGACGTGAGCTTTTATGTGCAGCCTGGGGATGCGCTGGATAAAGAGGCCTTTGACCGTGGGAACTCGGTCTACTTCCCCCGCCGTGTGATCCCGATGTTGCCGGAAGCCTTGTCTAACGGGCTGTGTTCGTTGAACCCGGACGTTGAACGCTTGTGTATGGTGTGCGATATGCAGGTGGACGGGCAGGGCGTGGTCAAGCAATACCAGTTTTATCCTTCGGTCATGCGGTCTAAAGCGCGCATGACCTATACCAAGGTCG
This sequence comes from Methylophilus sp. 3sh_L, assembly GCF_046766015.1. Lineage (NCBI taxonomy): Bacteria > Pseudomonadati > Pseudomonadota > Betaproteobacteria > Nitrosomonadales > Methylophilaceae > Methylophilus > Methylophilus sp. 3sh_L. The sequence continues at coordinate 148,515 of NZ_JBKOUF010000006.1, forward strand.
CTGCCTTATTGCAGGACGAAGATGCGGCGCTGAGTGAGGAATATGCCTGGCTGTTGCCACATTTGCAAAACCTCAACAGCGTGTTCAGGCTCATGCTGACCCAGCGCGAAAAACGCGGTGCGGTAGAGTTTGAATCCACTGAAACCATGATGGTGTTTAACGATAATGGCAAAATCGACAAGATTGTGCCGGTGGTGCGTAACGATGCGCATAAACTGATTGAAGAGTGCATGTTGGCAGCAAATGTTTGTGCCGCTGACTTTTTACTCAAAAACGAGCAGACTTGCCTGTTCCGTATCCATGAAGGGCCAACGCCGGAAAAACTGGAAGCCTTGCGCCTGTTTATGGGAGAGTTTGGGTTTGGTGTGGGTGGTGGCGAAAGCCCGCGCGCCAAAGATTACGCCAAGCTCATGCAGCGTATCAAAGCGCGCCCGGATGCACAGTTATTGCAAACAGTGATGCTGCGCTCCATGCAGCAAGCAGTGTATAGCCCGGATAACGTTGGCCACTTTGGCCTGGCTTATGAGGCGTATACGCATTTCACTTCGCCGATCCGCCGTTACCCTGACTTGTTAGTCCATCGCGCGATTAAGGCCGTGGTAGAAGGCAAGCGCTATCAGGCTAAAGACTGGCATCACCTAGGCGTACACTGCTCAATGACCGAGCGCCGTGCCGATGATGCGACACGCGATGTGACGAACTGGCTCAAATGCTTTTATATGCAGGATAAAGTGGGCGAGGTGTTCAGCGGCACCGTGGCAGGCGTCACCAGCTTTGGCTTATTTGTAGCGCTGGATGAGGTCTATGTGGAAGGCTTGCTGCATGTCACAGATCTGGGTAATGACTACTTTATCCATGATAAAGCCAGGCACGAGATGGTCGGTGAGCGCACCGGCGTACGCTATCGCTTGGGTGACCGCTTGACGGTGAAAGTGGTGCGTGTAGATCTCGAAACCACGCGGATTGACTTTACGCTGGTCGGTAAGAACGAGGCGGCTGATGTCAGTGAAGGTATTTCTGCAGAGGCGATGGCCACCATTAATGCCTCGAATAGTACGTCCTCCAATGCGAAAAAGACCAACGCTACCAGCAAGGCAAAGCCGGTAGAAGACGCTGCACCCAGGATGTGGGAAACGCCTAAAGCAACGAAGCAAACGGCGAAAAAAACAAGCAGATCTAGCGCCGGTTCGTCACGTGGCAGCGCGGAAAAGCCTTCTGCAAGCAAAGCGGCACCCGCCAGAAGCCGCTCCGCTAAAGATAAGGGCCGACATTCGGCGCAAAAAAACAAAGGCAAACCCAAGGCAAGAGCCAGATAATCCCAGCCATGCAATCAGATTGAAAAATCGCCTCATGAAAAATCTGGGATAATAGCGGTTGTTGCAATAGTGCCTCGTCAGGGGTGTCTCGTCGCGCAGGGGTAGCGAATATCAGCTACCTCTGCGCGATTCGTATTTTTACTTTTGCCAAATCATCAGCAAAAGGCCTTAAACATTTAGGAGTAATTATGTCGGAAACCCGCATTTTATTTGGTTTTCATGCGGTGTTGAGTCGCATGCGTCAGCATGGTGGCAGCATACAGGAAATTATTATTGACCAGGACCGGGTAGATGCGCGCATGCGTGATTTGCTTGAGATGGCTAAAGGGCAGAATATCCGCGTGATCCAGGCGGATCGTCAGCGTCTGGATGGATTTATTGGCGCGCATGGCCGCCATCAGGGCGTAATTGCCCGTGTGGTGGAAACGCCTATGCCGTACAAGGATATCCACGATGTGCTGGAATCCGATCTCGACGAACCGCCATTTTTCCTGGTGCTGGATGGCGTACAGGATCCGCATAACCTTGGGGCTTGTTTGCGCGTGGCTGATGCCATGGGTGTGCATGCGATTATTGCACCCAAAGACCGCTCTGTCGGCCTGAATGGCACGGTGCGCAAGGTGGCGAGTGGCGCGGCGGAGACGGTTCCTTTTATTGCTGTCACCAATCTGGCGCGCACCTTGCGTGAGCTCAAAGAGGCAGGTGTGTTTATTGTGGGCACCACCATGGACGCCCCAGGTAACTTGCACAATACCAAGCTGCAAGGACCGATTGCCTTAGTGATGGGCGCCGAGGGCGATGGCATGCGCCGCTTGACGCAGGAAACCTGCGATGCCTTGATTACCATCCCCATGTTTGGCTCGGTACAAAGCCTGAACGTGAGTGTCGCCAGCGGGATTGCCCTCTACGAGATCCGCCGCCAGCGTGTGCTGTCCGCTTAAGTTCACCGGCCTCATCGCAACATGACTTTAAGCCTGCAGGATTTGTGGCGGCAACTGCGTCAGCATTCTGGCCGTTTATGGCTAGGTCAATGCCTGGCATTTTGTGGTGCGGTTGTCGCGGTACCGATCCCGCTCCTCATGCCCTTGCTGGTGGATGAAGTCCTCCTACACCAACCGGGAAAACTCACTGCATTAATGACGGCGCTGCTCCCTGCCCAATGGCTGGGGCCGATTGCCATTATTATGGTGGTGACCTTTTTCACGATCAGCTTACGGTTGAGTAGCGTGCTGCTTGGCGTAGCGACCACCCGTATTTTTGTCGGTTTGTCCAAACAGGTGACGCTGGGCGTCCGGCAAACCTTATTGGACAAGCTGGGCAGGATACGCATGCAAGTCTATGAAGGCTTGGGGGCTGGCCAGGTGACTGCCAGGTTGCTCACCGATATTGAGACGCTGGACAAGTTTTTAGGTGAAACGATTGCCAAGGTGCTGGTCGCCATCTTAAGCGTGATTGGGGTAGCGGTGGTGTTGCTCTGGATGCACTGGCAACTGGCCTTGATTATTTTGTTTTTAAATCCGTTCGTCATCGCGCTCACCATGGTGCTAGGCAAAAAAGTCAAAGCCTGGAAGCAACGTGAAAATGGCGCCTTTGAAGTGCTGTCACAATCAGTGACGGAAACGCTGGAAGTCATGCAGCAACTGCGGGCGAGCAATAGTGACCGCCGCTTTCTGGATAAAGCCAAACAGGCGGCGGAGGCGGTCAGGGAAGCCGCTACCGCTTCCGGCTGGAAGTCTGACGCCCTGGCGCGCTTGTCATTTGGTGTGTTTTTATTTGGCTTTGAGATTTTTCGCGCTGTCGCCATGTTGATGGTGGTGTTTTCAGACTTGTCTGTCGGCCAGATGATCGCCGTGTTTGGCTACTTGTGGTTCATGATGGGCCCGGTGCAAGAGCTATTATCGGTACAAGTGTCTTATTATGCTGCCAGGGCGGCGCTCGGCCGGATCAACCAGGTATTGGCGGCGGATGAAGAACCACAATATCCGGCCGTCGTACAAGCGCTGGACGTACAGTCACCTGCCGCAATCCGTCTGCAAAATGTGACCTTTGCTTATGGCGAGGGGGATCCTATTCTGGCTGATGTCACGCTGGAGATCGCGCCCGGCGAACAAGTGGCGCTGGTAGGCGTCTCGGGTGCCGGTAAATCGACATTGGTGCAACTGTTGCTGGGGTTGTATGCGCCCAGTCAGGGGCAGATATTATTTAACGGCCAAGCGATTGAGCAATTAGGTTATGCGCAAGTGCGCGAACATCTGGGCGTGGTGCTGCAACAACCCATGCTGTTTAATGACAGCGTGCGGCAAAACCTGAGCCTGGATGCCGCTTATTCGGATGAGGACTTATGGCAGGCGCTTGAAATCGCACAGCTGGCGCAGTTTGTGCGCGATTTGCCACAAGGCCTGGAATCACAACTTGGGCGCAGTGGGGTACGCTTGTCTGGTGGGCAACGTCAACGCTTGGCGATTGCACGCATGATGCTGAAACAGCCGCAAATTGTGATTTTGGATGAAGCAACTTCTATGCTGGATACGCATACAGAAGCCTTGTTGCATCAGGCGATGCGTGGCTTTTTACATGGGCGCACGACCATCATCATTGCCCATAGATTATCTGCTGTGAAAGAGGCTGACCGCGTGCTGGTGTTTGACGGTGGCCGCATTATTGAGGAAGGGCGGCATGAGACACTGGTGCAGCAGGCCGGCAGTGTCTATCAGCGCCTGTATGGGCAGCAGCAGGCCGGATAGTCATCAAACGCCTGCTTGGGTGTGATGGCAGCAGGCGCTCTCCACGTCATCCGTTAAGGCTTTAGCAGGCGGGAAACTTCGCTACCAGGTTTGGCTGTCTCACCCAGCGTATTGAGGACATGCGTAATTTCACCTGTCCCGCCCAGTGAGACGCTGGTCATGCGCTCAAACTGGATGTGCTCCCCTACGGGGGCTTCAATCGCGCTGCTTAGTTTGACTTCTGGGTTCTCGTTAAAAAAGCAGTACACGCCCATGCCGATGGCTTTGTGTTGGGTGACGTGATCGGCTACCTTGTAAGAGGCAAAGCCATGGGTACTGCCATTCATCCAGCTGGCCTGGTTGGGGACGTCATAGGGCGCTTCACTCTGGTAAAAATACACCGCACCATTTTCGCCATTCCACACTGTTTGATAATCATGAAAATGCTCCACAAACAAGCCATACATGGTGACATCATCGCCATTCACGACAATGCCATGCTTGGTTTTATTGGTGGCCCAGCCTATGCCATTGCCATGGTCGCCACGCCAAACCCACAAGTTGTCGCCAATGACGTGATTGCTGTTGATCATGACACTCTGCGTCGCATTGCCCACAGTAGCGCCGCCTACCCGGAAAAACACGTCGTGCAAGCTGATCGGGTTTTGAACATGCGAGGTGGCCGTTTTACTTTGTCCCACCTGCAATAACACCTCGCTGTTTTTTTCACCTGCATCAAACAACACACCGCCCAGAATCACGCCATCGACATCTTGCACCGTCATGGCAGGATTTCCCTGCGTCGGCAGCAGGGTGGCAATACCCAGGCCAAGTACGACGGTATTGGCATGTGAAATGTTGAGGGCTTTGTCTAGTTGGTAAATGCCAGGCGTCAGCAATAGATGCTGACCTTTGGCGAGCGCCGCATTGAGGCTGTCAGCGTTATCTGTTGCCGCTTTGGCGATATAAAAACGGCTTAAAGGAATTGTCGTGCCGTCCAGGTGGGCATCTTGCCAGCTGATGCCTTGTGTCTGCTGGCGCAGTGGCGGGACGTATACCTGATATTCTCCAGATTGGCTGAGGGTCAGGAATGGTTTCTCCCGTACTACCGGTGTTTGCGGGACGTCAGTATAGGGTGGATTAGGCCAATGCGTTGCATCTGGGGCATGCTTGACGCCAACAAATACCATATTCCAATTGGCATTGGTCCAGCTGCCTATATTGGAGTTGCGGGTAAGCCACTGCTGCTGGGTGCCAGAGTTGACTTGCTGGTCAATCAGACTGTCGGCGATAAAACCACCACTCGACCAGCCGCCATTGTCATCCAGCAACATATTGCCACGGACATGCAGGCGGCGTAGTGGCGAGGCTTGCGATACCGCCCATTGCATGGTGCCATTATCTGGCGTGACCGACAGGTTTTCTACGCTACGCCAGAAGTTCTGTGTGGCGTCTTCTTCGTGCCAGGTGGCCTTGACCTCAATGCCACCCTGCAACATGACGTCATCGGGGTAGCGGCCCAAGCCCATAAGCTGCGTATAAAAACCCAGTTTGATCTTGTTGTGATAGACGCCCGGTTTGAACAGAACGGCATAGCGTTCGGGTCCAAACTGGTTACTCTCTTGTTGCTTAAACAGGCTGTCCAGCCTGGCCTGCACTTCTTCTGCAGGCATTTGTGGATCCAAGATAAAGACGTTTTCACCAAAGTCGGGGGCAGTGGCTTGTACCTTATGGGCATCCGCCTGGCACCCGGCTAAAACCAGTGTGGTAAGGCCTGCGCCAAAGAGATTCAATAGTGTTTTGTCGGCTATGCTGGAATACATAAACAGTTCGCTTTCTAATACAGTCCACTAGACATGACCACATGACTGTCGAGGAAATTCAACTTTTTATCAAGTTGTCGCATCACTTCGGGTGTTTGTGATTAACCCAGCTGCAAGATACTCAAGGTATCACGACGTACGCGTGCAAGTAGCTCGGCGTCATCAATTAACGATTCTCCATAAGACGGAATCAACGACTTGAGTGTCTCTTGCCAGGCCTGGCTTTGCATGCGCTTGGCAAAACAGCGTTGTAAAACATCCAGCATGGCCTTGACGCTGACAGATGCGCCTGGAGATGCTCCAAGCAAGGCCGCCAGGCTGCCATCGCCACTGGCCACAATTTCAGTGCCAAACTCCAGCTTGCCCCAGTGCTGGTGGCAGCGCTTGATGATTTGGACCCGTTGCCCGGCGTGTGCCAGTTGCCAGTGCTGGCTATCGGCGGCGGGCAGAAATACGCGTAATGCAGCCATGCGTTGCTCGTGCGTTTGAAACACTTCCTTGATCAGGTATTTGGTCAGGTCCAGATTGTGCCTGCCCGCGCCAAGCAGGCTCTTGATGTTTCTGACTTTGACGGATTTTGCCAGATCGAAGCGCGAACCCTGTTTGAGAAAGCGTGTGGTGAAGCCGGCATAAGGCCCAAAGAGCAGGGCAGGCTTGCCTTGTATCATGCGCGTATCCAGATGTGGCACAGACATGGGCGGCGCGCCGACGGCTGCCTGGCTGTAGACCTTGGCATGATGCGTGTTGATTAAAGAGGGTTCATTACAAATCAGCCACTGGCCGCTGACCGGAAAGCCGCCATAACCATTCGCCTCGGGGATTCCTGACTGCTGCAACAAGGGGAGTGCGCCGCCCCCTGCGCCTAAAAATACAAACTGCGCTTCCAGCGTTTGTTTTTTTCCTGTCGCCTGATGTTGCACCTGAACTTGCCAGGGATGCTTTTCGCGTTTGTTGATTTGCTTGAGTTTGGTCACACGGGACTGTGTCAGCAAGGTGAAATTGGCTTGTGATTTGAGGGATGACACCAGTTGCCGTGTCAGTGCGCCAAAGTTGACATCTGAGCCGTGGGCAACGCGGGTGGCTGACATAGGTATACCTTTTTCACGGCCACGCATCATCAGCGGCATCCACTCATTCAGCGTTTCCGCCTGGTTGCTCCATTGCATTTCGGCAAATAAGGGATGGGCTTGTAACAGTTCAAAACGTTTACGTAAAAACGCACCATCATCCGCGCCCCAGACTGCACTCAAGTGGGGAACGCGCTGGATAAAGTCGGCCGCTTGCAGTGCGCCTTCTTTTGCCAGGGTAGCCCAGTATTGCAGCGAAATTTCAAATGCTGCGTTGATCTCAAGGGCTCGGCGGATTTGAATCTCGCCCTGCCTGTTTTGAGGTGTGTAATTCAGTTCACAGTAACCTGCATGCCCCGTGCCTGCATTATTCAGGGCATCAGAGCTCTCCAGCGCCACATCTTCCAGTTGCTCCACCATGCAAATACTTAACGTCGGGTCGAGTCGATGCAATAAAGACGCCAGTGTCGCGCTCATAATGCCGCCGCCAACCAGCAATACATCGATGTCTGTTGTTGCCATGGTGCGAGAGTCCCCTCATTGTGGCGCCTGCAGATTGGGCGCAAATTATATTGACGCCGCGCATTATAAATCGAAAAACCATGCGTATCATCTAAACTTGACGCTTTCGTGAACGACCTCACTAGGCCTGGGGTTAACTTGTCAATAAATTGCTTTTACGGTAAGCTTGAGGATGCAGTTAAAAAGGTTAAAAACCACAAAAAAATCAAGCCTGGCTTAGGTTTATCTTGGGTTGTAGTATAGAGGCCAGCATCCATCATTCGGGCTTAAACACGCAAAAGCGTTGGGGTGTATATGAAAAATCCATTGGAATCTGTTACAGGCTCCGTCATTTGCGGCGTGTTACTCACGCTGGCTCTGGTTTTTTTCCTCAAAAATTTTGTAGTGGCAGGGGGCTAAGGCGATGGAGCTGGTTCCAGCACTTGCAAGATGGATGCATGTATTGGCAGGCATTACCTGGGTGGGCCTGCTTTATTATTTTAACCTGGTGCAAATGGCAGGTTTGAAAGCGGCTGCGGCGGATGGTACGGCGGCGGGGATTAACAAACATATCGCGCCGCGTGCTTTGTTGTGGTTCCGCTGGTCTGCTGTAGTCACCTGGTTAGCCGGGGCGGCCTTGCTCGGTCCGCATTTTACCGATGCGTTTGCCTTGCGGCCCGATTTTGAGCTGATTGGCGTCGGTGCCTGGCTGGGAACCGTCATGCTGTTTAATGTCTGGGTGCTGATTTGGCCTAACCAGAAAAAGATACTTGGCTTGGTTGTGGCAGATGAATCGGCCAAGAATAAAGCAAGACGTGTCGCCATGCTGGCGTCACGCACAAACTTGATGCTTTCCTTGCCCATGATTTTTTTCATGGTTAATGGATTAAGTCATCGAGCCGTATTAGGTTTTTAGCGGGTTTAAGACGTTTACGGCGGCTTAAGCCGCCGTTTTGTTTTTGAATAAAGGGTTTGAAATGCATTCGGAACATTTAATGAACACATATGGCAGGCAGCCAGTGACCTTTGTTAAAGGTGAAGGTGTCTGGCTCACAGACACTGCTGGTGATCGCTATCTGGATGCACTTTCTGGCGTGGCCGTGAATGGCTTGGGTCATACCCATCCAAAATTTGTGGCAGCACTCAATGCACAAATTGCCAAGCTGATCCATGTTTCCAATATTTACCAGATTGCTGAGCAGGCGGCGTTGGCGGATAAAGTTGCTGAACTGTCCGGTATGGACCGCGTGTTTTTCTGTAATTCTGGCTGTGAAGCCAATGAGGCGGCCATTAAACTGGCCCGCTTGTACGGACACAACAAAGGCATAGACCATCCTGAAATTATCGTCATGGACCAAAGCTTTCATGGCAGAACCATGGCGACCTTGTCGGCGACGGGAAACCGCAAGGTGCAAGCCGGTTTTGAGCCATTGGTCAGTGGGTTTATCCGCGTGCCGTTTGATGATATCGAAGCAGTGAAAGCGATTGCTGCCCATAAAAACAACGTGGTCGCCATCCTGGTTGAGCCTGTGCAAGGCGAAGGCGGCATTCATATTCCTGCCAGCTTAAAAGCCTATTTGCAAGGCTTGCGTGCGCTGTGCGATGCCAATGGCTGGCTGTTAATGCTGGATGAAGTCCAGTCAGGCATTGCTAGAACCGGCACCTGGTTTGCTTTTCAGCACAGTGGCATTCTGCCGGATGTGATGACGCTGGCCAAGGGTCTGGGTTCAGGCGTGCCGATTGGCGCGTGCGTGGCTCGTGGTGTCGCTGCAGAAACCTTTACGCCAGGCAAGCATGGCTCTACGTTTGGCGGTAACCCGCTGGCAACGGCTGCTGGCTTGGCCACATTAAATATCATTGCCGAAGAACAGTTACGTGAAAACGCACAGACGGTTGGCGACTATATTCGCGAACAGTTTACGCTTGCGCTCAAAGGCGAGGCTGGTGTGGTTAATGTACGCAATGCCGGCATGATGATTGGGATTGAGCTCGACAAACCATGTGCCGAGCTGGTCAAGCAGGCGTTGGCAGCAAAACTGTTGATTAACGTCACCTCAGAAAAAGTGATCCGTTTGTTACCACCGCTGATCATGAGCAAGCAGGAAGCAGATGAGTTAGTAAGCAGGTTAACGCCCCTGATTTTAAATTTTTTAAAGGCAAGTGCTTGATTTAACAAGCACCCATACATCATGAGTATTAAACATTTTTTGCAATTTAATGACCTGACACGTGACGAGATCGAGCATATCTTTACCCGTGCCAAATGGATTAAATCGCAATTTAAAAACTATAAACAATACTGGCCGCTGGTAGACCGCACGCTGGTCATGATTTTTGAAAAAGCCAGTACACGTACCCGCTTGTCATTTGAGGCCGGCATGCAGCAACTTGGGGGTTCTGCGATCTACCTCAATACCCGCGATTCGCAACTGGGCCGTGGTGAGCCGGTCGAAGACGCGGCACAAGTCATTTCGCGCATGAGCGACATCGTGATGATCCGTACCTTTGAGCAAAGCATCATTGAGCGTTTTGCGCAAAATTCACGGGTGCCTGTCATCAATGGCCTGACCAACGAATACCACCCATGCCAGATTCTGGCCGATATTTTTACTTTTATTGAGCATAGAGGCTCAATTCAAGGTAAGACCGTGGCCTGGATTGGCGATAGCAACAACGTCTGTAACACCTGGTTACAAGCGGCAGAAGTGCTGGACTTTAATGTGCATGTGTCTACTCCTCCTGGCTATGAGGTTGAGCCAGAGCGCGCCAACCTGTATGGCACGGATCATTTCGAGTCATTTGCTGACCCGATGGAAGCGGCACGAGGCGCAGATTTGGTGACAACCGATGTCTGGACCAGCATGGGCTTTGAGGCTGAAAATGAAGAGCGCCGCAAAGACTTTGCCGATTGGCAAGTGGATGCGGACATGATGAAGGTGGCCAAAGCCGATGCCGTGTTTATGCACTGTTTGCCTGCGCATCGCGGTGAAGAAGTTTCAGCCGAGGTGATTGATGGCGCGCAAAGCGTGGTCTGGGACGAAGCCGAGAATCGGCTGCATACGCAAAAAGCGCTGATGGAATATTTGTTATTAGGCAAGGTTTGATTTTTCACCACAGAGACTCCGAGTGTTTCAAGGTGGTTTTCTCCTAGTCCTCTGCGATCTCTGTGGCAAAAAAATTGTTTTTTTATAGGTTCACTCTGACACGAAGTTGAAATTAAGCGTGCCAGACTGGCGTGACAGCAAACGTGACGCCAAACACATGTGTTAGCCACAGATAACATAGAGGTCGCAGAGAAAAGGCGCTATTACAAATTTTCTCTTTATCTCGTTAGCTGTGAGGTAAAAATATTTTTTATGGAAATACAACTTCAATGAGCGATATTAAAAAAGCCGTATTGGCCTATTCTGGCGGCCTGGACACTTCCGTGATTCTGAAATGGTTGCAAGACACTTATCAATGTGAGGTGGTCACGTTTACTGCTGACCTTGGACAGGGCGAAGAACTGGAACCCGCGCGTGAAAAAGCCAAAAAATTTGGCGTGAACGAGATTTACATTGATGACTTGCGTGAAGAGTTTGTGCGTGACTTTGTGTTCCCAATGTTCCGTGCCAACACCATTTACGAAGGCGAGTATTTGCTGGGCACGTCGATCGCACGTCCGCTCATCGCCAAACGCCTGATTGAAATTGCCAACGAAACCAAAGCCGATGCCATTTCGCATGGTGCGACCGGCAAGGGCAACGACCAGGTCCGTTTTGAATTGGGTGCCTATGCACTTAATCCGAACATCAAAATTATCGCCCCTTGGCGTGAGTGGGATTTGTTGTCCCGTGAAAAACTGCTGGCCTATGCTGAAAAACATGGCATTCCAGTCGAGATGAAGCACAAGCAAGGTGGCAGTCCGTATTCAATGGATGCCAACCTGTTGCATATTTCTTACGAAGGCCGTCACCTTGAAGACCCGGCAGCCGAAGCCGAAGAAGACATGTGGCGCTGGACCGTGTCTCCGGAAAAAGCCCCAGATGCGGCTGAGTACCTGGATATCGAATTCAAGAATGGTGACATTGTCAGCTTGAATGGCAAAGCGCTGAAAGCACATGAAATTCTGGCTGAGTTGAACCGTATCGGTGGTAAACACGGTATAGGTCGTCTGGACCTGGTGGAAAACCGCTATGTCGGTATGAAATCACGTGGTTGTTACGAAACCCCAGGCGGTACGATTATTCTCAAGGCTCACCGTGCGATTGAAAGCATTACGCTGGACCGCGAAGTGGCGCACCTGAAAGATGACCTGATGCCACGCTATGCCAGCCTGATCTACAATGGTTACTGGTGGAGCCCTGAGCGGGTTGCGCTGCAAACGCTGATCGACCATACACAGGCGACCGTGAATGGCTGGGTGCGTGTCAAACTGTACAAAGGCAATGTGATTGTGGTGGGCCGTGACAGCAAGACGGATTCACTGTTTGACTCTACCATTGCCACGTTTGAAGACGACAAGGGCGCATACGACCAAAAAGATGCCGGCGGCTTTATCAAGCTGAATGCTTTACGGATGCGTATCGCAGCCAACTTGCACAACCGTAAAAAATAATTCTTATGGCCCAGCGACGCGTCATTGCCTATGACTCTACCTTGCGCGATGGCGCGCAAGCGCAAGGAGTCTCGTTTTCAGTCGAGGATAAACTCAAGGTGGTCCAGCGTCTGGACCAATTGGGCATAGGCTATATTGAAGCGGGCAATCCGGGTTCTAATCCCAAAGACCTGGAGTTTTTCGCGCGTGTTGGCGAACTGAAATTGCAGCACGCTAAAATCATTGCCTTTGGCAGCACCCGCCGTATCGGGATTACTGCTGCTGAGGATAAAAACCTGCAGTCGTTGTTGTCAGCGAATACTCAAGCCGTGGCGATTTTTGGCAAAAGCTGGGATTATCAGGTGACAGACATCCTGCGTACTACGCTGGACGAAAACCTGGCGATGATAGGCGACACCATTGCTTACCTGAAAGCGCAAGGTAAAGAGGTGGTGTTTGACGCGGAACACTTTTACGATGGCTATAAGGCCAATGCTGGTTACGCCATGCAAACACTGCAAGCGGCGGTGGAAGCAGGCGCGGATGTGCTGGCCTTGTGCGATACCAATGGCGGCACGTTCCCGAATGAAATATTTGCTGTGACTGAGGCCGTGGTTAAACAGTTTCCGTCAGTGCAAGTTGGCATTCATTGCCATAACGATTGCGAAATGGCGGTAGCTAACTCGGTTGCGGCCGTGCAGGCGGGTGCCGTTCAAGTGCAGGGTACTATCAATGGCATAGGTGAGCGCTGCGGCAATGCCAACCTGGTGTCGATTATCCCTAATGTGCAACTCAAGCTCGGGTTTGATTGTATTTCTGAGGTGCAGCTTTCAGAACTCACTGCCGCGGCCCGCTTTGTGAGCGAAGTCGCGAATGTGGCTTTTAATGATAAAGCGCCTTATGTGGGTCAGGATGCCTTTGCGCACAAAGGTGGCATGCATATTGATGCCGTGAATAAAAACCCCAAGTCCTATGAGCACATCAATCCGGGCATGGTGGGCAACGAACGGCAGATACTGGTGTCTGAAGTGGCTGGTCGCGGTGCGATATTACGTAAACTGCAACAAATAGACCCCACACTGACCAAAGAGTCTGACGCGGCTATCAATATCCTTGAGCATTTAAAAGCACTGGAGCATGAAGGCTACCAGTTTGAAAATGCCGAGAGTTCTTTTGACCTGTTAATGCAAAAACTGCTGGGCAAGTTTGAGCCATTTTTTAGCCTCAAGCAATACAACGTCAATATCTATGAACCTTCTGCAGATGGCCTGAACTCCTCAGTCAGTATCCATCTGAGTGTGCGTGGGCAGGAGACTGCGGCGACAGCGCAGGGCGATGGCCCGGTGAATGCACTGGACAAAGCCATGCGTAAAGCCTTGGAGCCGTTTTATCCGGCGATCAAGGATATCAAGCTGATTGATTACAAAGTGCGTGTGCTCGATTCAAACTTGGCCACGGCTGCCAAAGTGCGCGTGCTGATCGAATCGTCTGACCAGCATTCCAGCTGGGCGACGATAGGCGTGTCTTCTGACATTATCCAGGCCTCCTGGCTGGCGCTTAAGGATGCGCTGGAATACAAGCTGGTACAAACCGTTAAACCCTTGGTCGCTGTCTGATCAGGCAGGTTGTAACAGCACCAGTTTTAAATGTTCTTGTTCCACCGGCCGTAAGGTGACCTGCTGGAATTGAATGAATCCAGATTGCGGATGCTGAAATTCGCGCTGTCCGCCCTGTCTTTCCAGGACATCGTGCTGTTTCCAGAACTGGGCAAACTCCATACTGGCATTGCTGAGTTCATCCACGAGTTGCTTGACGTCTGGCTCCTCCAGGCGAGAGCGGCTATCAGCCCTGAACTCCGCCACCAGGCGTCGTGCCCGCATCTCCCAATTCACCACAAACTGCCTGGCTGAAGGGTGGATAAAGACAAACCGTAACAGGTTAGGGCGTTGATCTGCTGGCCACTCCTTATCCAGCAGTCCGATAAATAAGGTTCCTGCGGGCTGGTTCCAGGCCAGGATGTCCCAGGTACGGCCCATGATATAGGCGGGAATCTGTATTTCGGCCAGCATGGCGACCAAGGTTTCAGGTGCGGTATCGACTTCGGCATGATGCGCTTGCGGATCTCGGCGGTCTGCCATATCGAATAAATAACTGCGTTCAGACTTGCTTAATTTAAGGGCAGTGGCCAGCCTGGCTAACGCATCGGCTGACACATTTACTTCGCGTGCCTGTTCTATCCATGTATACCAGGTGGCACTGATGCCTGCGAGTTGTGCCACTTCTTCGCGGCGCAAGCCTTGGGTGCGGCGTCGTGAACCGGATGGGAACCCGAATTCTTCCGGGCTGCCCCGTTGACGCATCGCTTGCAAAAATTCAGCCAGTTCCTGACGGCGGGTATCCACTATCGTTTTACCTGTTGGTTCAATCGCTTGCATGCTAAAACAGTCTTAAAGTAGTAGTGTTAATACTAGTATAAACTATCTTCTTGTAAGGGTATTGAAACTTAGGTATTCTGCGCGGGTTTTATCAATATTTGCGTGGTGAGAAAGGAACTGTCATGGCAGGCAAAACGCTGTACGACAAATTGTGGGAATCGCATGTGGTGCGTGAGGATACTGACGGCACCTGTTTGATCTATATCGATCGTCACTTGGTACACGAAGTCACCAGCCCGCAGGCGTTTGAAGGTCTGCGTATGGCTGGCCGTAAGCCATGGCGTAATTCCAGCATTGTGGCTAACCCTGACCACAATACGCCAACGAAAGATTGGGACAAAGGCATTGAAGACCCTATCTCTCGTCTTCAAGTGGAAACGCTGGACAATAACATCAAAGAGTTTGGTGCCTTGGTGTATTTCCCATTCAAAAACAAAGACCAGGGCATTATCCATGTGATCGGGCCTGAAAACGGTACCACATTGCCTGGCATGACCGTGGTCTGTGGTGACAGCCATACGTCTACCCATGGTGCTTTCGGGGCATTGGCACACGGGATTGGCACCTCAGAAGTGGAGCACGTGCTGGCGACACAAACACTGGTGGCTAAAAAATCCAAAAGCATGCTGGTGCGCGTTGATGGTCAATTGGGTAAGGGCGTAACGGCGAAGGACGTGGCATTGGCTATTATTGGCAAAATCGGTACCGCTGGCGGTACTGGCTATGCGATTGAGTTTGGTGGTGAAGTCATCCGTGGTTTATCCATGGAAGGCCGCATGACCCTGTGTAATATGGCGATTGAAGCCGGGGCCCGTGCTGGCCTGGTTGCACCAGATGAAAAGACTGCTGCTTATCTTGAAGGTCGTTTGCATGCACCAAAAGGCGAAAACTGGACCAAGGCCGTCGCTTATTGGAACACGTTGAGCTCTGACGCAGATGCCACATTTGATACTGTGGTGGTACTGAATGGGGCTGAAATTGCACCGCAAGTCACCTGGGGGACTTCACCTGAGCAAGTGTTGCCTATTGGTTCTACCGTGCCGGATCCGGCGCAGGAAGCCGATGCGACCAAGCGCACCAGTATCGAAAACGCCCTGAAATATATGGGTCTGACAGCGAATACACCGATTGAACAGATTCAGCTGGATAAAATCTTTATCGGCTCATGCACCAACTCCCGTATTGAAGATTTACGCGCGGCGGCCAGCGTGGCCAAAGGCAAGAAAGTGGCTGGCAACATCAAGCTGGCCATGGTGGTGCCGGGCTCTGGCCAGGTAAAACGCCAGGCCGAAGCTGAAGGCTTGGACAAGATTTTTATTGAGGCTGGTTTTGAATGGCGTGAGCCAGGCTGTTCCATGTGTTTGGCCATGAACTCAGACCGTTTGAGTCCCGGTGAGCGTTGTGCCTCGACCTCTAACCGTAACTTTGAAGGTCGTCAGGGCCCAGGCGGCCGTACGCACCTGGTGAGCCCAGAAATGGCTGCTGCCGCTGCGATTGCCGGTCACTTTGTGGACGTGCGCAGCGCTTAAGAGGAGAACATGATGAAAGCATTTACTACTTTAAATGGCCTGGTGTGTCCATTGGATCGTGCCAATGTCGACACGGACGCGATTATTCCGAAACAGTTTTTGAAGTCGATCAAACGTTCTGGTTTTGGACCTTACCTGTTTGATGAATGGCGTTATACCAACTATGGCGAGCCTGGCATGGATTGCAGTACCCGTCCGCTCAACCCGGATTTTGTCCTCAACCAGCCACGTTACCAAGGTGCGCAGGTACTGCTGGCACGTGACAACTTTGGTTGTGGCTCTTCACGAGAGCACGCGCCTTGGGCGATTGAAGACCAAGGTTTCCGCGTCATTATTGCACCTAGCTTTGCGGATATTTTCTTTAATAACTGCTACAAGAACGGTATTTTGCCGATTGTGGCTTCGGCCGAGCAGGTAGATGGCCTGTTTAAAGAATGCCTCGCCAATGAGGGCTACAAACTGAACGTGGATTTGGAAGCACAAACAGTGACCACACCATCCGGCCAGTCATTCAGCTTTGACATTACGCCTACCCGTAAGCACAACTTGCTCAACGGTCTGGATGAAATTGGCCTGACTTTGCAGCATGCGGATGAGATTCGTACTTTTGAAGAAAAGCATAAACAAAGCCAGCCTTGGTTATTTGCTTAACGGAATGTGTGCTCTCACATAAAGTGGGGGCATCAAAAAATAAAAGGAATTTTTAAATGGCATTAAATATTGCAGTGTTGCCTGGTGATGGCATCGGCCCTGAAATTATTGCGCAAGCGTTGCGTGTACTGGAGGTCTTGAAAAAAGAAGGTCTGGACATGACCTTTACCGAAGCCCCGCTTGGCGGCCAGGCTTATGACCAGTACGGTCATCCATACCCTGAGTTTACGCAAGAAATCTGTCGCAAAGCCGACGCAGTATTATTGGGCGCTGTAGGCGGACCACAATACGACAACCTGGATCGCCCACTGCGCCCTGAGCGCGGTTTGTTGGCGATTCGTAAAGACTTGGGTTTGTTTGCCAACCTGCGTCCTGCGGTATTGTTCCCGGAGTTGGCGAATGCTTCTACATTAAAACCAGAAGTGGTGGCTGGCCTGGATATCATGATTGTGCGTGAACTGACCGGTGACGTTTACTTTGGTCAACCACGTGGTATGCGCACTAACGAGCAAGGCGTACGCGAAGGCTTCAACACCATGATTTACAGCGAGCCAGAAGTGCGCCGTATTGCACACGTGGCGTTTGATATTGCCATGAAACGCGGCAGGAAATTGTGTTCTGTGGACAAAGCCAACGTGTTGGAAACGACTGAGTTCTGGAAAGAAATCGTGATTGATGTGGCTAAAGAGTATCCAGAAGTGGAACTGAGCCATATGTATGTCGACAACGCCGCCATGCAGCTGATCCGTAATCCTAAGCAGTTTGACGTCATGGTGACCGGTAACATTTTTGGTGACATCTTGTCTGATGAAGCTTCAATGCTGACCGGTTCTATCGGTATGCTGGCTTCTGCATCACTGAATGAAAGCAAAAAAGGTCTATATGAGCCATCACATGGTTCAGCACCGGATATCGCAGGTAAAAACCTGGCTAACCCGATTGCGACCATTTTGTCTGCGGCCATGATGTTGCGTTACAGCTTTGATAACGAAGCCGCGGCCACTCGCATTGAAAATGCGGTGAAAAAGGTATTGGCGGCAGGTTACCGCACCGGCGACATTTATGAAGAGGGCACGAAGAAAGTTTCTTGCTCTGAAATGGGTGACCAAATCGTAGCGGCCATGTAAAACTGGCTACGCAGCGGTCGGCTATGTATACCGTCCGCTTGATATTAAGATATAGTCGTAATTAGTATTGATTAGGAATTTAAAAAATGGCGCAATTTGATAACGTCAGTGTAAAAAAGAAAGCCAACGTTTATTTTGATGGCAAATGTGTGAGCCACACCGTGTTGTTCCCGAACGGCACACGCTGTACCGTGGGTGTGATTTTTCCAAGTAGCCTGACCTTTAATACCGGCTCCCCGGAGTTGATGGAAATTAATGACGGGGTCTGCAAAGTCCGTCAAAAAGGCGAAGAGAACTGGACGACCTACAAAGGCGGTGAGAAGTTTACCGTGCCAGGTAATTCCAGTTTTGATATCGAAGTGATTGAAACTGTAGACTACGTCTGCCACTTCGAATAATCGTGATTGCTCGGCATGACTGCGTTGGTCGCGCTGGTCGTCTAAATGTACTGCCTGCGCGCTTCCGCCTTGTCCTGCCATAGCTTGTGAGGTTTTAAAAAATGCCTAGCTTTGATATTACATCCGAAGTCGATATGGTCAATTTGAAGAACTCGATTGATGCTGCAAGCAAGCAGATCACCAATCGCTATGACTTCAAAGGCACTTCGGCCAATATTGACTTTAATGAGAAAGACAAAGTGATTACTTTGTTTGGGGATAATGATTTCCAGCTGGATCAGGTGAAAGATATTCTGCTGCCAGCCATGGAAAAAAAAGAGCCTGAGTCTTCCAAGCGCCTGGAGCACAAAGATGTGCAAAAGGTGTCTGGCAACAAGGTCAAGCAGGAGTTGCGCGTGCGCGATGGCATTGATAGCGACCTGGCCAAGAAAATTACCAAGCTGATTAAAGACAGCGGTATGAAAGTGCAGGCCAGTATTCAGGGGGATACGGTACGCGTGAACGGCGCCAAGCGAGATGTCTTGCAAGAAGCGATTGCGTTTGTGAAAAAGAGTATTACTGATTTTCCGTTAAAATTTGGTAACTTTAGGGATTGATGACTGTCTGCACGGTCATGTGAGGAGAGGATGATGTTTAAGACGTTGATTTTTTGTGTAATCACTGCATTGAGCCTGGCAGCCTGCAATACCATTGATGGTATGGGCAAAGACATTGAGAAAGCTGGCGAAGCGGTGCAAAAGTCAACCAAATAACGGTTGAGTTAAAATTATCTGCGTTTATCCGCACAATAAGTGCGGTTAACAATAAAGGTTGAATATGTTGAAGGTAGGGTTTGTAGGCTGGCGTGGCATGGTGGGTTCTGTGCTTATGCAACGCATGCGTCAGGAAAATGATTTTGCGGACATTGAACCGCAGTTTTTCACCACCTCGCAAACGGGCGGTGCGGCACCTGATGTCGGTAAAGCATCCCCAGCGTTGAAGGATGCGAAAAATATAGACGCATTGAAGCAGATGGACGTGGTTGTCACCTGCCAGGGCGGTGATTATTCCAGCGAAGTATTCCCGCAATTGCGCGCCGCAGGCTGGAATGGTCATTGGATTGATGCGGCCTCTACCTTGCGTATGGAAGAGGATGCCGTGATTATCCTCGATCCGGTCAATATGCATGTTATTAAAGACGCGCTGGCCCATGGTGGAAAAAACTGGATTGGTGGGAACTGCACCGTTTCATTGATGTTGATGGCACTCAATGGCTTGTTCAAGGCTGATCTGGTGGAATGGGCCACCTCCATGACTTATCAGGCTGCCTCAGGTGCAGGTGCGCAGAATATGCGTGAGTTGATTACGCAAATGGGTGTGGTGCATGCCTCGGTATCTGAATTGTTGGCCGATCCGGCGTCAGCCATTCTGGATATCGATAAACAGGTTGCAGATACAATCCGCAGTGATGCGTTGCCGCAGTCCAATTTTGGCGTGCCACTTGCCGGTAGCCTGATCCCCTGGATAGACAAAGACTTGGGCAATGGTCAAAGTAAGGAAGAGTGGAAGGGGGGCGTTGAGACCAATAAGATCTTGGGTCGCAGTGCCAATCCAATCGTGATCGATGGTTTGTGTGTGCGTATCGGCGCCATGCGTTGCCACTCACAGGCGCTGACGCTGAAATTGCGCAAAGACGTACCGTTGGATGAGATCAACCAGATGCTGGCGGAGGCTAACCCCTGGGCCAAAGTGATCCCCAATGAGCGTGAGATCAGCATGCGGGAGTTAACGCCTGCGGCGATTACAGGCACATTGACCACACCGGTTGGCCGTTTGCGTAAGCTGGCAATGGGCGGTGAATATTTGTCCGCGTTCACTGTCGGTGACCAGTTGTTGTGGGGTGCGGCCGAGCCATTACGGCGTATGCTGAGAATTTTGGTCGAAGCTTAAGTAGTTTGTTAAGTAGCAGCCCGTAAAGCTATGATTTATCAATGAAATCATAGTCTTTTCGGGCTTTTGCTTTTTTTGGGGTGGTGTTTAATGGATGTGAGACACTAAAAACAGTGTATTTATTGCCTGCAAGCCGCCTGCACGCGCTTGCGTGGCTGTCTGAATGATGCTATTTTGACAAACGCCATGAATGAAAAAAGGGTGTATCGGTGCATAAAATTCAATTAAAAAAAATAGCCTTTGCCTTAAGCTTGGGCGCTGCCGTGTCGGCACATGCTGCCGGATTGGGTACCATTACGTCGAGCTCAAAACTGGGGGAACCACTCAATGCGGAAATTGAGCTGCTGGCGGTGACGCCTGCCGAGTTGACCAGTATTCAAGCTGCACTTGCCAGTGAGCAGGTCTATCAGGATCAAATGCTGGAAAAGCCAGCCGCTTATCCTTTTATTAAGATTGAGGTAAGCAATAATACTAAAGGCCAGCCTGTCCTTAAATTAAGCAGTAGCCAACCGATCACAGAGGCCTTCCTAGACATGTTGATCCAGGTCGATTGGCCAACGGGCCGCCTGGTGAAAGAGTACACCCTGTTGTTGGACCCGCCTGGGTTTAACTCTAACTATGCCGCCGAAGCGGCAGCAACGCCTGTGGCCAAACAGTCGGCAGCCAAACAGCCGGCAGCCCAAGCAACGCAAGAAACAGACAGTCGTCCGGCAGATACTCCCACCGCCAAATCACAGCCTGCAGCCAAGCCAGTTGCCAAAAAAACAGCGCCTAAAATGCCTGTGCCGGAAAATACCACCGAGGCACAAACCCTGACCACTGAACGTGGGGATACGCTTTACGCAATCGCCAGACAGATGAAGCCTGACAATGTCAGTATGGACCAAATGCTGACTGCGCTTTATCAATCTAACCAGGATGCCTTTGACGGTAAGAACATGAACCGTCTCAAAGTGGGTAAAATCATCCGCCTGCCAGACCAGGCCGCCCTGGAGCGTTTGGGACGTAAGCAAGCCCAGCAAGTGGTCGCGGAGCACACTGCGAATTGGTTGGCTTATAAAAATACCCTGGGCAAAGTCGTGAAAGAAAGTGCGCCTGTCCAGACCGGTGGTAACACCCAGCAGTCAGCAGGTAAGATCGGTAGTGCTGGCGATAAACCGTTGCCACAGTCCAAACCCACTAAAGATGTGCTGAAGCTTTCAGCCGGAGACGAGAAATCGACGGCTTTGTCAGATAAAGCGAATGGCAAGGCCGCTGCAACTGCTGCACAAGAGGATGCCACAGCTAAAGCGAATGCAATTAAGGAAGAACAGTCACGCGCTGCCGCCCTTGAGAAGCAAGTCGCCGATATGAAAAAACTGGTGGAGATGAAAAGTAATGCCATGGCACAAGCTGAGAAAAATGCTGTGCAGGCAGAGTCGGCACCTAACGCAGATCAGCAGGGCAAGCCAGCGGCTGAGCCAGTCAAGCCTGAGGCTGCAAAAGATGCAGAAAAAGCCAGTCCTGACAAAGTTGCGCCGTCTAACACAGAGTCTCCCAAGCCTGTTGCAGAAAATAAACCAGCTGCTGAAAACAAACCGGAAGCGAACCCAGTTGAACCAGCTGCTACCCAGCCCTCATTTATGCATGTATTGCTGGCGCGCCTGAAGGCAATTAATCCGGTCTTGCCTTATGCCTTGATTGCTTTGCCAGTCTTGCTTTGTATCTGGGCACTGATCCGTATCCGCCGCAAAAAGCAGATTGATAATTTTGAAGATGTCATTGTGACTTCGCCCGCCACCGAAATGCAAAACAATACGGTGTTCGGCGATACGCAGGCCGCTGCTTCTGGGGACACCTCATTCCTGACTGACTTCTCGCAAAGCGGGGTAGGCGGCATGATCGACTCTCATGATGTCGATCCGATTGCTGAGGCTGAGGTGTACATGGCTTATGGCCGGGATGCTCAGGCTGAGGAAATCCTCAAGGATGCCATTCAAAAAGACCCCGAGCGGCAGGAATTGAAGGTTAAATTGCTGGAGATTTATCAGGCAGCCGCCAATAAGGCTGCATTTGAATCACTGGCTAGTGATCTCTATGCCAAACTTGGGCCTGCTGATAGCACTTGGGCAAAAGTTTCTGCCATGGGGCAAAAGCTCGATCCTGAAAATAGTTTATACCAGGTGAGTGCCGAGCCAGTCAGCGCGGCAGATGAAAGCAATATTGCTGCTGCAAGATCCGCCGAGTCACCCGTTCCTGCAGAGAATGAAGAGGGCTACCATTTTAACTTCGAGGCGCCCGCGTTAGAGTTCGAGTCTGCGAATGCTGCGGTTTCTGCAGAGGCTGACAGCGAGGAGGATGGCAAGAATGTTGAGGAGGCGGTTCTGGAAACAGAAACGGCTTCTGATCGCCCGGCTAAATCTGGTGCCGATGAACCGCTCGCATTTGAATCTACACGGCTCGCTGACGATAATCTTAGCATCGTGCCGGAAACACCTGCCAAGAATGACGCATTGACGCTGGAAGATACGCCCCTATCATTTTCTGCGGCAGCGGACGCCGCGCCTGCGCCTGCGTTAGCAGGCGTGGATCGTGCGCAAATCGCTGCTGCTGAAGAGGTGGCTGCAGAGCCTGATACACTGTCTTTGACTGCTGATGAGGTGAATGCCGATCCAGAATTAACGCCTAAGTCACTTGATCTGCCATCCTTGAATCTGGATGATGCCGAACAGGCGGCTGCGCCCTTTGCTGCACCTGCAGCTTCATTGACCGGTGAGCCTGCCTTGTCTAATGAAGATGCAGTCTTCGAGTCCCTGCCAGAGTTGTCTCTGGAGTTAGGTGGTCCTAACGATGCTGCGCAGCCAGACGATGAAGACCTGTCATTGGAAGACCTGGATTTAGATGCGCCGGTTGCTTCCTTGAATGAGCCGGTAGCAGCAGAGCCAGCCACTCCTGAAACTGAGTTTCCTGAAATCTCCCTGGATGTCAGTGAGGCGGCTTCTGTGTCTGCCGATGAGCCTGTTGATGAACCGGAAGAAGTGAATACCAAACTGGATTTGATTCAGGCCTATATTGATATGGAAGATGTGATTGGTGCCAAGGAGTTAATTGAAGAGGTGATGGCCGAAGGCGGTGAGCGCCAGCGGCAACGAGCCCGTGAGCTCCTTGATAAAATCGCATAAACAAAGGCCGGGTTTCCGGCCTTGTTTTTTTCTGTCTTGATTAGGCGTTATTGTCCACAGCCCTTATACTAGGCGCCATGAAAATTGTGATTGGCATTGAATATCATGGTGCTCATTTTCAGGGCTGGCAAAGCCAGCCAAATGGCCTTGGGGTGCAGGATGCGTTAGAGCATGCCATTGCGCAGGTTTCGGGCGAGACAATACGTTTACATGCTGCAGGCCGTACCGACAGCGGCGTGCACGCATTGATGCAAGTGGCACATTTTGAAACGGGCGCGGTCAGACCTTTGACTGCCTGGGTGCGTGGCAGTAATGCGCATTTACCCCCTTGGGTACGCGTGTTGTGGGCTTGCGAGGTGACAGGGGATTTTCATGCGCGTTTTAGCGCACGGGCGCGCAGTTATCAGTATGTGCTATACAATCATCCGGTGGCGCCAGCCAGTCAGCACGGGCGGGTAGGCTGGTACCATAGGCCGCTGGCGTTTACGGCGATGCAACAGGCCATGCAAGGACTGGTAGGTGAACATGATTTTAGTGCCTTCCGGGCCAGTGAATGCCAGGCCAGTAGTCCTATCCGTACGTTGTATCAAGCGGAACTCAAACAGTACGGCCCTTACCTGATCTTCCGTTTTCAGGCCAATGCTTTTTTACAGCACCAAATTCGTAATATGGTGGGCGCTTTGATCTATGTCGGGCAAGGTAAACTGAGCCCTGCTGCATTTGCGCAACTCATGCAGCAGCGGGACCGGACACTGTCACCGCCGACATTTATGCCAGATGGCTTGTATTTTACCGGTGTCGAGTACGAGCCGCACTGGCAATTGCCGTCATGCAAGGCCGATTGGGATGTATTCAACACTGATTAAACCTAACTGAATAACATGAGAAGAACCAGAGTTAAAATTTGCGGGATTACCCGTATCGAAGATGCGCTTGCAGCCGTCGCTGCTGGTGCTGATGCACTAGGTTTTGTATTTTATGCGCCCAGCCCGCGTGCGGTAAATGCACAGCAGGCAAAGGCTATTGTGGCTGCGTTACCGCCCTTTGTCAGCAAAGTGGGATTGTTTGTGAACGCCTCAGCTGAAGAGGTACGGCATACGATGGCTGTGGCTGGCCTGGATTGTTTACAGTTTCATGGCGATGAGTCTGCACAGGATTGCGCGCAATTTAATCTGCCATATTACAAGGCAATCCGAGTCAAACCGGGGGTAAATTTGATACAATGCGAGTCTGATTTTTCATCTGCGACCGCCTTGCTATTGGATACCTATTCTGAAAAGGCAGTTGGCGGCACCGGACAATCCTTTGACTGGTCATTGATCCCGGCGCAGATGCAAAAGCCATTGATTCTTGCCGGCGGATTGCAAGTGGAAAATGTAGCGCAGGCAATCGGGCAAGTTCAGCCTTATGCTGTGGATATCAGCGGCGGGGTAGAAGAGCAAAAAGGGGTGAAGTCCCCACAAAAAATAGCTGCATTCATGCGGCAGGTCGTACAGGCAGATGCTGTGCACAATGGGCGGTTTGAGTAACGAGATAGATACGGAGTAATGCATGCAAGTCTATGACATGCCAGATGCGCGTGGCCATTTTGGTCCTTTTGGTGGGGTTTTTGTGGCAGAAACCCTGGTTGAGGCGTTGGAAGAGCTACGCCTGATGTATGAAAAATACCGTCACGACCCAGAGTTCCTGGCTGAGTTTGCTTATGATCTGAAGCACTTTGTTGGCCGCCCCAGCCCGATTTACCATGCCAAACGTCTATCCGATAAAGTCGGTGGGGCGCAAATTTACCTCAAGCGCGAAGACCTGAATCATACTGGTGCGCACAAAATCAATAACACCATCGGCCAGGCCTTGCTGGCAAAACGCATGGGCAAGCCCCGCGTGATTGCTGAAACCGGTGCTGGTCAGCACGGTGTGGCCACCGCAACCATCGCAGCCCGCTTGGGCCTCGAGTGTGTTGTCTATATGGGTGCTGAGGATGTGAAGCGCCAGGCGCCGAATGTGTTCCGCATGAAGCTGCTTGGAGCGACTGTGGTGCCGGTTGAGAGCGGCTCTAAAACGCTTAAAGATGCCCTCAATGAAGCCATGCGTGATTGGGTAACCAATATCTCAGATACGTTTTACATTATTGGTACTGTAGCCGGTCCTCATCCTTACCCGATGATGGTGAGAGATTTTCAGGCTGTGATCGGTGTGGAAGCCAAGCAGCAGATGCAAGAAATGTTAGGTCGGCAGCCAGACGCTGTCGTGGCTTGTGTGGGGGGGGGCTCTAATGCCATGGGCATTTTTTACCCTTATATTGATGTTGAAGGTGTACGCCTGATAGGCGTCGAGGCGGGTGGTCATGGCTTAAGCACTGGCCAGCATGCCGCACCTCTCACCGCCAACAGCCCGATTGGCGTATTGCACGGTAACCGTACTTACCTGATGCAGGATGAAGACGGCAATATTATCGAAACCCACTCAATTTCTGCCGGCCTGGATTATCCAGGTGTGGGTCCTGAACATGCCTGGTTGAAAGATATCAAACGCGCCGAATATGTAGCAATCACCGATGACGAAGCCATGGCGGCTTTCCACAACTTATGTCGCACCGAAGGTATTATTCCAGCACTGGAGTCCAGCCATGCCTTGGCCTACGCTGAAAAACTTGCTAAAACCATGTCGCCAGACCAAGTTGTCTTGGTCAACCTGTCTGGTCGTGGAGACAAGGATATTAATACCGTCGCACGCTTGGCCAATATTACATTGTGATGTCCATACGCCAGCAGGAAACCAATTTCTGCTGGCGTTTTTGCATTTATCATTTTTGAACTCTTAACACACAAATTCTTATGTCCCGTATTCAATCGGTTTTTGCCTCACTCAAAGCGCAAAACAAAAAAGCATTGATCCCTTACATTACCGCCGGTGATCCGCATCCTGACCAAACCGTGACGCTCTTGCATGCGATGGTGGCGGCTGGTGCCGATATGATTGAGCTTGGCGTCCCGTTTTCTGACCCCATGGCGGATGGCCCAGTGATTCAGCGCGCCAGCGAGCGTGCGCTTGTACACAAGATGGGGCTGCGCAAAGTGTTGGCCATGGTGAAAACGTTTAGGGAGTCTGATCAGCAGACACCGATTATCTTGATGGGCTACGCTAATCCGATTGAAGCCATGGGGGCAGCCCAATTTGTTGAGTTGGCACAAGCTTCAGGTGTGGATGGCGTCTTAACGGTAGATTATCCTCCCGAAGAGTGCGACACCTTTAATCAGGCGCTGGCTGCTGCAGGTATAGATAGTATTTTTCTGTTGTCGCCCACCACTGAGCCTTCACGTACCGACCTGATCGTCAAGCAAGCGACCGGCTTTCTCTATTATGTTTCATTAAAAGGCGTGACGGGCGCAGCCAACCTCGATATCACGGAAGTGAAGAAGCGTGTGGCTGAAATCCGTCAACAGACAACCTTGCCGATTGGTGTTGGCTTTGGTGTCAAAGATGCGGCCACCGCGCGCGAAGTGGCTAGCATCGCCGATGCCGTGGTGGTAGGCAGCCGTATGGTGCTGGCGATCGAACAATCCGATGCGGCGAGCTTGCAGGCGAACGTGCAGGCCTTGGTTAAAGAATTACGTACTGCGATTGACTCTGTGTAGGCTGGGATTCCCGGTTAGTCAGACATCGTCATCTATCAGTAGGAGAAGTTATGAGTTGGTTAGACAAGATTCCACAAAAGATTAAACGTGCCGTAGGTTCGGTGCAGAAACGTAACGTGCCAGAAGGGTTGTGGCACAAGTGCGATGCTTGCCAGACCGTGTTATACCGGACGGATCTGGACGCGAACCTGGAAGTCTGCCCGCAGTGTGGTCATCACCATCGGTTAGGTGCACGCGACCGCCTGAACGTTTTGCTGGATGAAGCTGGACGCGTTGAAATTGGTGCAGATGTGACTCCGGTCGATGCACTTAAATTCAAAGACAGCAAAACTTATGCTGAGCGCATGAAGGCCGCCCAGCGGGATGTTAAAGAAAAAGATGCCCTGATTGTGATGCGTGGTTCGATTGAAAGCGTGCCAGTGGTCGCTGCCGTATTTGAATTTAAATTCATGGGTGGCTCCATGGGCTCAGTCGTCGGTGAACGTTTTGTACGCGGGGTACAAGCGGCCATTGAGCAAAAATGTGCTTTTATCTGTATCTCTGCCAGTGGCGGTGCGCGTATGCAAGAAGGCCTGCTCTCGTTGATGCAGATGGCTAAAACCAGTGCCGCCTTGACCAAGCTGTCCGAGGCGGGCTTGCCTTATGTTTCCGTGTTGACTGACCCGACCATGGGTGGGGTTTCTGCCAGTTTTTCCATGCTCGGGGATGTGATTATCGCCGAGCCAAACGCGCTGATCGGTTTTGCTGGCCCGCGTGTGATTGAACAAACGGTACGTGAAACCTTGCCTGAAGGCTTTCAACGCGCAGAATTTTTGCTGACGCATGGCGCGATTGACATGATTGTCGACCGCCGTGAAATGCGCGGAAAATTAAGCCAGTTGTTATCCAGCTTGTTGAATATTGCCAAAGCTGCTTGATGTCCACTGTGATACCCGGGCATCCACAAACGGTTGAGGATTGGCTCGGCTATATTGAGTCCTTGCATCCCAAATCCATTGAAATGGGTTTGGGCCGGGTGCAAGCCGTTGCACAGCGGTTAGGGCTCAACTTTCCATTCACTGTGATTACGGTGGGCGGAACGAATGGTAAAGGGTCTACCTGCGCCATGCTGGAGCGGATTTACACGGCTGCCGGCTATGAGGTCGGCTGCTATACCTCTCCCCATCTCATCCATTACCAGGAACGGGTGCGCTTCAATGGTCAGGTGATCGCCGATGACCGGCTGTGCCAGGCATTTTCCGCTGTTGAAGAAGCGCGCGGCGATATCACGCTCACCTACTTTGAAATGGGCACGCTGGCAGCCTTATGGGCGTTTGAGCAACAAGCCTTGGATGTGGTGGTGCTCGAAGTCGGCTTGGGCGGGCGTCTGGATGCCGTGAATATCGTGGATGCCGATTGTGCCATTGTGACCAATGTCGACCTGGATCATATGGAGTATCTGGGGGATACGCGCGAGCTGATTGGGCGCGAGAAGGCTGGCATCTATCGTACTGAGCAGATTGCCATCTGTGGTGATGCCGAACCGCCACTGTCCTTGCTTGCTTATGCAGAACAACTTGGGGTAAAGCTTTACCGCTACGGCAGTGACTACCAGATCGAAATCAGCGAGTCACAAGCGGCCCATTATGAAGACGCGTTTGGCGTGCTTGATATTGCCAGCTTGCGTTTGTATGGCCGCTACCAATGGAATAATGCTGCCAATGTGATTTTCGCCGTACGGGCGCTGCAATCCCAGCTGCCTGTCAGTGCTTCCGTCATGTTGCAGGCGCTGGTAGGTACCGAAGTGACGGGACGCTTTCAGTATTGGCATCATTCGCCAGACATTATTCTGGATGTTGCCCACAATCCCCATGCTGCACGCGCGTTGCGTGATAATCTGCAGCGGCTCACCGCAGGAGGTGGGCGTGTGATTGCCGTTTTTTCCATGTTGTCTGATAAAGACATCGCCAGTGTGGTGGATATTCTGCACGATGTGTTTGATGAATGGCATATTGCACCGATTATGCATCCGCGTGCAGCTGATCTGCACGAGCTGAACAATTATCTGGCCGGCAGGGTCTCCGTAGAGCGCTTGCATGCGCATGCGAACTTGCCAGCGGCCCTGCAAAGCGCCTATAAGAAAGCGGCGAAAAATGATAAAATCATTGTATTCGGTTCTTTTTTTACCGTGGCCGCAATACTGGAATTAACGCCTGATCAGTGGGGCTCTTAGTGCGGTCCTGCTCCTAAAATCTGCTGAGTGAGAACTTCAACACCTTATGGCGAGAGATGCTTTAACTGAAAACGAGCTGTTGCTCAAAAAAACCGCCCGCAGGCGTTTAGTGGGGGCGGTCACTCTGGTGATTCTCATGCTGATTATCCTGCCATTTGTCCTCAAGGACAGGGTGGTGGACAGTAGCCAGGAAAATGTTGAAATCACGGTGGTAAATCGTCAGGCTTCCCGGGAGCCTATTCTGGAACTGCCAGAAGACGAAGTCGTCCTTGATAATGAAGCAGCGCCTGTCGCCAGTGAATCAGCCTCTTCACCAACACCTAAATCAACGCCAGCAGAATCTGCAGCCGTGATGCCAGCAGCGGCTGAAGTTGTTAAACCAGCCAAAATAGAAGCCGCGCCTGTGGCAGTGGTAGATCCTGTAGTAACCAAAGCAGTTGAACCCAAAGTTGAACCCAAAGTTGAACCCAAAGTTGAACCCAAAGTTGAACCCAAAGTTGAACCCAAAGTTG
>NZ_JBKOUF010000007.1:0-175367 GCF_046766015.1 Methylophilus sp. 3sh_L
GAACCACCACCATGTTGCCAGCCGTCTTTCACAGCTTGTGGTTTCAACCAGGTACGTGTACCCAATTCTTTTTCGCCAACTTTCAGTTGATCGTTAGGGATCTTTTTGAAAGAACCACCTTGTTTGTTACCACCGTTTACGTCTTCGTATACTGACAGAGCGTTGTATTGTGGGTTATCTTTGTTGGTGTTAGCGTCGTGCAAGATTTCGCTGTCTGGACCTGTTGAGTAAGCTTTCCAAGCCAGAGAACCATCTTTCAAGTTGTATGCAGCGATAAAGCAACGTACGCCGAACTCAGCACCAGAGCAACCTGTCAGGACTTTGTCTTTGATCACGTGTGGAGCGTTGGTGTTAGTTGCGCCAACTTTTGGATCAGTGTTTTTAACGTCCCAAACTTTAGCACCGGTTTTTGCATCCAAAGCAACCAGCATACCGTCGTTTTGTTGCAGATAGATTTTACCGTCGCCGTAGCCCAGACCACGAGAAACGTTGTCACAGCACAGTACTGCTTGTACGCTTGGGTCTTGTTTTGGGAAATAAGACCAAACGATTTTTTGGTTGTCGTTCAGGTCAAGGGCGTATACGTTGTTTGGGAATGCTGTATGAACATACATCATGTTGCCCACAACCACTGGTGAACCTTCGTGACCACGGTTTACACCGGTTGCAAATGTCCAGGCAGCTTTCAGGTTTTTAACGTTGCCCTTGTTGATTTGTGCCAAGGCGCTGTAACCGTTGTTTGAGTGGTTACCACGTGGGTGGGCCCAGTTGTTAGGATCTTTAATCGCAGCTTCTTGGTCAGCAGCAGCAAATGCAACCATTGGCAAAGCAGCAACCAGACCCAAGGCTAGTTTGATTTTATTAACTTGCATATTGATCTCCAAAGTTAGTACTAAGGGTTTAATATTAAGTACGCATCTTAATCGCTGACACTAGGAATGAGCTTTAAACATGCATACTTTACACACCAGAGACAAGGGAAAATATCCTGAAATAAACTTGGAAATAATCACTTGCTACATGTGAGGATTGCAATATAGAACAATTTGTTTTCAATTGCAAC
The DNA here is from genome assembly GCF_046766015.1 of Methylophilus sp. 3sh_L. Taxonomy (NCBI): domain Bacteria; kingdom Pseudomonadati; phylum Pseudomonadota; class Betaproteobacteria; order Nitrosomonadales; family Methylophilaceae; genus Methylophilus; species Methylophilus sp. 3sh_L. The sequence continues at coordinate 1,064 of NZ_JBKOUF010000007.1, forward strand.
ACTTTAGTTACAAATTGGTTACAATTTTTTCAAATTATTTTTTGGGTTATTTTGCCCACACACAAACATTATTTTTTTACATCTAAAATCAAATAGTTAAACAAAGCTCTCTTATGAAAAACCTCGCCCTCTTTCCAGAATGCCAGCCATTCAAACAGTGGCATCTTGCCGTGACTCCGTTACATTCTGTTTATATTGAACAGTGCGGTAATCCAGATGGCATTCCTGTGATTTTTTTACATGGTGGTCCAGGCAGTGGCTGTAATCCGGCACAAAGGCGCTTTTTCGATCCGGCGCATTACCACATCATTCTGTTTGATCAGCGTGGCTGTGGACGCAGCACGCCAGCAGGGGAAACTAAAGACAACACCACGCAACATTTGATCGCGGACATTGAACAGATTCGCACCAAGCTGAATATTCCGCGCTGGCATGTGTTCGGCGGCTCATGGGGGAGCACCTTGGCACTCGCTTACGCCAATCAACACCCCGAAACTGTGATCAGCCTGACTTTACGTGGCATTTTTCTAAGCCGGCCGCATGAAATTAACTGGTTTCTGGGGCAGGTGGCATTATTTTTCCCAGAAGCATGGCAAACATTGCTGGCCCCTGTGCCGTTACAAAACCGCAGCCAGGTGCTTGAGTATTATGCCACCCAGGTTTTCCATCCTGACCCAGCCATCAGCATTCCGGCAGCCATTCATTGGAATGCATTTGAGTCCAGTATCATGAGCCTACTCCCCAAGATGGACAGCAGCGCACCGGATGGCGAGATTGAACTCGCACGCGCCAGGGTACAAATTCATTACATCCGTCATTTATGTTTTGTCGATGGCGAGCAGATGCTGATTGATGCGGGCGAAAAACTGAGGAAGATTCCAACAACCATTGTTCAGGGCCGTTATGACATGGTGTGCCCGCCGCAAACGGCCTGGGCCTTGAGCCAAGTTATGCCCCATGCCAATTTTGTGATGGTGCCAGATGCTGGTCACTCTGCGATGGAGCCGGGAACCTGCCTTGCTTTATTGAATGCAACCGAGCAATACAAGCAGCTATCAAGCTGAGACTCAACGGACAGAAGTCATGAGGCCATCCGCATTCTGGACAACGTTGCAGCAACATTGGCAAGGATTGATACATCAGTTCTCTGCTTATCTTTATTGCACGCCTTTATTTGTTCTGCAAACGACCTGGCATGGCGTGATTCGCCACCGCCTGATGGCGCTGGCGGCGGCACTCTCGTTTTACGCTTTGTTCGCCCTCATTCCGCTCATCGTGCTGATTTTCTTTTTACTCAGCCATCTGGTCTACTCGTCTGATTATGCGATTGTCAAACTGGCTATTCTGACCAGCAACCTGTTACCGGAATTCAGTCAGCGCATCATGGTAGAGGTCTATCACAACACACAAACAGAAGCAGCCTGGGGTGCAGTCGGTTTCTTTATATTGTTATGGACCATTACACCTTTGGCGGCCCATATGCGCTCAAGCTTTTACTTGATCGCCAGTAGCCAGGATGTCCCATCGTTCTGGCATAAAAAATTGCGTGACATCATGGCGGTGCTGGGTGTACTACTAGTATTTTTTCTGTTTACGGCAGCCGGGTTTGTCCTGGAGTCTGTCATTGTATTTTTAGCACAGCACCTGCCAACAGCAATCATTACCGGAGCGGGTATGCTTGCTTCACTTTTGCTCACCACCCTCCTCATCGCCGGTTTCTATCATAGCTTTTGTCCAATCAACGTCCGCTGGCGACACCTGTTCATCTCTGCCTTGTTAACTGCCAGCTTGTGGATGTTAATGCGTCCGGCTTTTGGCCTATTTTTGAGTGTGAATAAAAATTTTGGGGCGGTGTTTGGCAGCATGAAAGCCATGTTTGTCTCTATCAGCTGGCTTTATATGAATTTTGCCGTCTTTTTGGCGGGGCTAGAATTAATGGTGACGCTAAAACAAAAAGAAGTCTTATTACTGAAAGGGCTGTTTGATGACCTGCCCAACCAGCAACATTACTTGCAGGCACTCATGCAAACCTATGGAGTGTCCTGCAGTCAGGGCGACTACCTGATCCGCCAAGGTGCTTTGAATCCCTATTACTATATGGTGGTAGAAGGCACCTTGCATCTAACCCAGCAATCTGCGGGACAAGAACACACATTACGCATTTTGCAGTACGGTGACTTCTTTGGTGAAATCGCCTTGTTTTCACAACACCCCGCCACCGCTAGCGTCGTCGTCGCCTCTAAACATGCCTCGGTGATCAGAATAGACAGCGAATGCATGCAAAGCCTGCTACAACAAGCCCCGGAGATTGCCGTGCGGCTGCTGCATCAGCGCGCCCACCAAACCCAACTCCATTAACACCCCAGCAACCCCTTATAGCCAAAATCCACCCAAATAGACGGTGTTTGCGGCACATCAACACAGGCAATCATTGCGGAATTGTAATATCTGTTACAAAATTGTAACTATATTGGAATTTTTCATGATGGCGACTTCACTGACACAAGAAATTAACGCGTTGATACAGCAATTGAACCATGGCCAGTTTGAACGCGTGATTGCGCGCGCACGTCCATTGATCAGCCAGCATCCGCGTGAGTTTATTCTGCATCACTTGCTGGCACTGGCCTTGGATCAACAGCAAGCTTATCCGCAAGCAGCAGAGGCTTACCAGAACGCGCTCAACCTGAACCCCAAAGCGCCTGAGCTGTGGTTTAACTATGCGATCGTCAAAACCCACCTCAATGATCTGGTTGCTGCAGAGCAGGCCTATGGCAAAGCCATCGCCTTGAATCCGCAATTTTTCGAGGCCCACGGCAACCTGGGGACCATCCTGCAAAAACAAGGTCGGCTGGACGAAGCGGTTGCCAGTTATCAGCGCGGTTTGCGCATCCAGCCACAAGATGCACGTGGCCACTTTAATTTGGGCACGGCACTGCGCGACAAAGGCGAGCTCCAAGCCGCCGTGCAAAGCTATGAGCGAGCCATTGCCCTTTTTCCCAACTACACAGATGCCTATAACAATTTGGGCGAAACCTGGCGGGATCAGGGGGAGATGACGCATGCCGTAGACTGTTATCAGCAAGCCTTGCAGCGCAATCCACAACACCCTGCGGCCAATTACAACATGGGCGAGTTTCTTTATCTGGCCAAGGGTTTCGAAGAAGCGATCCCTTACTTTGAGGCATCACAACTGGAGGATTGGCAAGCAAGAGTCTTGTATTGCTTATATCGCGCTGAAAAGTTTGACGCATTTAAACAGCACCGGGACGCACTCATCTCGCAAGGGCCCCATACCGCCCCTTTTATCGCCACCCTCTCTACCCACTACAGTATTAATCATGGCGAAGCTGACCCTTACCAGTTTTGCCCGGATGGCCTCTCGTTTGTCTATCATCGCAGCCTGCCTGAGCTGGCCGCAGGCAGCCCCTTGCTTGCCGAACTGTTACAGGATATTGCCCAGGCAGAAATTGCTGAGCGCAAGCAAGCCCGTCTCACAAATGGCAAACAATCTGCTGGCAATTTGTTCAAGCGCCCCGAGTCTTCGTTCAGGGCACTGGGTGAGATCGTCAAACGTGAATTCCGCTTATACCAGGAACAATTCAAGCAGGCGGACTGCGCCTTGATTACGCATTTTCCAACGGCGCTGGAATTCACCAGCTCATGGTACGTCAAGATGCAAAAAGGCGGCCATCTGGATGCGCATATCCATGAGATTGGCTGGATCAGTGGTGCCGTTTACCTGGCCATGCCAGACACGGAGGACGCACGGGAAGGCGCATTTGAATATGGCACACATGGCGACCAATACCCGCAATTGCATGACCAGTTTCCCACGCGTTTCATCAAGCCTGCCGTAGGTGATATCGTGCTTTTCCCTTCCTCCCTGTTTCACCGAACGATTCCCTTTCACGCAGAGGCTGAGCGCATCTGCATTGCCTTTGACTTGAAACCTGCGACGTCCAGCGGCATGTCCAGCAATCATTACTAGCGCGGCGTCCGCGCAGGCCGACGTCACCTTATCAAACCGATACAGAATTTATCAATTTTGCTGATTGTGGATGATAAGTCCCAAGGTATGATAGACGTTGCATCAAACGGCTGACCCTTAACCGGCCCCGTGCCGGGAAGTGCGCAGTTTCAATGGCCGCCGTTCGATCAGATCCGCCACACTTTTGGAGTCAGATCAAGATGATTTCCGCACGCCCCTCTTATACCTGCCTGATCTTGCTTCCGCTTATGCTCTGCTGTCCCTGGCTGATACCACAGGCACATGCCAGTCTGGATGAGGCACGCACTTCAAAAAGCGAGCTACTGTATAACCTGGCCCTGTTAAGCCAGACGCCTAACCGTCCCCGGCAGGAGATTTATACCGTATGCGCATTTGAGGAAGACATTGGCCACCTCAAGGCAACCTCGCTAGAGTCGCAAAAATTACAACAATCGCAGATATTTTTAGTGACGCTAAAAACACAAGCCGATGTGAAACGCTGCAATTTGCTATATATTCAAGATGTCATCTCACAAAAGCCGTTAGAATTGCAGCAAATCATCCAAAAAGAGTCTGTGCTCACTGTTGTCCATCAGGGCAACAAGTTTGCCGAATTTGGCCATGTAGAAATCAGCGAACAAGAAAAACGCTACCAGTTCGTACTCCATTTGGGTTCAGCCAAACAGGCTGGCATTGTTTTTGATTCCCGCTTAATCAAACTGGCGAATAACCTTATTCAGTGATTGTGTATGTTTAAACTGCTGCCTCATCTCAAGATTGCCCACAAGCTCCTACTCACCGAACTGGTGATGACCTTGAGCATGTTTCTGGTGTTTATCGTGTTTGCATTTGGCAGCCACTACCACAATCTGCGCACACATATGATCCGTGACATCCTGGTGCAAACCCAGGTGGTGGCGACTTCGATTGGTCCCGCAGTGATGTTTGGGGAGGTCAACTCGTTGACTAAAACCCTGGAGCCTTTGACGGAGAATCAAAATATCCGCAGCATCACGATTTTTAACCAGCACCATCAAGCCATTCAGCAACTTAATCCGCAACACCCGCAATCCACTGCCGTCTGGCAATGGCTGTATCCTTTTTTTAGAGATATGGAAGTGTCGACCCCGATTGTGGTCAATGAAAAAACCGTGGGCACCTTACAAGCGACAATCAAGCAAGCGCAAATTGTCGATGTACTGATTGGGTTCGCATGGTCTAACGCCCTTGCCGTCTTGGCAGCGGCATTAGTGGGCTGCCTGATTATTTGGCGGCTCAACCGCAACATCGTCAATCCGATTCACGCTTTGCAAAGCTTTGTCAGTAACATCACGCGCAATCACCATTACGACCAGCGGATAACAATCCGTAGCCAGGATGAAATTGGCATGCTGGGTCATGACATTAACAATATGCTGGAAAGCATCCGCCAGCGCGACGCGCAGTTACAAACCGAGCTGGAACACCGTAAGATTATTGAAGAAAAATTGCAATTTTTGGCCCACTACGACAAAAACACGCAATTACTTAACCGACATGCCTTTGAAGAAGCGATTACCCGCAAAATCACCGCGCCTCCGACCAGCCAATCCAATGTCTACCTGCTCTTGCTGGATCTGGACCGCTTTAAAATCGTCAACGACACCTTTGGTCACAACACGGGCGATAAACTCTTACTCCAAGTGGCGCACCGCCTGCGTGGCAACTTGTCGCAAAAAGATGCGATTTTCCGATTGGGCGGAGACGAATTTGCCATTCTGCTGGATGCCCCCGGCAGGCAGACGATAGAGCAAGTCTGCAAGCGCATCATCCAGACCATTTCAGCCCAGTTTATTGTCGATGACCACGAGATTCACATAGGCGTCAGCATCGGTATCGCCCAATTGCGGGCCGGCTTCGACTCTAAAACTGAAGTGATGAAGAATGCAGATGTGGCGCTCTATCAAGCCAAAGACGCCGGCCGCAACACTTATCGCTTTTACAGTGAAATGGATGAAGCCAACACCTCCGAGCTACGCAACCTGCGTGAGGCCCTGCACTTTGCTTTGCAGAACCAGGAGCTGGAGTTGTACTACCAACCCATTATCCATACACAACTCTTGAAAACCATAGGCTTTGAAGCCTTGCTCAGATGGCGCCACCCGACCAAAGGCCTGCTAAGTCCTGACCAGTTTATTCATCTGGCAGAAGGCTCGGGACTGATTGTCAGCATCGGCGCCTGGGTCATTCACCAATCCCTCAAACAACTGGCCATGTGGCAAGAAATGTTCGACCAGGACCTGTTCATGAACGTGAACATTTCTTCGCGGCAGATTGATGATGATAGTCTGTCAGATACCATCCGCCATGCGCTGGATTTTTACCACATTTCCCCACGCACCCTGAACCTGGAGATCACAGAATCCATGGTCATGCGCAATATTGATGCCGCCAAACAAATTTTGTATTCGCTGAAACAGTTGGGCATAGGCATTGCGATTGATGATTTTGGCATTGGTCACTCATCGATGAATTACTTGAAACAGTTGCCGGTCGATATTCTAAAAATTGACAAGCAATTTACCGCTGGCATTCCGCATGACAAAGTGGATATCGCGATTGTCGACGCCCTGGTTGCGCTCGCGGTCAGCCTGAATTTAAAAGTGGTGGCAGAAGGCGTGGAAAGTGCTATCCAGTTTGAATACCTGCAATACAAACTCTGCCACCATGTACAAGGCTACTTGTTCAGTGCCGCTTTGTCCGCCAGCCAGACCACCACGTTTATGGCAGATTTTCCGGAGAGTATTCCAGCCGTATTCCGCAAAATCGCCAGCGCAGATAACCAGTGAAAATAATTAACGCCGTCACAATCACGGCGTATGATGGCGATTGCCAACCATTAAAAACAAAAAGTCGTTTAGGGGATTACATGTCACGTTTACCATCGGCCAGCCTCGGGCTGGGACTAATGCTGATGAGCATGCATGGGGCCAGTGTTGCCGCAGGCTTCGCCCTGTCTGAACAAAGTGGTAGCGGCCTGGGTAACGCTTTTGCTGGCGCTGCCGCCGTGGCAGAGGATGCCAGTACTATTTTTTTCAATCCAGCCGGCATGACTTATTTGCAAGGTCGCCAGGCGGTGGGTGCACTCAACCTGATTAATGTCAGAGGCGATTTTGATAACGAAGGCAGCATCGCACCTTCGGGCCGCCAAGCTGGGGGTGAAGGTGGTAATCTAGGCAGTTTTGCCGCTATACCCAATCTCTATTACAAACAGGATATCAATGATCAGCTCAAAATCGGGGTGGGCATTGGCAGCCCATTTGGACTTAAAACCGAATACGACAAGAACTGGATAGGCCGCTTTCAAGCCATTAAGTCAGAACTTAAAACCGTGAATATCAACCCCTCACTCGCATGGAAACTCAATGAGCAGTGGTCCGTAGGCCTGGGCGTGTCGGCGATGTGGGCGCAGGCAGAGCTCACCAGCGCCGTAAATCCGCCCTCATTGGCGCTCAGCGAATCATCCATCAAGAGCAAAGGACAAGACTGGGGCTTTGGTTACAATCTCGGTGCAATTTATCAAGTCACTCCCGATACCCGTCTAGGCTTGGCTTACCGTTCAAAAGTCGACCAGCATTTGAAAGGTCAAGCGCGATCGCCTTTTACGTTGGCCAATGCGAATCCAGCCGGCACATTGAATACTGACATTACTGCAGACCTCACTTTGCCAGAGACGTTGTCGCTGAGTAGCTTTAGCAAGCTGGACCCACACTGGGAGCTATTAGCAGATATCACCTGGACGCACTGGAGCCGCTTTCAAGCCTTAAGCATCATGCGGGACAATGGTTCGAACACTGCTATTGGCACCACTCAGGAACGCTGGAACAATACCTTACGTTACTCGGTCGGGCTTAATTATCTATACTCTGACAGCCTCAAACTCAGGACCGGCTTTGCTTACGATGAAGAGGCCATAGACAAGCAACATAGAACCCCACGCATTCCTGGTAATGACCGCATCTGGCTTTCTTTTGGCGCCAGCTGGCAATACAGCCAGCAAACCAAACTGGATATTGGCTATGCGCACCTGTTTATCCAGGAAGCCAGCATCTACGACGACCAGCGGGCACTGAACAGAGGATTGGTAGCCGGCAAATACAACGGCAGTGCCGATATTCTCAGCCTGCAGTTTAATCACCAGTTTTAAGGCTTAAAGGCGCTGCGATGCAGCGCCTAACCAGTCATCTCCCCCTCATTTGTGACGAGTGAATTATGACAGGCGTAAGTTTCGCGTAAGCCGTATGTCATCTAATCGTCATTTGCCAACCCGAGAATGCATTGTCTTGTGACAACCCGCAATACTGCATACAACATTGAGATTAAGATGACCATCAGACACCTTTTTAAACTGGCATTTGTTCCCCTTGCAATCAGCCAGGCATTCAGCGCCCAGGCACAAACCCCAGCAGCAACGACGACTACCAATGATCAAGGCAGCAGCTCGTTCATGACCCGTTTTATGAACGATGATAATCCATTGCGCCTGGACTTCAACGTGGGCGATCACCCATCGAATGTACAACTGTATGGCATCATCGATATTGCACGCACCAGCATTAATCACTCTTTGCCAGAAAACTACGAATTACCGAACAACTTCTATCCTTACAATGGTGCAAAAATCACACCGAGAACGACCTCAAGAACTGAGTGGGTCAATGGTGGTTTGCAAGCCTCCCGCCTGGGGATCAAAGGTGAAGTCGGCAAGCTACAAATGTGGGACCGTGATTTTAAATTCATGTACCAGTTTGAGGCTGGCTTTAACCCACTAGACATGAAGTTACACAATGCGGCACAGACCTTGGCAGATAACTCCGGCACCAACGCCAACTCCAGCGTCAGCGCTGACTCGTCAATGAACGGTGAGTTTTTTGCGCGCCAAGCCTGGGTAGGCATTGATGGCGGCAAACTGGGCCGTGTTTCTTATGGTACCCAATACAACCCGTTTTTTGAGATTACCAACCCGTATGACCCGAACAGCAAGGCGGATACTTTCTCGCCTCTGGGTGAGAGCGGCACTGTTGGCGGCGGTGGCGGTATCTCTGAAAACTCCCGGATGAAAAACACCATCAAGTACGGCAATACTTTTGATGTCGAATGGCTGGGTAAGGTCAACTACGCCGGCATGTACCAATTTGGCAATACTGCGGGCACTTCTGAGGGCTATGGTTACACCGGCCAACTGGGGTTTGAAAACAGCGTATTTGGCCTGCAATTCGCCTTTAACGGCTTTAATGATGCGGTCAAGGCGGGCTCTGCGGCGGCAGGCAATCCAGCAGCCAATGACACCATTACGGCTTCATTGTATAACACCGAAGCCACTTTGCTCGCTTTCAAATGGATGCCGAACAAGGAAATCAAATTCACTGGCGGCTGGGAATGGTACCGTTTGAAGCCTTCATCAGACCGGACCATCAAATACAGCAAACTGTTTGACCAGACGGTATTTGGTGGCATCGCCACCTCTGCATTACAACCAGGCTATAAACAAGATAACAATGTGTACTACATTGGTGCCAGCTACGATTTTTCACAGCGCATTCCAGCCCTGGCAGGCCTGACAGCGTCGGTCGGCTACTATGCGACGCGCTTTGATGCGATTGATGGCCCCACCGTTTCTACCAATTCGGAAGGTAAAATCGACACTTGGACGTCAGTCATTGACTACAAGATCAACAAGCGTGTGGATACCTACATGGCATACACCAACAACCACTTTTCAGGTGATAAGTACCCGCGCTCAACCTGGTATCAGGACGTGAAGGCCGTTGGTGCTGGCGTGCGCTTCCGCTTCTAACGCGCCTGTTTGCTTCTGAAAGGCTCAAGCCATGCTTGGGCCTTTTTGCATTGAACAACCCTAATCACTGAATCAGCGCCGCTTCATCACGCGACTGCTGCAATAGCATGTGCTCAAACGCTTCCGCAGGTACGGGTGGTGAGTAGAAAAATCCCTGGGCAAAATCACAGTGGATATCCACCAGCAAATCCCGTTGCAGGGCTGTTTCCACACCTTCGGCAATGACCTTCAGGCCTAACTTGTGCGCCATGACGATAATGGCTTCACATAAGACATAACTTTCATTGCCCGCATTCAGGTTACGCGTAAAAGACTGGTCGATTTTCAAATAATCAATATCAAATCTGCTCAGGTACGAAAGCGAAGAATAGCCTGTGCCAAAATCATCAATGGCAACTTGTATACCCATATCCCGATACTGGAGCAATCGCTGCTCGACAATCGGGTCTGGATTCAGCAACAGGCCTTCGGTGATCTCAACCACCAGATGTTTGCCGGCCAATTGCGTTTCCTGCAAAACTTGCACCCAGTCATTAATCATACGTTTTTCATCGACGAACTGTACCGGTGACTTATTGACGCTAATGGCAAAATTTTCTCCCACCATGCCATGCCATTGTGCTGCATAACGCGCCGCCTGGCGGAATATCCAGTCGCCCATGGCAATAATATCCCCGGTCTCTTCAGCCACCGGAATAAACAGGCTGGGACTGATCAAGCCACGCTGCGGATGCTGCCAGCGCATCAACGCTTCTGCTTTTGCAATTTTGCCTGTGGTGAGATCGACGATGGGTTGGTAATAATCGCGCAACTCACCATTTTCAAGCGCCACGCGCAAATCACGCGCCAAACTGACGCGCTGCGAGAGGGCTTCTTTAATCGCCAGTGAGAAAAAACGCAGGTTGTTACGGCCGCGATTTTTCGCCTCATACATGGCTTGGTCTGCATGCTGTATCATTTCCTCAGCATTAACCGCATCTTCTGGATATTGACTGATGCCAATACTGACAGTGACATAGACGCGTTCGCCTCCCAGAATCATCGCTTTAGAGATTTCCTGCAGCACCTGCTGGCCAAAGGCTTGAACATCCGCGCAGACGGGCTCTGGCAAAATAATGGCAAATTCATCACCGCCTAAACGGGCCACCAGCATTTGGTCAGACAGGCACTGGCGGATGCGTTGACCGATCTCTATCAGCAATTCGTCGCCACTCCGGTGACCCAGCGTATCATTGACCTCTTTAAAACGGTCCAGATCCAGTAACAACAGGCTGAGTTTTTGCTGATGGTTAGCGGCCTCAGCAATCGCCTCACCCAGGTGACGATTGAAATAATGCCGGTTGGGCAGTTGCGTCAGGCTGTCGTAATTGGCCTGTTGCCAAATCACCGCATCCGCTTCTTTCTTGTCAGTGATATCAATATGGGTACCCCGCATGATCCATGGCTCACCACTGCTGGTACGCGAAATCAGCCGCCCCCTATCGGTCACCCATACCCAGTGCCCGTCGTGATGCCGCATCCGGATATCGCACTCATAAAAATCAATTTCACCCTTGAGATGGCGTTCCACTACCGCAAGCGCAGTTTGCCAGTCATCAGGATGCGTTAATGATCTGATCTTGTCTGTATTGAGCGGGGCCACCGCTTCAAGCGTATAACCCAGCATGTCTGCCCAACGGTGATTCACCTGGCAAACACCTGTTTGTATATCCCATTCCCAGGTCCCGGCGCGGGTGGCATCAATAATGTCAGTCAGCCGTAACCGCTCCAACTCAAGCTCCCCACGTTTACTTTCTATTTCAGCGGTTTTCCGTTTCACAGCAAGCCTGAGCATGAACACCAGCAACACCAAACTCACAGCAATAATCAAAGCCACCGCCAACACCCACAAGGCTTGGCCGTCATAGAGCTCTTGCTGCAAAGAGCGGCCCTTCCATTTTGCCTCAATGGCCGTCATTTCAGCAGGCGTGATCATCGCCATGCCCTTTGCAATCAAACTGAGTGTTTGCTCGTTGCCTTTTAGCACTGCCCGGTGGAATTCGCCCTGATAAAGCGTAAAAGCGCGCAATATTGTGTGGTCCAGATGGGCGCGATAGAGGTAATAAGTGGCAGGATAATCATCCATACACAGGATTTTGATCTCGCCCTTACGGGTGGCCGCGATCATTTCCTCGTAATTGTTATATAGCCTGAATGATTGAACCCCTGCTTGTTTGAGATGAAAAATACAGCCATCGCCTTTTTGCACCCCCACCGTGAAACCACTTAAATGGCTGGCTGTGGCAAGCCCGCCTATGCTTTTATGCGCATAAATGCCGACGGGCAAGGTGGCATAGGGTGCACTGAAACTGAACCGCTTTTCTCGCTCAGGATCCTGATAGATCATTTCGATGACATCGGCATGCCCGCTCTGTAATTGCTTTAGCGCCTGTTCCCAGACGATGGCCAGCAAAGTCACCTTGACCCCGGTTTTTTGCTCCCACAACTTCCAGGTATCCGCAACAATGCCCACCGTGTTGCCGTCCGCATCCTTGAATAAATACGGCGGATAGTTATCATCACTGACGATGGTAATTTCTGATACAGGCTCTGCTTGAGCCAGGCAGGGATAGAGCATGACAGCGGACAGCATCCATGCAAACAGCATGACGCGCAGCATCGTCTTTCTGGCAACCCTGTATGCAATCTGGCTGTTCACGGCGTGCTGCATCCCCTCATTGAAATCGCTATCTCACCTGCATCTTACAAGCATTGGTGACAATTTTGTTTCGCATGAATGTTTAGTTTCAGAAAATATTACACTCTCCACCACCTAGCATGCAAAATACCTGAAAGAGGCTAAAGCTGCCAAGCGTTATCTTGCGCAAACATCAATAAAAAAGCGCAACCTGTGTTGCGCTTTTTTCAGCATAAAACCGATCGTTTTTTAATCGCTCTCAAACATCCGGCGCACCGGCCTTGATCTTGGCCATCCAGTCTTCTGGTTGAATGAAGCCTGCCTGCTGTGCCTTTTGTGCATCCTCTGCAGAAATCACATCCTGCATCAACTCCATCCGCTTCCACTCGGCGAGTGGCGTTTCACATTGTGCAGAAGGCACATAACGCGACGCGCTGTCCCGCTGGTAGCGGTGAATATACCGTGGGCAATTTTGCCAAAGCTCTGACAACTTCACCTTAACGACAAATTCCGCCTCCTTGTAATGCGCCAGCAACGCCGGATCAGTCGAGACTTCACTCACGCCTTGCAATCGGATGCGATGCGGGCGCTCAAAAGAAATAAACAGCAAGCCAACCTCGCCTTGACCCATCATATTACCGACGGAAAGTTGCATGCCATTGCCATTGTAAATCGGGAACATCAATGTCTGGTTATCGACGACGCGGACAAATCCCGGAAAGCCCCCTTTGTAAGACACCGTAGGTCTACCATTGTGATCTACCGTGGAAAGAAAAAACATATCCAGCGACTCAATAAAGCCTTTGGCATCTTCATCAATTTCTGTTTTACAGACAATTTCTTCAACACGGTCCGCCAGTTTGCGTGTCCCTTGCGCGTCTTGCACCTGGCGATGAATGTCTCCAAATAAACGACTCATAAATCCCCCAATTAGTTAGATGTTGGTTTGTAGCAATTAATCTCTGCACGGCTAATCTTAACTTGCTTGGGGCATCATACTTGATTTAAACGGTACTGGATCTATGAAATATGCCTTCTTGCTGGGAACCGTAGCAAAACATGTGCGCCTAAAGTGCGGTCCGTTTTCAGGCATCCAGAAAGCCATTAGCAAACGCCAGCGCAATGAGGAGGAACAGCAATAAAGTGAACGCCAGCCGGGCATCCATTCCCCAGCCAGCCCGATAAAAACCTGCCCGCCCCACCTGCGCCATGGCAAGTGTACAAAGCACAACCAACAAGGCACTGATCATCTTGTTCTCCTGTACTTTCTAGCGCGTTTACCAAAGCAATGGCCTTGTACCTTACGCTTTTGCTATCGCCATCCGTTTGGATCAACCGCAGTAATCCCCTAAAAAACATGGCATCAGATGCATCGAGCATTACGTATGAGGGGAAGCAAGACACTCACTCCACCGTCACCAACACAGCGTTTGAATCAGTGTTTTTGCTACACCCCTCATGCTTTTCTGCTCAATCAGGTATGTTAGGCTGGGAGATGCCATTCAATGCCTCGCCTGCCGCTTGCCGCTGGCTCAAAGAGACATCGCCTAGCGACACAATGCCTACGAGTTGGTGTTCGTGATTCACCACAGGCAAACGCCTTACTTGTAACTCGCTCATGTAGCGTGCGGCTTCTTCGACCGAGTCATCCTCAAAAATATAAGCGATCTCTGCACTCATAATTTTTTCCACTGGCTCCGTGGGGGACAATCCCTCTGCCACGGCACGGATGGCGATATCGCGATCTGACAACATCCCGACCAATTTCGTTTGCTCGCCCACCGGTAATAAGCCGACATCACATTCCCGCATCATTTGCGCGGCAGTTTGCAAGCTGTCATTAAGGGTCACAATCGTGACATCACGCGTCATGACCTGGCTAATATTAAGCGTAGTGGTATTAAGCGTACTGGGCATCATGCGTCTCCTTGTTACAGGTTTAAAACCCCAGTTTAACTAAGCAGCCACGCCTATGCAGTCAGCCCGCATAGCAAGACAATGTAGGACTTGTCAAACCGGTAGCGAAGCATCGCTATAGCGAATGCATGCCCAGCCCCAACCGTTTGCGCTAGGAATTCTGACAGGGCGATCAGGGCCTTACTGATAAAAAAGGCAGCCTATCCTGGCTACGCTACAAATCTACTGGCACCGCCAGTCATTTCAAACCCATGCAAGGAGGCCTGAATGCCCTATTTTTCACATACCCTACATTTGCCGCATGCACCAAAGCATTCGCCTGGTCATCCGGCTTCGCCAGAAGAAATTCACAAGCCAGTTAACCCAGACCCTGATACACCGTATGAACCGATAGAACCTGCCGAACCAGATGTGCAACCACCCATTATTGGTGACCGCTAGTGGCAGTTGCCATCCCCCGCGACCCGGTATTTGACAGTACCTTATCGTTGCTGTGGCAAGGCTATCCTTTTGTTGCCCAAAAGTGCAGGCAATTAAACAGCGATATTTTTAAAACGCGGTTGTTGCTGCAGCCAGTGATTTGCATGCAAGGCGCAGACGCGGCACGGTTGTTTTACGACCCGCAAAGATTCGAGCGTCATGACGCGATGCCGATGCGGGTACAACGGACACTGACGGGTGTCGGAGGCGTACAAGGCCTGGATGGCGTGGCACATCAACAGCGCAAACACCTGTTTTTGCGGCACCTCATGCAGCAGGACAGCATTGATGCACTGGCGGCCCTCCATCGTAACCATTGGCATTTGGCACTCTCGCACTGGCCGCTGCATCAAGAGATGGTGCTCTTTGACCAAGCCCAGATTTTGTTATGCCAATCTATCTGTGAGTGGGCAGGTATTCCCGTCGCGGAGCAAGCACTCACCTCGCATGCAAAAGACTTGGGGCAAATGATCGCGGGCGGGGCACGCCTGGGTCTGCCGCATTGGCGGGGACGCTGGGCGCGAGCACGCTGTGAAGAATGGATACGTCAGGAGATTGAACGCGTGCGCAGGGAATCTCCCCAGCCCGCTGTGAGCTTATTGCAGGCCTTCGCCTGGCACCGCGATGAACATGGACGGCTGCTTTCTTCTCAAATTGCCGCGGTGGAAGTATTGAATATCGTGCGCCCCACCGTGGCGATTGCGCAATTGATTGTATTTTGCGCCTTGGCGATGCATGAATACCCGCACGTCAAAACAGCCTTGCGCACGGGCGATCCTGATTACTTGCATTGGTTTATTCAAGAGGTCAGGCGTTTTTATCCCTTTTTTCCTTTCCTCGCCGCCTATACCCGCCATCCATTCAACTGGAAAGGCTATATATTTCCGGCCCACACGCTGACACTCCTGGATATTTATGGCACTCACCATCATCCCAGCGACTGGCCGCAAGCCGGGCATTTTCTTCCTTCCCGTTTTCAAAGCTGGCAGGACGATGGTTTTCATTTGCTGGCAAATGGTGGTGGCGAGTATAGCCATCACCGCTGTCCTGGCGAGTGGATCACCGTGACGCTCCTGAAAGAGGTGGTCACGCTACTGGTGAATGACCTTGATTACACCGTGCCCGCGCAGAATTTGAACCTGTCGTTGCGCAATATCCCAACCTTGCCTAGTAGTGGTTTTATCTTGCGCCCAAGACGTTATACCCCGTCCTCGTCATTATTCGCGAAACACGGTCACTGACTGCATCTGTTTGAAGACTCTAGCGATTAAGCCCGCGTTTACGGTGATGCATCCAGACCGGTGATGACGAACCGACCACTTGATATCCCGCTTTGGTGAGCCTGAATGCGTCATCCAGAGGATCAATCCATTCATGGGACTTGGCATAAGCAATCGCCTTCACTAAGTCTTGCTGGCTGCGGTCACGGTCATACCACACCCCGCTTAATTGCTGAACACGTAATGCCTCACCTGACTGCCGTTGAAAATCGGTGACAAAAATGTCCAGTAGTAACCGCGCGCCTTCCTCCGCACTGAGGATGCGAGAAGAAGCCCGCTGGGCCTGCGCAGCCGTCACCGAATAAGGGAATTGCCGTGTATCACGCATAGGCTTACCCGCCTCTCATCAATAGCAATAACACAATCAGTAACAAGACGAGGCCACCACTTGGGAAATAGCCCCAGCCGGTGCTATAAGTCCAGGTGGGTAAAGCACCAATGACGGCAACAATTAAAATCACCATTAAAACGGTATTCAACATAGATATGCTCCTCTCATTCATCCGGGAAGCGCTTAACCTGCGTGCCGCAGCCACGGACGATACTCATTGATCGAACCGCTATCATGCCTGCTCGCCCCACGCAGCAACCATGCTCACCAGACTGAAATCGGTGTAGGAAGATTGAGGTCGCTAGGTTTTCCTACAGTCGTTGTTAACTTCCACTGACAGATGAGAAGCCCCATACTTTGTATGCTGGCAAGCCCAATTGGTATGAATGAATGAATGTATGTATGGATGCAGCCTTATTTCAATTAAGCGTGCCGTGGTGGGAAATCGTGCTGCGTGGCAGCCTGATGTTCTGGTTTTTGTTCCTCATTTTCAGATGCCTGTTACGGCGTGATATGGGCAACGTGGGGATCGGGGACTTTTTGTTCGTCGTGATTGTGGCCGATGCCTCTCAAAATGCGATGAGTGGGGACGCCAAGTCGATTACCGACGGGATGGTCTTGGTGGCAGTTTTGGTCGGCTGGAATTTGTTGCTGGATTGGTTAAGCTTTAGAAGTCCACGCCTGAGGCGGCTACTCGAAGCGCCGCCTTTGCCACTGATCCACCATGGGCAACTGCAAACGCGGGCCATGCGCCGTGAATTCATCACCAAAGAGGAGATACTCGCTAAACTCAGAGAGGCCGGGATAGAAAAAATTTCCCAGGTCAAATACATGCAACTGGAAACCGACGGACAGTTAAGCATTATTCCCTATGACAAAAAATAAAAGCCCCGCTTCAGGCGGGGCTTGATCACTGAGTCGTTCATGCAAATCATCAGGATTTGAAAAACTGGATCGGGTAACTATGCTTATGCTCATCCACACACACGCCATCGCCAATCACATAGACGCTACCGAGTAATCCATCCCCTTCAATATTGATCTTGAAGTCACAATTAAGCACGGCCTTTTGGTTGGCGATTAAAAAACTTTTGCCTGAATAGGCCCGGCGTACCACCGCGTCAGAAGCACTTTGCGCATCCACCGTACGCACCACCGGCGCGACCGCACTGGTAGCCGTCCATTTGCCAGCAAGCGTCCCATAAGGCGATTCATCAAACTCAATATCACCATCATTACTGATATCGTTAATCAAGATGCTCCCCGCATATACCGTCCCATCTGTCCCAATCAACTGCGCTTTATTTTTATACACGCCCAGTTTTACCATATTCACAGAACAACCCGCTAACAACCACATTGCTGTCAGCAATACACCCATCTTTTTCATGCACCGGACTCCCTTAGCCAGTTATTTATTCATATGCCTGCTCAAGCAGCTTTAACGCATACAAGCTTTCGTGACAGTTTATCAGTACTTAACTTATTTTTAATGACAGTCACTCGTTTTAATTAGCTGCTGATAAAGCTTCACGCCTGCATGAACAGTCAACCACACTGATAGTCTAATTTAACTGACGCTGACATATTTAAATAAAAAACTGCAAAAATGACTTTATCTTTTGCATTTAACACAGTAGCACTCGTATACCATTTAAGGCTACATTTACCCAAAATAATAAAGGGGATTTAGATCATGGCTTGCCGCAGTGTAGACTGGCTCGGCGCGGTCGCCCGCTTTCTTGGACTTTTGTGTCTGGTGCTTGGCATCAGCATGGCCGGGGGCACGCTACAAGCCGAAGAAATTTTGCCTGGCGACTTATCTCAGGCAACAGTGCTGCCGCTCACCGAACAAGAGTATGCCTGGTTGCAACAGCATCCCCGCCTAAAGGTAGCGGTAAAAAATGGCTGGATGCCAGTCGAGTTTCAGCTGGAAAACCACAACCATGCCGGCGTCTCCGTCCAGTATTTAGAAAAAATCAGCCAACTGACCGGTTTAACCTTTGTACTGGTCAATGACCTTGAAAATATCACGCCAGCTGAAGCGCTCTTGCGCTCGGGCATCCGTGGACAAAATCCGCCAGCAGGCTTTCAGTTGCTGGAACAACCATACCTAGTCTCTAACAATGCCATTTATATGGCCGCTCACCATCCATTGGCACACCATGAGGTCAACCTTGGTGATCTCGCAGGAAAAACGGTAGCGGTCTTCAAGGGCGGCTCCGTCGCGCAAAAGCTTAAACAAGCGGTCCCCACCATCAAAATCAAACTGATTGATATCGCCGATGAAGCGTTCGAGTATTTAGCGTCCGGCTATGTCGATGCTTACGTCGGCAACGAACTGGTATTGGACTACCATCTTGACCTGCATAAAATCGATTCGATCAAAAAAGTCGGCGTCACTGCGATTACCAGTGACGTCTGGATGGCAGTAGATGCGCGCCAACCTTTATTAATCAGCATCCTCAATAAAGCAACGCAACAGATTGGGACCAATCCGCCGGAAATCATGAATACCTGGAAAGTATCGCCAGCGCCGGATCACACGCAATACCTGATTGCGATCCCCGGCATCTTGGTCTTGCTTTTATTACTACAATTGCTCAACGTCTACCGCAAGAGCAAAAAACAGGCAGTAGCCGCCCAACGGGAAATCTGGTTCCAGGCCAACCATGACTTTCTCACCAAGCTGCCTAACCGCTTCCAGTTGAAACATGAAATCGACCAGGCCATGCAACTTGCCCGGCAATCAAAGCAATCCTTAGGGGTCATCATTATTGATCTCGATAATTTTAAGCAGATCAACGACACAGCCGGTCATAGCTTTGGGGATGAGGTACTCATACAAGTCGCCAGGCGCATACAATCCGTCGCGCAACCACCCAGCCTTACTGCACGCTTTGGCGGTGACGAGTTCTTGATCATGATCCCCTCCGGCATCGACCAGCAAGGCCTGCATGCATTATGCGAGCAACTGTTGCGAGTCATGGCCTTGCCCCTCGAGGTTCAATCCAAATCAGTGAGCGTCTCCATGAGCATAGGTGCGGCGCTGTTTCCTGACCATGGCCAACATGCCGACGAATTGATTATGTTTGCCGATCAGGCGCTGTATCAGGCAAAAAAAGCGGGCAAGCATCAATGCGTGTTATTCAACCAGGCCATCTATGAAGAGTTTGTCAGAAAAACCCAACTCACAGAGGCCTTAAAATCTGCCATCAGCGCGCAGCAACTATCATTGCATTACCAGCCTATCTTTAATTTGACAGAGATGCGCTGCGAAAAACTTGAGGCCTTGCTACGCTGGCATCATCCGCAGCTCGGTACCATCCCCCCCGACATTTTCATTCCGATCGCCGAAGAAAATAATTTTATTATTACGCTGGGCGAATGGGTCTTTGCGCAAGCCATCCGCGATTTGCCACAGATCCAGCACCAATTCGGCAAGGTTGAGATCTGTCTGAATATTTCGCCTTTGCAATTTGCCCGCCCTGGCAACATTGAGCATTTTCTCTTAGCGATTCACGCGCGCAATATTCCCGGAAACCAGTTCTGTTTTGAAATTACCGAGCGGCTGTTACTTGAGCTCTCGCCCAATACAATGGAGATGCTGGAAAGACTGCACAACGTAGGGATCAAACTGGCCATTGATGACTTTGGCACCGGCTACTCTTCGCTCGCCTACTTGCATAAATTCATGATTGATTATGTCAAGATAGACAAATCATTTATCAGCCGACTGACCGATAACGAGAAAAATCAGGCCTTATGCAAAACCATGATCTATATGGGTAACCAGCTAAACATCAAGCTGATTGCAGAGGGTGTAGAGACCGTCGCACAAGAAACGCTACTCAAGCAAATGGGTTGCCATTATTCACAAGGCTACCTGCGGGCAAAACCTGCCCCGCTAGGCAGTGTTTAGCTATCACGCGCTTTATTGCATGGCATGCAGCCGGTCAATTTCAGTGTTATTTTCTATCGTATGGCATTGCAGAAGATCAGCATCGCCTTTACCCAAGGTGAGTTTTTCGACTGTATTGATATTGCTGGCAAATTTGCTATCCAGCTCGCCACATTTTTTGGTGCGGTGGCTGACAAAACTTAAGTATTCTTTTTTTCTTGCGTCCAGCTGTGCGGCTGGTACCGCACTATCATTCATATAAGACGCGTACGCACTTCTCAGCCTGAGCTCGGAAACACTCCAAATATTAAATACAATCATTTTCTTTGAAGGGTCTTTTTGCAGGGGCTCTTCACTCGCGGCAGGGGGGGCGGCATCAGTGACCACATGTTCATGTTGCACGACCACAGCGCTTGAAGCTGCCTGTTCAGGGTTGGATGCCGGCGCCACATTTTTTTTGTGACGGGAATGATCAGCTTTGTTGATGTCCTTTTTGGCAGGCATCTCCTCGGCGGCAGGGGGAGGGGGCGGTTCCGCCACCGCTTGCGTCAACTGTTGGGTTGTTTCTGCACTGACTTCAGGGGAGGCTACTGCAGATACCTGATTCTGAAAACGCATGGATGCAGAATTGCCTTCTTCGCGCTCTTCTCCCTTGATAATCAGGCCAAATAAAATAACGATCAATACACCAATTAATAGCACATTGATTTTACCAATCTGGATTTCGCCACGCTGAGTAGGCGCAAAATGGTACGAACAGTAGATCATGATTGATACACCCTTATTCGCAAGGGCGATGGTTGATTTTCAAGACAAAGCATATTTCTAAAAATTCGGCCGGATATAGTTTTACACCAATAGGATATGCAATGTCGAACAATGCCTTAAAATTTGATAAATTTCAATATTTGCTTGTATGTTTACACCCTTTTGCATCCTAAGCAATGATACCTAAATCCTGCCATTATGCATTCACCCGCTTAACCGCACGGCAATGGCCTAGGCACGAAGCACCCCTTGCCGTCGCCAAATAAGTTCTGGGGAGTTGCACATTCGGCAAGGCGGCAACTTCGTCAGAGTCTTCCGCAATCATTTCTGCACCTTCCCTGAACAATGCATCGCTCAGGTGTGGGCTTCTCAACGTTTCTACTGGAACTCGCTCATCGCCCGGCAAAGCGACCGCAACAGCACGGGGCATTTGCTGCACTACCGCAGCCGCCTGCACATTCACTTTGGCGGAAGTATCTACCGAAATAATGGTGACATACATACCGATGCACATCACAATTAAAGCCGCTGACACGGCACCGACGGTAATTGCCAGTAAAGAAAGTGCGCTTGCAAACGCGTTTGGTGATTTTTTTGTTGGCATCATAAACCTCCCAGATCTCTTTTACTTATTTCACAGGGCCTATGATCCAACAATCGGTGCCATTATCGAATACAAACGAGGCTGAACCTCGTGTAGGAATTTTCGTACAAGAGAGATCAAGCTGCGTTTAGTCTCCGGCATAAAACTTGAGATCAAATGACGCACCAAACAAAAAAGCATCTCCGAAGAGATGCCTTTTTGTAGCATTGAGATCAATATGCGTTTAATCGAATGCGGGGGTTGGTTTACCCCGCTGAAAATAACCGAGGTGACGTTCAGTGGTCCTAGTGGTAAATCAAGCCCTTGAATGGCATCATGCCGGGATCGCGTAGAGTTGCCTATAGGAGTTTTTCCCGAATCGCTACCCGGCATATGCGATAGCATGAATAGTGCTCTGTTTAATGGCTAGGTGACTCACTCCATTGCTGCATCGCCTGCTCGCCAGGGCGATCCACCACCACCCTGCCATCCTCTGTACTGGTCACCCAACTGGTAGGAATATAGTGATGCTTGCCCTGCGCATCTTTTTTCAACTTGATTGAGTCACTGCCCTCCATATGGTCCACCGTGGCAAACTGACCGCCCTGTGAACACACCACTGGCATTTCTGGCAAAATCTCCTGCGGATTCATACGCATTCTCCTGTCATCAACAATGTATTAATCAAGCAAACAGCATAGCCGGCCAAGGAGGGGCAGCTTATCGCAATCGCGCTGATTGTGTTGTAGGCGCCTGCATAAAATTCAAAAGCAATTTTCAGGGTGTTTTACTGTGGATGTACTGGTATCTTTGAAAATAATAAGCAAGTGAGAACGCCATGCATAAGACAATCAAGCCGCTTCCAGCAGCCACAGTCACCGTAAACGACCCTCGCTGGCAACAAGTTGTTGCCCGTGACCACAACGCTGATGGGCAATTCTTTTATGCGGTCACAACCACCGGGATTTATTGCCGCCCCTCCTGTGGCGCGCGCCAGCCACGCCCCGAGCATGTGAATTTTTACCTCACCCCTGCCGCCGCTGAAGCTGCCGGATTCCGTGCCTGCAAACGCTGCAAGCCTAACCAACACGCCCCAAAGGAGACCGATGCACTGAAAATAACCCACGCCTGCAGGTTAATAGAAACCTCGGAAAGGCTCCCTGGCCTGGCCGAACTCGCTGAACAAGCAGGCCTAAGCGCCTCCCATTTCCACCGCCTATTTAAATCGGTGACTGGCCTAACACCCAAAGCCTACGCCTCCGCGCACAAGGCGAAGCGATTGCGCAAACTGCTCGCGGGCAACATGCCCGTGACTGACGCGATTTATGCTGCTGGCTACGAATCAAGCAGTCCGGTCTATGCGGTTGCCACTCCGCTACTGGGCATGAAACCACGTCAATATGCACAAGGCGGCACCAATACCACCATCCATTTTGCACTCACCGAATGTACCCTGGGCAGCCTCTTGGTCGCCATCAGCGAAAAAGGCGTATGCGCGATTTCCCTGGGTGATGAGCCAGAACGTTTGCTAAAAGAATTACAAGACCGCTTTCCGCATGCCAACCTGATTGGCACTGACAGCGCATTTGAAGCCATGATCGCCCAAGTCATCGCCTTTGTTGAAGCGCCCAATATTGGCCTAGAATTACCGCTAGATATCCGCGGAACCGCCTTCCAGCAACGTGTCTGGCAAGCTCTCCAAGATATCCCCTATGGGCAAACCACCACCTACACAGAGCTTGCTCACAAAATCGGCAAGCCTAAAGCCATACGCGCAGTCGCCAGTGCGTGCGCGGCAAACATCCTGGCTATTGCCATTCCATGCCACCGGGTAATCAGGCAAGATGGCTCACTCTCAGGATATCGCTGGGGAGTTGTGCGCAAGCACGCATTATTGAAGAAGGAAAGCAAAAAATAAAGACCCAAGGCGTTAACCTTGAGTCTCTCTATCAATGGTGGCCCCTCTGTGAGTCGAACACAGCACCAACGGATTATGAGTCCGCTGCTCTAACCAAGCATGAGCTAAGGGGCCGGAAAGCGTGGGATTATAAACTAATCCTGACCGTTTTCTAAGAAGCTGCGCAGGCGTTCCGAGCGGGTCGGGTGACGCAGTTTACGCAGAGCCTTAGCTTCGATCTGGCGGATACGTTCGCGGGTGACATCAAACTGTTTGCCGACTTCTTCCAGCGTGTGGTCGGTGTTCATTTCAATACCAAAGCGCATGCGCAGCACTTTGGCTTCACGTGGGGTGAGTGATTCCAGCACTTCACTGGTGGCATCACGCAGGCTGGCGTACACCGCTGCGTCCATTGGCGCCAGTGTGGTGTTGTCTTCGATAAAGTCACCCAAGTGGCTATCTTCGTCGTCACCGATTGGGGTTTCCATGGAGATCGGCTCTTTGCTGATTTTGAGGATTTTGCGGATTTTTTCTTCCGGCATATCCATTTTTTCAGCTAGGGTGGCAGGATCAGGCTCCAAACCAGTTTCTTGCAGGATCTGGCGGCTGATACGGTTCATCTTGTTGATGGTTTCGATCATGTGCACCGGGATACGGATGGTACGCGCCTGGTCAGCGATAGAACGCGTAATCGCCTGGCGAATCCACCATGTCGCATAGGTAGAAAATTTGTAACCACGGCGGTATTCAAACTTATCCACGGCTTTCATCAGGCCAATGTTACCTTCCTGGATCAGGTCAAGGAACTGCAAGCCACGGTTGGTGTATTTTTTAGCAATAGAGATCACCAGACGCAAGTTAGCCTCGATCATTTCGCGTTTGGCGCGACGGGCACGGGCTTCGCCGGTGGTCATTTGCTTATTGATTTCACGCAACTCTTTAATTGGCAGGCCAACGCGGGTTTGCAGGTTTTGCAAACGCTCTTGCTGGTCGAGAATAGAGTGTCTAAAACGCTCTAAACGCTCACCGTAGGCAGGTTTACCTGCCAGCTCGTCATCCAGCCAGTTGAGGTTGATCTCGTTGCCAACAAAGCTCTTGATGAATTGCTGGCGTGGCATATTGGCTTTTTCTACGCAGAAATCCATGATTTTGCGCTCGTGCGTACGCACTTCTTCGACCATGTTGCGCACTTGGTCGCACAATGCTTCAACCTGTTTGGCTGAGAAGCGGAAAGCGGTCAGCTCATCGAGCACTTGCTGATGCAAGGTTTTATACTCAGCATCGTTCGTGCCTTTGGCTTCGCGGATAGTGTTCATTTGCGTATTGGCGGCGCGAATCACGGCAAAGCGTGACAACACTTCTTCCTTCAGTTTCGCCAGCGCTTCAGCAGAAAGCGCAGAGGCTTTGGCATCGCTGTCTTCGTCCTCGTCTTCGTCTTCCTCGTCGGCGGCTTCCTCTTCCTCAGCATCGGCCACAGCCAAGGCGTCATCCAGGCCCAAATCGCTGTCGATCAAACCATCGACCAGCTCGTCCACGCTCATTTCGTCTTTTTCAACCTTGTCTACCATCTCCAGCAATTGGGCGATGGTGGTTGGACAGGCAGCAATGGCTTGAACCATATGCTTGAGGCCATCCTCGATACGCTTGGCAATCTCAATTTCGCCTTCGCGGGTCAGCAGGTCTACCGTCCCCATTTCACGCATATACATACGCACTGGGTCAGTGGTACGGCCAAACTCTGAATCCACGGTAGCCAAGGCTTGCTCAGCTTCTTCGGCGGCATCTTCGTCAGTCACGGCTGGCGGCGCATCAGACATCAGCAACACTTCGGCATCTGGCGCTTCTTCATACACCTGAATACCCATGTCGTTGATCATGCCGATAATGCTCTCGATCTGCTCGGAGTCTTGTACATCGTCTGGCAGGTGGTCGTTGATTTCGGCGTAGGTAAGGTAACCGCGCTCTTTACCTAAAACAATCAGGGTTTTGAGGCGGGTGCGGCGTGCCTCGGCATCCATTGCCTGGGTGGCGGGGTCTTTGTGTGTTTCGACTTCGTTGATTCCGAGTTCTTTGTCTAAACTTTTATCTGCTTTGGGTCTGGCCATGGCCGATTCCACCTCTAAAATGATTGATGCCGAGTGCTGGCAAATGCTACAGGCACATCACTCGATTTAACATTACGGGAAACCCTCTATTTTACCAGATTTTTGCATGTTTTTTAAGCATGCCCTCATGGTTTTTAGGGAATTACCGACTAGCGCTTGCTGGTTAATTGCCGCAAGGCTTCACGCTCTTCTTCAGACAACATTGAAAAGGGTTTTTCAGTCAACTGCCCTAGCAGCGACTTTTCACGCGCAATCAGCGCCATCTCTGATAATTGGGTACACGCCCCCTCAAATTCAAGCGTAAAGTCCAGGCTCTCATCCAACAAAGACAACTCACGCTGCAATTGGTGTCTTAATGCCTCAGAAATATATGGTGCAATCATTTGCAGCAACACGACTGGTCTGGAGGCCGGCTTAGCAATCGCGGCCCTCATCACCACCCGCAACATCTGCGCCTCATCGCTATCACCAACCACTTGCTCAAGCAATGCGGCTTGCGCCAACTGCGGGCGCATCAGCAACATCAAGGCCAAACGCACATGTAATGACAAAGGCGTGCGCGCCCGTTGACGGACTGATTTTTCTTGCGTTTTAGCCGGATTGGGTAATTTAAGCATGCGCTGCATTTCACCTTGCGCCAACCCGGTCATCTCAGCCACTTTTTTGCGCAACAGCATGGCGTAACGCGGCGCCTGAATCTGCTTGAGTATGGGTTCAGCATCATTCAAAAATTGCACTTTGTCTTCTTGCGAGGCCAAGGGATTATGTTCACTTAAATGCTGAATGATATATTGCGACAAGGGCATGGCTTGATTCATCTCGGCCTCAAAGGCTTCTTTACCGAATTCGCGCACAAAACTGTCTGGATCATGCTCCGCAGGCAAAAACAAAAACCTTAATTTCAGGCCATCTTTAATCGCAGGCAAGGCATTCATTACCGCGCGCCAGGCCGCCGTGCGCCCGGCTTTATCCCCGTCAAAGCTAAAGACAATTTCATCCGTTTGCCGCATCAGCTTGGCAATATGAAAAGGCGTGGTTGCCGTGCCCAACGCGGCGACGGCATATTCAATCCCATACTGTGCCAGCGCCACCACATCCATATACCCTTCTACCACCAACACCCGACCCGCATCGCGGATGGCACGGCGTGCCATAAACAACCCATACAGTTCGTGCCCCTTTTGAAACACAGGCGTTTCCGGCGAGTTGTAATACTTGGGGGTATCTTCCGGATTGATCACACGGCCACCAAAACCGATCACCTCACCTTTTTGGTTGTGTATGGGGAACATAATGCGATCGCGGAAACGGTCATAGCGGCGGCCTTGCTCGTTTTGCACCACCAAGCCAGCAGTTTCCAGCGGCTCGGCATCATATTGCGGAAAAACGGTTTGCAGATTTTGCCAGCCAGCAGGCGCGTAACCAATCTGGAACTTTGCCGCGACCTGACCGCTTAAACCTCGCGCTTTCAGGTAATCAATCGCTCGCTGCGATTGCTTTAACTCAGCTTTATAATAGTTGGCCGCCTGTTGCAAGGTTTCCTGCAAACTCAGCAAAACCGCTTTAGAGGCTGGCGCAGGCTGGTTAGGGTCGCGCTGCTCTTGCGGCACGATCATTCCGACTTGCTTGGCGAGGTCATGCACCGCCTCGACAAAACTCAAGCCGTTGTATTCCATTAAAAAACTCAAGGCGGACCCATGCGCACCACACCCAAAGCAATGGTAAAACTGCTTGGTCGGGCTCACAGTAAAACTGGGGGATTTTTCGTTATGAAACGGACAACAGGCGGAGTAATTGGCCCCGGCTTTTTTCAGTGGTACTGCCTTGTCGATCACATCAACAATATCTACGCGATTCAGCAGTTCTTGAATAAAACTTTCGGGGATCATAAATGCAAGTATCGCTGATGCGGGTTAAAAAAACAAAGGGCGCAAATGCGCCCCTTACTCAATGCCAGCAAGCGCTTCTTATCCCAAGGCAAGCTTGATCAAACCAGACACCTTTGCCATATCGGCCTTACCAGCCACCAATGGTTTCACAGCCCCCACGACTTTACCCATATCTTTGGCACCAGCTGCGCCTGTGTCAGCAATCACTTTAGCGATCACCGCATTGATTTCTTCTTCGCTTAACTGCGCAGGCAAATAAGCTTGCAACACCGTAACTTCAAACTTCTCCTGATCAGCCAAGTCATGGCGATTGGCGCCTTCAAACGCAGCAATCGAGTCACGGCGCTGCTTAAGCATTTTCTCAATCGCGGCAATCACAGCATCATCGTCCAACTCAATCCGCTCATCCACTTCCCGCTGCTTGATAGCAGCTTGCAACAAACGAATCACGCCCAGCTTGGGCATGTCTTTCGCCCGCATCGCGGTTTTCATGTCTTCGGAGATTTGTGCTTTCAGGCTCATAGAAGTATCTTTATTTGAATAAATGGGCTGTATAAATAGCTAAAGGTTGCGGAAACCCACAACCTTCGCATCATCGGTTAACCTGGAGTAGGCTAACCGTTCACATCCACTAAAAAATTAGTAGAGTTTTGTTGGCAACTGTTGGTTGCGCAGACGGCGGTACTGACGTTTAACCGCAGCAGCCGCTTTACGCTTACGCTCCCAAGTTGGCTTCTCGTAGAACTCGCGAGCACGCAAGTCGTTCAACAAACCAGTTTTCTCAATCAAACGCTTGAAACGGCGCATTGCAACGTCAAACGGTTCGTTCTCTTTCACACGAATAGCGGTCATGTAAATCCCTATCCTTACAAATATTGGTTAGACAATGGTGCTTGCGGATTGATGCAGCACTGAAAACCGCGTATTCTATCGCGCTTATTTGGATTTATCAATCCTTTCTGCAAAAAAACGTATGTGAGACTTATCTTAGATGTTGGTATTGGGCATTGAATCCTCTTGTGACGAAACCGGCGTAGCGTTATACGACACCCGCCGCGGCTTGCTGGCACACGCCTTGCACTCGCAAATCGATATGCATGCCGCTTATGGCGGCGTGGTGCCAGAGCTGGCTTCACGTGACCATATCCGCCGTGCGCTCCCCTTGACGCAGCAAGTGCTGACACAAGCCGACAAAACTCTGCAAGACATCGAAGGCATTGCCTACACCCAAGGCCCCGGGCTGGCTGGCGCCTTATTGGTAGGCACCAGCATCGCTCAATCGCTGGCCATGGCGCTGAATGTGCCTTCTATTGGTGTGCATCACCTTGAAGGTCATTTGCTGGCGCCCATGCTGGAAGAAAATCCGCCGGCGTTCCCATTTGTTGCCCTGTTGGTTTCTGGTGGACATAGCCAACTGATGCGGGTAGATGGCATTGGCCAATACGAGTTACTAGGCGATACGCTGGACGATGCCGCTGGCGAAGCTTTTGATAAGACCGCAAAACTTTTGGGCCTTGGCTATCCCGGCGGACCCGCAGTCTCAAAACTGGCCGATCAAGGTAAGCCCCAGTTTCAGCTACCTCGCCCCATGCTGAACAGCAAAGATTTAAACTTCAGCTTTAGCGGACTCAAAACCGCAGTGCTCACCTTGGTAAACAACCAGCCAGAACTAGATGATGAAACGGTTAAAGATATTGCTTGGGAATTTCAAGAGTCCGTCACTGAGATTCTGGTCAACAAATGCTTAAAGGCACTCAAGCAGACCAAACTCAAACGCTTGGTAGTCTCTGGCGGCGTGGGCGCAAACAAGCGGCTGCGAACCAGATTGAATGAAGCGGCTACCAAACGTGGTTTCAGTGTGAGTTATCCACGCCTGGAATTCTGCACCGATAACGGTGCCATGATTGCTTTTGCCGGCGCCATGCGCCTGCATGCTATGCAAACAGGCAAACAGGATTACAGCTTTAGCATCCGGCCGCGCTGGGATTTGGCAGAACTCAAAGCCCCAGCTTAAATCTTAGCCGGATTATTTTTTGCCAAACCGGCTTTCAGTGCCGGCCAATAATTTTTCAATATTGGACTGATGGCGAATAATCAAAAACGCCGACATCACCACGACCACCGCCACATATACCGGGTAAGGTGACAAGAACTGCCAAGCAATAATGGGGGCCAATACGGCAGCCACCAAAGCAGACAAAGAAGAAATGCGGCTGATTAAAAATACCACCAACCAAACCGCTACCACGCTTAACGCCAACCAGCCAGAAAAGGCAATCATCACGCCTAATGCCGTCGCTACCCCTTTACCGCCTTTAAACTTATGGTAAATCGGGTACAAGTGACCAATAAACACCGCCAACCCCACCAGCGCCACCACGTCCATGAGCATGCCCGCCTGCAGCGCCAGCCATGTCGGCAACCAGCCCTTAAAGGCATCGCCCAACAAGGTCAAAATTGCAGCGGATTTTTTACCACTACGCGCCACATTGGTCGCACCGATATTGCCACTCCCCACGGTGCGTGGATCTGGCAGGCGATACAACTTGCTGATAATAATGCCAAAAGCAATCGAACCTATCAGGTAAGCTGCCACGATCCATACTAGCGCTTCAATATCAAAACCAATTTCATTCATTCACTTAATTCCACTGAAATGCAGCCACTTAGCCAGCCTCTGCACGATGTTGTATGATGCCGAATCATACTGGATTCCGGCCTGCGCGGAAATAAAAGGACACAGATTCATGGACACAATTTTTCTCGAACAAGTCAAAGTGCAAACCAAACTGGGCGTGCCAGAATGGGAGCGTACCGTGCCGCAAACTGTGATTCTGGATATTGAAATTGGCTATGACTTTAGCAAAGCATGCCTGAGTGATGCGATTGAGGATACGATAGATTACGGCCAAGTGGCAGCGCGGATTCGGGAAACATTAGCCGAGCATAGTTTCAAACTGGTTGAGGCATTGGGTGAACATGTGTGTCAGCTGATTTTGCAGGAGTTTAAAGCTCAAAGTGTGAAGTTGAAGGTGAGCAAGCCGGGGATATTGCCGGGGTTGAAAGCCTTAGGAGTATTTATCGAAAGAGGAAACGATGCCTAACAACCAATGTCCGATTTGCAAATCAACCAATCTTAAAGAAACAGTCATTGGTGATGGTGCAGTAATAAATTGTCCCAGATGTGGGCAATTCACGATATCAGAAACGGCTGCAGAAATATGGCGTAATAAATACCCATCTCTCCGCAAAATCGCTAATGCTAGCGGATGGATCAAAGAGCACCAAGATTGTGAAATTAACTCCGATCAAATTGAATCTCTTTTAAAAATTCCCACTCCTTCTGTTGCAGAGAGAGCCAAAAGGTTATTAATACTATTAAGTAGCTTGCTCCCAGATATTTCCTCTCGAATTTCGTTTGACCTTGGCGGAGAAACTAACCAATGGTTAGCTACAACCTACTCAGATAATAGTCTTGAGCTTCTCTATTTATTCAGAGACTTCTTAAAAGAAGAGTCTGGCTTTATCAATTTTACTGAAAGCATTACTAATGAATTACTTCAACTCAGAATCACACCCAAAGGCTATAGCTTTTTGGACTCATTAAAGCAGAGAAATGACTCAAGCAATATAGGCTTTTGTGCAATGTGGTTTGACCATTCAGTTTTCGAGGTGTGGCAAGAAGCAATAGAACCAGCCATAAGATCGGCAGGTTATCTACCAAAAAGAATAGACTCACACGCCCATAACAATAGAATTGATGACGAGATTATAGCAATGATCCGACAAAGCAAATTCGTCGTTGCTGACTTTACAGGCCAAAGAGGAGGCGTGTATTTTGAGGCAGGCTTTGCGCTAGGTTTAGGATTACCGGTGATTTGGACCTGCAAAAAATCTGACCTGAGTTCAGTTCACTTTGACAACAGACAATATAACTTTGTACTTTGGGACGAAACCAAGTTAGACGAGTTCAAGTCTGCATTGCAAAACAGAATTGAAGCAACGATTGGCAAAGGTTCGCTTAGATTATAAACCAGATGCACCCCCATCATCCCCTTGGATGATGCACCTTATGCAACTGCTGCAACCGCTCCCTCGCCACATGCGTATAAATCTGCGTCGTAGAAATATCCGCATGTCCTAACAGCATCTGCACCACCCGTAAATCCGCGCCATGATTGAGCAAATGCGTGGCAAACGCATGGCGCAACACATGCGGGCTGATATGTTGCGAAATCCCCGCCTGCAAAGCATAGCGCTGGATAATGTGCCAGAACGCATGCCGTGTCATGGCATCGCCACGCGTGGTGACAAATACCGAGTCACTCAAACCACCTTTTAAAATCTCTGCGCGGGCGCCTGCCAAGTAACGGTCTATCCACTCCGCAGCCTCCTGCCCCATAGGCACCAGCCTGGTTTTACTGCCCTTGCCCGTCACCTGCACCACACCATCCTGTGTGCTGATTTCAGCAATACTCACATTCACCAACTCCGATACGCGCAGCCCACTGGCATAGAGCAACTCCAGCATCGCCCGGTCACGCATTCCGAGCGGCGTATTCACATTCGGCGCTTGCAATAATGCCTCCACTTGCGACTCACTTAGCGTTTTTGGCAGCGATTTTGGCATTTTCGGTGCTTCAATATGCAGGGTGGGATCTTGCTTGATCAGATTAGCAGCCAGCGTGTAACGGTAAAAACGGCGCAAAGTGGCAATCAAGCGGTTAATACTGCGCACTTTAACTAGGGGAAAGCGGTGGGCAAGATACTCCTGCAGGTGGTGTGACTGTACCTCCCATAAACTCAAAGACTGCTGGTGACACCACTGGGCAAATCCTTTGAGGTCATTGCGATAGCTAGACAATGTATTCGGTGACAGCCCATCTTCCAGCCAGAGCTGGTCGATGAAGGTATCGATTTCCGGGAAATGGCCCGCCTCTGTGGAGATATTCTTTTTTTGCCGCATCTGCTTTATTTTTTGCGTTGCTCATGCGCCAGTAACCAGCGCTTAATTTCCAACCCACCGTCGATGCCTTGCATAAAACCGCCTAAGCCATTGCTGGCGACCACCCGGTGGCAAGGATTAAACAAGGGCAAGGGATTGGCGCCACAGGCATTGGCGACGGCACGTGGCCCAGATCCCACTGCCGCGGCTAACTGAGTGTAAGTCCAGGTTTCACCGACAGGGATGGTACGCATGGCTTGCCAGACACGTTGTTGAAATGGCGTGCCACGACTGGATTGTATGGGTTGCCAAGCAATATACGGATCTTCAAGATACGCCGCGACTTGGTCAGCAACAATTTGTGCACGCGGATTTGGTCTGGCTTTCACTGGTAAAGCATGCAGCAGGAATTGAAGTGTTTCGCCCGTCTCATCACTGCGCACCCCTACAAAACCAAATGGCGCCAAAATTAAAGCATCAAGTGCATCATCAAGACTTTTCATACGGCTATTTAACTGTAATCCTGCCTAAGCTGCAACTCTCTACAGCCTGTCCATGGCAATAAAAAAGCCCTTCATTTGAAGGGCTTTTTTGTGCAACGCTTGAATTAAGAGTTGTCTGCTGCGATTTCTTTTTCGCGGGCAACCAATTTCTCTTTAATACGTGCAGATTTACCTGAACGCTCACGCAAGTAGTACAACTTGGCACGACGAACGTCACCACGGCGTTTCACTTCGATGGAAGCAATTTGTGGAGAGTAAGTCTGGAATGTACGCTCAACGCCTTCACCGGAAGAGATTTTACGTACGATGAAGGATGAGTTCAGACCTTTGTTACGTTTAGCGATCACTACGCCTTCGTAAGCCTGTACACGTTTACGGTTACCTTCAACCACGTTTACACCTACGATTACAGTGTCACCTGGCGCAAAGCTAGGGATAGTTTTGTTCAAGCGAGCAATTTCTTCTTGCTCTAACATTTTGATAATGTCTGCCATGCTGGTTCCTTTTAATTGTAAAGTGACTCGTTCCTACTCCCAAGTCCACTGATTCAAACTGCGCGTATCGTCTACTGCGTTGCGCGGTGCTCAACATCCTCATGTACCGAATGTACATTCCGGTGTTTGTGCGCCGTGCGCCTTGTATCCAATGACGCTCGTTCTTGACTCAGTGGTCTTGGCTATCTTTAAGTAGCCTAGCCTCTTCTTTCGTCAACGGCCTTTCAGCCAATAAATCCGGGCGTTTAGCCCTTGTTAGCAACAGCGATTGTTGTAATCGCCATTGTCTAATCTTTTGGTGGTGCCCTGACAGTAATACCTCAGGCACCTTCAATCCTGCAAATTCCTCCGGGCGTGTGTAGTGCGGATAATCAAGCAGGCCATTCACGAACGAATCTTCCTGCGCTGAATCAGCGTCGCCTAGCGCACCTGGTAGCTGGCGTATCATCGCATCCAGCAACACCATGGCAGGCAACTCACCACCACTTAACACATAATCGCCGATGGAGATTTCTTCATCCACCAGGGTATCCAGCACTCGCTGGTCTACTCCTTCATAGCGACTGGCTAACAACACCACTCCTTTTAATTCTTTGAGCTGCAACACTTTTTCGTGTGTCAGCGGTTTGCCTCGGGGTGACAAATGGATCACTCTGGGCGTGATGTTTTGCGACTGTAACCGCGCTTTTGCATCCCCAATGGCATTTGCCAGTGGTTCCGCCAGCATCACCATGCCAGGGCCACCGCCATAAGGTCTGTCATCAACCGTATGGTGTACATCCTGCGTATACTGGCGCGGATTGGTCAGAGTTATCTGGTACAAACCACGCTGTCTGGCGCGGCTGGTAATGCCATATTCCGTCAGTGCTGCAAACATCTCAGGAAACAAACTGATCACTTCAATCTGCATCATGAGATCAGCTTTCTTTTAAAAATCGGCATCCCAGTCCACCAGCACGGTGCCAGCCTGAATATCCACCTCTGGCACAGCTTCGCTGGTAAATGGAATCAAACGCTCGCGGTACTCTTCGCGTAATTTGCCATCCTTGCCTTTAACTTGCGTCGGCTGTAACTCACGCACGACCAGCACGTCGTTGGCACCCGTTTCAAATACTTGTGTAACCTTGCCGAAATCCACACCTTCAGTATTGCTGACATGCAAGCCGACCAGATCAGACCAGTAATACTCGCCTTCTTCTGTCTCAGGCAATGCCTCACGGGGCACAGCAATCTGCTGACCTTTGAGCGCAAAAGCCGCATTGCGGTCACTCACGCCCGACAGCTTGACCAACAACACATCGTTATGGATTTTGGCTTGCTCTACGGAGGTTTCACGCCAGTGAGGTGCTTTACCTATCCACCATGCCTCGTAGTCGAGCAGGCCATCCAGATACTCCGTGTCAGGCACAACTTTCACCCAGCCATAAACGCCATATGGGGCGACAATGCGCCCCATCACAACCATGTTCTCAAACGCCATCTGAATTCAGGCGTTGAAACAATTACTCAGCAGCTGGCGCTTCAGCGGCGGCAGCTTCTGCAGCAGCAGCGTCGGCTTCTGCTTTAACCTTGGCAGCAGCTTCTGCAGCGGCAGCAGCAATAGCTTTCTCTTTGGCAGCTTCAGCTTTAGCAACTTCTTTTGCTTTAGCAGCAGCCATACCTTCAACGCCTTTGGCGTGGAATTTAACCAGACGTGCTACGGTGTCAGACAGTTGCGCACCGTTCTCAACCCAGTATTGGGTACGTGCTTCATCGATACGCAGGCCTTCAGCGCCAGCGCGTGCAGATGGATTGTAGAAACCAACGCGCTCGATAAAACGACCGTCACGACGGTTGCGGGAATCTGCCACAACAACGCTGTAAAACGGGTTCTTTTTGGAGCCACCACGTGATAAACGAATAACGACCATAATCTTGTTCTCTTAAAAATGAATTTCTTTGCAGAAAGGCGCGGATTATACTTGATTTTATAAAACCGTGGCAAGTCTTTTTCACGCACCATGCTGTGTGTGTTTATAGGGTGTCGGATCAGGTACGCCAGCCTGTGCAAACCCCGCTTTGCGAAAGCGGCAGGAATCACAGACGCCACAAGCAGCCCCATGATCATCAGCCTGATAACAGGACACGGTTAAACCGTAATCCACACCCAATGCATGGCCAGTGCGGATAATTTCAGCCTTGGTCATGTCGATCAAGGGCGCATATACGGTAATGGTTTGCCCCTCTACCGCGGCCTTGGTGGCAAGATTGGCCATTTGCTGGAAAGCTTTGACATACTCACCACGGCAATCTGGATAGCCAGAATAATCCAGCGCATTGACACCGATAAAAATATCCCGCGATTGCAACACCTCTGCCCAGGCCAACGACAGGGAAAGCATAATAGTGTTACGGGCTGGCACATAAGTGACAGGAATACCCTGTGTCTCATGCTCCGGCACGGCGATACTATTATCAGTGAGGGCTGAGCCGCCAAACAGTGACAAATCAAGCTGGACCGTTTTATGTTCAGTCGCCCCCAGCGCGTGAGCCACGCGTTGCGCCGCCAGCAATTCGACATTGTGACGTTGATGATAGTCCAGACTCAGGCAATAACAATCATACCCTTGTGATTTTGCAATCGCTAATACCGTACTTGAATCCAGGCCGCCGGATAACAAAATCACGGCTTTTGGTTTTGCTGCTGCCACACTTAAACTCCTTGTTTCTCGCCCCAGAGAATTTTATGCAGCTGGAGCTGCATCCGCACCTTAAGGTGGTCTTGTAAAATCCAGCTGGCTAAAGTTTCACCACTCACCTGATGAAAACTGGGCGAAAATAATTGATCACAATGTCCTGGAAATGGCCGTGTCTGCAACATTTGTTTCGCCCAGTCATAATCTTCACGGCTGCAAATCACCCATTTCACCTCATCACCCG
Source organism: Methylophilus sp. 3sh_L (assembly GCF_046766015.1). NCBI lineage: Bacteria > Pseudomonadati > Pseudomonadota > Betaproteobacteria > Nitrosomonadales > Methylophilaceae > Methylophilus > Methylophilus sp. 3sh_L. The sequence continues at coordinate 37,580 of NZ_JBKOUF010000007.1, forward strand.
CTTTGAGCAAAGGTAAGTTTTCCCAGAGGTTTTTCTCTACTTCACCAGACCCAGGCGTTTTAATGTCCATCACGACTTTCACACGCTGATCGACTTCGGCGATGTCCATGGCACCACTGGTTTCCAGCGAGACGTGGTAACCGGCATCACCAAGCTTGGTCAGCAATTCGATACAGCCTTTTTGCGCCAACGGCTCGCCGCCGGTCACGCAGATATAACGCGTATCATACGTTTCGATCTGCTGCATGATCTGATCCAGCGTCATATTGCTACCGCCTTTAAACGCATATTCGGTATCACAATAACCACAACGTAACGGACAGCCGGTTAGCCGGATAAAAATGGTAGGCAGCCCGACGCGTGAGCTTTCGCCCTGCAGGGAGTAAAAAATCTCGAAAATTTTGAGTGTGGTCATGGCTAGACTAAAAATAAACGGGCAGATATTGCTATCTGCCCGTTATTATCGCCGAAATAAGCGAAATGCTATAACGAAAAACTGCTACTTGATGGTTTCAAGCACTTTCAGGCGCTTTTGAGCACTGGGCGTCACTTCCGCCGATGGGTACGCCGCAATCAGGTCCTTCAACGTCTTTTTGGCGGCCGGAATTTGCCCTAACTGAATTTGGCTATTTGCCAAATTCAACATGGCATTGGGCGCCAAAGGATGCGAAGCATAACTTTCCAGAAATTTCTGCTGCGTCGCCGCAGAGGATTTGTAGCTCTTCAGTGCAAACTGCGTATACCCCATGCCATACATGGCATCCGGCACCAACTTGCTGTTAGAGTAGGTTTTCAGGAAAGTATCATAAGCATTAAAAGCGTCTTTATACTTACCAGCCTGGTTCAGCGCCTCAGCCTCGGCAAAGGCACTGGTTTCTTGCTGGGAAATATCTGCTTTATCATCACCTGTGCTGCCAGCCGTTCCAGTGGCTGGCAAACCTTGACCACTGGTTACAGACTGCGCCAAGGTTTCCAGCTTGCGTACACGCGTATCCAGATCGGTGTAAGAAGCATTCTGCTTGGTACGCATATCTTCAAGCTGATGTGTCACCACTTCAAGGTCGCCTTTCAGCTGCGCTACATCCTGGCGGATCTGCTCCAGCTGGTTCTGCATGTCCAGCAAGCCCTTGCCGTTGATCAGCATTTCAAGACTTTGCACACGTCTGTCCAGTGATTGCTGGGTGCGTGTCAGGTCGGTGATGGCTTTTTGCTGGGCATCATAATCAGCACCCTGCTTGGTTTCGAGCTCAAGAATACGTTTTCTGGCTTCCGTATCATCGAACAAAGCCGCCTGGCTGACGATGGATACCGTCAAACCAAGCGCCATCAATAATGCAGCGTATCGCAAATTACTGACCTGCATAGACGATGTCTACACGGCGGTCTTGCTGGAAGCAAGCATCATCCGCGCAGTTTTGTTTTGCACGCTCTTCACCGTAGCTGACTGTTTCAATTTGGCTATCACTCACACCCAATACGTTCAAGGCATTTTTTACAGCCACTGAACGACGCTGACCCAAAGCCAGGTTGTATTCGTGCGTACCACGCTCATCGGTGTTACCTTGCAGTACCACTTTAGTTTGTGGATGTGCCACCAGGTATTTTGCATGGTTAGCAACCAGGCTCTTGTACTCTTCACGGATCGCATCGCTATCGTAGTCAAAGAATACCTGACGCTTGGCCAATTCAGCAGCACTCAACTCATCTTTGCTGGTGTCTACATCAACAGTTTTGATGTTGATTTTGTCTGTGCTTGCAGAACCATCGCTACCATTACCATTTTGTTTTGCCATTGGGCGAGTCACGCTGGAATCTTCCACTTTGGCCGGGTTCATCGGGGTGCTTTTACAAGCGGTCAACACTAATGCAAGTGCTGCAATTGTCCAAATACTCTTCTTCATACTTTCTCCTTAAAAATGATTGACTGAATAAAATTAACCTAGCAGAGACTGTTAGCCGCTACTTGGCTGAAGCTTGTGCAGGCCCCCAGGCGGGTTCACGGATATCACCACCGGCCTCAGACAGACGCTGTCTGACCAAGCCGTCGACGGTGACCGTTGCCAACGTCCCTTTTCCGCCAACGCGGGTGGCATACATGATGGTACGTGCGTTAGGCGCAAAGCTGGGGGATTCATCTTGCGGGCCATTACTCAGCAATTTGACATTGCCAGTTGCCAGTTCCTGAACGGCTACTTTAAAAGAACCACCGTCGTTGCGAATGTAGGTTAAATATTTTCCATCGGGTGAAAAGCGTGGGCTTACGTTATAGCCGCCCTCAAAAGTCACCCGTGAAGGCGAGCCTCCAGAAGCAGACACCTTGTAAATTTGTGGGCGGCCACCACGGTCAGAGCTGAAATAAATGAACTGGCCATCCGGCGAAAACGCTGGTTCAGTATCAATCGCACTACTCTTGGTGATTTGTTGCAGATTAGACCCATCGGCAGCAATGGTATAAATCTGCGAATTGGCCCCGTAGGTCAACACCACGGCCAATTTACTGCCATCTGGCGACCACGCAGGCGCGCTGTTATTGCCTTTAAAGTTAGCCACCACTTTACGCTCGCCCGTGTACAAGGACTGCACAAATACGATGGGTTTCTTTTTCTCAAAAGACACATAAGCCATTTTGGTTCCATCAGGCGACCAGGCCGGAGAGATAATCGGCTCGTTCGAAGACACCAACGTTTGCGCATTGTAACCATCGTAGTCTGCTATTTGCAGCGTAAAGCGCTTACCAACCTTAGTCACATAGGCGATGCGGGTAGCGAAGGCGCCAGGCTGACCGGTAAATTTTTCATAAATCTGGTCAGCGATCATATGTGCGACATGACGATACTGGCTGGAAGAAACCGTATAAGTCAGTTGCAACAAAGCCGTCTGCCGCAACACATCCATTACCTGCACCGAGATTTTCAGATTACCGTTACCAGTCGACTGCACCTCACCCAGGCTCAAGCCTTGTGCCTTGAGGGCTGTCCAGTCTGTATATTTGATCTGTGAAGCACTGGTTGGCAACGCAGGCATGCCACTGGTATTAATGATGCGGAACATGCCACTGCTGCGCAGATCGTTGCTGATGATCTCATGCAGCTTACTTTGCGCTTGTGGATTATCCGTTTCAGCCATCGGCAAAATCGCCACTGGAATCTGTATGGCACTGCCACCACTAATCTCGAGTTCCAGGGCTGCATGGGCGGGGACCACGGCCAATAATGCCAATAACCCGGCAACCATGGTGGTTGTAAAAGCGTGAATCAAACCTCGTGTGTGTGTTTTCATGGTAACAATATTATTCATCTGGTTTGCTTATATATCTGAATTATAACGAAAAGCCGCTTCATCGTCATTGCTTGCTTAGCCACGTGGCTTCAGCTTCAAACGAATCTGGTCCACCATTTTTCTGCGTGCGGCCGGATCATCTGGCAAGTCAAAGGGTTTTGCAGCCAAAATGGCACGGATGACTGCGTCATCACAAATCGCATCCCCGGAACCTCTCACCAGCTTAGGCATGCCGGAAATATCCCCAGAATTCATCATCTGAATATCCACCAGCAACTCAGGGTTAGAGACCGGACACAAGCCCGGGTTCACATTGCTGCGGATTTTACGGCTCATCAAGCCCATGTAATAACTCAGGACTGAAGGATCAACCGCGGCAGCCGCCGCTGCCTGCTGAGCGTCCAACTCTTGTTGGCGCATCGCATCCTGAATTTTTTTGAGCTTGTCCTCTTCCTCTTGTTTACGCAAAGCTTCCTGTATTTTTTTCAGCTTTTCTTCCTGCTTTTTCTGCTCAAGTTCTTTCTTTTTCTCTTCTTCTAGCTGGCGTTTCTTCTCATCTTCTTGCTTTTTGAGTGCAATTTCCGCTTCTTGTTCCGCCTGCTTAACCTGAGGCGCTGGCTCAGGTTTGGGTTCGGGCTTAGGCGCTGGCTCTGGCGGCTTTGGTGGTGGCGTCGGTTCTGGCTCAGGCTCAGGAGGTGGCGGCTCTACTGGCTTGGCCACCGGTTTGGCAGGTTGTTTACTGGGCAGACTATCCCACAAAGTCGCCTCCATCACACTGGGATTCACATGCACAGCCTTCCAGTCAATCATGAAGACCATCCCCATGAACAGCAGCACGTGCATGAGCACAGAGAGAACTGCCGCACGCTTGCGAATGGCTTGATCTTGTGGGGAGTAAGTCACTTTCATGGGGATTCAGCAACCTGCCCGTTATTTCTCATTCTGAAACAGCAAACCAACTTGATTCACTTGTGCCTGCTTGAGCAGATCCATGACAGACACCACTTCACCATAAGGCGTGTTTTTGTCTGCGGAAACCACTACCGGCTTTTGCGTTTCCGACAGGCGTTGTCGGATCAAGGCCAGCATATCGTCTCGCTGCATCTCTTTACCCTCCATCAGCACAGTGCCTTCTTTTTGCACGGTAATGACAATCGGGTCACCACTCTGCTTGAGCGCCTGCCCCACTTTAGGCAACTCCACCATGCCAGGATTGGTCATGGGTGCGGTCACCATAAAAATCACCAGCAATACCAGCGTGACGTCGATATAGGGGACGACGTTAATCTGGTTCATCATGCGACGTTTACGCGTTCTGCTCATCGCGGCTCCTATCAGGCTCTACGTTGCAAAATGTTGGTAAATTCTTCAATAAAGCTTTCGTAACGCACAGATAACCGGTCTACGCCCGCCGCAAACCGGTTATAGGCGATCACCGCGGGAATCGCCGCAAATAAGCCGATAGCAGTCGCCACAAGCGCCTCGGCAATGCCAGGGGCAACCTGGCTCAACGTCGCCTGCGCCACATTAGAGAGGCCGCGGAAGGCATTCATGATGCCCCATACGGTGCCAAACAGACCAATATAAGGACTGACTGACCCCACCGAAGCCAAGAATGGCAAATGCGCATCGAGATAATCGAGCTCGCGGTTATACGCCGCACGCATGGCACGACGGGTGGCTTCCATCACATCGCTGACTTCTGCATCTTTTTGCTGCTTGTAGCGGACAAATTCTTTTAACCCTGCCTGAAAAATGCTGGCCATGCCTTGAGGTGTCTTGCGGCCAGCCGTAATACGCTCATAAAGCTCATTCAAATCGCCACCGGACCAGAATTGCGCCTCAAACTGATCAACGTTTTCGTTAGCCGCCTTGATTGAAAACACTTTAATAAAGATATACCACCATGAAGCAAGTGAGGTCAGCAGCAAAACCAGCATTACCAGCTGAACTGGCAGACTTGCCCCGCTCACCAGGGTAAAAATCGACATATCGTTTGCTACATTCATGAAGACTCCAGTGCAATTTTGATACGGGCCGGAATACCCGTGGGTTTAAATGAATCCGCATCAACACAGGCGACTTTCACCTGTGCCTCAATTAAAATCGTTTCATCACGCATGATCTGCTGCTGGCAGCTAAAACTGCCACGCCCCATCTCGAGCAACTGCGAAACTACCCGTAACTGGTCATCCAGCCGGGCCGGTTTTTTGAATTGTAACTGCATGCTGTGAACAACAAACAACACATGTTCTTGTTGCTTGAGGACACTTTGATCAAAGCCCGCTGCCCGCAACCATTCGGTGCGCGCACGCTCCATAAAGTTCAGGTAGCGGCTGTGATACACCACACCACCCGCATCAGTATCCTCGTAATATACCCTGAGTGGAAACTCGGCCATCTTATTGCCCGGCATCTTGCCATAAATCAGCTGACACCATGCTGACAGGCGCTTTCAAGCCAAAATGCTGGTACGTCAACTGCGTTGCAACCCGCCCACGCGGAGTACGCATCAGGTAGCCCTGCTGGATCAAATATGGCTCCAGTACATCTTCTATGGTGTCGCGCTCTTCACCAATGGCGGCCGCAAGGTTATCCAGCCCAACCGGTCCGCCACCAAATTTTTCAACGACCGCTTGCAACAGCTTGCGGTCCATCACATCCAACCCTTGCTGATCCACGTCCAGCATTTTCAATGCTGCATCCGCAATCGTATCGGTGACAACGCCATCCGATTTAACTTGCGCATAATCTCTTACCCGGCGCAGCAGACGGTTGGCAATTCGGGGGGTGCCGCGCGAACGTCTGGCAATTTCCAGCGCCCCTGCCGCTTGCATCTCAACCTCAAGCAAATTGGCTGAGCGCATGACAATCTTGGACAATTCCGCATGACTGTAAAACTCCAGCCGCGCCACAATCCCAAACCGGTCACGCAAGGGATTGGTCAACATACCCGCACGCGTCGTTGCCCCCACCAGCGTAAATGGCGGCAAATCGAGCCGTACGCTGCGTGCCGCCGGGCCTTCACCGATCATGATATCCAGCCGGTAATCTTCCATGGCTGGATATAAAATTTCTTCGACCACTGGACTCAAACGATGAATCTCATCAATAAACAAGACATCATTGGGTTCAAGATTAGTCAACAATGCAGCCAAATCCCCAGCCCGCTCTAACACAGGGCCAGAGGTCATCCGCAGGTTGACACCCATCTCCTTAGCCACAATATGGGCAAGCGTGGTTTTACCCAAGCCAGGCGGGCCGAATAGCAGCACGTGATCCAAGGCCTCTTGCCGGCCACGGGCGGCATTGATGAAAATCTCTAATTGACCGCGCGCCTTCTCCTGGCCCACATACTCATCCAAATGTTTGGGGCGTAAGGCACGCTCAAGCGCTTCTTCTTGAGCACTGGCAGTAGCGGGGGCAACAAGTCTGTCGGTTTCTATCATGGGTGATGGGCGATGAAGTGCAATGCGATACTCAACAATGAAGGCCTCATGCCGCGATTGAATCAATTATTTTTGCCATCATACCATGCAGCGTATGACTATTACAGACTCGCAGTCAGTCTGGCCGGACTACTTGGCGAGAGACTTGAGGGCCTGGCGGATACCGTCACTCACACTCACACCAGGCTCCAGTAACTTGATCGCGGCAGCTGCTTCCCGCTCATGGTAGCCCAGTGCCACCAGTGCATTGAGGATATCATCGGTCGCTGCTTTGACAGAGGGTTGCGCAGAAGTCGAGCCTGTCACCACAAACTTGTCTTTCAGCTCGAGCAACAGGCGCTCGGCGGTTTTTTTACCGATGCCGGGGATGCGTGTCAGCAAGGTCACTTCTTGCTGGCTCACCGCCAGCATTAAATCATTGACACTGACACCGCTCAAAATCGCCAGCGCCGATTTGGCGCCTATGCCGTTCACTTTCAGCAATTGCTTAAACGTATTTTTCTCTTGCTCACTGCCAAAACCATACAGCAGCTGCGCATCTTCACGCACCACCATATGCGTCAAAATCTGCACAGATTGCCCCAGCTCAGGCAAATTATAGAAAGTGCTCATGGGCACTTCGACCTCATAGCCGACGCCATTGCAGTCGACCACGATTAAAGGCGGGGACTTTTCCAGCAAGCGGCCGTTCAAGCGTGCAATCATATTAATCTTCCATTTCTAACCCTGAAGCCGGTCGTAGCCATCGCCCCCAAGCCCTGACCGCCATGTGCATGACAAATTGCGCAAGCCAAGGCATCTGCAGAATCTGGGCTGGGTGTAGCTGGCAATTTAAGCAGGCGCTTGACCATTTCTTGCACCTGCTCTTTTTGGGCATGCCCGTTACCGACCACGGCTTGCTTCACTTGCAACGCTGTATACTCGGCCACGGGTAACTGGCGGATGACCGCTGCCGAAATAGCAGCACCGCGTGCCTGGCCCAATAACAGGGTGGATTGCGGATTGACGTTGACAAACACTTTCTCAATCGCCATTTGTGTCGGTTGATAGGTGGCAATCACCTCGAACAAGCCGTCCAGAATCACTTTCAGACGTTCTGGCAACGCTTCTTTTTCGGACTCGCCCTCTTCGGTTTTTTTCGCTGACGCAGTTTTAATCACGCCACTGGTTACATAGGATAATTTGCCATCGATGGCCTCTATCACACCGAAACCGGTAATCCTGAGGCCGGGATCTATCCCTAAAATGCGCTGTGAGGCCATTAAAAAATAAGCTGTAGAACCAATGGCAAATCTCAGCGGCTAATCTTCGATCACAGCAGAAGTATAGACCTCCTGCACGTCATCCAAGTCCTCTAGCATATCGAGGATTTTTTGCATTTTGACCGCATCATCGCCAGTGAACACCACTTCATTCAAAGGTTTCATGGTCACTTGCGCCATCACCGCCTTCAGGCCCGCAGCCTCAAGCGCTTCTTTCACCGTGACAAAATCGCCAGGGGCTGTAATCACTTCAATACTGCCGTCGTCATCGGTAATCACGTCTTCAGCGCCTGCTTCCAGAGCAGCTTCCATCACCGCATCCTCAGAGACACCAGGCTCAAACACCAGTTGGCCACAATGCTTGAACATAAAAGCCACACTGCCATCGGTGCCCAGGTTACCCCCATGCTTGGTTAAGGCGTGGCGCACGTCCATCACCGCCCGCTGCCGGTTGTCAGTGAGGCAGTCAATAATGATGGCTGCACCATTGATGCCATAGCCTTCATACCGAATCTCTTCGTAGTTGACGCCTTCCAACTCGCCGGTGCCTTTTTTGATGGCACGCGTGATATTGTCCGAAGGCATATTCTCTTCTTTGGCCGCCGCTACCGCCGCGCGCAAACGCGGGTTCATCGCTGTATCACCACCACCCATGCGGGCAGAGACGGTAATCTCCTTAATCAGCTTGGTGAAGATTTTGCCACGCTTGGCATCCTGGCGGCCTTTACGATGTTGAATATTGGCCCATTTACTATGTCCAGCCATATTACTTCCTTGTATTTTTTAACAACGGGATTGAATGTTTAACTGGCGGATTTTACCACAGCCACAGACCGGCTTGGCGGCCGCTTGATGGCGCAAAGATAGGCGAGCAGGGAAAAGCCAGACCCAACGAGGTCAGGTCTGGCATGATAGAAAACTCAGAAAAATGGCTTGCTGCTGTACTTAAACATTGGTGGCCGCAGGTGGAATCCCGTGATACGCGGGCCGCATCATCAAAATAGAAATCAAACTGAGCGAAAACAGTATCAGCGCCATCCCCGTCATTTCCATGCCATCCGGCACTTCATTGAGTTGTATCCACGCCGCAATCACCCCAATGACGGGGGCCAACATGGAGGCCATACTGGCCACCCCGGCCGGTAGCCGTTGCAAGGCAAACAACCATAACAACCAGGCCAAGGCTCCGCACAAAACCACATTAAACAATACTGCCCCGATCAGATAACCCGACCATTGCATAGGCGGGGCGGGCACCAGGTAAGCAATCAGCACCATGGGTAAAGAACCCAGGAGCATGGGCCAAGCCGTCAGGTTGATCAGGTCCAGCGTTGGATGACGTCTATGCAGCTGCTTGGTCATAATCGCAGACACCGCCCACGACACGCCAGATAACACCGCCAACAGCATGCTAAAACTGTCTGCACGCAGATGTAAGGGATCAAAAATAAACAGCATGCCCAACACCGCAGAAATCACTGCCAGCCATTGCCAACCGTGTATGCGCTCGCCGAGCATGGGCCAGGCAAATAACAAGGTCCAGAAAGGCATGGTATAAGTCAGGACAGCCGTCTTGCCGGCGCCGCCTTGCACCAACGCCCACATGAGCACACCGGTAAATCCCACATTTTGCAATATCCCCAGCAGCAACATGGTTGGAAACTCGGTCAACCCCATGGGTCTGCGCGTAACATATAACACCAGGAACAATACCAATGCGCCAAAAAAAGTACGCATGGCTGCAAACTGGAACGGCCCTGCATATTGCAACGCACTCTTCATCACCACCCAGTTATACCCCCAGATGATCGTCAACACGAGGAGTGCTGTCAGTGCCTGTGACCGCTGCTTAAGCAATTGATCCATGATTTATTCCGCTGCTTTAATTCCAGATATGGGTCACTGCCAACCACTGGCCATCGGGTTGCTTTTGAAACACCACCTGTACATTGCCCCCAAACTGTTGCTTGACCCCATCTTCCCCCATCATGGCCGCAGCCCAATGCCCGGTCTGGGTAACCAGCGTGTCACTGACCACCGCCTCTTTCATACTCAAAGCATGCTCAACCACCCCTGCCTGAATCAAGCCAGCAAAAAAATCTGCCACCGCCTGGCGGCCCTTCACCACTTGGCCAGCTGGTGCTGGCATTACGATTGCCTGCTCGGCATATAAGGCAGCAATCGCTTGTGGATTCTTGCTGTTAAATGCAGCATCAAACTGTTGGTTTAACGCGATGAAGTGATCAACATTGGTCATACAAAACTCCTGAATAAAATACACCTTACTGTTTAAAATCCCAGGCAGAGATTCCTTGGTCTATCACGCCTAAAATCATTTGCAAATCGTTGCGCTGCTGCTCGCTTAGCCCCTGCATACACTGTCGTAGCCGGGTGTAATAATCTGGCATCACCGCATCCAGCCTGGCTTGCCCAGCTTCGGTTAAACGCACTTTGACGCTACGCCTGTCCTCTGGCACCAAAATGCGCTGTACCAATCCACCCTGCTCCAGCCCATCCAGCAAGCCTGTCATGGTGGCGCGGCTAACACCCAATTTTTCAGCCAGCACCGAGGGAGTTGAAGTCAGGTCGGTTTCGCGCATGAGTAATATCAACACCCACCAGCGCCCTTGCAACAAGTCATGCTTGCTAAGGCAAGCATCCAGCGCGACCGACAAATCGGTTGCCACGCGCAACAACATCAAAAAACTGGCAATAGCCGTCACATCCGCAGCCGGATAGCGCTGGGCGAACCGCTGCAGGACTTCTGGCGTTGGAAGGTCTCTAAGCTGTAACATAATTAGCCACATTATAGTTAGCTGGCTAATTATGTCAACAAAAATCTAAGGTTTTGCTTGTCGGCACATGGGTGTATATTAGTGATTCGTGCCCTATGAAAGGAGGAAGTAATGAAGACGCTTCAGCAAGTACTCTCTCATAAAACACATCAAGGCATCATTAGTATTGCGCCTAACCGCCCCGTGTATGACGCACTGGTGATTCTGGCGGAATACCAGATTGGTGCACTGGCCGTGATCAAGGATGGTGAATTGGTCGGGATTTTCTCGGAGCGCGATTACGCCCGTGAGATTATCCTCAAAGGCCGCTCATCCAAAACCACACACATCAGTGAAGTGATGACGGAAAAAGTCATTACCGGCAAACCAACCGACCTGGTGGAGTCCGCCATGAATACCATGCTGGAAAAACGCATTCGCCACCTCCCCGTGGTTGATCATGGCAAAATGCTGGGAATGCTGTCGATTGGTGACATCCTGAAAGAAACCATTCATTACCAGCAAGAGTTGATCAAACAACTCGAAAGTTATATTCATAGCTGATCGTTTTAAGCATGCAATAAAAAAGGGGAGCGCGCTCCCCTTTGATCGCTGCCTGGCCTAGTCTAGCCAAACCTAGCCTTACAAATACTTGGCGACCATTGCATTCTCAAGACTGGTGGCTGCAATCGGCAATTTGACAAAATGCCCGCTGCCAGCCGCTTGCTGCACGCGTTCGCCCCGCTTATCAAATAATTGTTCCACCACAATATCACGGTTGCCACTGGGGTGTATCAGTTGCAACTTGTCGCCAACGGCAAACTTGTTACGTGCCTGAATGGAAGCCAAGCCCTGTGCAGCATCATAGGCCACCACATCGCCGACATACTGGCTGCGATTGGCACTCGAGTGCCCTTGGACGTAATTCTGGTGTTCAGCGGTATGGTGGCGCTGGTAGAAACCATCGGTATAGCCACGGTTAGCCAGGTTTTCCAGCTCACCCAACAAGCGCCAATCAAACGGACGCCCGGCTACGGCATCATCAATCGCCTGACGGTAATTCTGGCTAGTGCGCGCCACGTAATAGCGTGACTTGGTGCGACCTTCTATTTTCAGCGAGTCTACGCCTAACGCGATCAGCTTCTCCACGTGTTCAATCGCGCGCAAGTCCTTGCTGTTCATGATATAGGTGCCGTGTTCATCTTCCATGATCGGCAACAATTCACCTGGACGGCCTTTTTCCTCGATCAGGTACACCTGATCAGCAGCGGGATGGCGCGGCAAGGAACCACAGGAAGACAGATTGGACTGCTCCAGTTCAGCCTGAAAATCAAACTCTTTCAACCGGATCACGCCTGCAGCGTCAGGTTGGGCGTCATGCACTTTGTAATCCCAGCGGCAACTATTGGTACAGGTCCCCTGATTTGGGTCACGCGAATTGAAATACCCGGAGAGCAGGCAACGGCCAGAATAAGCGATACACAATGCGCCGTGAATAAACACTTCCAACTCCATATCCGGGCATTCCTGGCGGATTTCGGCGATCTCATCCAGCGACAACTCGCGTGACAAAATCACGCGCGTCAGCCCCATGCGCTGCCAGAATTTGACCGAGGCGTAATTGACCGCATTGGCCTGTACCGACAAATGGATAGGCATGTCCGGCCATTGCTCGCGCACCATCATAATCAGGCCAGGGTCGGCCATAATCAGGGCATCGGGCTGCATGTCAATCACCGGCGCCATATCGCGCATATAGGTTTTGACTTTGGCGTTATGCGGGGAAATATTGCTGGCGACAAAAAACTTTTTGCCGCGCGCATGCGCCTCCTGAATGCCAATCGCCAGATTCTGCATCGAAAAGTCATTTTCACGCACACGCAAGCTATAGCGAGGCTGCCCGGCATACACCGCATCTGCGCCATAATCAAATGCCGTCCGCATACGGTCAAGATCACCGGCGGGCGCTAACAATTCAGGGGATTTCATTTCAATTTATTCCATAAAAAAATACATCACCGCTCAAACACTTGCAGCGAAAGCGATTATTCACCAATGATTTTCACCAGCACCCGTTTGTTACGGCGGCCATCAAACTCGCCGTAAAAAATCTGTTCCCACGGACCGAAATCCAGCTTGCCTTCAGTAATGGCAACCATCACTTCACGCCCCATGATCTGGCGCTTGATATGCGCATCGGCATTATCTTCACCAGTATCATTATGGCGATAACCACTCACTGGCTCGTGTGGCGCCAGCTTTTCCAGCCAGACCTTATAGTCATGATGCAGGCCACGCTCGTCATCATTGATAAAAACACTGGCCGAAATATGCATGGCATTAATCAGTACCAGGCCCTCTTTCACACCACTTTCACGTACGCACGCAACCACATCGGTGGTGATGTTTTTGAAGTCCATACGCGCCGGAATGTTAAACCACAGCTCTTTACGAAAACTTTTCATGCTTACCCTTTCTCCAAATAGTGTTATTTTAGCATCCACGGTCATCAGGCCAAGCAGCCAATATTTTGCACATACCCGTGCCACACAAATAAAAAGCCCTGCAAATAAAAAAGGCCTCCTAAGAGACCTTTTTCATCTGCGCAACGTTTAACTATGGACATCCACGCTTTGCGTAAACGTCTTGCCTTCGTTATCCGTCGCCACCACTTCGAGCTTGCCAGGCGCATCTGGAATAAAACTGAATTTCATGTAAGGATCTTCACTGGTACCGACGCCAACATCGACAGTCATCAACTCTTTGCCATTGTAGCTAAACGTGGTTTTGTTGATATAAAACGCCGGCACATAGCCTTGTGAAACCAGGTCACGTTGCAGGCCAGTCCGCATCACATGCTTGATGTTGAACGTTGCCGTGGCAGGCTCACCAAATTTTGGCGCATCCACACTCATTTTGATCTTGCCAGCCGCGGCACGTACTTCGGATTCATTATTATCGACGGTGCCACCGCAGCCGCCTGCGGCACGAATCTCGCGTTTACCCATATACAACTTGCCATCTGCAGTTTCGCCAATCAGACGCACATAAGAATCGGTTTCCTGGCGAATACGGGTCGCCATCTGAAACCCATTCAAGCTATCGGTTAAATGATAGGTTGATGCCAACTGGATAGGATTGGCATCGACGATCACATAGAGTTTTTTTAACTGGATGCCATTGGCAGCGGCTTTATCGTAAATGAAAGTGACAGGTACCTGTGCACCACTTTCGGCACGGCGCGGCCCTTCCACTTTTAGAAAATCCACTTCTTGAATCTCCCGCTTGGGGAAAAAAGCCTCTTTCACCACCGGCCATAATTTTGGATCAGCCTCAGCCTGAACCAGGCTAGCCGTACAAAAAGCCAACAATCCTACTGCCATCACCCATGTTTTTTGCATACGTTTCCCCATCTTCCATTTTTTAATCTTAGATTGCATGAAACGGATTTTCTTATGCTTTGGCAAAGACAATATGTGATACGCATCACATTGCCAGTCACATTTTGCTCGGATCCCCAGATGGACGCATGACATACGTCGCGTCACGGTATTCTTCAAAGTTGAGTTCAACACCATTGCCAGCCGGGTCGCGCAAATTGATCTGGCGAACACCATTGGCCAGGATACGCGTGGTGTAGGTAATGCCATGCGTCTGCAAATGTGCCTCCATAGCGGGCATGTCTGTGCAGGTAAACGATACGTGATCGTAGGTCCCATGTACATGCAGCTGCGGGGCTTCGGCCGTTTTGTACTCGGCCAGGTGGATCACATCGTTATCCCCAATATACAGCCAATACCCATAAGTGGTGCTTGCTACGCGCTTGCCGACGGTCAGCCCAAGCACCTCGCAATAAAAATCGCGCAGTTTGTGCATCGTTTCGCGGTCAGAGCGAAAATTGACATGATTGATTTCGGTCAGTGGCATAGTAATCCTGTATGAGATCCCGCGTGTTAAATGGCGTGCAAGTCGGCCACTATAGTACAAAAATTAATCGCCCTCAAATTGATACAAGGCAAAGCCTTGGACGCCTGCATTGGTCAAATGTTGCATCCCGCCCAAATCGGGCAGATCAATGATAAAAGCGGCCTGCGTGACTACCCCGCCGAGTTGCCGGATCAACGCGACCGCGGCTAGTGCGGTGCCACCGGTGGCGATCAGATCATCCACCAGCAAAATTCGCTCATTCGCCAGAATCGCATCGGCATGGAGTTCCAGCGTGTCGGTGCCATATTCAAGGCTGTAAGACTGCTTGATGGTCTGCGCTGGCAATTTGCCTGGTTTACGCACCGGCACAAAGCCTGCACCCAGACGGGCAGCCAGAGCTGCGCCAATAATAAAACCGCGTGCCTCTACGGCAACCACTTTATCTACGGCCTGTTTGCAGCAATGTGCTGACAATGCATCCAATATAGAAGCAAACCCTTGCTTATCCTGCAACAAAGGCGTGATATCGCGGAATTGAATGCCAGGTTTCGGGTAATCAGGAATCGTGCGTATCAGTGACAACATTGTTTGATCATCCAATAAAAAACGCGCCCAGACGGGCGCGTTAATCAGGGCAAGTAGCCTGCAACAATTTCGTGGCAAGCCGCCCGCATATTAGCTCCCGGCAACATTTTGCTGGCGGACGCGGATATGCAATTCACGCAGTTGTTTCTCGTCAACCTCATTTGGCGCATTGGTCATCAGACATTGTGCACGCTGCGTTTTCGGGAAGGCAATCACGTCACGGATAGACTCAGCCCCGGTCATCAGCGTGACCAAGCGGTCCAAGCCAAACGCCAAGCCACCATGCGGCGGCGCACCGTATTGCAACGCATCCAGCAAGAAGCCAAACTTCTCTTGCGCCTCTTCTTTGCTGATTTTCAATGCATCAAAGACTTTGGATTGTACGTCCTGTTTGTGGATACGCACGGAACCGCCACCCACTTCCCAGCCATTGAGCACCATGTCATAGGCTTTGGACAAGCAAGCGCCTGGATTGCTGACCAGCAAATCTTCATGGCCATCTTTTGGTGAAGTGAACGGGTGATGCAAGGCGACCCAGCGATCCGCTTCTTCGTCATGCTCAAACATTGGAAAATCCACCACCCACAAAGGCGCCCACTGGCGACCATCCACATGGCCTTTTTCATGGCCAACCTTGGTACGCAAAGCCCCCAATGCTTCGTTCACGATCTTGGCCTTGTCGGCGCCAAAAAAGACGATATCGCCGTTTTGCGCACCGGTACGTTCAATGATTGCTTGCAGCGCATTGACGTGAATGTTTTTCACGATCGGGCTTTGCAGGCCTTCTTCGTTCAGTTTGGTGATGTCGTTGACTTTGATATAAGCCAGACCTTTGGCACCGTAAATCTTGACGAACTCGGTATACGCATCAATTTCTGAACGACTGATGGCGGCGCCGTTCGGTACGCGGATCGCAGCCACGCGGCCACCGGCCATATTGGCAGCACTAGCAAACACTTTGAAATCCACATCTTTCATCACATCGCTGAGCTCGGTGATTTCCAGGGTCACGCGCATATCAGGCTTGTCCGAACCATATTTATTCATCGCTTCGGAGAACGGCATGCGTGGGAACTTGGCTGGCAAGTCGACGTTTTGCACTTTTTTCAGCATCTGGCGGATCATCTCTTCGACGATATCCATGATGTCATTTTCTTCCAGGAACGAAGTCTCGATATCCACCTGGGTAAATTCTGGCTGGCGGTCCGCACGCAAGTCTTCGTCACGGAAGCACTTGGTAATCTGGAAATAGCGGTCAAAGCCAGACACCATCAGCAATTGTTTGAACAACTGCGGTGATTGTGGCAAGGCAAAAAACATCCCGTGGTGCACACGGGATGGCACCAGGTAATCGCGCGCGCCTTCAGGCGTTGAGCGGGTCAGCATCGGTGTTTCCACCTCAATAAAGCCGTTTTCGTCCAGGTAGTCACGCAAGTTTTTTGCGACCTTGTAACGCAACATGAGATTTTTCTGCATGGCTGGGCGACGCAGGTCAATATAACGATGCTCCAGACGGACGGTCTCGGTCAGATTATCGTCATCCAGCATGAAAGGTGGCGTCAAGGAAGCGTTCAGCACTTCGATTTCGGTCGCCAGCATTTCCACTTCGCCAGTCGGCAAGTTTGGGTTCACTGTGCCTTCTGGACGGGCACGCACTTTACAGACCACGCGCAACACAAACTCGTTACGTACCGTTTCGGCAATGGCAAAAGCGTCTTTAGTGTCCGGGTCGATGACGATTTGCGCCAAACCTTCGCGGTCGCGCAAGTCAATAAAAATCACCCCCCCATGGTCACGACGACGGTGAGCCCAGCCACACAGGGTCACGGTTTGTCCAATATGTTCGCGGTTCAAGTGACCGCAGTAGTGTGTACGCATCATAATAATTGTATAAAGTTAAAGTGGTGTTGCGGTTAATGTTGTTTAGGCAAGGGCGCCACTGTACCCATGCTGATGATGTATTTCAAGGCCTGATCCACACTCATATCCAGTTCAATCACGTCCGCCTTGGGTAGCATTAAAAAGAAACCCGAGGTGGGATTAGGCGTGGTAGGCACGTAGACACTCACATATTCGCCCGGCAAGTGGTTACTCACATCACCGCCTGGCGTCCCGGTCAAGAAGGCGATGGTCCAGACGCCCTGGCGCGGATACTGAATCAGCAACGCCTGGCGAAAGGCATTACCAGAGTCAGAGAACAAGGTGTCTGACACTTGCTTGACGCTGGAATAAATAGACTTGACCACCGGCACCCTAACCAGCAAGCCCTCCCATAACACAATCAATTGTTGGCCAAAAATATTGGTTGCTACCAGGCCGGTCGCCAGAATAATCCCCACCGTCAGGATGACGCCAAACCCCGGAATATCTACGCCCAGCCAGGCTTCTGGCCGCCAGGCAACGGGTAAGAGCAACAGGCTCTGGTCTAGCGTTTGCACTAAAGTTTTAAGCACCCACACCGTAATGAACAGTGGGACCAGTACTAACAATCCTGTAATAAAGTATTTTTTCATGCTTGTCTTTTTAGTGGCAGGCGCAGCCTGGTGAGCACTTGGCAGTCTCTGCACTGCTTGCAGTGTCTGTCGTGAAACTGCTTTTTGTGGACGCGTTATTTTTAAAATCGGTGGCATACCAGCCACTGCCGGTCAGCTGAAAATTGGGCGCCGAAACTTGCTTGCTAAAGGTTTGCTGCTGACATTGCGGACAAGCCTCCACTGCAGGCGCAGAGACCTTACGCATCAATTCTTGCTGGTAACCACAGGCGGTACATTGAAAATCGTAGATAGGCATTTGTGAACATCACCCGGAAAGATAACTTGCTTAAAAAATGAACAAAAACAAATTATACCCGATTCGCGTTGCAATTCATAAAAAGCAGCGCGATGTATTTGAATTAAAAAGACTTTAAGGAACCCGCCATGCATTCACTACCATTGAAAATGCCGCTGATGCTAATCGCCCTATTTTTTCTTGGCCTGGCAAGCCGGGATTTAAATATCCACCATCAGCGGTTGTCGCTGAATCAAGCTTCGGATTCTTTGAAAGTAGCGGCAATTTCCCCGGCGGAGCTCGCAGCGTCCAAGCCACCGCTCAGGATCAAACAAGCCGACTAAATCTCCCACTCACGAAAGCTGGGACTCATAAGCAGCCTGGTCCAGCAACGCCTCCATGCCGGTGGCATTCGCACTGAGTTTGAACAACCAGGTATCATAAGGATGATCGTTGATGCGCTCAGGGGAAGACACAGCCTGCTCATTGACTATTTCCACGACCCCAGTTAAGGGCGCATAGAGGTCAGAGCCGGTTTTTACAGATTCAATCAGGCCGCACACAGCCCCTTGCTCAACAGACTGCCCAACTTTAGGCGGATCCACAAACACCACATCCCCCAGCATGTTCTGGGCGTAATCAGTAATGCCTACCAACCAAAAACCATCCTCGGTTTGCGCTGCCCAGGTGTGGTCTTTGGAAAAGAAGTATTTCAAGCCTGCTGACATAGAATTTAAAAATCAAAAGTTTAGTAGATAATTATTGTGCCATAGTCTGCACAACGCACCAAAACTTATTCAGACAGGCCAATAAATTGCTTAACTTTTCACACGAAAAAATTACGATAAGTGATTGACGCTGAATAATTACTGGGCAATAATGAGTCGGGTTTCAGGAAGGTTGATTATGAGTTTTTACAAGCACTGTTTTAAAGTTTTGCTAATGTGTTCAATTGCTTTTGCGCCTGCGGGTCAAGCCATTGCCAAATCATCCTCCAAGAAACAAAGTGTTTCGGCGAGCAACAGTAAAAAAAATAGTGCGCGCGTCTCTTCGCAATACCGCGTAAACCAGGAAAAAACCAAAGGCATGCGCCCGGTCAAATTGCATACCCATGCAAGAAAAGCCGCGAGACCGACGGTCGATGCCGAGATGTTCGATTCTTTCCAGGGCAAATCGCTCAATAATGGCAATTTGTCTATCGCCTCCACCAAAGCACTGGTGATGAACCAGAATACGCACGAGATCATCTACTCTAAAAACCTGGATACCCCAACACCGATTGCATCAGTCACTAAACTGATGACGGCCATGGTCGTGCTGGATGCGAAATTGAACCTGAATGAAGAAGTATCCATCACTGAAATGGATGTGGACTACCTGAAGGGCACTTCTTCACGCTTACCCGTCGGCACGATCATGACACGTGCCGACTTGTTGAATCTGGCATTGATTGCTTCTGAAAACCGCGCAGCTTCTGCGCTGGCCACCAACTACCCTGGTGGAAAGGCACGCTTTATCCAAGAGATGAACGCAAAAGCGGCCAGCCTGGGCATGATGAATACGCATTTTGAAGATTCCACCGGCCTCACCAGCAATAATGTCTCTACCGCCATGGACTTGGCAAAAATGGTGCATGCGGCCTACCAGTATCCATTAATACGCCAGATTACCACCACCTCTGATTACGACTTGTACGTTAATCACAGACGCCAGCCAATACACTTTCACAATACCAATGCATTGGTTCGTGACAGCTCGAATAGCAGCTGGGAAATTGGCCTGTCCAAAACAGGTTATATCAGTGAAGCAGGCCGCTGCCTGGTGATGCAGGCAACCATTGCAGGGGAGCCTTTGATCATGGTTCTGCTGGACTCAGTAGGTAAGCTGACCAGAATCGGCGATGCTAAACGGATTAAGAAGTGGATGGAGCACAACTACAGCACACTGTCCTCACAAAACGAAAACTCAGGCATTGTGCTTACCGGGCTATCCATGAGCAAATCGCTGAATGAAGATGCTAATTAATCGTTAAGACCTGATTCAAACAAAAAGAAAAGCCCGCGGATGCGGGCTTTTCTTTTTGTGTAAATTAATGCTCAGCGCCATCAAACTCAGGATCATAGCCTTCGCTGATGGCAGATTTTTGCTTGTGCTGTTGCCACTGTTTGCGCAAGGCTTCTTTTTTCTCAGGACTTAAGCTTTGAAACTGCTGATACCGCTTGCGCGCGTTCTCACGCTCATATGGCGTCATGCGGCTCCACTTGACCAGTTGATGCTGTATGCGCTGCTGCTTTTGTGCATCCATCTTCGGATACTCTTTCGCGATATCAAGCATCTTTTCACGCTGCCAGGGCCGCAAACTATCCCACTCACTAGCTAATGGTGCCAATACGGCTTTCTGCGGCTCGGTCAACTGCGCCCAAGTCACATTGGCAGCCGGATCCGTCGGCGCCAGATCATTTTTGATCGCACCAATATCTGCCATCGCCACCAAGCGCGGGCTCGCCACATCAACCGATGCAGCGCCTCCCAATGCAAGGTCTGGCAGCAAAGCGCCGACACAGATCATCCACCCTATCCATACAGAATGATTTCGTATCATTTCTCGTTATTCCATGAATGCAATTTGTATCATTAGGCACTCAAATCCACTGAGCACACCACATTAAATATCTTCTGAATACTGCCAGGCAGGAAACCCGTTATCAACAAAAGCCTCTACTGGCATATCATCACTTAACAACAGCGCATCATCATTTTGGCTATTAGAAATAAACATCAAGCCCACCGCAAAAAATATAGAAAATGCGGCCATCCCGGCGACGCGCGGATGCCCCCATGCAGCCCATGACAAAACATCCGACCAAACAGAACGGCCCCGATGCGCAACAGCGTGTTGTTCTAAAGCGGCCTGACGCGCCTTCGCCAACCTGTCTTGTACTTCTAAAGACAGCGGGCGGTCATCTTGCTTGAGTGCCTGCAACCCTTCGCGCAGAGGGGTGGGCAAGTCATCATCCGTGTGACGTTGTATCCTCATCGCTTACTCCTTGTTTGGCAGTTTCCGTCGACCAATGCCGGCCTGCTCCATTAACATTGATAACGCACTGACTGCTCTAGAGCAGTGCGTTTTGACACTTCCTTCTGAACATCCCATCACCGACGCTGTTTCCGCAACGTCTAATTCTTCCCAATAACGCAGCACGAAGGCTTCCCGTTGACGTGCCGGTAACTTTGTCAGTGCTTTTTCAATCAGCCGCATGACTTGTGAGCGCTCCAGCTGTTCGGCCGGATCGCCCTCCTGGTTCTCAACTGCTATCGTTTCAAGTGGATCATAGTCTTCGTCTTCTTGTGAGCCGAGTGATGAAAACAAGCTGGTCCACAAATTACGTACTTTTTGCCGCCGCCAGTAATCGCGCATGGTATTTTGCAAAATACGCTGAAACAGCAAGGGATACTCTTCAATCGGCTTGCTGGCGTACTTCTCAGCCAGTTTCATCATGGCATCTTGCACAATATCCAATGCGGCATGGTCATCCCGGACGGCATACGCCGTTTGCCGGAAGGCCCGCTTTTCAACTTGGCGTAAAAAATCTGCTAATTCTTGTGCACTCGCCACTACAAATTCCCATTCCCGCAATCGTCAGCGTTTCACACTGACTAAGGTGCCATGTTTGCGACATTGTTGTGAGTGTTTTTCCGTCTTCAAACAAATGTGCACGGTTTTTATCTCCCCATTCGCAGTGAGTATATCAGTTTTGAATTTAATTACTGTTAGAATAAGCCTGCCTATTGCCCAGTAATCACGGCCGCAAGCCACCTTGCAAAAGCACACGATCCATACTCACAATTAAAAAATAATGTTTATGACTTGTCCAGTAAAGTGCCAGGGAGTACACGCTGCCCATCGGCAAGCAGCCGCTACACCTGCCCGCATATGATGATAAGCCCGATGGAAAGAACCCCTGACATCCAGCATTTGCGTTTGTATACCCTGTTCAGGCTGGGGGCATCCGGCATGCTGTTCGGCAGCCAATTGTGGCCATTCTTCCGCAATGCGCCGGCAGAACCTTCACTGACTTTCTGGGCGCTATTGCTGTTCTTTTTATATGCCATCGCCGTCAGCGTCAGTTTTGAATCGCTACAATGCAAACAAGGGCTGGCGGTTAAGATCCAGACCAGCCTGGATATCATCTTTATCGTACTCATGTTGCATTTTCTCCCTGGCAACCAGAGTGCGATTGGATTGTTGCTCATCATCAACATCATTTTTGCCGGATTGATCAGTGACGGGCGCTTTGCCCTGTTTTATGCCGCAATCGCAACCATAGGCATTTTGCTCGAAAACACCTTTCAGCTGTTAAACCGCAATGTGCCCATGAATGATTACAGCAATGCAGTGCTCTTATCGCTGAGCTGCTTTGCCACCGCCTGGCTTGCACAAACGCTGACTGCACGGATGCAAAGCAGTGAAAAACTGGCCAGCCAGCGTGGACGTGATATCGAACAGTTAGCCAAAACCAATGCCCTGATTACACAAGAAATGCCCAACGGCGTGTTGGTGATAGACCAACACCAGCAACTCAAGCACTACAACTTGCAAGCTTGCAAACTACTGGGATTGGAGGAGTCGCAAATGCTGGCAGCGCTCGAATTATCCACCCCGGTAGAACAACTGATTCCGGCGATCATGCAATTATTGCGCACCACCTCCTCGGCCAAGCTGGCCGCGCCAGATGCGACCAAACTCAGCATCAACAACCGCGATCTCGGCATCCGCTTTCATGCTATTTCAGAGAGTGCAGACAATGGCGTGGTGATCTTTATTGAAGACTGGTCTCAAATACAAACCCAGGCCCATCAGGTAAAACTGGCGGCGCTGGGGCGGCTAACGGCGAATATTGCGCACGAAATCCGCAATCCACTCAGTGCCATCAGCCATGCGACGCAATTGATGCAGGAGGACTCGCAACAGCCGGGGACGCAGCGCATGCTGCAAATTATTTCTGATAACGTGCAGCGGCTGGACCAGATCATCAAGGATGTACTGGAGTTAAACCGGCGGGACCGCACCAATCAGGAAAAATTAAATCTCAATCCCTTTGTGCTGGAGTTTTATCAGCAGTTTTGTGCGGTAGAAAAAATTGCGCTGGGCGATTTTACCCTGAGTCTGCCAGAGGCAGAGACCGGCATTATTTTTGATCGTCGGCACATCAACCAGATTTTATGGAATTTATGTAAAAATGGATGGCGGCACAGCCAGCAGCAGGCACAAAGCCTGCAACTGAAAGTGGTCAGCGATAAAAGCGGGCAGTTTATTCACCTGCTGGTGAAAGACGATGGCGAGGGTGTGGACCCAAAAATCCAACCGCACTTGTTTGAACCGTTTATGACCACAGAGAAAACCGGCACTGGCCTGGGATTATTTATCGCCCGTGAACTGGCGGAAGCCAATGGCGCAAAGTTAAGTTATACCACGGGTGCAGGTGGCACCCAATTTTCACTGACAGTTAAAAAGGCAATTGTTTAAATGGCAAACACTTATCGTTGTCTGGTAGTCGATGACGAAACCGATATTCGCGAACTGGTCGTCCTGACACTGGAGCGCATGGGCATACAAGCCGAGAGCGCCAGCACCGTCACGGATGCTAAACATATGCTGCAGTCTTTCAGTTATGACCTGTGCCTGACTGATATGCGCCTGCCGGACGGCTTGGGCCTGGAATTGGTACAGCATATCAATGCCCAATTCCCTGGGTTGCCGGTCGCCGTCATTACAGCTTATGGTAGCGCTGAAAATGCGGTCTCTGCCCTCAAAGCCGGGGCCTATGACTACATCACCAAACCGATCTCACTCAAACAGTTGCGGCCATTGGTCGAATCCGCCCTCAAGCTTTCCTCACAAAAAGAATCGCAAGGAGTCAACACCGTCGATTTAATTGGTGCGTCAGCGGCCATGAGCTATGTCAGGACCATGATTGCCAAGCTGGCACGTAGTCAGGCGCCAGTCTACATCAGTGGTGAATCAGGCAGTGGTAAAGAACTGGCCGCACGCTTGATTCACCAGAATAGCGCCCGCAAAGACCAGGCATTTGTGGCAGTCAACTGCGGCGCCATCCCCGAGAACCTGATGGAAAGTGAATTCTTTGGTTATAAAAAAGGCGCGTTTACCGGCGCTGTGCAGGATACGCAAGGCCTGTTTCAAGCGGCCAGTGGCGGCACCTTATTTCTGGATGAGGTAGCAGACCTGCCGCTGGCCATGCAGGTGAAACTGTTGCGCGCAATTCAGGAGAAAAAAGTCCGTGTGGTGGGCAGTACCATAGAAGAGGCCGTGGATGTGCGCATCATTTCTGCCACGCACAAAAACCTCAACGCCATGATGGAAAAAGGCGAGTTCCGGCAAGACTTGTATTACCGGCTTAATGTGATTCAGCTCAAGATGCCTGCCTTGCGTGAACGTCCGGAAGACATCCCCGAATTGACCGAACGGTTACTGGTTAAGCTGTGCCAGACCCAAGGCATAGATATCCCGGCAATTGCCGATGATGCCAAGGTGTTTATCCAGCAGCTGCCTTTTCATGGCAATGTCCGTGAATTGGAGAACATGCTGGAGCGTGCTTTGGCGCTCTGTGATGGCCAGACCATTACCGTAGAAGATTTATCACTGGATGACCTCCCTGCACAACTCAGCGACCGGCCTGTTATCCCCTGGAATGCCCCTGTCATTGAGCACCCGGCCGCACCGAGCACGAAACCCCTGGACGTAGTCACGCCGCCTGCCATCTCAGCAGCTAATACGACGATGTTGCCTATGGATGTGAGCCTGTCTGACTATCTCGAAGATATTGAAAAACGCACAATTTTGCAGGCGCTGGAAAAAACCAATAACAATAAAACCGCCGCAGCCAAGTTACTGGGTATCAGCTTCCGCACTTTGCGTTACCGCTTATCCAAGCTTGGGTTGTCTAAAGAGCAAGACGCGGATCTGGACGACGCAGACGGCGACGAAGAGTAAAACAAAAAGGCGACCGGGTGGTCGCCTTTTTCATCAAGCCAAGTTTAACTTAATACAATCGCCAGATAGGCCAGATAGAACAGGCCGTTGACAAGCAGGTGCCATACCAGCAAGCCACCCTTGGCAATGCGGTAACGCACCCAGATGGCCGCCAGCAAAGTGATGATGATGCCGAGCGCGACTTCTTGCCGTGGCGACCAGTCAGTCAGCATAATGCCAATGGCAGGTAACAACGTGCCTTGAAACACCATGGCGCCAGTAATATTGCCAAACGCCAGCGTGTCTTTGCCTTTGCGTATCCACAAAATACTGTTCACTTTTTCTGGCAGCTCGGTGGCAATTGGGATAATAAGCAATGACAGCAGCAAGGCTGAGACGCCCAAAATAGCAGCGGCAGTTTCCACTTCATTAATGAAGCCTTTGGCACCGACGATGAGCAATGCCAGGCCAAGGACCAATTGCAGCAAAATGGTCAGCATATTGGTTGGCAAGCCGACTCTGGACAGCATCATGACATCCTCGGCCTCGGTCGCATGCCCCTCCTCTACCAGGCCTTTAGACGCCTTGATGGTCATCAGCACATACACAAAATAGATCAGGATCATCAGGATACTGATCCCATAACGCACCATGGGGATAGTGTGTGGAATAAACATCGCTACCGTGGCAAAGATAAACGCCAGGATAAAGAAATTCAGATCACGGATCAGGCCGGTACGCTCGGGACGGATATGACCGTGTGCGCCGCGACGCTTTAATACTGAAAAAGCCATCAAGCTGATGGATAACGTCGCCAGCATCAAGGGCGCACCTAGAATGGCCCCGACCCCGATATCATTGCCAGCATGGCTGTCGCCAGTCGAAGATGTATAAGAAAAAATCGCCAGCAATGGCACCAGCGTCTCTGGCAAGGCGGTACCTACCGCCGCAAAAATAGAGCCGGTCACGCCTTCAGAAATGCCCAGGCGCTCACCCAAATGTTCCAGCGCATTGGTAAACACCTCTGCAGCTACCAAAATCAGCACCAGCATCAGCAATAATTGTAAAAAAACCATACCTGTCCCTGTCTGGCGGTCGTCAGTCTTGCATGCGCCCACCGCCAGGTCCGCATGTGCATGCCAAAGGAGTGCACGCGGGCGAAATCATAACGCAATTCGGCCAAATTCACCTACAATGTTCGCATGTCACGTCATTTGTCACCCATGATAGAAATTGATCATGCTGGCTTTGCCAGTCATGCCCGCATTATTACCTCCCCCAATCAGGACGACCGGCCTGAGCATGCAGTCATCGACATGATCGTGATCCACAATATCAGCCTGCCTCCCCAACAGTATGGCGGCGAAGGCATTACCCAATTATTCACTAACCGGCTCAATGCAGACGAACACCCTTACTATGCAGAAATTGCGCAGCTCAGAGTGTCTTCACATTTTTTGATCCGCCGTACCGGTGAGCTATTGCAGTATGTGAGTTGCGCGCAGCGGGCCTGGCATGCTGGCGTTTCACAATGGCAAGGCCGCGAACGATGCAACGACTTTTCAATCGGCATCGAACTCGAAGGCTGTGATATTGAGGCGTTTGAAGATGCGCAATATGTCACCTTGCAAGCCTTGGTCAAGGCGCTACAACACCGCTATCCCATCGAGCATATTGTTGGCCACGCGGATATCGCACCGGGGCGTAAAACCGACCCCGGCCCGTTTTTTGACTGGCAGCGCCTCTCTACGAATGCTTAAGCCTTCGTAGCCTTATCCAGGCTCACCGCCATCACTCCAGCCAGCACCAGCAGGGTGCCCAGCCCCTGTATCCAAGAAATATGCTCACCCAAAAACAGGTAAGCCAGCAAAATGGTAGAAACCGGACCTATCGCGCTAATCAGCGAGACTTTTCGGCTCCCTAGTTGCTGAATACCCAGATTCATCAACACCGAAGGCAGTACAGTCGCCACCAGCGCCATCAGCAAAGCCAACCCGTAAACGGCCTGCGGGAATGAGGCCACCTTTTCGTACGAACCATTGCAGGCAAAATGTGTAGCGCTAGCGAGCGCGGCCAGCCCCATGGTCAACGCAGTGAAGCGGCTGGCCCCCAGCTTGGGAATCAGCTGCCCGCTCACTAGCAAATAACCGGCATAGACAATCGCACTCAGTAATACCAGCCCGGCGCCATACAAGGTGTCTGCAGAATCGAGTCCCGCCAGCGCGACATCATGCCAGACCACCAGCACGACACCTGCATAGCTGGTCACCATGGCAAACCACTCACGCCGGGTAATCTGGTGTTTAAGAAAAATCGCACTCATCACAACGACCAAGGTTGGGTAGAGGAATAAAATGACTCGTTCCAGCCCGGCAGAGACATAACGCAAGCCTTCAAAATTAAGCCACATCGACCCATACCCACCAGCCATCGCTAACAGTGCCAGCTTCAACCAATCGTGGCGCACCATATGCACAGGCGTGCCTTGGCGCATGGCCCACCAGCCTAGTGCAGCGAAGAAAGGAATGGCAAACGCCATCCGCAAGGCGATCAAGGTCGCTGCATCAACATGATAGGCATAGGCCAGCTTGACCATAATCGCTTTTGACGAAAAGGCCACGGAGGATAACAGTACCAACATGGCACCGTAATAGGGGTGTGTCGCGTCTTTCATATGTGCCCTAAACAAAAGGGCTCGCCGGGAGGGAGGAACAACAGATCAACCGCGGAGAGCCCGCGGTTGCATGAGATTTACGACAAGCAGCAACCGCGGCACGATGTGGCGACCAGCCACAATGCCTTTCGGTGCATTGCCAACAAAATAGTTGAGAAGAATTGCTTGTTCATAGGGTTATGCAATTTACGTGGATAAGAAAGCTTGGTCAAGCATATTGTGCTCTATGGCCCGCACAGCTTGTACCTGGTGATTACCACATCAGACTCAATTCACGCCCAGCGGCTTTTGCAAGGTGAGCAATTGCATATTCTCAACCTTGGCCTGCCACATCGCTGGCTGATATGGAAACGGCCTCACTTCACCAGTGGGCTGATAGCCTAGCCGCTGATAGAACGCAATTAACTCCCGCCGCAAACTGACGACGGCCATCTGGCTAACACTGGCCTGCCAATGCGCAAGCGCCCATTGCTCAGCCGCCAGAATGATTTTTTTACCATATCCGCGGTTCTGCTGCGTTGGCTCAACTGCAATCATGCCCAAATGGACCGCTTGTTGCACGGATTGATGCACCGAGTGATGCGATCCATGCCGCTCTGCACAAAGCGTCACCATCAATTGCGAAGCGACCCAACCAGTCAGTATCTGGATATCATCCCGTGCGAGCAAAGCCATTACCTCTTCAGCAGTGGTACGCTTGCCATCGAGTAAATCCGCCTCAGTGGTCCATCCCGCCCGGCTGCTTTCGCCGCGATAAGCACGGTTGACCAGTGCCGCAATTGCAGCGGCTTCCTGCCCTTGCGCAGGTCTAATGATTAATTCAGTCATGCTATTGTTGTTACGCTATTTGTTCAATGCGGTGCTGCACCACCAAACTACCTATCATATCGCCTTCCACATTGACGGCCGTGCGTACGGTATCCAGCAACCGATCTATTGGCAACAAAATAGCGATCGCCTCAGCCGGTAATCCTACACTTTGCAACACCATCACCATGGTCACCATCCCAGCACTCGGAATGCCAGGCGCCCCCATGGCAGCGATCATGGTCGTCAGGCATACCACCAATTGTTGCCCCAGCGACAAATCAATGCCTGCCAGCTGCGCGACAAACAGCGCTGCAGCAGCTTCGTACAAAGCGGTGCCATCCATATTCATAGTCGCGCCGAGTGGCACGACAAAACCTGCGATTTCAGGCTTCACCTGCATATTTTGCGTGGTGCAACGCAAAGTCACCGGCATGGTGGCATTGCTGGAACTGGTCGCAAAAGCGGTTAATAATGCCTCCCTGGCTTGTCGCAAAAACCACAGCGGATGCTTACCCGTCCACAAAAAGAGCAGCAGTGGCAAAACAACCATGCCATGAAACACCGTCGTACCCGTGACCACCAGCATAAACTTGGTCAAAGAGGCAAACAGGCTTAAATCCTGCGTTGCGACCAGCTTGAATAAGAGGGCAGCAATCCCCCAAGGGGCCAGCCGCATGATCCAGCTGATCATTTGCATGCATACGCCCATCCCCTCTTCAAACAAGGCCAGCAATTGTGGATACCGCTCAGCGCCCATCACCAGCGCAATCCCCAAACACACAGCATAAGACACAATCGCCAGAATATTGCCCTCGGCGAGTGCCTTGAATGGATTCATAAAAACCCCATGCAAAAACTGTGTGAAGAACTCGAGAAGGCTCATCTGCCTGGATTCAAACTGCTGCATGGCATGGGAAAACATCTCGAGATGTAATCCTGCCCCCGGCTTAAATAGCTGGCTGGCAGTCAAGCCTATCGTTACCGCGATGACAGTCGTGGTCGCAAAAAACAGTAAGGTGGTTTTCCAAACCACCGTGACCTGACGATGCCGGCGTAAATTGGCGATGCCAGTCACGATGGCGCAGAATACCAGCGGAATCATTACCATTTTCAATAAATCGATAAATAACGTTCCTATCAGCCCGGCCGCATATAAGGCATGCTCAGGCGGACGCCCCTGCACAAGTAAACCAAAGGTCACGGCCATCAATACAGCCAGCAGAATTTGTCCGTTCAGTCCAAGCTTACTCATCAATTTACCTAAGGCTAATCATATGCGCCAAAACAAGAAAAAAGCAGCCGAAGCTGCCTGTCATGGCATGTTTAAGCAGTTTTTTCAAATACCGCCGCAAAGAAGCCATCCGTACCATGCAGATGCGGCAATAATTTCAGATAGTCACCTGTATCCATCGCAATATTTTGCTGAGCTAAAACTTCATTGGCAGGGATGAGTTTGAAGTCAGGGTGTGCAGCAAGAAAGGCTTCGGCGATGGCTTCATTCTCGTCACGGAGCAAACTACATGTGGCATACACTACGCGGCCACCCGCCTTGCAGAGCTTAGCGGCGCGGGCAAGGATATTGGTTTGCTTGACATTGAGCTCAGCCACATCTTCTTCAGCCTGACGCCATTTTAAATCCGGGTTACGGCGCAGGGTGCCGAGACCGCTACAAGGGGCGTCGACCAGCACTCGGTCAAACTTGCCGTTGAGGCGTTTGAGTTTGAGGTCATTTTCGTTGTTAATCAGTTGCGCTTGCAGATTGGATAAGCCGCTGCGTTTGAGGCGTTGACCCAGATTATTCAAGCGTTTTTCCGAAACATCAAAGGCATAGAGCCGGCCGGTATTTTTCATCAGTGCGCCCAGGGCCAGGGTTTTTCCGCCTGCACCGGCGCACAAGTCGGCCACCATCTGGCCGCGCTTGGGGGCAACCAGGTAGCTGAGCAACTGGCTGCCTTCATCTTGTACCTCAATTTTGCCTTCGGTAAACAGGATATGTTTGCCGATGTTTAACCGAGCGCCCATGCGGATACCGACGGGTGAGTACGGCGTTGGCGTGATCACATTATCTTTAACGGTGTTTTCAGCCAGCATGCGGGCCAGCACTTCTTCACGGCTAGCCTTAATGGTGTTGACGCGCAAATCCAGACTGGCTTGCTCAAACATGCTACGGCAGATAGTCATGGCCTCCGCCTCACCATATTGTTCTACCAGCTTGTGCCAGAACCAGTCTCGCACATCAGCCAGCACGGCCGGCGCAAAGCCTTCACTGTTTTTGGCTTTGATGGTGACAGCCCACTCTTTTTGCCGCTCGTCAAGCATCTCATCCAAGTCACGGATGCTTTTGCCTTCTACTTTAAGTAGCCAGGCAATAATCAGTTTGCGTGTATCTTCCTGCTCTTCTGGTTCGCTGACACTGACCTCACGCAAATAACGGTATCGGCGCAGGACGCCGTAGGCAGTTTCAGCTACCCAGGCGCGGTCTTTGGTGCCCAGCTCGCGGTGCTGACGGAAAAATTCGCCAAGTTTAGCATCAGCCGGACTTTCAAACTTCAGCAGGTCGTTTAACAGCATCGCCGTCTGGCGCATCAGAGATTGGTTCATCAGAGTCTTTCAATACTTACAACAGTTGCAATATTTGCATTATTCGGCGATCAACCGCGTGGCAACTTGCTCAATCACCATGCCGTTTTTCTCAAGTTTCTTGATTTTGACTGGTAGATAGCGATAGCCGCTAGCCAGCCATAATTCTACTTTTTCATCCGTATCCCCGCGGGTGTGTGCAATATGCAGGGTAGGGATAGATTGCTCGGCGATCTCCAGCGTTTCCTCACCTTCGAATACGTATTCGTACTCGCCCAGCCTGCGGCCATTGGTTAATGTCACCCGCATCTCTTGTAGCGGCGGCACAAACATAAATTGGTACATAAAGCTCAAAATATCCTGCGTATTGGCAGGCAACTCGCGCTTTTGCTCGCCTTTGCTGGTTTTGAGGATTAATTCGCCAATATCCCAGTTAAAAGTCGCCTCATAGGTCTTGCTTTCACGATTACCAAAGGCATACCGGTAATAATGCGGTTTAAGCCCGGCCAGCCCCACCTCGCCCCGGCTTTGCTGTTCAAGCGAAGGGTATAGCAACTTCAACAAGCCTTTACCCTCGACCAGCCAGCGCAAGGAATAACTGTCGGCGGTTTCGCGTAAATACTCAATACTGGCGCTACCAGCCGGGCGCCCTTCGCCATTCACATACACGGCATACTCAGTCACCACATGATGGTAAGGCGGGGCCGGCCGCTCATCCTCGGTGGCCTCAGGGTGGTCGTTGGCGTGCCATTCAGCGATTTGCTCTGCCAGGGCCTCGGCTTCTGGGACCGTCCCCACCTCCTGGCCGTACGGGCTGGCCTCCGCCGTGGATGCTTCACCAGAAGAATCAGGCATCGGGTTTTCAACAGCAACTGCTGACTCAGCACTCGTCTCCGGAGGCAATCGCGGAGAAACCCGCTTTTGCACAGCTGGTGCTGAACGCGGTGGTTGTGCATCCTTTTTTGACTGCATAGGCTGGTTCTTGGCAGGTAATACCAATCGCGCCTGCAATAGCTGTTGCTTTTCTGTGTCTGCAGGTAACCATTGACGCCAACCGACTTCACTCAATGCAAGCAAATGCAACAGCAGGGAAACACAAAAAGCAAAAAACAGCGGCCACGAAACATGCTGTTTTATTCTTTCTCGCAATCCTAAAGCTGGCATAGTTATGTTCCCAGCATTGGGGGTATCACTGGCCGGTGATGCTAGTGATCACTTGCTCCATCTGCTTACCATCATCCTGCACAACCAGTTTGACTGGCAGATAGCCTTTATCCTTGGCCAAATATAAGGTTTTTTCACCCTCGGCATCGGCCAGTTTGATCACGTTAAAGGTTCCTGCTTCGGTGACCAATGGCGTTTTTTCTTCCGTGACCACAAAGCGATGGGAAGACAGCTTTTTACCATTGGCCACATCCAGGCTGATTTGTTTACCCTTGGGCGCCTGCCACATCCAGCAATACATCACGCTCAGCAAATCCTGCACAGACTTGGCCTGCTCATTTTTTGGCAGAGGCACCGTTTCCTGCTCGTCCTTGATTTGCATGTTCAGGGCTTTTTTGGCCCAATCAAATTCACTGATCAAGGCTTTATTGGGGTGTTTGGATTGACGCGACTCAAAATGGGCAGGACGTAAATTATTTGAAATCACCTGGCCTTGGCTGGAGAGTGTGCGCTCACCCATCAGTTTATAAATGCCTTTACCTTCTGCCAGCGAGTGAATCTCATAACGCACCCCCGAAACAGAGAGCTGATCCTTGATGGTGCCAATACTCACGCCTTGCTGCAGCAGATCGTAAGTCACCGTCAGCTGCTTGGGGGCCGCCCACAATGACGGCGCCAGCAGTAAGCCTGCGAGTGCAACAATCACGGCCAGCTGCGGGAAAAAGCGATTCAATACTGGCATTACACCACCACGGTTGGGGCTTCGCCCGCTTGCTGCGCACGAATCTGGCCAATCCGGTAAACGGTTTCGCCTGCGGATGCCAGCACTGCTTGCGCTTGCTCAGCGTGCTCTGCAGCAACAATCACAGCCATACCAATGCCGCAGTTAAAGGTGCGGTACATTTCAAGCGGTTCGATATTGCCTTGCGCTTGCAACCACTGGAACAACGGCGGCAACGTCCAGCTGGATTTCTGCACTTCAGCGGTCAAGCCGGCCGGTAGAACGCGCGGAATATTTTCGGTGATGCCCCCGCCAGTAATATGGGCCATGCCTTTGACTGGCAAAGTTTCCAGCAACTTGAGAATAGACTTCACATACAATTTAGTCGGCGCCATCACCACGTCTTTGAACTTGCGGCCATGGAAATCAGACTCCATATCAATGCCTGATTTTTCAATCAGTTTGCGGATCAACGAGTAACCGTTTGAATGGGCACCGCTGGAAGCCAGTCCAAGCACGACATCGCCGGCTTGAATCGTAGAGCCATCGATAATATTGGCCTTGTCTACACAACCGACAGCAAACCCGGCCAGGTCATATTCACCTGCTGGATACATGCCAGGCATTTCAGCCGTTTCGCCACCCACCAGCGCGCAACCAGACTCTTCACAGCCTTGCGCAATGCCTTTGATCACCGCTGCCGCAGTCTCCACTTCCAGCTTGCCACAGGCAAAATAATCCAGGAAAAACAAAGGCTCGGCACCTTGCACCAGAATATCATTCACACTCATGGCCACCAGGTCTATGCCCACGGTGTCATGCTTGTTCAACTGAAACGCCAACTTGAGTTTGGTGCCCACCCCATCCGTGCCAGAAACCAGGACAGGTTCCTTGAATTTTTTAGGCATGGCAAACAATGAGCCAAAACCACCAATGCCCCCCATCACTTCCGGGCGCAACGTGCGCTTGGCAAAAGGCTTGATTTGCTCAACCAGGGCGTCCCCTGCCTCAATGTCTACGCCGGCATCACGGTAGGTAATAGAAGTTTTATCAGAAGAAGTCGTCAAGATACTCTCGTTTCTTTCAATGCAATTAATTGTGCGGCGCGCTGCAGCTTATGTGCAGATGTTTGCAACAAAGCGTGAGACGGCGTCGAAATTCAGTATAATTTTAAAATAATCATTATTTTAACGCATCTTGCCAGTTCGACCTATGCCGGATTCGCGGATGTGTCTCTACCCATGTCTGACCACGACCATCACAAGTCTATTGCCACCCAGTTTGTCAGTGACCACCGCTGGTGGATTGTGACCGGCATTTTCATCTACCTGTTTTACCTGCTGGAGCCCATCCTCACGCCTTTTTTGGCCGCTGCGGTGATTGCCTACATGCTAGACCCCATGGTAGATAAATTAAGTGAGGCAGGCATAGGCCGCTGGAAGTTTGGCCGCACAGTTGCCACCTTACTGGTGATGACAGGTGTGATCCTGGCCGTGATCGGTTTACTGCTCATCTTGATCCCGCTATTACAACAACAATCCCTATTGATCGCCCAACGCTTGCCAGTCTTGCTCGACCATTTTCACCAGCAGGTTGAACCCTGGCTGCGCGCCCGGTTTGGCATACACCTGGACATTGACAGCAATGTGGTGCAAAAGTT
Source organism: Methylophilus sp. 3sh_L (assembly GCF_046766015.1). Taxonomy (NCBI): domain Bacteria; kingdom Pseudomonadati; phylum Pseudomonadota; class Betaproteobacteria; order Nitrosomonadales; family Methylophilaceae; genus Methylophilus; species Methylophilus sp. 3sh_L. The sequence goes on from NZ_JBKOUF010000007.1 coordinate 72,225, forward strand.
GATCAGTGAGCACTGGCAAACCGCAGGCAGCATGCTGGGAAGCGTATTACTGAGTGCCGGACAAAAAGGCCTTAACCTGATCGGCATGTTTGCCAATATTTGCCTGTTACCTGTGGTGCTGTTTTACTTTCTGCGTGACTGGGACGATATGGTGGCCGAAACGGGGAACCTGATTCCGCGCAACTGGATAGGCCGTGTGAAAACCATTTGCAAGGACATAGACAGCGTGGTGGCAGAATTCTTGCGCGGCCAACTCTCAGTCATGCTCTCGCTCTGCGTGTTTTACAGTGTAGGCTTGTGGTTGGTCGGGCTGGATATGGCGCTGTCTATCGGGATGATTGCCGGCTTATTGAGCTTTGTCCCTTACCTGGGCTTTGCCCTGGCTTTTGTGATGGCAGTCTTGCTCGCCCTGTTACAGTTTGCCTCGCTACCAGAAGTCTTCCCGGTGTTGCTGGTGTTTGGCGTTGGCCAATTTGTAGAAAGCTTTTTACTCACACCGATCCTGGTGGGGGACCGCATCGGTTTGCATCCAGTCATCGTTATCCTGGCATTAATGGCAGGCGGGCAACTGTTTGGGTTTGCCGGCGTATTGCTGGCTTTGCCTGTGAGCGCCGCGATTGCCGTGGGCCTACGCCATACTAAACAAAGCTATTTGCGTAGTGAGACCTACCTGAATAGTGAACCCAACCTGATCCAGACCCTGGATGAGTAAGCCCGGACGATAGACTTGCTGTGAAACAACTGCTACTGAATATCCAGCCGCCGGCTGCGCCCGGCTTCGACAACTTTATCCCCGGGCAAAATCAAGAAGTACTGGCTAGCCTGCATGCCGTGCTGGACGGACAAGCGCCGACTCGTTTTATTTACCTGTGGGGTGAAGCTGGCAGCGGCAAAAGCCATTTATTACTCGCTGCGCAAGCGTTGGGGGCGCACATTGCCGATGATGTGCACCTGCTGGATGAGGAGTCACAAATTATCTTGTTTGACACCTTTAACCAGATCAAGGCTGAGGGCGGCATCCTGGTGACGGCTGGCAGCCATGCACCTACACAAATGGGCTTGCGCGATGACCTCGCAACCCGGCTGGCGTGGGGTTTGGTCTATCAGTTACATCCCTTGAGTGACAGTGAGAAAGCCGAAGCCCTGCGCGCACATGCCAACGAACGTGGCATGAAGTTACCCGAAGAGGTGATCGCCTACTGCTTACGCTATTTACGCCGGGATTTGCCTACGCTGATGGCCGTATTGGAGGCACTGGATAAATGGTCATTGACCACTAAAAAGCCGGTCACAGTCGCCCTGCTCAAAAAAATGCGCCAATTGCAGCCTGACGCCTAAATCAAGCTGCAGCTAAATCACCTAAGGGTAGCTTAGGCGCCAAAGCTATAGCGGTTCTTGCCATTTTTCTTAGAGTCATACATGGCTTTATCCGCCACATGTAATAACTGCTTCACGTTTTTGCCATGGTGTGGAAATTCTGCAATGCCAATACTCACCCCTATTTCCAGCGGTATCCCGCGCACCACCACAGGTTGCGTAAACAAATGAATCAGGCGCTGGGCCAATTGCGTCAACTCCAGGCGATATAAATAATGACTTACCACCAGCACAAACTCATCGCCACCCTGGCGCGCCAGAAAATCTGATTGCCTGAGTACTTTTTTAAACATATTCGCCACTTCAATCAGCAAGGCATCCCCCACATCATGCCCATAGGCATCATTCACCCGCTTGAATCCATCCAAATCCATAAAAAAAACGGCAAATTGCTTGGAGCCTATCCTGGCCATATCGTAGGTATTTTCCAGATACATATTCACGCTACGGCGATTTGGCAGGCCAGTCAGCAAATCGTGATCCGCCTGGTGACTGAGTTGTTTCGCCACGGCCTGATTTTCCATCACCTGCTCCAGCAGCAGGGTGGTACTACGATAAGAAAATACCAGGACGCTGATAATGACAATACTTAAAATAATCGCCACTGTCACCGACGCGAGGATGCGGTTACGGATCGCTTGTTCAAACCCCTGGCGTTGAATCATCAACTGCTCATCAATCTGGGCCAGATGTCCATCAATCAGTTTCATCAATTCACGCCCGCGGTCTCTGCTTAATGAAAGGTGGGGCGCATATTCACCAGCATGCATTTGCACCTGCACACTTTTATCCATGGCAGTAAATTTTTGTTGCACCAGCTGCTTAATTTTAGAAAGCAAAGGGTGGGCAGCCGAAGACTTATTCAGGTCATGTTCCAATAACGAAATTTCCTTCATGGCTTCAGCTTGCCCTTGCTCCAACGCATCCAGGAACAGGGTATGCCCGGTGAGTAAATAACCGCGCTGCCCATTCTCGGCATTCGTGATCGCCTTGCTCAGCGCCACCACCTGATAGCGCTGCCTATCGACCAAATCTTTCTGCTCGGAGTAATCGACCAGCTGATACATGGCAACAAACAGCCCCCCCATTGAGATGCACAACAATGCAGCCGCAATGATTAATGGGATAAGTATTCGTTGCTTGTAGTTAAACATACACCATTGATATCGTCACAATTTCACAGTTTTTTTAGGGAAAATTGCCAACTGATTCATGATAAAGCCTTGCCAAGTATAATAAAATAGCCTTTTGATAGATAACCACTATCCCATTATGCTCAGAATCACAGAAATTAAACTCCCAATTGAGCTTGCAGATACGCTCAAACACCAAGACGACCAGATCAAGGCCGCATTACTCAGGCGCCTTGAAATTCCCGAAAGCGAATTGATCCGCTTTGAAATCTTTAAACGCGGCGTGGATGCACGCAAGTCCCATGCAATTCTTTATGTGTACAACCTGGATGTAGAAGTCAAAAACGAAGCCAAGCTATTGGCACGCTTTAAAAAAGACCCGCACATCAAACCAGCCCCCGACACCAGCTACCATTTTGTCGCGCGTCAAGCAGCGGTCAACGTCCACCGACCCGTCGTGATCGGCTTTGGACCGGCGGGTATTTTTGCCGCCCTTATCCTTGCCCAGGCTGGATTCAATCCGATTGTGCTCGAACGTGGCAAAGAAGTCCGTAAACGGACCAAGGATACCTGGGGGCTGTGGCGCAAACGCACATTGAACCCTGAGTCCAATGTGCAATTTGGCGAAGGCGGTGCGGGCACGTTTTCAGACGGCAAACTCTACAGTCAGATCAAAGATCCCAAGCATTACGGCCGCAAAGTCTTGCAGGAATTCGTTAATGCCGGGGCGCCAGAAGAAATTCTTTACGTCAGCCATCCTCACATCGGGACGTTCCGCTTGGTCGGCATGGTGGAGGAAATGCGTAACACCATCATCAGCCTGGGCGGTGAGATTCGCTTTGAAAGCCGGGTAACCGACATTGCCATCGAAAACAACCAGGTGCAGGGCGTTACGCTACAGAGTGGTGAATTTATCCCGACCAACCATGTGGTACTCGCTGTAGGCCATAGCGCGCGCGACACCTTTGAAATGGTGCATGAAAAAGGCATTTATGTGGAGGCCAAACCGTTCTCGATCGGCTTCAGGATTGAGCACCCGCAAAGCCTGATAGACCGTGCCCGCTATGGTAAAAGTTACAGCGATGACATTCTTAAAAAACTGGGCGCGGCGGATTACAGGCTGGTCCATCACGCACAAAATGGCCGCAGTGTGTATAGCTTTTGCATGTGTCCAGGCGGCACCGTGGTCGCCGCCACCTCTGAGCCAAACCGTGTGGTTACCAATGGCATGAGCCAATATAGCCGCAACGAGCGCAATGCCAATGCCGGGATTGTGGTCGGCATCACACCAGAGGTGGATTATCCAGGCCACCCACTGGCTGGCGTCGAATTCCAGCGCCAGCTGGAAAGCCAGGCCTATGTGCTGGGGGGCAGCAACTATTCCGCCCCCGGCCAATTGATTGGCGACTTTCTCGCTAACCGGCCCTCCACACAATTCGGCGAAGTACAACCTTCATACACCCCCGGCGTCCATTTAACCAATCTAGATACCGCACTGCCCGAATTCGCTATTACCGCCATGCGCGAAGCGATTCCGGCCTTTGCCAAACAGGTGCCAGGGTTTGACCTTGCAGATGGCGTATTGACTGGTGTAGAAACCCGCACCTCCAGCCCCATCCGCATCAAACGCGACGACGACACGCTGCAAAGTATCAATACCAAAGGCTTGTACCCTTGCGGCGAAGGCGCGGGTTATGCGGGGGGGATTTTGTCGGCGGCGGTGGATGGCATTAAAGTGGCAGAAGCCGTTTCAATCGCCATGACTCGTTAGTGATCAGCACGCATTTCACATGCGTGCTGACCTCATTTCTCCGGCATCTGCATGTGCGCATGATGGAGGTGTGGTGGCACGTGATCAGTCATGCGCATGTGCAGGCTATACATAATCCAAACCGAGCCCGCCACAAAAATCGCCATAATCAATACGGTGAACAACAAGGACATGACATTCCAGCGCTCAGAAGCAGAGCGGTCTAAATGCAAAAAGAAGTGTAAATGCACAACCATCTGCACAATCGCTGCCAGTGTCACACCAACCAAGAGTCCTGATTGCGGCAACAAGCCGTTCATGACGAGCGCAAACGGCACCGCTGTCAGTACAAGCGCCAATACAAATCCAGTCACATAGCCTCGAATAGTCCCGTGATAGGGCACTTCATCGTGCCCGGCATGCTGTTGTATTTCTGTCTGCATCAAATGACCCCCATCAGATAAACAATGCTAAAGACGCCAATCCAAACAATATCCAGGAAATGCCAGAACAGGCTTAGGCGCACCAGTCTAGAACGCACTGGCGTATTCAGCCCACGGGTAGCAACTTGTGCCATCATGACGGCAATCCAGATCAAGCCGAAACTGACGTGTGCACCGTGGGTACCCACCAGCGTAAAAAAGGCTGATAGAAAACCACTCCGTGAAGGCCCATGCCCGGCCATCACCAGATGATGAAACTCATTGACTTCCATGCCGATAAATCCGAGACCCAGCAAAAATGTCAGCCCCAACCAAAGAATCACTTTCTGTACCTGATTCTTTTGCATATTGAGCATGGCTAAACCATACGTCACACTACTAACCAGCAATACCATGGTTTCAGCAAACACATAAGGCAGCTCAAATAAGGTTTTGCCACTGGGGCCGCCGGCAAAACTTTGACTTTGTACGGCAAAAGTCGCAAACAATGCCGCAAACAAGACACAATCGGTCATGATATACAGCCAAAAACCGAAAATAGTATTGCCAACAGGATCATGCCCGGCATGACCATGTGTGTGCATCACTTGGGTTGAATGTTGTACGCTCATGGTTGCACCTGATAATGAAAGACTTGAGAAGAATCGGAAGACTGGGTGCTTAATTCTGTCAACTGGCGATAGCGCGCGTCCTCAATTTTTTTCACTTCGGCGGCCGGAACGTAGTAATCCACGTCGGTATCAGAAGCACGCACAATGACACTCACCACTAAACCAATGGCACCGACCAAGGCTAGCCACCAGATCTGCCAGATCATGGCAAAACCGAAAATAAACGCCAAGATGCCCATGACAAAACCAATCGCGGTATTTTTTGGCATATGAATATCTTCATACGGTTGCGAGCGCTGATATGCCATCCCCTTCTCCTTCATATCAGTCCAGGCATCAAGGTCCGCTACTGTAGGAATCACTGCGAAATTATAGAAAGGGGGTGGCGATGACATAGCCCACTCCAAGGTATGGCCGTTCCATGGATCACCACTAGCATCGCGCAGCGCAGCCCGATTTTTATAGCTGACCACCAATTGAATGACCTGCATGGCTATGCCAGCGAAGACAAACACGGTACCGACCAGCGCGACCATGAGCAAGGGATGCCATTCAGGATTGATGTAGTGTTCCAGGCGACGGGGCATCCCCATCAGGCCTAAGGCATACAATGGCATGAAAGCCAAACCGAAACCGAGTGTCCAGGCCCAGAAGGCTCGCTTGCCCCAAACCTCATCAAGCTTGTAGCCAAACATTTTAGGAAACCAGTAGGTAAAGCCCGCAAAATAACCAAACAAAGCCCCTGGAATCAGCATGTTATGGAAGTGCGCAACCAGGAACAGGCTGTTATGCAACACGAAGTCGGCGGGTGGTACGGCAAGTAGCACCCCCGTCATGCCGCCGATACTGAAATAAACGATAAACGCCAACGCCCACAACATGGGAGAGGTGATTTGCACCCGCCCGCGGTACATCGTGAACAACCAGTTAAAAATCTTCACGCCAGTGGGCACCGCAATAATCATGGTGGCGATCCCAAAGACAGCATTGACATCGCCGCCTTCACCCATGGTAAAGAAGTGATGCAACCATACTGAGAAAGAGAGCACACCAATCGCCGCAGTGGCATACACCATGGATTTATAGCCAAACAGCCGTTTTTGCGAATAGGCAGACACGACTTCAGAGAACATGCCAAAGGCCGGCAAGATCACAATGTAGACCTCAGGATGGCCCCATATCCAGAACAGATTGGGGTACATCATCATATTACCCCCCAGACTGTTAGTGAAAAAGTGCATATCCAGGTAGCGGTCCAGGCTCAACAATGCCAAGGTCACGGTCAGTACCGGAAAAGACAACATGATCAGCACATTCGTCACCAGTATCGTCCAGGTAAACACCGGCATCCGCATCAACGTCATCCCGGGCGCACGCATCTTAAGAATGGTGACAAAGAAATTAATCCCCGTGACCATGGTGCCGATCCCTCCAATCTGAATACTCCAAATCCAGTAATCGACGCCTACACCCGGGCTGTAATCCATCTCTGACAGTGGCGGATAGCCAGTCCAACCTGCTTTGGAAAACTCCCCGACGGCTAACGACAACATGATCAACATGGCACTGACCGCGGTCAGCCAAAAACTCACCGAGTTCAGGAAAGGGAAAGCCACATCCCGCGCACCAATCTGCTGTGGCACAACCACATTCATCAAACCGATAAAAAAGGGCATTGCCACAAAAATAATCATGATGGTGCCATGGGCACTGAAAATCTGGTCATAGTGTTCTGGTGGCAAATAGCCATAAGAAGAGCCCACGGCCATGGCTTGCTGGATGCGCATCATGATGGCATCGGCAAAGCCCCGCATCAGCATAATGCCGGCGAGCACAATGTACATGATCCCAATGCGCTTATGATCCACACTGGTGAACCATTCACGCCACAAATACCCCCACTTACCCTGAACAGTGATCCATGCCAGGATCATCAGGCCGATCAGGGCGGAGACGCCAACCGCCCCCATGATGATAGGATTGTCATAGGGAATTGCAGAAAGCGTCAGCTTTCCAAACAGCTCTGTTTCCAAGGTATTACTCCCGAGAATGCGAAATTTTTGTAGCGTGCGGCGCAGCAGAAGCCAGTTGCTGAGGGCTAATGCGCTGGCGGCATAAAGCAGACTGCCCCATTGAAGGCATGTCAGGCATGTACTTCATCAGGACACTATCGAAGAGACCAGGCGTGATCTGGCTAAAATACTGCACCGGCGTATGATGGCTAGGGGTCTCTAGACTTTTAAAATGTTGATTATCCAGTGGCGTACTGGACTGACGCACCTTGCTCACCCAAGTGTTAAACCCTTCTGTATCTGTGGCAATCGTATCAAAATGCATGCCTGAAAAACCATCGCCGCTAAACTGGGAGTTCAAGCCTTGAAACACGCCAATTCTGCTGGCTTGTAAATGCAATTTGGTTTCCATCCCGGCCATGGCATAAATTTGGCTGCCAAGCTGCGGAATAAAGAAAGAAGTCATGACCGAGTCTGAGGTAATCCGGAAACTGACAGGCACATTTGCAGGCACCACCAACTGGTTAACAGAGGCCACCCCCAACTCAGGATAAATAAATAGCCACTTCCAATCCATGGAAACGGCTTCCACATGCAGGGGTTTCACGGTTGACGCAAGTGGCTGATACGGATCGAGCCGATGTGAATAGTCCCACACCAGTGCGCTTAGTATGGTCACAATCACGGCCGGCACCAGCCAAACCACGGCTTCAATCTTGAAAGAGTGCGCCCATTTAGGGGAGAAATCAGCTGACTGATTAGAGGCCCTGTACTTCCAGGCAAACATGATCGCCATCACGATGACCGGGATGACCACCGTTAACATGAGCGCAAACGCAATCATGATTAATCTTTTTTCATCTGCTGCCACCGGTCCTGCGGGATCTAAAAGCACCCAGGGTGAGCAACTGGACAGACACTCTACAGCATGTTGGGGAAGAATTTCACTCAACGGGATTTCCTGCATATCGCAACTTCCTTAACTAACTTGCGCCACATCAAACCTGTGACTAGGTGAGAAATGACAGTGGCCGGCATGAATGTCACCGCCCATTCCTCATGAACCTTTTGAGTTCTTGCAAGTATGCTAAATAAATTGTCTTACATTGACCTTGCAGGCTTAACGATTAAACGCCTTCCGACAAAAAATGACGCCCTCTGTCTTTGGAATTAACCCAAAGACAGAGGGCGATGCAAACGTACTTTACTACAGTTAATGATGCATTATTGGCGAATCAGGTAATCAAACGCGCCCAGTGCTGCATTTGACCCTTCCCCCATCGCAATGATGATCTGCTTATAGGGAATCGTCGTCACATCCCCTGCCGCAAATACACCAGGCAACGAGGTGGCATTGTGGTGGTTAATTTCAATTTCACCATATTTGCTCAGGTCCAGGGTGCCTTTCAACCAGTCACTGTTGGGCACCAGGCCAATCTGGATAAACACGCCTTCCAATGCCACATGCTTGCTTTCACCAGAAACACGGTCTGTATAGGTCAAGCCGTTCACACGTGTGCCGTCACCAGTGATTTCTGTGGTTTGGGCACTGGTCAAGATCGTCACATTTTCCAGTGAACGCAATTTGCGCTGCAAAACCGCATCAGCTTTCAGCTCAGTATCAAACTGCAGCAAGGTGACATGTCCGACCACACCTGCGAGGTCAATCGCCGCTTCCACACCGGAGTTACCGCCACCGATCACCGCGACATGCTTGCCTTTAAACAACGGACCGTCGCAGTGGGGGCAATAAGCCACGCCTTTGTTTTTATACTCGCTCTCACCAGGCACATTGAGGTTTTTCCAACGTGCACCGGTCGCCAGAATCACTGACTTACTACGCAGAGTCGCACCACTTTCAAGCTTCACCTCAATCAATCCAGCATGCTTGTTGTCGGTTTTAGCGGGCTCAGCCAAACCAACCGCACGTTGCAAAGAGATGATATCCACATCATAGGCTTTGACGTGTTCTTCCAACGCAGCCACCAGCTTGGGCCCTTCCGTTTCTTTCACAGAAATAAAGTTTTCAATCGCCAGGGTATCGTTGACCTGCCCCCCAAAACGCTCAGCGACAATACCCGTGCGTATGCCTTTACGGGCCGCATAAATTGCGGCTGAAGCACCCGCCGGGCCACCACCCACCACCAGCACATCAAACGCTTCTTTGGCATTGAGTTTTTCGGCTTCTTTGGCCACTGCGCCAGTATCCACTTTGGCCAGAATTTCTTCGACCAGCATACGGCCGGAAGCAAACATCTCGCCATTGAGGAAAGTCGCAGGCACCGCCATAATGTTGCGCTCGTTGACTTCGTCCTGAAACAGCGCGCCGTCAATCACGGTGGTCTGGATGCGTGGGTTGAACACGGTCATCAGCGTAGTTGCCTGCACGACATCCGGGCAGTTATGGCAAGACAAGCTCATATAGACTTCAAAATTCAAATCGCTATCCAGCGCCTTGATCTGGTCAAGTACATCCTGTTCAACCTTAGGCGGATGGCCACCGGTCCACAATAAGGCCAGCACCAAGGAGGTGAATTCATGGCCTAATGGAATCGCCGCAAAGCGCACACCATGGGTTTCGCCTTCTTTAGCAATCACGAATGAAGGTTTGCGTGCATCATTGCCGCTCTCATCCAAGGTGACTTTGTCGGACAGTGCAGCAATTTCCTGCAGCAATTCACGCATTTCTGCTGCACGCTCGCTGCCATCCAGCGAAGCGATCAAGCGGATAGGCTGGCGCAACATGCCCAGGTAGGTTTGTAACTGGGTCTTTAAGGTGTCATCTAACATATTCATTCTCCAAAATCACGGCTGGTGCATTTCTTCAGGCAACAACAAGCCGTGGCCATCACGCATGGCAATCAAAAATGGTTGGGGGAAACTCGCTCAGGAAAAACCACAGTGACAACACATCCACTCAGTGACCTTTCCTGAGCGCCCTGCTTGCGCAGGGCGTTGCTCATACCAATCTCAACGAGATTAGATCTTGCCTACCAAGTCCAAAGATGGCGTCAAGGTTTTTGCACCTTCGTTCCACTTGGCTGGGCACACCTGGCCTGGGTTAGCAGCGGTGTATTGCGCAGCCTTCAATTTGCGCAGTGTTTCTTTCACATCACGGGCGATTTCGTTGCTGTGAACTTCAACAGTCTTGATCACGCCGTCTGGGTTGATCACGAACGTACCGCGCAGAGCCAAACCTTCTTCATCAATATGCACGTCAAAAGCACGTGTCAATTGGTGCGTTGGGTCACCCACCAGTGGGAATTTTGCCTTGCCAACTGCAGGTGAAGTCTCGTGCCAAACCTTGTGGGAGAAGTGGGTATCGGTGGTCACGATGTACACTTCAGCACCAGCCTTCTGGAATTCTGCGTAGTTGTCAGCCGCATCTTCAACTTCTGTTGGGCAGTTGAAAGTGAATGCTGCCGGCATGAAAATCAACACAGACCATTTGCCTTTCAAAGACTCTTCAGTCACCTCGATAAATTTACCGTTGTGGAATGCCTGGGCCTTGAATGGTTGTACTTGTGTGTTAATCAATGACATTTAGTTCTCCTTTATGATTTAGAACATGGGTTAATTAAACAGGGCTAATTAAAAATTAGCTGTGTCTCAACAGCGAATGTATGCATTTTAGACATACAAAATTAATATGTAAAATTGATTATTTTAATTTTATTAATAAATTATTTTTATCAAACTATGTAGTAACCGTGACTTGCCCATGTCCCTCAAGGCCACGGTTATCCTGCCAGTTTACCGTAATCACATCACCAATCCGGGCATCCTGGAGGTAAAAGGTGAAATAAGGATTACGCGAAATCGCGGTACCTGTCTGGGCATCGACAATGACCTGCCCATTCATCACCACTTGCATCAGTTGCATAAAATGCGCGGGCATTAACTGGCCGTCCTCGTTTTTGCTACGACCCGTACGCATGGGATGCACAATAATGATTTTAAGTTCAGTGACATTGCTACCCAGCGGGCTGCTCTCCAGCATGCGCGCACGCATTTTCATGCTGCTGGCGAACGGCTCTTCACGTTCGCTGCTGGCACAACCGTCTTCCAGCACAATCACCTGGCGCCGTTGCTGCACAAACTGGCCACTCACCTGCTCTGCCAAGGCGATCACCTCGCCGGATTGCGCAAGCTTGACGCGCGTCACCAGCCTGGGCAACACTTGCTTGCCCAGCTCAAAACTCGCAATCAACGGTGTAGGGTTGGCATCGGCCAGCAACCGCAGGCTACGCAACTTGCCAGCAGCCTCTGTGCTACTGAGCTCGATTTGCACCACGGCGCCGTTTTCAGCCTTTTGTGGCGCGTCAATATTGAGGTCGCTGTTGACAGGCACGGCGCTGGCCTTGAGCGCCGCCAACACTTGTGCCGTTTGCTTGGCCTCAAAAGCTGAAGCAAACCAGGTAGCCGCCTGCAGTTTACGGGCCACCAGCCAGAATGGCAGCATCGCCACCATCAGACTGTGCTTTATCCAGTCACGCCTTTGCATGTCGCCCTCCTAATCATTTTTATCATCACCCTGCTCCAGTTTGAGTTGCAATCTAAGCGCTTTCAATCTTGCCTCAACTTTGGATTGCAGGTAAAAATCGCCATCTTTGGCTTTGCTGGCAATTTCAAACTGTTCAATCGCACGCGGCAAGTCATATTTACGCACATAGGACTCTCCCAGTGCCTGATGCCGCAACATCTGCTTATCCTGGCCTTGATAAGCGTCGGCCAACCATCCATAGAGCTTGGGGTCCTCGGGAAAGGTCTCCAACGCTTTTTGGATAAAACTCACTGCAGATGCCCACTGGTTACTGCGGATGAGTAACTCAGCCTCCCCTTGCGCCAACGCCCGATGTTGCGGGTATTGCTGCACGCCTTGCATAAACCGGCTTTGTGCTTGCGCGATCTGCCCCAGCTTGGCCAAGGTCAGCCCTTGCAGCGTCACCAGGTAGGGATTAGACATGCCATGCTTTACCAGCCAGTCAATTTCGGTTTGTGCTTTTTGTGGCTGGTTTACGCGCAACCACGCATAAGCCAAGCCATAATGCTCAGCCAGCTCGTTCTGAAAGCGGCCTTCACTGATGTTGTTCTGAAATTCTTCTACCATTTGTTGCGGCGCTCCTTGAAAAGCGCGGATTTTTGCACGCATCAAAAAAAACGCCAGACTCTCATTGACCTGTTTGTAAGGCAGGTTTTGCACACGGTTGCCAATATCGGCAATCCGCTCACTGGTAAGTGGGTGGGTGCGCAAGTAACTGGGCATATTGCCATCTGAAAAACGGGTCGCCCGCTGCATAGTGGTAAAGAACGCAGGCATGGCGCGCACATCAAAGCCGGCATCCTGCAAAATGGTCAAACCCACCCGGTCAGCCTCCCGCTCATGCTCACGCGTATAATCCAGCTGCTTTTGTATCCCCGCCGCTGACACTGCCGTCATCGCGCCCATGCCCACTTGCGGATTGGAGCGGGCCACCAGCAAGGCCAACGCCGTCGCCGCAATATTCTTGAACAGGTCGTATTTTTGCGATGCCAGCATACGCGCCAAGTGATGCTGGGTCACATGGCCAATCTCGTGCCCGAGCACACTCGCCAGTTCAGATTCACTATTGGCTACCATAAACAAACCGGTATGCACACCAATCACGCCACCAGGCATGGCAAACGCGTTAATCGACTTATCCTGCACTACAAAAAAATAAAATTTTTGCTCGCGGTCGGGGCTGCTGGCACCCAAGCGTGTGCCCAACGCCTGCAAATAATCGGTCACCTCGGCATCATCAAACACATCTGCGTCGGTGGCGACTTGTTTTAGAATCTGGTGCGCGATTTTCTCTTCATCACGCAAGGACAATACGGTTTGTGAAGCGTCACCCAACTCTGGCAGCTGATTTGACGAGTCCGCTGGCAAAGTCAGGTCCAGGTCCGTCGGCTCATACGGTTTACCAGAAAAAATACCCGTCGCGTTATTCGCAAACAATTGCGACTCAGGCACGATCAACAGCGCGCACAGAAACAATCCACGCAACAGCAGCGCGCCACCTGCACGCAGCTTGGCCGGTTGAAACGCCGTGTTATATGGTTTAAAACGCATGTACCCTGTGCTAAAGACCCAAACTTGTTATGATAACGACTTCACTGCCCGAGTTCATCCTTTTTCACTAGCGCTAAGTTAAGAACACCCATGTCAACTGCCAACAACGGACTCACCCACTTTAACGCCCAAGGCCAGGCCCATATGGTCGATATCGGTGACAAAGCTCACACCAAACGCATCGCCATCGCTGAAGGCCAGATTGAAATGCAAGCGGCCACCCTGCAAACCATCCTGCAAGGCAACGCTAAAAAAGGCGATGTACTCGGCATCGCCCGTATTGCAGCGATCCAGGCCAGCAAAAAAACCAGCGACCTGATTCCGCTCTGCCACCCGCTTAGCCTAAGCCGTGTAGATGTCAGTTTTATGGCGGATGAAACGCAACACAGTATTACTTGCCGTGTGCAATGTGAGACCACTGGGCAGACCGGCGTGGAGATGGAAGCGTTAACTGCAGTTCAAGTTGGTCTGCTGACAATTTATGATATGTGCAAGGCTATTGATAGAGGTATGACCATCCAAGGTGTGAGAGTGCTGGAAAAGCATGGCGGGAAGAGTGGGGATTGGGTTGCGGCGAAGGCCGTATAAGGCTTTCCCATCCTTTCATGTATTCACGAATCCATCCCCCACTTCGTCTGTGCTACTCGGCGTGATGGGATGAGACTCATCTCGCCTAACTCACACTGGTAAATTTTGAACCGTTCAAAAAAATAATTCTTTTGTTAAATCCAATAATGCTGGCACTCGCACGGTTTTCTGGGTCCCCATCTGCCGCGCCGAGTAGCGCAGGCAAAATAAGATCAAGCGAGCGGCTGTTCGAATCCCGCGGTGGCCTGCGGTGTGTGCAGGCCGCTAGGATGAGTTCTGCGAGCGCTTATTTTGATGAGCAACGCAGGAAACAAGCGGAAGCTGGGGTGCACTTTCTTTTGGTTACTTTATCTTTGGGCAAACAAAGAAAAGTAACTCGCCGAGAGGCGAAAAAGAACATCACAAACAGTAATTAATCATCCGCGTGGGCATAAATGCCCACCCTACAACGGGAAAATGCATATCACTCTTATTTTGCAGAAGCGCAAGGAGAAGAGACTAGGCCGACGCTATACCTGCATCGCAATCATTCAAAGTCATATCATATTGACTATGGTTTCTTTGGAAGCAAGTGGAAAATCACACAAGTAGCGCTTGGAAAGCCAGAGGAATGGCTTATGTTCAGTGATCACATGCCCCTACTATTTGAGATATCCCAGTAAACTAAAGCAACAATTGCTAAATCAGCTTTTTCAATTCCTCTGTCTCAAGCCAACAACGCAGCAATTCGGCGCGCGCATTCTGGCGCCATGGTCACGCCATAGCGGAAATGCCCGGTATTCAAATACAGATTTTCAATATTCGGATGGCGGCCTATGGTTGGGATATTGTGCGGCGTGCCAGGACGCAATCCACTCCAGTGTTTGATCACGGGCTGTCCGCGCAAGGCTGGTAGCATGGCTTCGGCTTTTTGCAGCATTTCCTGACGCATGCTGTCAGTCACCCCGGTATCAAAACCGACATCCTCTAGGCTGCTCCCAGCCAGCAAGTGACCATCGCGGCGTTGCAGCATGTAAAACCCTTCGCGGTAAATAATGTGCGGCAGCAGGCCAGGGGGCATCTGGTACAACAGCATTTGTCCGCGCATGGGCTTGATCTCGAGACTGAGGGCCGTTTGCTTGAGCAGTTCAAAACTCCAAGCACCTGAGGTGACGACAAAATAATCCGCCGACAAGGTTTCGCCTGCGGTGGTTTGCCAGGTTTGGATGGTTGAAGCGCCTTCTTGCAAGGGCATGAGCTGGGTTTGTTCGCGCAGAGTGACGCCATGCTTGATCAGCCAGGCTTTGAGGGATTGCAGCAAGCGCGGATTACGGATTTGCACCACTTCCGGAATCAGCAAATCATCGCCTTGCATTTTGGTTTGCACCCCAAAGCGCTGACACCAGGCCTGGGCTTGTTGCAGGTCGAAGGGTGACTGAATCAACATGCCGCTACGGGTACATTCGGGGTCTATGCCGGTTTCAGCAAAGAGCTCGGCACTCACCCCGGGATAAGCACGTGCGCCGGCCAGCGCCAACTCGTTGACAACATCCTGGTAAAACCAGGGCAATAGTGGAAAAGCGATGCCAGCCCCGGCCCACGAAGACTCGCCTGAGGTTTGGGCCGCGACGATATTGCGCTCAACCAGCGTGACGGTGTGTCCTTGTTTGATCAACTGCATGGCAGTGAGGCAGCCAACTATGCCGCCCCCCACCACAACCACGGAAGTATTTGCCATAACGCGATGTATTGATGAAGAAAAGCCTGATGCCTCTGCGAGGACATCAGGCCGGTATTGTCTTACGGTTTGCGGCCGGAAATCAAATAGACTTCCATGGCGATCAGGGCAGCGTTACTGCCGAGCAAGACCAGAATATCGCCTTCGGTGAGGATAATATCCGGGCGTGGCGCAATCGGCTCTGGCATATTCAGGCGCCGCAATTGTTTGACCTCAACCGCAAAGTCTTCAAACGGGATGTGATCAAGGCGCAAGCCATGTGCATAAAAGTTTTTATACATTTCAACCGAGTGTAGTTGCGGCAAGGCGGCGGTAGCGGTGTCTGCATCACTTACCCCGCGGAAATAGCCTTTAAACATCTTGTAGCGTTCTTCGCGGAATAAACGGATGCGTTTGACCACACGGTTGAGCGGAATCCCCAGCGTTACCAGCGCATGTGAGGCCAGCATTAGGCTGCCTTCCAGAATTTCTGGCACGACTTCAGCGGCACCGGCATCGCGCAATATATCCATTTCACTGTCATCATGCGTGCGCACAATCACAGGCAGCATGGGATATTTTTCCTGGATCACATGCAATACTTTCATGGTGGCACGGGTTTCGGCATAGCTCACAATCACCGCTTTGGCGCGACCCAGGCCAGCAGCCTCAAGGACAGAGCGACGCCCCGCATCCCCATAAATCACATTTTCGCCAGCCGCCGCCGCTTCTTGCACGCGGCTTGCATCCATATCCAGGGCAACATAAGGAATGTTTTCTTCACGCAAAAACCGGCCTAAATACTGGCCGCTACGGCCATAGCCGCAGATAATCACATGGTCACGCAAGTCCAAGCTATGTTCCTGGATGGTTTCCACCACCTTGTAACTGTTTCGCGTGTAGCTTTTGACCAGTTTGCGGGCAATACGCCCGTTATACTGGATAATAAATGGCGCTACCAACATCGAAAGCACAGCGACAGACAGCACCAGCTGTAGCGACTCGCCATCAATCAAGTGCGTTTGCAAGCCAAGCGCCAGCACCACAAAACTGAACTCACCCGCCTGCCCAAGAATAATACCCGTACGGACACCGACACCCATCTCGAAGCCATAAAACTTGGTCAGCAAGGCAATCAAGCCGATTTTAAATACCAGGAACAACGCTAACAGGAACACAATCAGTACGATATGATCAACCAGCACCGACACGTTTAATAACATGCCTACGCTGATAAAAAACAGGCCCAGCAATATATCGCGGAAAGGCGCAATATCCGACTCCACCTGGTAGCGGTACTTGGTCTCGGAAATCAACATGCCTGCGACAAACGCACCCAGCGCAAACGATAAGCCCACGTAATTGGTCGCGGCAGCCATTAGCAAGGTCACCATCAACACATTCAACACGAACAACTCGCGTGAGCGCTGTTTTGCCACCAACTCAAACCAGAAGTTGAGCATATTTTTACCAAACTTGAACAGTAAAAACAGCAGGACGGATGACTTGACCAGTGTGAGCCCCAGCACATCCAGCCAGTTATCACTATGGGCGCCTAGTGTCTGGATCAACACCAAAATAGGGATCACCGCCAGATCCTGGAACAGCAACACACCAATACTCAGTCGGCCATGCCTGGAGTTAAGGTCGACGCGCTCCATC
Source organism: Methylophilus sp. 3sh_L (assembly GCF_046766015.1). NCBI lineage: Bacteria > Pseudomonadati > Pseudomonadota > Betaproteobacteria > Nitrosomonadales > Methylophilaceae > Methylophilus > Methylophilus sp. 3sh_L. Next base: position 89,591 of record NZ_JBKOUF010000007.1, read on the forward strand.
AGAATTTTGGACACAATCGCCGTCGAAGACATGGTGATGGCGGCGCCAATAATAAAAGCGGAAGTCAAGCTAAGGCCGGCCATTTTGCCCAGCACCAAGCTAGCGAGCAAGGTCAGCACCACTTGTCCGCCACCCAGCCCGAACAGGGTTTTACGCATGGCGTATAGCTTAGGCAAACTAAATTCCAAGCCTATGCTAAACATCAAAAACACAATCCCGAACTCGGCGACCTGCCGGCCAGACTCCTCGTCTTCCAGCAAGCCCAGTGCGTGTGGCCCCAACACGATGCCGATCATGAAATAGGCAAGCATGGCAGGCAGGCCGAGGATGCGGAATAAACCCACGGCAAAGACTGAACTGGTCAGCAGTAATAAAAGATGTATCAGGGAATCAAACATGCAAAGCTCTAAAGCGTTTATACCAAACTGGCCAAACAGGCGTTTGACCGCAATCAGCCTGTGCTGAAAGGTTAATGTCTATTATGAAACGCAATTGTTTCAGGATGATGCATCCTGCCACAAATCTTTGTTTTATGCAAAAAATGTGCCTAGTAGTAAAAAAACCGTAAAAAAAGAGTCTTTTACTTTATCGTGAGGCAACTCGCTTGTTATACTAACCCGCCATGATGACAGCAAATTCCGGCATCCATCTTGTTAAAACACCAGACATCGTGACTCGCGCACGAGGGGTGTTGGTGCACGAAGCCGATGAAATCAGGCAATTGGCAGACCGGATAGGCAGTGCATTTGAAGCCGCGGTGCATATGATTTTGGCTTGCAAGGGACGGGTGGTCGTCACGGGCATGGGCAAATCAGGCCATATTGGTGGCAAAATTGCAGCCACTCTAGCTAGCACCGGCACCCCGGCTTTTTTCATGCATCCGGCGGAAGCTAGCCATGGTGATCTAGGCATGATTACCGCAGAAGATGTCGTGATCGCACTGTCCAACTCCGGCGAAAGTGATGAAATCATTAATATTTTGCCGGCCATTCGCCGTATTGGCGCCCGCGTATTGAGCATTACCGGCAGTGAAGCGTCTACGCTGTCACGCGAATCGGAAGTGCATTTGAGTGCAGCCGTAAGCCATGAGGCTTGTCCGCTCGGCTTGGCCCCAACGGCCAGCACCACGGCCGCCTTGGCGCTTGGTGATGCCTTAGCACTTTGCGTGCTGGACTTGCGCGAGTTTACTGCAGAAGACTTCGCCCGCTCGCACCCTGGTGGCAGCTTGGGCAGACGATTGCTGGTGCGGATTAAAGATGTGATGCGCACCGGCGCAGCGGTCCCTCAGATTGCTGAACAAGCCTCCATTCAGGAAGCCATTACGCAAATTTCGCTTAAAGGCATGGGTTTTACAGCGATTGTGGATCATGCGCAACGCCCTATTGGCATTTTCACCGATGGTGATTTGCGGCGGCTGTTTATGCAAGGCAATACACAACCTGATTCACCAATCCATACCGTGATGAACAGAACACCGCATTTACTGGAAACCAGTCAGATGGCGGTTGAAGCAGTCAACATGATGGAGCAACACAAAATCAATGGCTTTTTGGCGGTAGATACAGAGGGGCGATTGGTAGGGGCTTTCAATATGCATGATCTATTGAAAGCCAAGGTTGTCTAGCATAGAAAGTTCTCAACTCAAGCATGCTTAAACACCCTATTTTATTGCCGATTGCGCTCATGCTACTGCTGGCGCTGCTGACCTTCTGGATTAACCAGAATGTGCAGGAAGAAGCATTGAAAATGAGCAAGCTCAATCGCCAGGCACCCGATTATATGCTCTACAACTTTGTCAGCACACGTACAGATGCCGCCGGCAACACCAAATATGTGCTGGCCGCTGCAAAAATGCGTCATTTCCCAGTGAATGACTATACCGAGCTGCAACGACCCCGCTTTACCCAGTTTGGGCTGGACAAACCTTATACGCAAATTTATGGTCAGCGTGGACAGGTATCAGCCAATGGTAAACTGGTGGAATTTAGCAAGCAGGTCAAGGTGATCCGCCAAGCATCAGTAACCAAGCCGGAAACAGAGATGCAAACCGAACAACTTTGGATGGAGCCGGATACCGAAGTGGCCCATACAGACCAGCCCGTGGTAATCCGACAAAAACCGGCAACCGTCATTACTGGGACGGGGATGCGCTTTGATAACAGAGCCGATACCATGCAGCTATTTAACCGGGTACACGTTCATTACGAACGTCCACCCGCAGTGAATCGTTCGGCAAGCCCTGTCCAGGCAACGGATACAGAACGCGCCAATGAGCGTTGATGATGGAGAAATGAGTTGAACACGCAGAAGTCTTTATTTTTAGTGACATGCATACACGTATGGCTGCTATTTTCCCTCCCAGCCACTGCGCTGGCTGAAGAGTCTGACCGCGACCAACCGATAGAACTGGAAGCAGATACCGTCACCGTGAACGATGCCAAAAAAATCAGCATCTATACTGGTAATGTGATCCTGAATCAGGGTACCTTGCAAATCAAGGCCGACAAAATGATCGTACGTGAGGACCAGGACGGCTTTCAGCACAGCACCTGTACTGGCAATCCAACCACCTTCAAGCAAAAACGCACCGGTAAAGACGAGTGGATGCAAGGCAGTGGTCAACGCATTGAATACAATGCCCGCATGGATAAGGTACAACTGTATACCAATGCCTGGGTTAAACGCGGCGAAGACATTGTGAATGGCGACTACATCAGCTATGACGCCAATGCCGAGTATGCGGAGGTCATTGGCGGCACTAAAGCCAACCCGAACGGTACAGCCGGTAGCCGCGTTAAGGCCACGATCCAGCCTAAAAACAAAACCACGCCACCAGTGATTGACAACAAACCCACCTCGCAGCAAGGGTTGCGCATGAATCGCTCACTGCAACTCAAGGTGGAACCTGCACCCGCTGAAAGCACCAGCGAACAAGGTAAAGAGTAAGCTTAAAGATGGAAACCATGGCGTTAGCAGAGCAAAACCATTTGCAGGTCAACCACCTGAAAAAAACCTACCTGGGCCGTACCGTCGTCAAAAATACGACGCTTGAGTTACGTAGCGGCGAAGTGATTGGCCTGCTTGGCCCCAATGGTGCGGGCAAGACCACCAGCTTTTACATGATTGTCGGCCTGGTCGCGCTGGATGAGGGCAACATCACCCTCAATGGCACCGATGTTAGCCGCGCGCCCATGCATGAACGTGCGCGTATGGGCCTCGCTTACCTGCCACAGGAAGCCTCGATTTTCCGCAAGCTCAGCGTGACCGACAACATCCTCTCCATTCTGGAGACGCGCCCCTACACAGAAGAGGAGCGTGAGGCCAAGTTGGAGTCGTTGCTGGATCAATTACATATCCAGCACATCCGCAATAGCCAGGCAGTCAGCTTATCAGGGGGGGAGCGTCGGCGCGTTGAAATTGCACGCTGCCTCGCTACTGACCCTAAATTTATTTTGCTTGATGAACCGTTCGCCGGGATTGACCCGATTGCCGTGATTGAAATCCAGAAAATCATCCGCTACCTGAGCAGCCAAAATATTGGTATTTTAATTACAGACCACAATGTCCGCGAGACGTTGGACATCTGTGATCGCGCATACATCGTCAACGAAGGCGCTGTGTTTGCGGCAGGGACCCCTGATGAAATCATTCAGAACGAGGGTGTACGTGAAGTCTATCTGGGCAAGAATTTTAGGCTGTAATCCGTCATGAAACAGAACCTGCAATTACGTATTTCGCAAAACCTGGCGCTGACTCCGCAGTTGCAGCAGTCTATCCGTTTGCTGCAACTGTCCACGCTGGAGCTGAACCAGGAGCTGGAAACCATCCTGCAAGAAAACCCTTTGTTAGAAATGTCTGACGGAGAAGACGGCGAGTTTGAAGAGGGTTCAGCGCCAGCGGCCAGCCCCGAGCCAGAGCTGACAGATGCCAGCTCGTTTGACATGGCCACGCAGCATGAAATCACAGCACCCGCGGAAAGCTTGCGCGAAGAGCTGCATGACGACCTTGGCGGGAGCGAGAGCGATCTGCCTAACTTAAGCGAGGAATTCACCCCGCCAGAATTTGAAGATGATTATGAGGAGTTTGGCAGTACCAGCAACTGGGATGAGGCCGGCCGCAATCATCAAGAAGATGAAGACAGCGACTTTTCCCGGCAGGAAACCACCAGCATCAGCTTGCGTGAGCATTTAATAGACCAGATCCAGCTGGCACACTTGTCGCAGCGGGACATGAGCCTGGTCAAGTTATTGCTGGACAGCATTAATGACGATGGCTATCTCGAACAGGATTTACAGGAGATCGTTGAGCACCTGCCTCTTGAACTTGAAGTAGAGCTGCTAGAACTGGAAACCGCGCTCAAGCTGATCCAGAACCTGGACCCCCTGGGCGTTGGTGCACGTGATTTACGTGAATGCCTGCTGTTGCAACTGATGCACTTGCCCGCAGAGACGCCATATCTGCAAACGGCGATTGCAATCGCCAAAGACCATTTGGCGCTGCTAGCCAACAAAGACTTTGTCAAACTGCGAAAAGTGCTGGCTTGTGACGAAGCCGCACTCAAAGCCGCACAACAACTGATCCGCCAACAAAACCCCAGACCCGGCAGCGAGTTTTCCAACTTTAGTCACGATCACTTTATCCAGCACGATGTGGTGGTGAAAAAAATCAAAGGCATCTGGGTCGCCTCCTTAAACGATGGAGTGATTCCCAAGCTACGCATCAACCAGATGTACGCAGACATCCTCAAGCGCAACCGCGAGAGCTCAGGCCAATACTTGCAAAGCCAGATGCAAGAAGCCAAATGGATGATTAAAAACATCCAGCAACGGTTCTCGACCATTCTGCGCGTGTCGCAAGCCATTGTGGACCGCCAGCGCAACTTCTTTGAGCACGGGGAAATTGCCATGCGGCCACTGGTGCTGCGTGAAATCGCCGAAGAGCTCGATTTACATGAAAGCACCGTTTCACGTGTCACCACGCATAAGTACATGCTCACACCGCGGGGCGTCTATGAACTCAAATACTTCTTTGGCAGCTCGGTTGCCACCGATGCAGGCGGTTCATGTTCTGCCACGGCCATCCGCGCATTGATCAAGCAAATGGTGGCTGAAGAAAACCCGAAAAAGCCGTTGTCGGACAATCAGATCACCGACACACTCGCCCAGCAAGGCATCGTCGTTGCCCGCCGGACGATTGCCAAATACCGTGAGTCACTGAATATTCCGCCCGCAAATTTGCGCAAATCGCTTTAAAACAAAAGGCCGCATTCGCGGCCTTTTTGCTTGTCGGGACAAACTTATCAATCCCTATTACCTGATCGTAATCTTGGCAAATTTGCGTTTACCAACCTGCGCAACCACCGTGATCCCTTTTGCCAAGGGTAGATTTTTATCGTCGACCTTGACGCTGTCTAGCTTGACACCGCCCTGCTGTATGGCTCGCATCGCTTCGCTAGTACTTTCGACCAGGCCTGCCTGCTTGAGCAATTGGCTAATGCCTATGCTTTCGCCTTCAATGGTCACTGACACTTCAGGCACCTCGTCTGGGATGCCGCCTTTGGCTCGGGTTTGAAAGTCTTGCAACGCTTTTTCTGCGGCAGCTTGGCCATGAAAACGCGCCACAATTTCCTGTGCAAAGCCGACTTTGATATTGCGGGGATTTTCACCAGCTGCGACTTGTGCTTTCCACTCGGCGATGGTTTCCAGTGTCGCAAAAGACAGCAAATCAATGTACCGCCACATCAGTTCATCTGAAATTGACATAATCTTGGCAAAAATAGTCTCTGGCGCTTCACTGATCCCAATATAGTTACCCAGTGATTTGGACATTTTATTCACGCCATCCAGGCCTTCCAGCAGCGGCATCATCAATACACATTGCTGCGCCTGACCCGCCTGCTTTTGCAACTCTCGCCCCATGAGCAGGTTAAATTTCTGGTCAGTGCCGCCAAGCTCAAGATCGGCTTGCAGTGCCACTGAGTCATACCCTTGCAACAGCGGGTATAAAAATTCGTGTATCGCGATCGGTTGATTGCCTTTAAAGCGCTTGGAGAAGTCATCGCGCTCCAGCATGCGGGCCACAGTATGGCTGGCAGCCAACTTGATCATGCCAGCCGCACCGAGCTCACTTAACCATTTGGAGTTAAAAACGATCTCGGTTTTAGCAGGATCAAGGATTTTGAAGACTTGTGCCGCATAGGTATCGGCGTTAGCTTTAACCTGCTCCACGGTAAGCGGCGGGCGCGTAGCACTTTTGCCAGTCGGGTCACCAATCATGCCGGTAAAGTCACCAATCAGGAATAAAATCTGATGACCCAAGTCCTGCAATTGACGCAGTTTATTAATCAGCACAGTGTGGCCCAAATGCAAGTCTGGCGCGGTGGGATCAAACCCGGCTTTAACACGCAGCGGCTTGCCCGTTTTAAGTTTTTCAACCAGCTCTTGCTCGATCAATAACTCATCTGCGCCGCGCTTGATAATCGCCAGCGCTTTTGCAATTTCCGGGCTCAAGGCCTGGGTATCAGATGAGGGTTGCTTGGTATCCGTCATGCTAGGTATCCGTGAAAAATAAAAACGATGCACAGCCCCGGCATCGTCTCAAATTAAGTAAAACAGCTATTTTAACGTAATCCCATGCATTTCTGTAAGCATGGCTGGAGCAGTGTTAAAATGGTGCCCATGCAACTTTCAGCGGATCGCTCCCAGCCACGGTTATTTATTGGTCTCATGTCTGGCACCAGCCTGGATGGCGTGGATGCCGTGCTGACCTCATACACAGGCGAGCAAGTGTCGCAAACGGCCTGTTACTTCCTGCCCTACCCTGAGGAACTGAAACAACAACTGCTAGCCTTGCACACGCCCGCCCAAAACGAGCTCCATGCCGCTGCCGTGGTTGCCAACCAGCTTGCCGAGCTTTATGCGCAAGCTGTCAATCAGCTACTCACACTCGCCGGTACGCCTGCCGATGCCGTAACCGCCATCGGTTGCCATGGTCAGACCATCCGGCACTGTCCAACCCTGGCTAATGGCATGGCATACACCATACAACTGGGCAACCTTGCCCGGCTGGCCGAATTGACAGGTATCACGGTCATTGGCGACTTCAGAAGCCGGGATATTGCGGCCGGGGGGCAAGGCGCACCGTTAGTCCCCGCGTTTCATCAAGCTGTTTTTGCGAGTGCAAACACGCATCGCGTCGTGATCAATATCGGTGGCATTGCCAACCTGAGCGACCTGCCAGCCAACGGGCCAGTGACCGGTTTTGATTCAGGCCCCGGCAACCTGCTCATGGATGCCTGGACGCGCCAACACACAGGCCAACCTTATGATGCCGGTGGACGCTGGGCGGCCAGCGGAAAGGTGAATCAAGCGTTGCTAAATACGCTGATAGCCGATCCTTACTTTGCGCTTGCCACCCCCAAAAGTACTGGTCGCGACCTGTTTAACGACAACTGGTTAATGCAGGCGCTGGCTCAGCATGCTGACAGCGCACAAAATGTGGCGCGTACTTTGCTTGAGTTAACGGCAATCAGTATCACAGAAGCCCTGACGCGCTTCTGCCCAGGGGTTCAAGAAATCTATGTCTGTGGCGGGGGGGCGCATAATCTGGCCTTGATCGATAGACTGCAGGCACTCTCTGAGATGCAGGTGCAACTGACGGATCAATTGGGCGTTGGCGTAGATTGGGTAGAGGCAGTGGCTTTTGCCTGGTTGGCTCAGCGCTGTGTAGACCATTTGCCCGGCAACTTGGCAGCGGTCACCGGCGCAGCAGGTCCGCGTATTCTAGGTGCGATTTACCCCAACTAAAGGATTCCCAAAAGCAGTGCAAACGCACCAATGACTTGATTATATCTGGTGCAGGCTTTTGATTGTTTTTTTAACTTTTCCGCGACAGTCACCGCACAAGCAGTGATAAAACAATACGATTGCGTATAATTTAACCAACTTGATTAAAGACTGAGTACGTTATGGCTACCAAGGCGACCATTACATTTGACAACGATAGTAGCGCAATTGAGCTACCGGTATTAAAAGGCTCACTGGGCACCGATGTGATTGATATCCGCAGCCTGGGCAAACATGGTTATTTCACGTTTGATCCTGGCTTCATGTCTACCGCGTCGTGCAATTCTGGCATCACCTTTATTGATGGTGAAAAAGGATTGCTTTACTACCGTGGCTATCCGATTGAACAACTGGCGGAAAATTGCGACTTCCTTGAGGTCTCGCATCTGTTGCTGCATGGGGAACTGCCTGACCACAAGCAACGTGAAGAATTCGTTAGCACCATCAGCGAGCACACCATGTTGCACGACCAGATGAGCAATGTATTCCGAGGTTTCCGCCGCGATGCGCACCCGATGGCGGTCATGATCGCAGTGGTCGGCGCCATGGCCGCCTTCTATCCAGACAACAACAATGTGTCCGACCCGGAATCACGCAAAGTCGCAGCCATGCGACTGCTGGCCAAAGTCCCTACGATTGCCGCATGGAGCTACAAATACAATATCGGCCAACCATTTATGTATCCCAAAAATAAATTGGGCTATGCAGAGAACTTCATGCACATGATGTTCGCCACGCCATGTGAAGAATATGTCCCCAACCCGATTCTGGCCCGCGCATTTGAACGTATCCTGATTCTGCATGCAGATCACGAGCAAAATGCTTCCACCTCTACTGTCCGCCTGGTCGGCTCCAGTGGCGCCAATCCTTTTGCCTGTATCGCGGCCGGCATCGCCTCACTATGGGGTCCCTCACACGGGGGCGCTAACGAAGCCACCCTCAACATGCTGGAAGAAATCGGCGACGTCAGCCGCATTGGTGAATTCATCAAACGCGCCAAAGACAAAACCGACAGCTTCCGCCTGATGGGCTTTGGCCACCGCGTTTACCGCAATATGGACCCACGCGCCTCCATCATGCGCAAAACCTGCCACGAAGTACTCAATGAGCTGGGCCTGCACGATGACCCAATGTTCAAACTGGCAATGGAACTGGAAAAAATTGCGCTTGAGGACGAATACTTCGTTTCCCGCAAATTGTATCCAAATGTGGACTTCTACAGCGGCATCGTCATGCGCGCCATGGGGATTCCTAACTCGATGTTTACGGCCATTTTTGCCCTGGCGCGCACTGCAGGCTGGATTTCACAATGGTGTGAAATGAATGCAGACCCTGACCAGAAGATTGGCCGTCCGCGCCAGCTTTATGTCGGTTCAGAAAGAAGAGAGTTTGTGCCACTGCATCAGCGCTAACCCCATGAGACAGCCGTAAAAAAACGCCAGACAAGTCTGGCGTTTTTTTATTTTGAAACGCTTGATTAAACTTTAAACCGAGAACGAGCTGCCACAGCCGCAAGTGGTCGTCGCATTTGGGTTACGAATCACGAACTGGGAGCCTTGCAGGCTATCGGTATAGTCGATTTCGGCGCCCATCAGATATTGCAGGCTCATCGGGTCAATCAGCAAGGTCACGCCGTCTTTATCGACCTGCGTATCGTCATCATTCACCTGCTCTTCAAAAGTAAACCCGTACTGAAAGCCTGAGCAACCACCACCGCTCACAAACACGCGTAGTTTTAAATCTGGCGTACCTTCTTCATCAATCAGCTCTTTAACCTTTTTAGCAGCATTGTCGGTAAACACCAAAGGGCTAGGCATTTCAAGGGTGGCTTCTGTGGTCATCATAGACTCCTGTAAAATTCGTAATCAATATATGGCGGTAATCCGCCGGATTTCAAGTGGCCGCGCTTAGCTGGCTTCTGTCGTTGATGTTTCTGTGGGGCTGGCTTCGGCCTGCTCGCCCAAGTAGATCAGTTTTCCTTCAATCACAGCGCCTGTATGCATTTCGAGCGACTTGTAATACAGGTCACCGATAATACGCGCTTTGCTTTGCAGCTCAATAAAAACAGAAGATCGCACAGGCCCGCGTATCATTCCGTTTAATACAATTTTAGAGGCTTCAACGGCGCCAGTCACGGCCCCATTTTCACTAATAATCAGCGTGCTTGGATGCGCTTGCTTTTCAATCACATTACCGACAATCAAGCCATCTACTCTTAAGCCACCGGCAAACTGCATATTGCCATTTAACTGCGTTTCATGGCCAATCAGGGTATCAATGTGACTATCGATTTGAACACTTTTCTTGAAAAACATGCGACTTCCTGTTCCAAATTTACTTAAATGGCAATCCCGCTCACGCTAGCACACGCTTCATCTCTGCGCCCTCAACTTCAGTGCTTGGTCATGTTCTTGTAAAACACCAACTCTTCTTTGAGCTTGATATTTTCATCTTGTTGCGCCGTCAGCGTCTTGGCTAGGTTATTACTCGTGGCTAACTCGACCTGCAGCTCACGCTGGGAGGCGATGAGTTTTTTCTGTAATTCAATATTTTCAGCGGTGACTTGGCGCAGCCGCTGACGAACATTCTCACTGTCGTCATCATGCAACACCCAGTAAGCCAATGCAAAGCCAATCACCACGTAAGAGACCGCCAACATGCCCTGGAAGTACCAAGGGCGATGTGAGCGCACCGCGACCTGTTTGGCAGTCAGGCCGAAGTGATTTCTGAGTCTTCTGCGGATGGGCCTGATCATTAGGGCAACAATGGCAATACTTGCAAACCAGCCTCTGGATCAAAGTCGAACATCAAGTTCATATTCTGCACTGCCTGACCAGAAGCCCCTTTGACGAGGTTATCCTGCACCACAATGATTGTGACATAATCATCTGTCTGCGGGTATATCGCCATCCTTAAAACATTCGATCCACGCACTGAACGTGTTTCTGGCAAGGCGCCGGCAGGCATCACATCCACAAATACCGAACCTTGGTAACGCTGCTCATAAAGCTGTTGTAAAGACTGCTGCTTCGCCTGTGCATTGAGTTTAACATGTAGCGTGCTCAACATACCACGGATCATCGGAATCAGGTGCGGCACAAAGATCAGCTGTACAGCATCATTGCCTGAGAGCTTTTTGAGCTGGGCCAGAATCTCGGGATGGTGCCTATGACCAGCCACACCATATGCCCTGAGATTGTCACTTGCTTCAGAAAACAAGGTAGCAACCTCTGCTTTTCTACCCGCACCTGAGACGCCGGATTTGGCATCCGCAATGATGGGGACAGAGAAATCAATCAAACCTTGCTCCAGCAAGGGCGCCAAACCCAGCAATACAGTAGTTGGATAACAGCCTGGATTACCAATCACTTGCGCCTGCTGCACATCCTTAGCATACAACTCTGGCAATCCATACACAGCCTGCTGCAAAATGTCGGTGCAACTATGTGGCAGCTTGTACCATTTTTCAAACACAGCAGCATCTTGCAAGCGGAAATCTGCTGCCAGATCAATGACCTTAACACCAGCGGCCAACAGAGCAGGCGTCTGCGCCATGGCAACCCCGTGCGGGGTAGCAAAGAAAACCACGTCACATTGGGTCAAATCAACGGTCGCAGGATCACTAAATGCCAAATCCACCACGCCACGCAGACTAGGAAACATATCAGCAACAGGCAAGCCCGCTTCACCACGAGAGGTAATGACCTGCAACTGCACATTCGGGTGACGTGCCAGCAAACGCAATAACTCTACACCAGTATATCCAGTGCCACCAACGATGCCTACCTTGATCTTTTCCATCTGCCTAATCCAGTTGAGGGATTAAAACGCACAGGGCGTAAAAAGTTAATTAATATAAATGAAAAAGGCCGCCAATGCGACCTTTTTGCACAACAGGTTTGTAACAAACGTTGAAAAATTAACGTTTGGAGAACTGTTTACGACGACGTGCTTTACGCAGACCGACTTTCTTACGTTCAACTTCACGTGCATCACGTGTTACGAAACCAGCGTGAGACAATGCGCTCTTCAAAGCCGCATCGTAGTCGATCAACGCACGGGTGATACCGTGACGAACTGCACCAGCCTGACCGGATTCACCACCACCGTGCACATTGACCAAGATGTCAAAGCTAGCAGTGTTGTTAGTCAATTCCAGTGGCTGACGCAAAATCATGCGAGAAGTTTCGCGTGAGAAGTAAACGTCAGCTGGCTTGTCGTTAACAACGATATTGCCACTACCGGACTTAATGAACACACGTGCCACTGAACTCTTGCGGCGGCCTGTGCCGTAGTTGTATTTACCGATCATGTTTTATCCTAATCGTCTTGAATTAGATGGTTAATGTTTGTGGTTGCTGCGCAACGTGCTCGTGCTTGTCGCCCGCATACACTTTCATTTTTTTGATCATGGCATAGCCCAAAGGACCTTTTGGCAACATGCCTTTGACCGCTTTTTCCAACGCACGGCCTGGGAAACGGTCTTGCATTTTGGAGAATGAAGTAGTGGTGATACCGCCTGGATACCCGGAGTGACGGTGGTACAGTTTGTCACCAGCCTTGTTACCGGTTACTTTAATTTTGTCCGCATTGACTACGATGATGTAGTCGCCTGTATCCACGTGTGGTGTGTAAATAGCTTTGTGCTTACCACGCAGGCGATGAGCGATTGCGCTAGCCAGACGGCCCAATACCAAGTCTGTGGCGTCAATCACGAACCAGTCACGTTGTACTTCATGCGATTTTGCTGAAAAAGTTTTCATTTTATAACTACCGAGTTATAGCGTATAAATTAAGAGGGCGGATTATATGCCAGCTTGAGAAAGCTTGTCAACGGATTATTCTAAAATAATCCAAGACAGAAGGTGTGTATCTTTGCCAAGCAGTGAGGCATGCAGATTTGCCTGTGCTTGCCATCAATTTTGCAAATAAGTTGATGTAAAGTATGCTTTTTAGGCAAAAGCGCTTTGTTTTTTCAGGAATAATTGCAAACAGGTGCTATATTAGCTTAAGTTTTAACTTCACGCACTCAATCATTTTAACCGTAGCGATTACAAAATAATATTTTCATGCGCTTAGGCAATCCACAGAGGCGTCAGTCCATTATCAACACGGCATTGGGCCATACGGCATGGCCATTGTATTTTTTGTTGGCGCATATTTCAGCCTTGCAAGCCGCAGACTTATCTGCACTCCGCTTTGAATCTGAACCAGGTCAACCATTGGTGGCACAAGTCCCCGTCACCAATATCACGGTGAATACAGATGTCAGCTGCTTTCAATTAGCGCAATCTGTAGCTGATATGGTGCATTTGGAATACACCACCCTGAGCACTGAGCGTGGAATGCTCATGCTATGGTCAGAGCGGGCAATGACAACCCCAGTCAAACTGACATTAACAGATCAGTGCCAGCACACCTCGCAACAATTTACCCTATATCCGGACATGAAGGTTTCTTTCGAGCAGGCCGCCGCTGTGGACACAGCTGCACTGCAAGGTAACCAAGCGTCCACGGCATTACTGGCGCCGGTCACCGAGCCTGTGCAGACAGGCATTCCTCTGGAGGCCTATGACAAGCTCCAGGGACAAGTCAATGAATTGCAACAGGCATTTAATACCCTGCAAAGCAAATCAGATATGCTGTACGCAACCAGCTTGGCACAAACCAACCTGCTGACTTCGCTGAAGACGCAACTGGTTCGCCTGCAAAATGAAAACCATCTGCTTCGCACGCTGGTGATGACATTAGGATTGACATTGATTGCCAGCGGGTTTTTCTTTGCCGACTGGCTCAGGAGGCACACAGCAGTGCCCAAACGCATCAAGGGGCGCGCGCCGCAAGCAGCCATGGAGGAAGCCACCGGCCCAGCCACCCAGCCACATACTAGCCAGCGCTTTGCAAGCACGCTGCCGCCTTTAACCAGCTCGCCGGATCATTCACCTCAGGGACCGTCGACCCAGCCACCGCTGCAGATGAAAGCAGGCAGCCGTCTAAAAGCGGTTCCTACCCACGCCAATGATGATGTGCTCGGTTTGGAAGCGGTTCCCCAAAAACTCAGTTCGCAAAAAAGCACGCAGTCCGTGATGCAAGATGCATCACGACTGTTTACCCATGGCCGCGTCAATCAGGCGATAGAACATTTACAGCAACACTTGGCCAAACATCCTAAATGCTCCCCCTGGATGTGGTTGTATTTACTGGATTTACTGTCCAAGGAAGGAAAACGCCAAGAGTTTGACATGATGGCCAGCGAATGCCGTAAGCATTTCAACCTGAATGTAGAACATGCGCCAGATCCCAAACAACAAGGCATCGAATCATTTCCGCGGGTGATGAAAGCCTTGCAACAGGCTTGGGGCACGCCGCAAGTGATCGCCCTGATTGACGACTTGGTTTACAACACCCGTCTCGTCCCTCGCATGGGTTTTGAACGCAGCGTCTTTGAGGACCTGATGCTGTTAAAAGAAATTGCTTGCCAGACACAAAACCTGCCTGCAATGCCGCCGCCCACCAAAACTTCTGCGGAAGAAGTCTCCATGAGCGGAAATTTGCGTGAGCTTCAACAACTCTCAGAAGACCTTTACATTCTGGCCCCGGCCGAACAGGCGCCTTTCCAGTATTGGACTGACTTCACGTTTGAGCTGGATGAATCCTCCATCTCACGCAAATCAGCCTAAGTAATAGCCGCAAGCCATACCGGCGGTTAATGCGCCACCTATCCAGATATTCTCAAGAAATCCTTTAAAGCAGTCTTCGCGCTGGCGGCGGCTGATCAAGCGGTATTGCCTCACCAATTGCAAGGCAGCGAACAGCCATCCCAGCCAGAATGCCCAGCCCAACATCAACTGCCAGGCAACCCCTGCCACGATTGCCAACATTACGACCTGACAGACCAGGATGGCTAATACGTCCCAACGACCAAACGTAATCGCCGACGAGCGGATGCCTATTTTAAGGTCATCCTCACGGTCCACCATGGCATAGGCCGTGTCATAAGCCACAGACCATAAGATATTCGCCAATAACAACCACCATGCGATCGAGGGCACTTGCCCCTGCAGGGCCACAAACGCCATGGGGATGCCAAAGCCGAAGGCGATGCCTAAATAGGCCTGGGGAATGGCAAAAAAGCGTTTAGTATAAGGATAGCTCACCGCGAGGAACAACGCCGGCACAGACCACAGCACCACCTGCATGCCTAGCGTACACACCAGCGCAAACGCCAGTAAAGATAATCCCAATGCGACGGCATAGGCTTCTTTCACTGAAATCTCACCTGTGGCTAACGGCCTGCGTTGCGTGCGCGCGACTGCGCCATCCCAGCCGCGGTCAGCAATATCATTCAATGCACATCCCGCCGAGCGCATCAATATTGTCCCTAATACAAACACCGTTGCCACCCACGGATCGGGATACCCTGCCCCCGCAATTAACAGCCCCCATAATGTAGGCCAAAGCAATAACCATATTCCTACCGGTTTATCCAGCCGAGTGAGGCGATAATACGCATGCCAGTTGACGGATGACGGCATTAGAAACACTTTCCGATTAAAAAATTAACCATTGTCTTGCTCCACACAGGCCGGCAAAAACACCTCAGTGACCAGCAAGAGGTGCTGATGCAGACAAAATAAGGAGCGTCTGGCCCAAAGGGGAGATTGCTGCAACTGCGGGTGATAACGGCATACCGTCTGATGCAGGGGATGATGGGCGCA
Source organism: Methylophilus sp. 3sh_L (assembly GCF_046766015.1). Classification (NCBI taxonomy): domain Bacteria; kingdom Pseudomonadati; phylum Pseudomonadota; class Betaproteobacteria; order Nitrosomonadales; family Methylophilaceae; genus Methylophilus; species Methylophilus sp. 3sh_L. The sequence goes on from NZ_JBKOUF010000007.1 coordinate 105,153, forward strand.
TAACTTACGGAACTGCAACGGCCCACGCCTCACCCTGGGATTGGCAAACAGTGCCGCCCCGAGTGGCATCCGGCCGATGCTGCGCAGACGACTCCATGGGCCACGCAAATCCTGACGCGCGATGACGCTATGCGCAAACACCCGTGACTGCCCATTGCCCGTCAACATGACCTCGCGTACCCATGCCTGACAAGCCGCGTTTATTCGCAAAATCGACTGCTCATCCACATACGGCTTGCGCCAGTCTTGCGACAGCAACGCCACAGAAAACGCCGGATAATGTTTTTTTAACCGGGCGGTTAACGAACCTCGTTCAAGCAACCAGGGCCTGAAGGCTGTGTGACCAACCACCCTAGGCTGCCAAGCAGCCTCGCATGACCGTGTGTGCTGTGGCATACCCATCAATGCGGCAAAGGAAATGTTTTGGGTAACCATACCCACAATTTCCCCTGCTGACGCATGGCCCCCGCCAATTTTCCAGCAGCCTCGCCTTCCCCCCAGTACACATCAGCACGCACCCCACCCTTGATAGCTCCCCCTGTATCCTGGGCTTGCATCAGTTGCTGCAACGGGGTGGCATCGTTCGGGTAAGTGGTCGCCAGATAAACAGGGGCACCCAGCGGAATATAAAAAGGATCGACAGCAATACTCCGTGCCGCTGTCAGCGGCACCCCTAGCGCGCCCAATGGGCCAGACAAGCCGGGCGGAAGCAATTTAAAAAAGACATAGCTGGGATTCGCATCCAGCAAACCGCGCAACTGATCAGGATGCTGTTGCGCCCAAGTCTTGATCCCTTGCATGGAGGCCTCACTGGCGGCCATTTCTCCACGCTCAACCAGTATCTTGCCTATGGACTGGTAAGGATGTCCGTTCTGGTCTGCGTAACCCACAGGGACACGCTCACCATTTTCGAGCATCACAATCCCGGACCCTTGCACTTGTAAAAAAAACGCTTCTACTGGATCACTGACCCAGAGCAACTCGCTACCATTGAGCGGCGATTGCGGCTGTTCAATTTCGGCCCGCGTATAATAGGGAACCAGGGTTTGACCTTGCACGCGGCCACGCACGCGCTTGTATTTTAGCTCAGGGAACAAACCTGACAAATTCACCGTAATCAGGTCAGTCGGGACCTGGTAAAGCGGGACGCGGTAACGAGCACTTGCCTGCCTGGCTCCTTGTAGCACGGGCTGGTAATAGCCGGTGATCAAGCCCTGCTCAGCCCCCTCCGGTTGCTGTGTGGCATAAACATTAAAATATTGCTGCCAGTAGGCCTGTATGGCAGCGGCATCCTCTGCCTTGACCATCAGCGCAGCTGCACAAACCGCTTTCCAGTCAGCTTTGTTTTTGAGCCCTTGACAGCCTTGCAACCAGGCACGCCAGCTGGCAACCCAATCCTCTTTTTCCAAGCCAGGCATATCAGCCCATTGTGCCGATTTCAGCAACCCAAATGGCTGTGCGGGGGGCACCGTGGGCACACTGCCTGTGGTACTTGGCTTCTCACTCACAGGCTTGCCAGTAGGCGGCTTAACGGAAGTATCACTGGTTGGCACAGTCTGGCAGCCTGCCAGCCATAGCAGGCTGAACAATACAACACACTGACGGAAGATAAGGCTTTTTTGGGTGGCTAACACGTTTGTGACTTCAAATAAAAGACCGATTTAAGGGCCTGCGGCCTAGACCAGAAAGGAAATAGGCAACTTATCCAGCGCGCTTTTAATGCAAACACGCCGCTAATGTAAACCCGCCGCCTGGTGCAGCCAGAAAGTTGGAATATCCACTTCAAACCAGTGACCATCAACGGCCACCATTTGGTAGGTGCCATACATTTCGCCACTCGGCGTGCTGAACATAACACTACTGGTATAGCGGTATTCTGCATCAGGCGCCAGCAAGGGTTGCTCACCAACCACGCCCAGGCCTTTTACCTCACGGACCTGCTGCATGGCATCAGTAATCACCCAATGACGACTAATCAACTGGGCGGGCGTTTGCCCGGTATTGCGGATCGTTATCGTGTAGGCATAAATGTACTGGCCAGCTGCAGGCGAAGACTGGTCAGCCAGATACTCTGTCTCAACTGAAACTTGGCAGGCGTAAAGGGCGCGTTCGGTCACACTTATCCTATCATGCCAGTGGTTGGCGAACTGGGGCTGGCTGAATACAGTTTTTTCGCCATACGCCCGGCCAGGAATGACTCACGTCCCGCCTCAATCGCCTTTTTCATCGCCCCTGCCATCAATACTGGATCACGCGCAGCCGCAATGGCGGTATTCATCAACACGCCGGCACACCCCAGCTCCATTGCAATCGCCGCATCAGAAGCACAACCGACACCGGCATCCACCAAGACCGGAATCTTGGCATTTTCAATGATGATCTGCAGGTTCCATGGATTTAAAATCCCCATGCCGGAACCAATCAGTGAAGCCAGCGGCATCACAGCCACGCAACCAATATCCTCCAGCTGCTTGGCAATAATCGGGTCATCTGAAGTGTATACCATCACCTCAAATCCCTCTTTCACCAGCGTTTTGGCGGCGGCAATGGTTTCGGTGACATTAGGATACAGGGTATTCGGATCGCCCAGCACTTCCAGCTTCACCAGGCGGTGATCATCTAGCAATTCGCGCGCCAAGCGCAAGGTACGCACAGCCTCTTCGGCGCTGTAACAGCCCGCAGTATTTGGCAAATAGGTAAACTCGCTTGGCGGCAAATAATCCAGCAACGAGGGTTCGTTTGCGTTTTGACCAATGTTAGTCCGGCGGATGGCAACGGTAATAATTTCAGCGCCACTGGCGTCTATCGCAGCACGTGTCTGCGTAAAGTCCTTGTATTTGCCAGTGCCAACCAGCAATCTGGACTGATAACTTTTACCGGCGATTACCAAAGCGTCATTCATCATTAAAACTTTCTACTCCATTCTTAGCATCAACATCCTGGCGCAACTTTAATTAACCGCCACCGACCGCACCCACGATTTCCAGTCGGTCATCCGCTTGCAACTGCACTGCGGCAAACTGGCTGCGCGGCACAATATCGCCATTGCGCTCAATCGCAATCCGCTTGCCCGTCAGTTGCATATGTTCAACCAGGGCTTGCACACTCATAGCCTCTGTAGCAAGTTGCATCGCTTTACCATTGACAAAAATTTGCATGCTGCTTTTAAAGGTTTTATCAAACAAGCCGATATTCTACGAAAAATAAGCGGATTTGGCTTTCAGTTTTTACTTCAAGATTTTTCAAAGCCATCTTCAACGCGTGTCATCCAAGCTAGAGGAGTATGCGTTATTTTAAGCGTGAACATGGCACCATGTTTGCTTGAATGTTGCAGCAATACAAATATGCCTGAAGAATTTGACAAGTTTGGTCACTACGGCAAATTCCGCATTGCTGCACAGTGAACTTTTTGTTAATTTTGGCGCCACAAGCACGACGAACACAATTCGTTGTTTTGTGTAATGAATATTGAGAATCCCAAAAGGAAGAGTAAAAATGCAAATTGTAGAATCCTACCAAGCCGTTTCATCACAACATTTTTTGATTGATGAAATTTACGCCCCCAGCCTCAATAATGCTGCTCCGAACGCAAAAGCGTTTGCCGAAGAACAGCAACACCTGAAAGCAATCAACGAGCTTCATCGCTTTTTAGAATCTAGTTGCGACTGCGTTTAAGACGCAGGGCGTTTCACACCGACCCTACACCGGGTCACTGATTTTAAGATTGGAGCGTTGACTCCAATCGGTTAACTCTAGCTAAAGTGAGTAGAACTTAATTATCTACTCATCACTGGAATCCTTTACTCACGCAAAAATGAGACAAACAAAAAAAGATGGCCTATAAGGCCATCTTTATTTTTTTCAGCGCTTATTAAGTTTTGGTTATCCATGCCAGTGGTTGCCGTACAAGACCACCACTGGCAGCTCAACCTGACAGAGCGTTACTCAACAACCAACTGTGGACGACCGGCTTCTGGCCAATCCAGGTGGAAGAACTGACCGCGCGCCTGGTCTTTACGCTCGTAGGTATGCGCACCGAAGTAATCACGCTGACTTTGCAGCAGGTTGGCTGGCAAGTCTGCACTTCTGTAACCGTCATAATAAGCCAGTGCGGCCGCAAAACCTTGTGCAGGGATACCGTTGGTGACCGCCAGTGCAATCACTTTACGCCAGCCCGCTTGACCTTCGTTCATCGCATTGGTGAAGTAAGGGTCCAGCATCAGATTTTTCAAACGTGAGTTCAATGCATAAGCATCGGTGATTTTTTGCAGGAAACGCGCGCGGATGATACAACCACCACGCCAGATCTGGGCAATTTCACCAAAATTGAGTTTCCAGTTATAGGCCACCTGTGCTTTATCAATGAGCTGGAAGCCTTGTGCATAAGCGCAGATTTTGGAGCAATACAAGGCGTTCTTGATCGCCTCAATGGTTGCTGCCTTGTCTTTTTCTTGCACAATCGCCGGGCCTTTGAGGATCTTGCTGGCTTCAACACGCTCCTCTTTCAGGCTGGATAATGCACGCGCATAGACGGCAGCTGCAATCGCATTGGCGGGCGCGCCCAACTCCAGCGCATTGGCTGCCGTCCACTGGCCGGTCCCTTTTTGACCGGCAGTATCCAGAATCTGGTCAACCAGGAAGCCTTTGCCAGCAGGATCTTTTTGTTGCAGGATATCTGCCGTAATTTCAATCAGGAAACTGGACAGCTCACCTTTGTTCCACTCGGCGAACACTTTGCCAATCTCGTCTGCCGGCATGCCCAACAAGTTCTTCATCAACCAGTAGGCTTCACAGATTAACTGCATATCAATGTACTCAATGCCGTTGTGCACCATTTTCACATAGTGACCAGCACCGTCTGGGCCAATGTATTCCGCACAGGAGAAACCGCCCTGGACAGGCTTGCCTGGGGCGCCGCCTTCTAACGGGGTGCCGGTGACAGGATCCACTTTGGCGGCAATATCACGCCAGATCGGCTCGAGGCTGGCCCAAGCTTTGCGGGTGCCAGAAGGCATCAGTGAAGGACCGAAACGGGCGCCAGTTTCACCGCCAGAGACGCCGGAGCCAATAAACTCAATGCCTTTGGCCGCGAGCTCTTTTTCGCGACGGATGGTATCCGTCCACAACGCATTACCACCATCAATAATAATATCCCCTTGCTCCAGGAAAGGCAGCAGGGCATTAATCGTCACATCGGTCGCGCTACCGGCTTTTACCAGCAACACAATCTTGCGTGGGCGCTTGATGCTTAATACAAAAGAGGCCAAATCAGCATGTCCCACCACACGCTCGTGTGAAGGCTCATTCTTTTTACACTCCTCGATAAAATTCAGCATTTTTTTCGGGTCACGGTTATAGACCGCGATGGTATAGCCGTGATCCGCAATGTTTAGTGCCAGGTTTTGGCCCATCACTGCCAATCCTACCAATCCAATATCCGCATTTTTTGTAGTCATAGTTCTCTCTAAAAGGGTTAATTTAGTTGAAAAAAAAGCACAGGCTTTTGGCCTGTGCTTGGACTAGGGCATGTATTGAATATTCCATGCAAGTTGTTTTGAGAGTCGCAACTGGCATAACATATTCAGAGCACCTTAGTTTTCTTTCGCTCAAGTATTCCGGTGACTTACTTGAGTACGTTACCGAACATCTGCAAGGTCAATTGATATCCGATGTTGACCAGCTGCGCATCGTAACGTTCACCTTCATCGCGCATAAAGGCATGTTGTCCATTAAATTCATGCCAGGTGTAATGCAGGCCGGGCACCGCTGCAAAGCGGTTGTAAAGCTCAGCACGTTTATCGCCAGGAATGTGTGGATCCTGCTTACCCCAGATCATCAGCAACTCACCCTTGATCTCGCCAATGCGGTCCATACTATGCTGACCGGGCTGGTTAGGGATAATCGTCGTGTGCAAATCAGTGGCGTAGAAACAGGCCGTCGCTTTAACCTCAGGTTGCAAGGCGGCGCGGAATGCCAGATGGCCGCCGATACAGAAACCCGCCGCGCCCAGCTTGCCGTCATACCACGCCTGTTTGTTCAGGTAATCAATCATGGCACGGTTGTCGGTGTCATATGCCTGCACGTCTTTGGCCATTTTGTCGGCGTTGCCTTTGTCGCGACCGGCGTCATCGTAACCTAATACGGTACCAATCGGATTCAACTCATGGAACACTTCTGGCACCAACACGGCATAGCCATGCCCAGCCAAAAAGCGCGCTGCACGTTCAATTGGGCCCGTCTGCTGAAAAATTTCAGAGTAAAACAAAACCGCAGGTACTTTGCCATCGTGTTTTGGACGATGAACATAAGTACGCATCACCCCGGTTGGGGTGTCCAAATCAACGATTTCGCTCGTAATCAGCATGATAAATCCTTAAACAATCAAAAAATACCGGCTATTCTAGCGCTGTTTGCATGGCTTTTCACGGGTATTGTGCGAGTGCACGCAGAATTTTTTGCAATTTATCCAGACAAACCTGAGATGGTTTCTACCCATGCCCAATAACCGGAGCTTGTATGCGCACTCTATACAAAGTTATTTGCTTGATTATCTTCAGCACGCACACGTTGATGGCCCAGACTGAGCTCGACCACGAACTGGTTTATCGACTCAAAGGCTCTGTGGTCAAAGTACACAGCATGACACAATCCGGTGGACATGGCGTCGGGAGTGGCGTGGTGGTCGCCGCGGATACAGTCGCCACCAACTGCCATGTGCTGGCGAACAGCAGCGGCGTCAGCGTTTCCAAATTCGGTGATAGCGTCAGCCCGGTTGGCATGGTCGCGGACTGGAAACACGATATCTGCCTGTTGAAATTTCAATACCTGGAGCTACCGGCCGTCAAACTGGGCAGCACCCGCGCATTACATTATGGCGATACTGTTTTTTCGATTGGCTTTCCAGGGGGACCGCCTAAACCACAAACCATCGCCGGCCACATTAAAGCCTTGTATCCCTATGACGGCAGCCTGATTGTCCGCTCCGATGCAGCGTTTATCATGGGCGCCAGTGGCAGCCCGACCTTTAACCAGGCGGGCGAACTGGTGTCTTTGAGTACGTTTAAAAGCCCTGGTAAATATGCCTACTTTTACAGTGTGCCGGTCGAGTGGATACAAAACCTGCTTAGCAAACCCGCCAGCAACACGACGCAAGCAGAGGCAACCGCCTTTTGGGACCAGCCTCTGAATGAACGCCCGCTCTGGATGCAAGTCGTGATCCCCTACCAAAACAGTGACTGGCCAGCTGTGGAGCACATCGCGCGCGCCTGGTTAAGCCAGCAAGCGGACGCCGCAGAAGCACATTTCTATCTTGCCAGTGCGCTGCATGGACAAGGTCAGCTGGCGGCAGCGCAGCAAGCCTATTTAAAAGCGACCACGCTAGAGCCGAATTATCTGGAAGCTTGGTCAGGGCTGGCATTGCTTGCGCAACAATCTGCGCAGCCAACCTTGCAGGCGGAAGCTGAACGTCATCTGCAACAGCTAGACGGCCAACCATAACAGGCCTGGCCTGCATGCTTCCCGGTGAGCAATCCAGCCAAGCGCAAGCATGATCAATACAAAAGGCTCTGCTAGAATAACGTTTTTAATGTTTACCCGATTGCCCCGTCATGACCTCTCGCAACCAGCAACTGTTTGAAAAATCCCAGCAACTGATTCCAGGCGGTGTCAATTCGCCAGTACGCGCGTTCCGCAGCGTCGGTGGCACGCCCATCTTCTTCAAAAAAGGGTTAGGCTCAAAATTGTGGGATGCAGACGGCAAAGAATATATCGACTACATCAACTCCTGGGGACCGATGATTTTGGGGCATGCCCATCCAGAGGTCATTGCCGCCGTACAGCAAGCCGCCGCAAACAGCCTGAGTTTTGGTGCGCCGACCGGCCTAGAACTCGAAATGGCTGAGTTAATTAATCAATTGGTGCCCAGCATGGAACAAGTGCGCCTGGTCAGCAGTGGGACAGAAGCCACCATGAGCGCCATTCGGGTGGCGCGCGGGTTCACCAAACGCAACAAGATCATTAAATTTGAAGGCTGTTACCATGGGCATGCTGATGCGCTGTTGGTGAAAGCGGGCTCTGGCCTGCTGACCTTTGGCGAGCCAAGCTCTGCCGGTGTGCCGCCAGAAGTGGCTGCGCATACCCTGACGCTCGATTACAACAATACGCAAATGCTCAAAGAAACATTTGCCAGCATCGGTGATGAAATTGCCTGCGTGATTCTGGAGCCTGTGGTCGGCAATATGAACCTGATTGTGCCGCACCGAGAGTTCTTAACCACCTTGCGTGAACTGTGCAACCAGCATGGCACCGTACTGATTTTTGATGAGGTCATGACCGGTTTCCGCGTAGCCCTAGGCGGTGCCCAGGCACTGTATGGCATCACACCTGACATGACGACTTTAGGCAAAGTGATTGGTGGCGGCCTGCCAGTGGGCGCCTTTGGTGGGCGTAAAGAGATTATGAGCGTGCTGGCTCCGTTGGGTCCGGTCTATCAGGCAGGCACACTGTCTGGCAACCCCGTGGCAGTAACGGCCGGGCTGACCACCCTCAAGCTGGTTCAGGCACCCGGCTTTTACGAGGCATTAACAGCAAAAACAACGCAATTAATGGATGGCATGAAGCAAGCTGCGCAAAAAGCCGGCGTCACCTTTAGCGCACAAAGTGTAGGGGGCATGTTTGGCCTCTATTTCAGTGCCAGCAACCCTACCAGCTACGCCGACATGATGCAGGCAGATAAAAATGCCTTTAATCACTTCTTCCACAGTATGCTGGATAGTGGCATTTATCTGGGCCCTTCTGCATTTGAGGCGGGCTTTGTCTCGGCGGCCCATAGCGATGACGATATTCGCCAAACAGTGCAAGCGGCTGAACAAGCCTTTGCCAGCCTGTAATCCCGCTTTTTAGGCGTGGCGATCCAACCTTGGGTCGCCACTGAATCACTTCGCATGGTTGTTTCGCGCGATGTACCTTTTTATGCAGGGTGCCAGCCAAGCAGTTTGGGCTTTTCTTTCTGCGACATCGTCACACTCTCCAAGCACTACGGCTCAGGCTTTTGCCCAGCGCAAAACTCTAAACGCTCAGCGATTTTGTAGCTGGCAGAATCCAAAGACGCTCACCCCCGCTGCAACCCGTGATTGGCACCTAACAATGACACGCGCCCAGGCCCATTTAAATGGTAAATAAAAACCATTCTCAACTAAAAAATAAAATGCCTTTATCCGTTATTTAACGCAGGCTAAACAATTGAAATTGCTAAACTTTAACGGTATCATTGAAGGTTCCTCCAAATGTTTTGTAAGTGAAGAATCTGGCAATGGACATGCAGTCTGACAACAACCTGATGAGTGCTTCTCAAGATACCGCAACCGCCCGGGACGACCAGTTTGGTTTAGCTCCACAATCCCAGGGTTTATACGACAGACGCCACGAAAAAGATAGCTGTGGCGTGGGCTTTGTCGCCCATATTAAAGGCCAGAAAAGCCACGACATTGTCGCTAAAGGCCTGCAACTGCTGGACAACCTGACCCATCGCGGCGCAACCGGTTACGACCCTAAACTGGGTGACGGCGCAGGCTTGCTGATGCAAATGCCAGACACCTTTATGCGCGAAGAGGCTGCCAAACTGGGCATGACCTTGCCAGCCGCCGGACAATATGCCGTCGGCCAGGCGTTTTTGCCACAGAATGCTGACAACCGCGCGCAATGCGAGGCCATCTTTGCAAAAATTATTGCTGAAGAAAACCAAACCTTGCTGGGCTGGCGTGATGTGCCGGTAGACAACAGCAACATCGCCGACGCTGCCCGCGCCGTAGAGCCTGTAATGCGCCAGGTGTTAATCGCCAGCACCGTAGCTGACAACAAAATATTTGAACGCAAATGCTTTGTGATCCGCAAACGGATTGAGCACGCGATTCGTGCGCTCAACCTGCAAGACAAAGCGCAGTTCTACATGCCTTCCTTCTCTTCGCGCACCATCGTCTACAAAGGCATGCTGCTGGCTAATGAAGTGGGCGTGTACTACAAAGACTTGAGAGATGAGCGCGTGATTTCAGCGCTTGCCCTGGTGCACCAACGTTTCTCTACCAACACCTTCCCGGCCTGGGATCTGGCCCACCCTTTCCGCATGATTGCGCACAACGGTGAAATCAACACCGTTCAAGGCAACGTCAACTGGATGGCGGCGCGCCACGAAACCATGAAGTCCGCAGTATTGGGCGAAGACCTGGAAAAGCTGTGGCCATTGATTGCTGAAGGCCAGTCTGACTCTGCCTGTTTTGACAACTGCCTGGAGTTGCTGGTAGCTGGTGGCTACAGCTTGCCACACGCCATGATGATGCTGATCCCAGAAGCTTGGGCCGGCAACCCATTGATGGACGAAGACCGCCGTGCATTCTACGAGTACCATGCAGCGCTGATGGAGCCATGGGATGGTCCGGCTGCGGTCGCGTTTACCGATGGCAAAATGATTGGTGCAACGCTGGACCGTAATGGCTTGCGTCCAGCCCGCTACCTGGTGACCGAAGATGACATCGTCATGATGGCGTCTGAAATGGGCGTGATCACCTTCCCACAAGAAAAAATCGTTAAAAAATGGCGCTTGCAGCCAGGCAAAATGTTGCTGATCGACATGGAGCAAGGCCGCATTATTGATGATGAAGAAGTCAAAACCGAGTTGGCTCAAGCCAAGCCATACCGCCAGTGGATTGAACAAACCCGCTTCCATTTAACAGACCTGCCTAGCGTAGGTGCTGGCGAAGTTAGCCTGAACGCTGATTTACTGGATACCCAACAAGCCTTTGGTTACTCACAGGAAGATTTGAAGTTTGTTTTGCAGCCTATGCTGGACAACGGCGAAGAAGGCTCAGGCTCTATGGGTAACGATGCCGCCTTGCCAGTGTTGTCCAATAAAGCCAAGACACTATACAACTACTTCAAGCAGCTGTTTGCACAAGTGACCAACCCACCAATTGACCCGATCCGGGAAGAGCTGGTGATGTCTTTGGTGACCTTTATTGGCCCTAAACCTAACCTGCTGGCAGTGGATGAAACCAATCCGCCATTGCGTTTGGAAAGCAGCCAACCAGTATTAAGCCTGGACGGCCTGGAAAAACTCAAACAAATTGAATCACTGACCAAAGGCCAGTTCAAGTCCATCGTGCTTGACCTGACCTATGATGCAGCCCAAGGCAAAGCGGGCATGAAACAGGCGCTGGATGTGTTGCATGACCAGGCCGAAAAAGCCGTGCATGATGGTTATAACGTGTTGATTTTGTCTGACCGCAGCGTGTCTGCCACCCGCATCGCCATTCCAGCGTTGCTGGCCTGTTCTGCCACCCATGAATTCCTGGTCAAAGCCGGTTTGCGCACCAGCACAGGCCTGGTGATTGATACCGGCTCAGCGCGTGAAGTACACCACTTCGCCTTATTGGCAGGGTATGGTGCTGAAGCCGTCTGCCCATGGTTGGTGTATGAAACAATGAAGACCATGACCAGCGACGTTGAAAAAGCGGGTAAGAACTTCGTCAAAGCGATTGGCAAGGGCTTGTACAAAGTCATGTCCAAAATGGGCATCTCTACTTACCAGTCCTACTGCGGCGCACAGATTTTTGAAGCCATCGGCCTCAATAGCCAGTTTGTGAATGATTACTTTACCGGCACCGTCAGCCAGATTGAAGGCATCGGTCTGGAGCAGGTGGCTGAGGAAACCGTACGCATGCACATGCAAGCGTTTGGCAATGATCCGGTGCTTTCTAACGCGCTTGAAGCCGGTGGTGAATACGCCTTCCGTGTACGCGGTGAAGAGCACTTGTGGACACCGATGTCGATCAGCAAATTGCAGAATGCAACACGGACCGGCAAATATGAAACCTACAAAGAGTATGCAGCGCTGATTAACGATCAGACGCGCCGTCATATGACTTTGCGTGGCCTGTTTGAAATCAAACCGGCTGGAGCAGCCATCCCATTGGACCAAGTTGAATCCGCCAAGGAAATCGTTAAACGCTTTGCAACTGGCGCGATGTCTTTAGGCTCTATTTCAACCGAAGCGCATGCCTCGCTGGCAATTGCCATGAACCGTATTGGCGGTAAGTCCAACACGGGTGAAGGGGGTGAAGACGTTAAACGTTTCATTCCATTGCAAACAGAATCCAGCCTGGCCAAAGTCCTAGGTAGCGAACTGATTGAAGCGGATGTGCCCTTACAAGCAGGCGACTCCTTGCGTTCACGCATCAAACAGGTGGCGTCTGGCCGTTTTGGCGTGACTGCAGAATACCTGAGCAGCGCTGACCAGATCCAGATCAAAATGGCGCAAGGTGCCAAGCCTGGTGAAGGCGGTCAACTGCCTGGCCATAAAGTATCGCCCTATATTGCGAAACTGCGTTTCTCAGTGCCGGGGGTAGGTTTGATCTCACCACCGCCACACCACGACATCTACTCCATTGAGGATTTGGCACAGCTGATTCATGACCTGAAAAACGCTAATCCAAAAGCGTCTATTTCGGTCAAACTGGTGTCAGAAACCGGCATCGGTACAGTCGCTGCTGGCGTAGCCAAGGCCAAATCAGATCACATCGTGGTCGCTGGTCATGATGGTGGTACCGGTGCCTCACCGATTTCATCCATCAAGCACGCAGGGACGCCTTGGGAACTTGGCCTGGCTGAAACCCAGCAAACACTGGTTCTAAACCAGTTGCGTGGCCGCGTGGTCTTGCAAGTTGATGGCCAGATGAAGACTGGCCGTGACGTGCTGATTGGCGCCCTGCTCGGTGCGGACGAATTTGGCTTTGCCACCGCACCACTGGTGGTCGAAGGCTGTATCATGATGCGTAAGTGCCACTTGAACACTTGCCCGGTCGGCGTTGCGACACAAGATCCTGAGCTACGTAAGAAATTTACCGGCCAGCCTGAGCATGTGGTGAACTACTTCTTCTTTGTCGCTGAAGAAGTACGTGAGCTGATGGCCAGCATGGGCATTGCCAAGTTTGACGACCTGATCGGCCGTGCCGATTTGCTGGACATGAAAGCCGGTATCGAGCATTGGAAGATCAATGGTCTCGACTTTAGCAAAGTGTTCCACCTGCCAGAGATGCCAGCCAGTGTTGCCCGCAAAAACAATGACGTGCAAGATCACGGCATTGCCAAAGCACTGGATAACCAATTGATCGCATTGGCTAAACCGGCGCTGGAAAAAGGCGAAAAAGTCACGCTTGAGTTACCGATTGTGAACACTAACCGTACGGCAGGCACCATGCTGTCACACGAAGTGGCGAGCCGTTATGGCAATGCCGGACTGCCTGATGGCACCATCCACGTGAAATTCACCGGTACCTCCGGCCAGAGCTTTGCGGCATTCCTGGCCAAGGGTATTACTTTTGAACTGACTGGCGAAGGCAACGACTACGTGGGCAAAGGCCTGTGTGGTGGTCAGATCATTATCAAACCACCGGCAACATTCCGTGGCTTGTCCTATGAAAACATTATCGTCGGCAACACCGTGATGTATGGTGCGACGACAGGCCGCAGCTTCTTGAGCGGCGTAGCCGGTGAGCGCTTCTGCGTGCGTAACTCAGGCGCAACTGCAGTGGTTGAAGGCGTGGGTAACCATGGCTGCGAGTACATGACGGGTGGCACAGTGGTTGTGCTGGGCCAGACCGGCCAGAACTTTGCAGCGGGCATGAGCGGTGGCATTGCCTATGTCTATGACATTGACGGCCAGTTTGCCAAACGCTGTAACATGAGCATGGTATCGCTGGAAAAAGTCGAAGCCGCTGAAGCGGATCTTGGCAAGGCACAACATTTGGGCCAGCCAGACGAAGTGATTCTAAAAGGCTTGATCGAGCAACACCTGGCATTAACAGGTAGCCCTCGAGCAAAAGAGTTGTTGGCCGATTGGTCTGCCGCTCGCGCAAAATTTGTCAAAGTATTCCCTAATGAATACAAGCGCGTACTGACCGAAATGACTGCAGCCTCTGCCAAGCAAGCCGCATAATCGTTTTTGTTAATTGAATGCCCCGCGTATTTGGCGGGGCTGTTTAAAGTTGCGTCTATCACGAGCAACTGGGAAGAGATGATTTCACATGGGTAAAGTCACAGGTTTTATGGAATTTGACCGCCTGGCAGAAGAAAACCTGCCGGTTCAGGACCGCGTCAAAAACTACAAAGAGTTCGTCCTGCATTTGACAGACGACCAAGCCAAACAGCAAGGGGCACGTTGCATGGATTGCGGCATTCCTTTCTGTACCACTGGCTGTCCAATCAACAACATCATTCCAGACTGGAACGATCTGGTGTATCACCAGGACTGGCGCAGCGCCATCGATGTGTTGCATTCCACCAACAACTTCCCTGACTTTACTGGCCGTATCTGCCCGGCACCGTGTGAAGCGGCATGTACGCTCAACATTAATAACGATGCGGTCGGCATTAAGTCTATCGAGCACGCCATCATCGACAAGGCTTGGGAAAACGGTTGGGTCACCCCGCAAATCAACCCGAACAAAACAGGCAAAACCATTGCAATTGTCGGTTCCGGCCCAGCAGGCCTGGCAGCTGCACAACAATTGGCACGCGCTGGTCATGCGGTGACTGTATTTGAGAAAAATGACCGTATTGGTGGCTTGCTACGTTATGGCATCCCCGACTTCAAACTGGATAAAGCCAACATTGACCGTCGCATCGCCCAGATGGAAGCCGAAGGCGTGACCTTCAAGGTGAACCAGAACGTGGGTGAAAACGTCAGCGCTGCAGATCTGGAACGTGATTTTGATGCTGTCATCCTGGCCGGTGGCGCCGAGTTACCGCGTGACCTGCCTGTGCCAGGCCGTGAACTGGATGGTGTCCATTTCGCCATGGACTTTTTGACGCCCAATAACAAAATGGTGGCGGGTGATACCGTGCCTGGCCAGATTAAAGCAACTGGTAAGCATGTCGTGGTCATTGGCGGCGGCGATACCGGCTCCGACTGCGTAGGCACCTCTAACCGCCACGGTGCGGCCAGCATCACCCAGTTTGAATTGATGCCGCAACCACCTGAGAAAGAAAACAAATCACTGGTCTGGCCAAACTGGCCGCTCAAAATGCGCACCTCCAGTTCACATGAAGAAGGCGCAGCCCGCGACTGGTCGATTACCACCAAAGAATTTATTGGTGAAAACGGCAAACTGACTGCACTAAAGGGTGCTCGCGTCGAATGGAAAGACGGCAAAATGGTTGAAGTCCCAGGCTCTGAATTCACCATTCCAGCCGATTTGGTATTCTTGGCCATGGGCTTTGTTTCGCCTGTGCAAAAAGTGCTGGATGCCTTTGGCGTGGAAAAAGACAACCGCGGTAATGCCAAGGCAACCACCGATGGAGAAGGCTGCTACAAAACCAGCAAGGCTAAAGTGTTTGCCGCCGGGGATATCCGCCGTGGCCAATCGCTGGTAGTGTGGGCCATCCGTGAAGGCCGTCAGTGTGCACGCGAAGTGGATGCGTTCCTGATGGGCAGCTCAGACTTGCCACGCTAAGCTCAGAGACCATACACTGAGAAACGCCGATGGTTTTCATCGGCGTTTTTATTTGTGGTATCGCAAAAAAACCGCATTCTTTCAAGTGAAACAGTGGCCCGCCCTTTATAATCATGCTTTTACAAGTTGCTTACCTGAGCACTTAGGTAACAGAAACCAGAACAAATGACCACTCTGCAAAACGACACCTTCCTGCGCGCCCTGTTGCGCCAACCCACAGAATACACCCCGGTATGGATGATGCGTCAGGCAGGCCGCTATCTGCCTGAATACCGCGAAAGCCGCAAAAACGCAGGCAGCTTTATGCAACTGTGCCAAAGCCCAGCCTTTGCGACCGAAGTGACCCTGCAACCGCTGGACCGCTATCCACAACTGGATGCTGCCATCTTGTTCAGTGACATCCTCACGGTCCCGGATGCCATGGGCTTGGGCTTGTATTTTGAAGAAGGCGAAGGGCCTAAGTTTGAACGCACTTTGCAAGCGGAAGCCGATATTCTGAAGCTGGAAATCCCAGACATGGCCAAACTGCAATATGTGTTTGATGCCGTCAGCAGCATCCGCAAAGCGCTCAATGGTCGGGTGCCCTTGATTGGTTTTTCAGGTAGCCCATGGACATTGGCCACGTATATGGTGGAAGGCAAAGGTGGCACTGACTTCCTGAATACAAAAAAAATGGGGTATGCCAGACCAGAGCTACTGCACCGTATTCTGGATATCACCGCACAAACCGTGACTCAATACCTGAATGCGCAAATTGCCGCGGGTGCCCAAGCCGTCATGATTTTCGACTCCTGGGGCGGTGCATTATCGCACCAAGGCTATCAGGAGTTTTCACTGCAATACATGCAGAAAATTGTCGCGGGCCTCACTAAAACAGCAGAAGGCAAGCCAGTGCCCAGCATCGTGTTTACCAAAGGCGGCGGCTTGTGGCTAGAGTCTCAGGCGGCCATCGGTGCCGATGCACTTGGATTAGACTGGAGCGTTGATCTCGGCCAGGCACGGGCACGGGTCGGTGACAAAGTGGCGCTGCAAGGCAATATGGATCCGGCGATATTGTTGAGTTCTCCTGCCGCCATTGAAAAAGAAGTGGGGCAGATTCTCGCAAGCTACAGCCATGGTCATGGCCACATCTTTAACCTGGGACATGGCATTACGCAATGGACGCCTCCCGAGCATGCTGCCTGTATGCTGGAAACGCTGCGCAAGCTGAGCCCGCAGTATCACGTCTAACCGTGGTTAGTCACCTGGTCATCGCTCACCCAAGATGACCACGCGCTAGAGCGGGGTCTGGCGATGGCAAAACTGTGCAATCTGCGCTGGACTTAATCGCCACAAATAGTGGTCACGCACCGTCGCTACTGGTGCAATGCCAGCAAGCATCGGGTAATGCGCGGTATTGCCTGGGTCACCGGCGACCCAGGCTGCCTGCTCAGGCGCCAGCTGGCAAAGATGTTGCGACAGCATACTAGGCGTTAACAAGGTGTTGGCTGCGGCTTGCGGATCAAAATGCTTGGCCTCAATCAATTCTTTTTCCCAGCTATCATCCAACACTTCATGCTCTGCTGCGCGCCAGTCAGTTACCATCCAACCAGGATGCGCTAAGCGCAGATAAAACATCAGGTCAAACTGGTATTTATTAAGCAGAATCAATTGATCCTGTTGGCTTGCCAAAGGTTGCGCTTTGGTTGCCAACAGGAAAGAGGCTGTCTTATGCGCGTGTTGAATCACCATCCCCATGGCAATTACGCAGCTCAGCCCCGCCGCCACAAAGGTGATCCACAAGCACTTGGGGAAGTAGTGTTGCCATGCTTGCCGCATGCCCATCGCCGTCAAGGCAGCCATCGCGGGCATAACAGGCATGATGTAACCCAGCGGTTTAGACACCGGAATGGAAAAAAATAACAGGATCAACACCAGCCAACACAGCATCAACCAAGCGATATCCGTCTGACGTCTGCTCCAGCTTTGCATTGTAGACTTGCGCAATGTGAGCAACCACACAGAAGCAGGCAAGCAGAGCGCAAATAACACTGGCAAATAAAACCAGAACGGCTCTTGGTTATTAAAATTTGACCCAGCAAACCGCTGAAAGTGATGATGAATAAAAAAGTACTCCAGAAACCCCTTAAACTGCCATTCCATGCTTAAGAACCACGGACTCGCCAGCAGCAAAAACAAACCCAATGCAGGCCACCAGAAAAAGTACCTGATATACCTTAGGCGCCGGGTCACTAACATCCAGCCACTCACGACCAGCACCGGCAATACAATGCCGATCAAACCCTTTGCCATCACGCCGCCCGCTGCAAACACCATGGCCAGCAGTAGATATCGATAGCCAGACTGACCTTGTTCTAAACTCCAAACAAACTCTGCCGCCAGCATGATGGTGAATGTCATGATGCTGGCAACCAGCATATCCAGATTGGCAAACTGGGCACTGGCAAAAAAGAAAGGTTGCGTCACCAATGTGGCAAAAGCCAGCACAGCGGTTTTCTTATCCAGATGCCGCGCCATAAACCAATACAGCGCAATGACCATGAACAAGGCTGCCAGCAAGGGTGCCAGCCGGCTCGTAAGCAGTGAAGGGCCAAATAACTTAAAGCTGGTCGCTGTGATCCAGTAAAACAAGGGGGGCTTGTGAAAGTAAGGTAACCCGTCAAGGTGGGGAACTGCCCAATCGCCAGAGGTCAACATCTCCCAGGCAATGCCGACATAACGGCCTTCGTCCGGCAAAGTCAGCGGCCGGCAAACGGCGGCCACCCCTAACCATAGTATCGTCACGGCTAACCAGAGACCGTGACTAAAATGTAGCCTTTGTTTTTCATTGAGTTGCAACATGCTATCCGTTTTTATTGATTACTGACTGGATGGCGGATAAGACGCTTTCACGCTGGTAGCGGAAGCCCCTTTATTCCCGACATCCAGTACTTGATAGCAAAGCACGTACCTATAACACAACCATTTAAAATCAATGGCTTAAATAAAACCTTAATAAATTTTGTGCATTTTTTGCAGATAAATTATTTATCAAGCCAGGAGGTATGCACCTTTTGCAGTAAGGTGCATACCCTTAGGTGAAAAGGCAAATAAAAAAGCCTGCTCTCGCAGGCTTTTAACGCAGACAAAATCGTTTTATTTGAGGGACATACGAGACATGGTCTCGTCTTTATCTTTCCATTTATGTTTGAGCGCACCCAACACATGCACAATAAATGCCGCCAGCATCAGATTGGCAAATAGCTCGTGAGATTCTTTAAACGTATCACGCAAATCGGCATTATCCAGACCGCCAAAAACTTCCAAGCCAAACCACTTCAAGCCGAATTTGCTGTAAAGCGTCATCAGCACACCACTCAATGGGATCAAGACCATCAACAAATACAAAATGTGATGCACTGCGGTCGCTAATTTACGCTCCAGCGCTGAATAGCTGGCCAACATGGCAGGCGGGGTGTGCATCACACGCCAGTAGACGCGGAAAATCACTAACCACAGCAATGTGAAGCCAATGGACTTATGCAAATTGAAATACAGGTTTCTGGCGCTCACAGGCTCGTCCATCTGCCAAGTAAAGAGGCCGAGATCAAATACGTCAAAAGCTGTTTGCTTGGGACCGTCTTTTGGCAACTCGCCCATGTACCAGCCCAATGCAAACATGGCAATAATCACCAGTGCGATCAGCCAATGCAAAATAATCGCCACCTTGGTATAACGCTGGGTTGAACTCATTGAATCTCCTTTGTTGTTAGATGTTACCAGCCTGTGACAGCGGTCACTTTGACTGCCTCCATGAATTGTTTATGATGCATGAATCATTCATGGGTGAGCCGTCATGTTATCAAAAATCAACCGCTTTGGTGTGCGTCTTGCATACGTATTTGTAACGCTGTGTAGCCAAGCCTGGGCCGAAGACTTTGAGTTTAAACAGGTCGCGGATGGCATCTACGTGCACCATGGCAAGCATCTCGATATTGATGAAGGCTATCAGGGCGACATCTGCAACCTCGGCGTCATTATCGGTCACGATGCGGTTGCTGTGATTGACAGTGGTGGCAGTAAACATACCGGCGAGCAACTACTCGCCGCCATTCGCCGCATCAGCCCCCTGCCCATCCGTTATGTCATTAACACCCATGTTCATCCTGACCATACCTATGGCAACGCCGCGTTTCAAAATGGCAGCACCCACTTTGTGGGGCACGAAAAATTAGCGACCAATATGCTGCTGCGTAAGGAACAATATGAAAAGCTAAACGCACGGTTACTCGGGGCAGATGGCGCCGCGAGTGCCACGATCATCCCGGATACCCTGGTGCATGCCGAGCAAACCCTAGACCTCGGCAATCGTGTATTGCAGCTACAAGCACGCAAAGTGGCGCATACGCATACCGACCTGACTATCCTGGACACACAAACTAATACTTTGTTTGCCGGTGACCTGCTGTTCGCACAACGCACACCCGTCGTAGAAGGCGACCTCAAAGGCTTGATTGCTGTGCTTGAACAGATCAGCCAGCAACACTATCAGCTTATTATCCCTGGTCATGGGCTGGAGAGCACTGACCAAAAAACCATCATCGGTAACGAGTTACGCTACCTCAATTTGTTATTGAGTGATATCAGGAACAACATTAAAAAAGGCATCAGCATGGAGCAAACCATGGACACCGCCGCCGCCTCTGAACATGACAACTGGGTCTTGTTCGACATCGCCAACCGACGTAATGTCAATGTGGTTTACCCGCAGCTAGAGTGGGAGTAAGCCTGCGCTACAAAAACCGTTTCGCCAGGCGTGCTTGTTGCTTCAAGCCCAGATTCACCAACTTGGGGGCAACGCCATTGAGCCAGGCGAAGAAGCTTTGTGGTTGCCCGATAAAGAGTTCTTGCTGGTCTTTGAGTAGCGCCTGGATGATTTTATCCGCCACGAATTGTGGCTCATCTACCGCCTGGCCGGACGCTTGCCACATGGCATTGGTACGGTCGTCATTCATGGGGGTGGCGATGGCGCGGGGGGCGATATAGGTGACACCGATCTTGCTATCAATAAGCTCTCGGCGCAAGGCCTGACTAAAACCATGGATAGCAAATTTGCTGGCACAGTAGGTGGCAAAATGCGGAAAACCCAGTGAACCAAAAATAGAGCCCACAAATGCCAGATGGCCATGGCCACGCTGGTTAAAATAGGTCACAAACTCGCGGCTCAATACCAACGTAGAGGTGACATTGGTATGAATCATGTTATCAATGCTCACCTCGGCTTGTTTTGCAAACTCGGTAAACTCAATGATGCCCGCATTATTTATCAGCAAATCCACATGACCCATCTCGCGCAAGGACTGGGTTAAGAGCTGGCTGGCCATATTGGGCTGCGCAAGATCGGCAACCATAATGTGCGACTTGCCCCCCTGGCTGGTGATTCTTTTTTGCACAGCATGCAGCTTGACCGGATCACGACCAACGAGCCCGATCACCGCGCCTCTGGCGCTCAATGCCAGGGCTAATACCGAGCCCAAACCTCCGGTTGCGCCGGTCAATACCACGTGTAAATTACGCAATTCCATGGCTGATCGCTCCTAAGCCGCCTGTTGTAGTGTGTCATTGAGTGCCGCTTGTGCCGCGACATAATTAAAGATGTCGCCATACAAGCGGTAAAACCGTTTAGCCGCGTGGATAATCGCTTGCTGGTCTTCTGTTTTAGTCACCTGGTTCATCAGGCTCTCGTAGAAGCTCACATGGCTAATGTCCAGTGATCCGTGAGAAAACAGGTAACTGAAAGCTTTTTTGGGCAGTTGCAGGGCCTGCATGATTTTTTCACCGGCTTGGGTGGCAACCGCGGTGCTGGTGCCTTCCAGCACGAGTACCATGCCGAAAAAACCCAGTGGGTTCACGCGGTTGATCATGTCATACGCATAAGCCACCATGACCTCGGTGGCATGGCAGGCGGCATGCGCTTCACTGGTGCTGTGGCGCACAGCCTCTTTATCGCCACCACAGGCCTCAATATCATTTAGCACCCATTCCTGGTGCCCCATCTCTTCTTCGATATATTCACCAATCGCGGTCCGCAACCACTCATATTCGCCGCTCAAACGGCCGCCGCAGGCCATCAGTAACGGCGTAGTATGTTTGACATGATGATACGCTTGCGTCAGAAAAGCACGATAGGTTTCCAGGGTGATATTGCCCTGTGCTCCTTGTACGATCAAGGGCAAAGTCATTAAGGCGTTGCGCTCCTGCTCTGTAGCGCTCAATAATTGCTGATAAAAACTCATGCTGATATTCCTTCGTAAATAGCGTTGATTTCTGCCGCATAAGCGGCAGCAATCACATCGCGTTTTAAACGGCCATTGGCTGTCAGTTGTCCGTTTTGTGGGGTAAAAGGCTGCCTGACGACAATCACATCGCCGACTTGCGCATAATCAGGCAAACCCTGATTTGCGCGTGCAATGCCTTGCAGCACTTGCGCCTGGCTGACCTGCGGTGCAGGAAATACCACTGCCACGTTATACGGCCTCGCTTCTCCAAACACGCAAACCTGTAACAATCCGGCCTGGTGCATTAATGTACTTTCGACCCATTCGGGCGAGACATTGCGCCCAAATGAAGTAATAAATAGATTTTTTTTGCGGCCTGAGAGTATCCAGCGGCCTTCAGCATCCTGATAGGCCAAATCGCCCGTGGGCAAATAGCCTTCGGCATCTAACGCTGGCTCAGAAATCGTCCCATCCGCCGCCATATAGCCTGCATAAATGGCCCCTTTGACCCACAACTCGCCTTGGCTATCCACACGCAATTGCACATGGGGCAAGGGCTGGCCAATGCTGCCAGGCTGGTTGGCATCAGGGATATTCAGCGTCACCACAGATGCACACTCAGATAAGCCATAGCCCTCGTATACTGGCAATCCAAGTGCATGCGCTTGTAACAGCAATTCCGCCGCCACCTTGGCGCCGCCCACCGCGACAAATCGCAACTGCGCAAGGGCGGGCTGACCAGCTTGCAGGCAAGCCACTAAAGCCCGTAATAGCTCTGGAATTAAAATAGCGGTCGTCGCTTGGCTGGCTTGCAATCCACAATAAAGCTTAAGGATATCAAACTGGCTACCAGTAAAGCCAACAGCCTCGCAACGATAGACTACAACAGTGGTGCCCGCAATCAGGCTGGCATAGACCCCTGCCACATTCTCCAACAAGGTCGCCAGGGGCAACACGCAAAAATGGCAGTCATCGTGGCCTGGCTGCACCATGGCCCGAATTGAACTGGCAACTTGCCACATCTGTTGCTCGCCCAGGCAAACGCCTTTGGGTGCACCTGTCGTGCCAGAGGTATAGGTGATTTTGGCCACAGGCGTAGCCCTGTCACTCGCCTGCACCCGCAGTACGGTGACCGTTTTCCCTGCCACCTGCCATGCTGCAACCGTCTCGGCCTGCGAGAACAATGCGGTCCAGCTGGTGGGGAGATCGGTCAGAATCAGACTCACAGCCGCATTTTGAACAGCATGTTGTTTTTGCGTAGCAGAGAAAAAGGCTGGGATTGGCACATTGGTCCAACCCGCCGCCAATATGGCCAAATCCAACAGAATCCAGGCCGGGCTATTATCGAGCGCCAGGGCGACACTGGCTTGGGCTGTGACCGCAGTCAATGCCGAGGACCAACGGGTGATTTCGCTCGCCAACTCCGCATAGCTCAATTGTGTCTGCTCGCCCTGCAAGGCGATACGCTCTGGCACTTGCAAAGCCTGCGATTTAATTTCGTTCAGGATCATGACGAAAAGTTATAAGGGATCAGCCACACCACGGATCGCGACAATCTGCGGCGTATGTTTGTAATAACTCCCCCACTTTGCACGCTCTTGCGCATCCAGGCGGTCTGGATTCGCTGCCGCCAATGGATACAAGTCACGCCCACCTTTAATCAGGCCGTTTTGCAAGCTGTGATGCGCAGTTGCCACACCCCATGGTAAATTCATGCTCAGGCTATGCTGAATCACATGCGCAATCAGCACGCCGGCATTACGGGGGTTCGCTACAGCCAGGTTACCAAAATAGGTAATTTCCTCACGTGCAATGTCGCGGCCAAGCTGGCGTGACATCAATTGCTCAATCTGTTCATCAATATACTGCTCAAGAAACAGGCGGCCCTGCGCTGCATTGTGTAAGCCGAATGCAGCCATGAGCACACCGTTGGCATCCCGCAAGGCGACTAACTGCGGCATAAATTGCGTCAGTTCAGCGCCATAAATTTGTTTAAACACGGCAGCAATAAAGGCTTCCACTTCCGGACGGCAGGAAGCCCCCTGTTCCACCAGATGCCCGGTAATTTCATTGACCTGGTAACGCTTGGCCTGGGCGAAGTCCCTCAACTCATAGGCAGAGGCCGCGTGATAAAATGCTGTATTGGGTTCTGAATGTAACATATCAACCGTCTCGCAAAAAATGCTGTTGCGATTTCATTTGCAATCCGCATGCCAATAAAATTAACACTTATAAAACATACACTTAAGAAACAACAAATGCTTACGCCCCTGCATCTTTTGCAGAATACTTTTCAAATCTGCTGAATCATCTGCATCTTTTGCATAAAGCCCTCCCTTCCTGTCGCTGTATTATTTGCAAAAAAATTATTTTTTCTAATAAAAATCAGTCGGTTAAAACGCAATCCTGTTCTTTTATAGAAAGTGGCACGTGGCTTGCATTTACTGTCCACGTTTTTGGAAATAGCATACGCACTGACTAACCATCGTGCGCATATGGATAAGAACAGGGATACATACAAAGCAATGAAAACGCACACAACATTACCGCAACCTTGGTTACCCAAACCGACCTTGGGTATGCTTTGGAAAGCATGGTTACTCTCTGCCATGGTTATTGTGTGGCTGGCGAATGGCACCAGCATAGACCTTTACCTGGCCGACCAGCACTTTGATTTCGCGCAACAGGCTTTTAGCCAAAAGCATGCTTTTTTTTACGAAACGATCATGCATGAATATGCCAAACAGGTGCTGACGTTACTCTGGCTAACCCTGCTATTGCTCTGTTATTTGCCTGAGCGCTGGGTGGGCAAGTGGCTGAGCGCATCAATGCGTTATAAATTACGCTGGATTCTCTTTTTAGCCTTGCTGAATGCCTTGCTCGTTTCAGGCCTAAAACATCAAATGCCACACGCTTGTCCTTGGGATGTTGCACGTTATGGCGGTGATCTTGAATGGGCGCCTACATTTAGTAGCCATGCCGGCGTTGAAGAAGGTCATTGCTTTCCGGCCGGGCATGCCTCCAGCGGCGTTTGGCTATCGGCACTTTGCCTGTTGTGGTTACCACATGCGCCACGCAAAGCGCTAATAGTCGGGCTCTCGGGTTTGGCGGTCGGTTTTATGTTGGGGTGGGCGCAACAAGTCAGGGGCGCGCACTTTTTATCACATACCCTGACAACACTTTGGCTGATGTGTAGTTGGCTATTGCTTGTCCTTACTTATACCAAGAGTCGTATTGAATGAAATTATTCGCAAGTCTTAAGCGTGCATGGCACGCGATGTTTACCCCACAAATTTGCCTCATCTGGGCGGTGAGCCTTTGGTTGATGCTCACTAGCAACCATGCATTATTTGCGCACATCCTTAACCTTTACCCCTGGGACACAGAGAATGCTGGCTTTATCGTCAGCTTGAGCCTGTTTTTTACGTTTAGCATTACCTGGTGGCTCATGCTGTTGAGCCATGGGAGATCAGCCCGCTGGGTATTGGCGGCGATTGTGTTGTCTGCCGCCTGGGCCGCGTTTTATATGGATGAATTCGGTGTCATTATTGATCATGTCATGCTGGATAACGCCGTCAAAACCGATGCGCGTGAAGTCATGGGCCTATTATCCTGGGGATTTTTCATCAAAATGCTGGTGCTGGGGTTGATCCCGGCAATTGTGCTGATTAAAGCCGTGCCTGCCCGTTTTTTTGTGCGTGATGCGCTCAGCGTTCGCCTCAAACAGATCGGCCTGTTGATGTTAGGCATGGTGCTGGTGGTGATCCCGTTTAGCGCCGATTATGCGACCTTTATCCGTGAACACAAGATGGTGCGCATGTACGCCAACCCCACCTTCTTTCATTACTCGCTAGTGAAATGGGCCTCAAAGAAAGTATTCACCCGCAGCATTACCGGCCTGCAAAAAACGGCGGTCGATGCCATCAATGTGGGCGAAGTAGGTCACCATGAACTGATTATTATGGTGGTCGGTGAAACCGCCAGGTTTGATCGTTTTTCATTGAACGGCTATCACCGGTTAACCAATCCCCGGCTCAGTAAAGAAGCGGTACTGAGCCTTAAACAAGTGACTTCTTGCGGGACATCGACGGCGGTGTCTGTGCCTTGCATGTTTTCTTTACTGACGCGCAAGCAATATGACGAAGAAAAAGCCTTGCATATGGAAAACGCTTTGGATGTCCTCAGTGCGCACGGCGTGAGCGTGCTCTGGCGTGACAATAACTCGGATTCAAAAGGGGTGGCGTTACGCGTGCCTTATGAGGATTTCAAGTCTCCGATCCACAACCCGGTCTGCAACGATAACGAATGCCGCGACATTGGCATGCTGAGCGGCTTGGACAGTTTTGTCGCAAAAAATAAAGACAAGGACATCCTGATCGTGCTGCATCAGATGGGTAATCACGGGCCGGAGTATTACCGCCGTTATCCGGATGAATTCAAAAAATTCACCCCCGTCTGCAAAACAGGCCGCCTATCAGAATGCACGCAAGAAGAAATTGATAACTCTTACGACAATGCGATTTTATATACCGACTATTTTTTATCTGAAGTGATTCAGTTTCTGAAAAAGTACGACGACCAACGTGAAACAGCCATGCTCTATGTGGCTGACCATGGCGAGTCACTGGGCGAGCATGGAATTTACCTGCATGCAGCGCCTTACATGATTGCCCCGCAACAGCAAACGCATGTACCGGCTATTTTGTGGCTGGGCCAGCATTTTGACTATCAGCTGTCGCAGGTGAAGCCTTACGAAAACTATCCGCTCAGCCACGATGATGTGTTCTGCACGCTGCTCACAGCCTATGAGCTGAAGTCAGAGGTCTGCCACGCTGAATTTAGCTGGTTGGCACAAAACCGTGAATTGATTGAAGAGCAAAGAAAGCACCTAATACCACCCGCTGGGCAAACTGCCATCCCGGCCAATTAGTTTGAATCACACCTCAAGGTGGGCGCATCAGCGCTCACTTTGCCCGCGGTCAGCCATAGCACTGCTTTGACGCGGTCATCTACATGGCAGGCATCAATATAACCGACGGCACCATCCGTTTCGGCCACGTAACGGATCATCGCCTCCTCGGATTGCACGGTGTAGGGAGGCTGCACCCCGTGGAAGTAGAGACCGTTCCAGTAGTTGATCTGTGAGCGCGGTGTACTATGCAACACCCACTGTGAAAATCTGAGCCTGAGTGGGTGCTCACTGTGCAGATTCACCGGATGCAAGGCTTGCCCATGTTCAGCATAGAGTTTTTTGCGCCAGAAAATCAGCCCCAGTTCATCGGCATGGATGCTAGGCGCCAGTCCTGCCTGCGTTGGAACAATGACGGCAATCGGGCGGTTATCGTCAGCAGCCTGAACGGCCGCCAGCGAGAGCATGAACGCGCCCAGGCTTAAGAGCAGTGCCCGCATGTAATGCTGTGTTCGTTGCAACAACATTAAAACATCACCGCAAAAGAAGTCACGAACCCACGCGGAACATCACTGTATTCCCCGCTACCGCCAATAAACTCAAACTTGAGCAATTGATTAGGCTTAACGCGCTTGGTCATCCCGAGCACCCAGCGGTCCGCATCTTTGCTCTCTACTTCGTGTAGCGTTTCCAGGCGGGTGATCCAATACCATTCCTGACCCAAGGCATAAGCGCTCTGCACATAGCCGCCGCTACCGCCGTCATCACCACCAGTGGTTCTACGCTCATACACTTCACCACTGAACTCCCAGCGGTTCAGTTCAAGCAAAAAATCCAGGCCAAAGACATGGTAAGTAGGCGAGCCAGCATAGTTTTTCTGGTAGCTCATCACATTCAGGCCCAAGGTATTTAAACCAGCATTGGCGCCGGTCAGGCCTAAAATATTATTGAAGGCGACACGGGCGCCCATCACGTCGCGAAAGATGATCTCGTCGCCGTCCTTATGCTGGTCTTTGAGGGCTTCTGCGTATACCTGGTACTCAAGGTCGACCTGTTTGACCGGCAAACTGCCAAACATCATGGCGCCATTGATGCCATACGGAAACATGCGGCGCGTCACCAAGGGGCGGCTGGCAGTCCAGACCAGTGGCGGCGCATGCAACTGGTTCCAGCGTCCGGCAGGGGTCAGAAAACGTCCCAGCCTGACATTGGCTTTATCATTCAGGTTGTAATCAAAATAAAAACGTTCGAGGTCAACGTAGCTTTTCTTGGTATTGACGCCTTGATGATGGTCGTAAGACAGCGGATCTTCCAGCTCCAACTCGCTAAAAAATTTGACACGGCCCCCTTGGTCCCAAGTGGTGATCATGCTGATCTGGTTCAGCGTAAACTGGGTGGATTGCGTGCGAGGGACGCGAATGTCAGCACTGGTGTAACCACCCACATGAAAGGCATTCCAGAATGCATCCAGGTCTTCGGCAGCCACCGGCTTGCATAGCATACTCAGGCTGATTACACTGAGCATGACTCGAATACTGAGCACAACCCGACTGAAGCTGCTTAACATATCTGACCCATGATGATCGTCCCGGCTAAAACCATTTAATGCGTATTTTCTCACATCTGCTGCGCTTACAAACGCCACTCACCATCCGCAAAATGCTTTTAATTGTGTTTTTGCTGGCGGGCTTGTTGCCGGCGCTGATGGTGAGCCTGATCAGTTTTTACCAGGCCAGGCAAGCGCTGCGCGTAGAAATCAAGCATGACCTGCAAACCACCGGCAAAGCGGTGGCCGAACACGTAGACCGCGTCCTCAACGAGCGCGTCCAGAACGTGCGGAGCTGGAGCCAGCTGGGCATCATGCAGGATCTGCTGATTGAAGATATTGATAAACGCTTGTCGATGTTTTTGGCTGAGACCCGTAAAAGCTACGCCGAGCAGTACATCAGCCTGGATGTGATAGACCTCAAAGGACATGTCGCAGCCTCCAGCGAGCCCGCACATATCGGCCAGCCCCTGGCGATTCCAGCTAAGTGGATGCAGTTCCAGGATGATGGCCAGGGGATCACGATCTACCGCCTGCATCAGCAGCAACTCATGATTTCAGCCCCCATCCTGTCGCAGAATACGCTGCAACCATTGGGTACGCTGGTCGCCACTTTTAATTGGCGTGTGATTGAAAACCTGCTCGATCATGCCGCACAACACAGCACTGAGCTGGCCCTGTTTGACCACAATTTACACGTGTTGGCGCAATCCAGCCACTGGTCCGATCAACAGCACAGCCTGCACTCGCAAGCGCAACTGGTCAGCCGTTTGCCCTGGCAGGGATGGCAAATCCACTTGAATAAAGATCACGATGCAGCGGTCGCGCCGGTACATCGGCTAGGCATGATTTTTATTGTCGTGCTTGGGGTAACATTGGTCTGCTCACTACTGCTCGTCCGCCCGATTGCGCAAAACATCAGCCGTCCGCTGGAAGCCTTGACGCGTTATGTGCAACGCTTCCGCCAACTGGATGCCATCGCCCCGGCATCCAGCGGCCCCGCAGAAGTGCAATCTTTGCATCAGGCATTTACAGACATGGTGGCAGAGCTGGCGGCCTCTGAGCAACAGCTGACACGGGCTGCCAAATTGGCTGTCGTCGGTGAAATGGCTGCGGCCATGAGTCACGAAGTGCGCACCCCCTTGGGCATCATGCGTTCGTCAGCAGACGTATTGCTGCGTGAACCCAACCTGTCTGCAGATGGGCGAGAGGTATTAGGTTTCATTATTTCAGAAACCGAGCGGCTGAATAAACTCGTAAGTACCCTCATAGATTCGGCACGGCCACGCGCACCGAGTAAAATCCCGCTAGACCTGCAAGCGCATTTGCAGCATGTGATTGCCCTGCTACAGCCGCAAGCGCAATCCAAACAACTGACCTTATCGCTGTCGGCGCCGCAAGCCGTAGTGGTTGAAGCCGACCAGGACCAGATGACACAGGTTTTGCTCAACCTGATGATGAATGCGATCCAGATTTTGCCCAAGGGCGGCAATATTGCCCTCAATTTGTGGTCAGACGAGAAGCATGCCCATCTCTCGGTGGCCGATGATGGGCCTGGCGTGCCCCCGGCGCAACAAGCACATCTATTCGAAGCGTTTTTTACGCAACGGGCTGGCGGCGTTGGGCTCGGCCTGGCCGTGGTCAAACAAATCATGGAAACCCATGGTGGTACAATCCAATACTCAACCAGCCCCTGGCAAGGGGCGCAGTTTAACCTGACGTTGCCACTTGCAAAACCATAACCATGTCTAACCCACAGCACACCATTTTAGCCGTTGATGACGAACCCCATATGCGCAGGCTGCTCGAAATCAGCTTGCGGCAAGCCGGATATAAGGCGCTGTCGGCAGGGAATGGCCGCGAAGCCTTGGAGCTGATCCAGCAACAGCAGATTGACCTGGTCGTCAGTGACCTGCATATGCCGGGCATGAGCGGTTTGCAATTGCTTGAAACCTTGCGCAAGCAGTTTGAGCGCCTACCATTTATCATGGTGACGGCTCAAGGTGAAATCAAAACCGCGGTTGAGGCCATGAAACTGGGCGCCAGCGATTATATTTTGCGGCCATTTGAGCTCGAAACCCTGGAAATCGCCATCCAGAAGGCATTGGCGATTAACCGGATTCAACTGGAAAACTCCTTTTTTAAGGAAAGCAGGCAGCCCACGGTCACGGGCCTGATCGGCGATAGTGCGCCCATGCAGTCGCTCAAACAAATGATCCAGCAAGTGGCCCCGGAAAAAGCCACGGTCTTTATTGTGGGTGAAACCGGGACGGGTAAAGAACTGGTCGCCAAAGCCCTTCACGATGCCTCCCCCAGAAAATCCGAATTATTTGTTGCAGTGAATTGCGCGGCGATTCCGGCAGACATCCTCGAGTCTGAGCTGTTTGGTCATGAAAAAGGCGCATTTACCGGGGCCGTGAAAGAACGGGTTGGCAAATTTGAGCTGGCCAATGGTGGCACCCTGTTTCTGGATGAAATTACGGAAATGCCGATTCAGCTGCAATCGAAACTGCTGCGCGTATTGCAGGAAAATGTGGTGGAAAAACTCGGTGGCAACCGCCAAATCACGCTGGACGTGCGCGTGGTGGCAGCGACCAACCGCGACCCGCTGCAAGCGGTTAAAGAAGGCAAACTGCGCGAAGATTTGTATTACCGCCTGAACGTGATTCAACTGCAAGTGCCGCCGTTACGTGAGCGGGGCGACGATGTCGGCCTGCTGGCTGAATATTTTTTGGCTAAACGCCACGGCCAGCTCAGTGAAAGCGCACGCCTGTGTTTGCAACAATACCGCTGGCCGGGCAATGTGCGTGAACTGGAAAACATCCTGGAGCGCGCCGCGATTCTCGCCGGGACGCAAACCATACAGCCCCAGCATTTACCTGCAGACATTGCTCAATCATCTGTCACCAAGCCGACTTCCGCTGACGCGGCTGCCGAGACGGCGCCTGCAACAATTGAAAATGATCTCTCCATTCCGCGCGCCACTGAAGCGATAGAACGGCGCCTGATCCTCAAAGCGCTAGAGGCGTGCCAGGGCAACAAAACCAAGGCCGCCAAGCAATTAGAGATTAGCGAGCGCTCACTGTGGAATAAATTGAACCAGTACGGCCTGCGCTAACTGCCCTCAAACCTGGCTTGCCCACAGGTAGGCATCCATAGCCAAAATGCCATATGTGTATTCCGGCCGGTAGCGCTGTACGGGCGCCCATTCAGCCATCAGTGCGGTCTCTTGCTCGCTGCCAAATGCATTGGCAGCCACACTCCCGGCCGCCACAAAAAGCGGCATCACATGATCCTCAGTGGGATGCGCTAGGCGAGCCCAGGGGCATTCATTGCGGTAATTGAGCAGCGATGCCCACTGTTGCTGCAAGAGACGCGACGCCATCCAGTCGGAAAAAGCATCCACATAAGCCAACGGCGAGGCATTGCGATCTGCGGTATATAAATCCGCTAAATTATGCGTGATGGCGCCAGAGGCCAAGATCAACACATTTTGTGCGTGCAATGGCCGCAAGGCCTGACCCACTGCAAACTGTGCCGCCGGGGAACTGCGGCTTTGGATGGACAGCTGAGTCACCGGAATATCCGCCTGCGGATACATCAGCATCAATGGTACCCAGGCACCATGATCCAGGCCACGCTCAGCCTGCGTCTGTACCGGAATATCCTGCCCCTGCAGCAAAGCGACGACTTGCGCCGCCAGTGCCGGTGCCCCCGGCGCCGGATAAGTCAGCGCATACATGGCTGGCGGAAAGCCAGCAAAGTCATGAATGGTTTGTGGCTGGCTAGCCAAGCTGATGGTAGGCACACGTGTATCCCAATGGGCTGACACCACCAGGATCGCGTCAGGCCGGGGCAGGCTGGCAGCAATCTCTGCCAGCACTTGCCCGGTGTGGCCTGGTTCCAGTGCCAGGGTGGGCGCGCCATGGGAAACAAATAAGGTGCTCATCACTCTCCCTTGCTTGGCTTTATCTTGGCTTGGCTTTTTCTCGGCGTCACTTGACTGTGCCTGACTTAGCGGCGACGGTTATCCAGGCTGAATGCCCCTGGCCCAAACGCCACCACCATCAACAAACCACCCGCGATGGTCAGGTTTTTCAAAAACATGATCTGCTGGATTTGGTCTGCCATGTTTTGGTGGAACATAAACGCCGTTGCCACGGTAAACACCGCAATCCCTGCCGCGGCCAAGCGGGTTTGGTAACCAACCAGCAAGGCAATCCCCAGCACCAGCTCAACAAACAAGGCAATCGCATAAGCGAGCTCAGGCAGTGGCGCCCCAACGCTTTGGATATAGCCGATGGTCCCGGAGGGATTGGCGGCTTTGCTCAAGCCACTGATGATAAAAATATGCGACAACAAAATACGGCCGGTCACACTGGCGGCGGATTGCAAAGCATTCATGAGAAGTCTCCTAAAAAAAGCGTGGGCAGCAAAGTCTGCCAGCACGCATCGTATGTAAAAAGTCGGTTTCATCCGGCTCACTGACAGATCGAATTGTATGCTTAGGCAATAAAAATGATAATTCCCCTATAATGCGTAAAACTGTCTCATTAAAGTTGACAATATATGACCAATTTTGAAGATCTGCATTTTTTTGTCGAGGTGGTAAAACACGGCAACTTCACCACGGCGGCGCAAGCACTGGGTATTTCCAAGCAGCTGGTCAGCCGCCGGATTATTGCCCTGGAGGCGCGGCTGGGGGTGCGGTTACTGCAACGCACGACCCGTAAACTCTCGGCCACAGAAACCGGCAAACTGTTTTTCCAGCGGGCACAAAAAATCCTGCAAGCCCTCAATGAAGCCGAGCTCGAAGTCAGTAACCGCTCAGGGGAATTACGCGGCCTGCTCAAAATTTCGGTGCCACTGTCTTATGCCAGCTTGCGACTGGCCCCGGCCTTAACCGCCTTTATGCAGCAACATCCGCAATTGGAAATTTGGCTGGATGCCGATAACCGTCATGTGGATATGGTGAGCGAAGGCTATGACATGGTCATTCGTGTCACCGACCAGCCGGAAGAAGGCATGGTGGCACGCAAACTGGAGGACGCAGCGATGCGCTATTGCTGTAGTCCCGACTATATTGCCCGCCATGGCCTCCCCAGCAACCCACAGGCCCTGGCCAAACACATTTGCCTCACCCACCGTGCCAGTGAATGGTTATTTGCCGAACAAGACCAAATTCATCGCATCCCCATCCAGCCACGATTAAAATCCAATCATGGCGAAGTCTTGCGCAATGCGGCCCTGGCGGGCCTTGGCATCACCGGCCTACCCGCGTTTTATGTGATGGCTGACCTGAAAGCAGGCCGCCTGGTAGAAGTGCTGGCCGATTACCGCCTGCCGCAGGGAGGCATTTATGCCATGTACCCTTATCACAAACAGGTTTCGGCCAACACACTCGCCTTGATTGAACACTTGCGCCTATGGATGCAAGCGCCAGAGGTAGCGGCTGTCACTCAGGCAAGATGATGCGTTTCCCACCGTCGACGCTGTAGCCCCCCGGGCCAAAAGCAATCACAATCAGCAGGCCGCCAATAATGGTGATGTTTTTTAAAAACATAATGACTTGTACCGGATCAGCCATGTTGTTGTGAAACGCCAGCGCCGTGACAAACGTAAACAACGCAATGCCTGCAGCGGCGAGCTGTGCCCTGAACCCCACCAACAAGGCAATGCCCAAGCCAAGCTCAACCACCAGAGCCACCGCGTAAGCCAATTGCGGAAATGGCAGGTGCGCACTGGCAATATAAGCCATGGTACCCGCCGGATCCATCACCTTCGCCACACCGCTCACAATAAACACTAGAGATAACAGTACCCGCCCCAACAAACTGATCCAACGTTGCCGCACATTCATAGTGATCGCTCCTTGTCATTATTTGAATTGAGGAAGCATTGAGTGACCCCGCACCACGGTTAATCCTGCCTGGCGAGGCGCCGCCCGACTCGGGATATCCAGAAACAATATCCCTGCCCCATGATCTCATCCGGCCTGCGCTGCACCCGTTTATCACTCAGCGGCCCAGCTTGTTCCTGAATACCGGTGTATCACATTTGTTACTCTGCACTATTCGGCCAAGAATTACCAGCACCCGTTGACATTTAAAAATTACAATGTTAACTTAACGTTGTTATATTTATTTACAGGCTCGTTACATGCCCCCCAAGATCAAAACAGAAGTCGAGAAGCAAGCGATCCGGACCCGGATCATTGATGCCGCGCGCGAGCTGTTTATTCATCAGGGCGTGGAATCAGTCACCATGCGCGCCGTCGCCCAACGAGTAGGCTACACCGCTACCAGCCTGTACTTGTATTTCAGCGATAAAGAAGCCCTGATCCGGGCGGTGATGGATGCCGATGCCCTCAGGCTGGCCCACTCCCTGAGAAGCACTTTGGAAATCAGCGACCCGCTGCAGCGCTTTTTGCAATTTGGCCAGCATTACATCCAGTTTGCCCTCAACAACCCCAATCACTACCGCATGATGTTCATGACCCGGCATCCCTCCCTCGTGCCGGAGCAGTCAAGCATAGAACGCTACAACCCTGAGCAGGATGCTTACGCCCAACTGATTGAAGTCGTCTCCAGTGCCTGGCAGGCTGGCATTTTCAAGCCTGCGCTGACCGACCCGGTACTGATTGCGCAAACAGTATGGTCCGCCATGCACGGCCTGTGCGCCCTGCAGATCAATATGTGCGATGATGCCTGGATCAACTGGCGGCCGCTGGAATCCCGCATTCAAGCCATGGTCCGCATGTGTACCGACGGTTTTATGAAAGAACCCACGCATGAATAACCCTCGCATTTACCTATACAGCCTGGCGCTCATGATCCTGTTGAGCGGCTGCCAGCCTGAGCAAGAAGAACAATCTGCCCCTCGCCCAGTATGGGTAATGACGATTACAGACACGGCTGCCCCGCAATCATCGCGTTATACCGGCGAGGTCAAATCGCGTTACGAGTCCAATATCGGTTTCCGCATTAATGGCAAAATCACTTCACGTGCAGTCAATGTCGGTGACCTGGTTAAAAAAGGCCAGCTGATCGCACAACTGGATCCAAACGATACGCGCCTGAACGCCCTGTCAGCCAGCGCCGAAGTACAAACAGCGCAAGCCAACCTGGCACTGGCACAAGCGGAATTGGCAAGACGCCAGCAGCTTTACCAGCAGCAATTCATTTCAAAATCGGCGCTGGACAGCTACGAAACCCAGGTAAAAACCAGTACTGCCCGGCTGGAGCAAGCCAAATCGCAAGCGGCAGTCAGCCAACATCAAACAGGCTATACCCAGTTGCTGGCAGACCGCAGCGGAGCCATCGGCATGATTCAGGCAGAGCCCGGCCAGGTGGTGTCCGCCGGACAAACCATTGCCCAGATTTATGACCTGCAAACACTGGAAATCCTGATTGCGGTGCCGGAAACCGTGATTGACAGCTTGCATGTCGGAGATAACGCCAGCGTGACGGTGGAAGGATTAGCGCATCCTTACCAGGGGCGTATCCGCGAAATCTCGCCCGCCGCCAATAGCCAGACCCATGCCTTCGACTTGCGCATCCAATTGCTGGATAGCGATAGCAAAATCAAACTGGGCATGACGGCAGACGTACGCTTTTTGCATGCCAACAACAAGCAAACGATCATGGTACCCAGCACCGCAGTCACGCAGGTTGCCAACCACGCAACTGTTTGGGTCATTGATGCCAAGCAACAGGCACACCGCCGCCGCGTGACCACCGGCAAACTCAGTGAATCCGGCGTTGAAATCACTTCGGGCTTGCAAGCCAACGAGACCATTGCCACCATCGGTGTGCATACCCTCACCGAGGGCATGCATGTGCAACCGGTAACACCTGGCCTGGAGGTATTACGCTAATGAGCGAGCACAGCACGCCAGAACAGACCGGCACGGCCTCCCTGTCGCACCGTTTTAATCTCTCGACCTGGGCATTGAAAAACCAGGCGCTGGTGCTGTATTTTATTTTGCTGACCTTGCTTGCCGGCAGCTTTGCCTACACCCATCTGGGGCAATCCGAAGACCCGCCATTCACCTTTAAAGTCATGCTGGTCCGCGCCAGCTGGCCAGGCGCTTCTGCACAAGAGGTAGAGCAACAGGTCACGGATAAAATTGAAGAAAAGCTGCAGGAGATCCCCTCCATCGATTACACCAGCAGCTATTCGCGCCCGGGCGAATCAGTGGTGTTTATTGTCATCCGCGATAATACGTTTTCCGAAAAAATCCCTGAGCTCTGGTACCAGGTCCGCAAAAAAATTGGCGATATCCGTCACACCTTTCCGCGCGACCTGCAAAGCCTGACCTTTAATGATGAGTTTAGCGACGTGTATGGCAGCATGTATGCCATCACCGCCGACGGCCTCAATCCGCAGCAATTGAAAAGGCAAGCCGAATGGGTACGCGCACGCCTGCTCAAGTTGCCGGATGTGGAAAAAGTGGATTTGTTTGGTGAGCAACCGCAAAAAATCATCATAGAAATCTCCAATCAAAAGCTGACCTCCCTCGGCATCACACCGGCACAACTGGTGCAAATCCTGCAACAACAAAACAGTGTGGTAGGCGCCGGCACTTTTGACGCAGGGCCGGAAAGAATCCGCTTAGATGTGAGTGGCCGCTTACAAACGCTGGAGAATTTACGTCAATTCCCCATCCGGGCGGGCACCCAGAACCTGACCCTGGGCGACATTGCGACCATTAAGCGCGGCTACGCCAACCCGCCAGCAGAGCGCATTCACTTTAATGGCACCCCCACCTTGCTGATCGGGGTGAGTATGCAGGCCGGGGGCGACGTGATCGCCTTGGGCAAAGCGATGCAAACCACCATCAAAACAGTGCAAAACCAATTGCCAGTCGGTGTGCAATTGCACCTGGTCACCTCGCAACCCGAGATCGTCCAGCACTCGGTGCATGACTTTGTCCGCTCGCTGATTGAAGCCTTGCTGATTGTCCTGGCGGTGAGTTTGCTCTCCCTGGGCTGGCGCACCGGCATTGTGGTCGCTGTCGCCATCCCCATCGTACTGGCCGGGACCTTCCTGCTCATGGACTGGTTTCAAATCGGCCTGCACAAGATCTCCCTAGGCGCCCTGATTCTTGCCTTAGGCTTGCTGGTGGATGATGCCATTATTGCGGTGGAGATGATGGCAGCAAAAATGGAGCAAGGCTGGGAGCGCATGCAAGCCGCCTCGTTTGCCTTTACCTCGACCGCCATGCCCATGCTTACCGGCACCCTGGTCACGGTAGCGGGTTTCCTGCCGATTGCAACCGCGGTGTCTTCTACCGGCGAATATACGCGCTCCATTTTCCAGGTGTCCGCCATTGCGCTCAGCCTGTCATGGATTGCCGCCGTCATCGTCGTCCCCTTTTTAGGCTACCATCTGCTCCCGGATGCCGCCGATCACCACCAACCAAGCTTATGGCATCGACTCAAACAAAAATTAGGCTTTAAAAGCGCGCCAACAGAAGCAAGTACTCACAACGAAGAGACGCTCTACGCCACGCCTTTTTACCAACGCCTGCAAGGCACAGTCACCTGGTGCGTGCGGCACAAAGGCCTGGTGATTCTGGCAACCATCGCCTTGTTTGTGTTTGCCATGGTGAGTTTTGGCAAAGTGCAACAGCAGTTTTTCCCCGACTCTACCCGCCTCGAAATCGTGGTGGATTTACGGCTGGCTGAAAATGCCAGTGACCGTTCTACCGAAGCGGCCGTCACCAAGCTTGAGCACTGGCTCACCGACTGGCAAGCGCAGCATGGCCAGGTCGAAAATGTGGTGTCTTACCTCGGCTCTGGCGCCCCCCGCTATTACCTGCCGCTAGACGTGCAGCTACCGCACCGCGCTTTTGCCCAGCTAGTGATTTTGACCAAAGACCTGCAGCAACGCGAAACCTTGCGTAAAGACCTGCTGACCTTGTTTGAGCACGACTTTCCACAACTGCGCGCCTCGGTGTTGCGCCTGGAAAACGGGCCGCCGGTGGGCTTCCCGGTGCAGTTCCGCGTCGATGGCCAAAACCTGAAAGCCATCCGCGAGGTGGCGCACAAGATTGCAGACGCCATGCGTGCCAACCCGCACCTGATCAATGTGCAACTGGGCTGGGAAGAGCCGAGCAAAGTCATTCATGTTGATATCGACCAACATAAAGCCAGGTTATTGGGCGTTAACTCCCCCGACATTGCGCAACTGCTCAACACCCAGTATTACGAGCAAGTGGTCAGTGAGTTCAGGGAGGGAAACGAGCGCATAGATCTGGTGATGCGCAGTCCGGCGGAGGAACACGCTCAACTCTCGCAAATCGGCCAGTTAACCGTTTTGAGCCAGCGTGGCGACCGCGTGCCCTTGGCACAAGTGGCAACCATTGCCTATGGCTTTGAAGAAGGCGTGATCTGGCGCCGCAACCGTGTGCCCTCACTCACCGTACGCGCCCATTTACGCGGCAAAATGCAGGCGCCGGTGGTTTCCGGCCAGGTGCAACAAGCCATCGCGCCGATTTTGCAGCATTTACCTGCAGGCGTCACGGTAGAAACCGGCGGCGCCATTGAAGAATCCGCCAAAGGGGCGACCTCGGTCGCCAAAGGCGTGCCCCTGTTCCTGGCGGCCGTATTCACGTTGCTGATGCTGCAACTCCGCAGCCTGTCCAATGTCTTTCTGGTGGTATTAACCGCCCCCTTGGGCATGATAGGCATCACCTTTGCCCTACTGATTTTTAATATGCCGTTTGGCTTTGTGGCGATGCTGGGCAGCATTGCGTTGTCCGGCATGATCATGCGTAACTCGGTCATTCTGGTCGACCAGATCAATCAGGATATTGCCGAAGGTGCCACCCTGGAGCAGGCTGTGGTGCAATCGACCGTACGCCGTTTCCGGCCGATTGTACTCACCGCCGCCGCGGCGATCCTGGCCATGATCCCGCTCACCCGCAGCGTGTTTTTTGGCCCGATGGCCGTCGCGATCATGGGGGGATTGGCCGCGGCGACGTTATTGACGATTTTGTTTGTGCCCGCGCTGTATACCTTCTGGGCGGGATTAACCGCCAGAACCATGCAATCGTGGCGTAATCAATGATAAGGCGTTCAAATGACTCAGCCAGGCCAGGCGCGATGAGAAAATTTCGACGCTGCAGCGATTGAATCGCTAAGGTGATATTTTTTATGAACAACGAAGTATCGCAACGGAAGTTGAATGAATAGAAGTGCCCTATAATGTTTTTTCTCTTTAATACGGATAGTGGGATTCAAAAATGACAGACCAGGCAACCGCACGTTTTAACATGATTGAGCAACAAATCCGCACCTGGGAGGTGCTGGACCCGCAGGTATTGGCCACGCTGAGCAACACGCCGCGTGAGGCGTTTGTGCCAGAAGCCTACCGCGGGTTGGCGTTTGCCGATATTGAGATCCCGCTGGCGCTGGGCCAACACATGCTCAGCCCCAAAATCGAAGGCCGCTTTTTGCAAGCCCTGCAACTGCAAGCCAAAGACAAAGTGTTGTTAGTCGGTGCAGGCAGTGGCTATCTGGCCGCCCTGATGGCGCAACACTGCGCCCAGGTGACAGCACTGGAAATCTTCCCTGAACTCTGTGCGCTCACGACACAAAACCTGGCCAAGCAAGGCATCCAGAATGTACAAGTGATTGAAGCCGATGGTCACGATGGCTATGAAGGCCAGGCGCCTTATGACGCGATTGTATTTACCGCCTCCAGCCCGGTCGAGCCAGAAGGCGTGCGTTACCAGTTGAGTATCGGCGGCCGTATGCTCATCGTGCTGGGCAAAGCCCCGGTCATGCAAGCCACCCTGGTACAACGCTTGGCCGAGCACAGCTTTAAGCAAGACGTGCTGTTTGAAACCAGCCTGACTGAAATGCAAAATGCGCCGCAGGCTGTCGCTTTTCGTTTTTAACGTTTGAGAGCTACTGACGCCCTATGTCTACCCGTGCCTGTTTTAAAGTCGCGATATTGATTGCCAGCCTGTGGTGTTCGCCACCGGCCAGTGCCGCCACGCAAAGCCTGGTAGACATTTATCAGGAAGCCCTCGCCAGTGACCCGGTGCTGGCGTCGGCGGGCAGTGCCAATCAGGCAGCGCAAGAGGTCATAGAACAAGCCAAGGCAGGTTACCGCCCTTCAGTCAATTTTACGGCAGGCGCCAACGCCAACCGTACCGATTTGAAAATCATCGGCCACCAGGCGCCCTTCCCCGGCGGCCGTAATTACTACGAAGGTTATCAGGCACAAGTACAAGCTAGGCAACCCATTTTTCGTAAAGAGACCTTAGAGCGCATAGACCAAAGCAAGGTACAGGTGAGCATTGCCGACAAGCAATATCACCTGGCGCAACAAAACCTGATGTTGCGCACCACCCAGGCCTATTTTGACGTGCTGCTGGCGCAAGACCGCAACACCTTGATCGTTGCCCAAAAAGAAGCCATTCAACGCCAGCTGCAACAGGCCAAAGCCAACTTTGATGTTGGCACAGCGACCGTGACCGATGTGAATGAAGCACAAGCCCGCTACGACCTCATTGTGGCGCAAGAGCTGGCGGCGCTTAATGAAATTGAAATTGCCAAGCGAAGTTTGCAGGCGATCACCGGCAAATTGCCAGAACGGCTGGCCAGCGTGCGCGAAGATATCCAGATCAGCCCCAGCCTCAAACCCATGCAAGAATGGCAAGAGGTTGCCCATGCCAGCAACCTGAATATCCAGATTCAGCAAGAAACCGTGCAAGTGAATGAGAAGGATATCGAAATTGCGCGCGCCGGGCATTACCCCACCGTTGATGCGGTCGCCAACTATCAAGACAGCTACGCCAATGGTGGCCAATATGGCTTTGGTGGCGACCTGAAAACTGCCAGCATCGGCGTGGAAGTGTCTGTGCCGCTCTACCA
Source organism: Methylophilus sp. 3sh_L (assembly GCF_046766015.1). NCBI lineage: Bacteria > Pseudomonadati > Pseudomonadota > Betaproteobacteria > Nitrosomonadales > Methylophilaceae > Methylophilus > Methylophilus sp. 3sh_L. The sequence continues at coordinate 146,255 of NZ_JBKOUF010000007.1, forward strand.
AGGCGGCGCCGTGAACTCACGCATCCGCCAGGCCGCCTACACCCGGCAAAAAGCACTGGATGACTTGCAAAACGCCCTGCGCCAGACCTCCCTTGAGACACAGCGCGCTTACCTCAACCTCAACACCAGCATTGCCCAGGTCAAAGCCCTTGAGCAAGCCCTAAAAAGCAGCCAAAGCCAGCTCGACTCGACTAAGCTTGGCTACGAAGTCGGCATACGCACCAGCGTAGATGTGCTCAACGCCCAGCAACAGTTTTACAGCGCCAACCGTGATTTATTGCAGGCCCGCTATAACTACCTGGTGAATATCATCCGCCTCAAAACCGCCAGCGGCATCGTCTCCGAAGCCGACCTGCAAGATATCGACCAACAACTCGCCAAGAGATAAGCCCATGAAGCCAGTCATTGCCAGCACAGATGCCGTTTGGATGTTGATTGATATACAAACCCGCCTCTGTGACGCGATGCACCCTGAGGCCATGGCCGCCGTCATCAAAAACATCCAGCGCCTGATCCAAGGCGCCCAGCTCCTAAACATCCCGCTCTGGGTGACTGAACAATACCCCGAAAAACTCGGTGAAACCCTGCCCGCGCTGCAAACCCTCTTGCCCGACTACACCCCTCGCACCGCAAAACTCGCCTTCTCCGCCTGGCACGAATCAGCCTTTCAAGAATCCTCTGTCAGCGTCGCCCCACAAGTCGTGCTGTTCGGCCTGGAAGCCCATATTTGCGTACAACAAACCGCCCTAGATGCACTGGCCGCAGGCAAGCAAGTGTTTATCGTGGAAGACGCCGTCATCTCACGAAATGAAGCCAACCGCAACAATGGCATCGAGAGAATGCGCAATGCCGGTTGTATCATTACAAATACAGAATCCATGCTATTTGAGCCCATGCAAGGCGCCACGCATGCGCAATTCAAGGCTGTATCGGCACTGATTCGGTAAGACATCACCGCACTCATATTTTATTGATTGGCAAAAATTCCCTCGTGCGGTAATTAGCCCGCCTAATTACCGCAAAACATGCGGTAATGATTGACGCTCGCTCCACCCCATGTCATGATCACCGCATGACTAGCGGTGATCATCAAAAATATCTCTGGCAATCGGCAGACTGGCCGCACTGGACATTTGTGTCTGCAACCCTGATGCCGCTGTTATCGGAGGCCAACCTGGCGCGCGGCAAGTTACTGGGTGCCATCCAAACCTTGGGATTTACACTCGCCGAAGAAACCAGTTTGCGTACGCTCACCAACGACGTGGTTAAATCAAGCGAAATCGAAGGCGAACATCTGAGCAACGAAGTGGTGAGATCATCCCTTGCAAGAAAACTAGGGCTGAACATTGATGGCCTGCTGCCATCGACTAGACACGTCGATGGTGTCGTGGAAATGATACTAGATGCCACGCAAAATCACGTGCAACCACTGACGCATGCACGCCTGTTTGGCTGGCATGCCGCACTCTTTCCTAACGGTTATAGCGGTATGCATAAAATTACAACCGCAGCCTATAGAACCGACGCAGACGGCCCCATGCAGGTGGTCTCCGGCGGTATAGGGCACGAAACAGTACATTATGAAGCACCACCCGCGAAAATCATCGCTGACGAAATGCAGTTGTTTTTAGACTGGTTTAACCAATCACCAGACACAGATCCATTGCTCAAAGCAGGACTGGCGCATATGTGGTTTGTCAGTTTGCATCCATTTGAAGATGGTAATGGCCGCATTGCCCGTGCCATAGGCGATATGGCTTTGGCAAAAGCCGACCAATCAACGCAACGTTTTTATAGTTTATCCACGCAGATACAACTGGAGCGCGAAGACTATTATTTGCAACTGGAAATGGCACAAAAAGGCACCATGGACATTACAAACTGGCTGCACTGGTTTTTAAGCTGCCTGCTTCGTGCTATACAACAGGCCAATCAAGACCTCAAAGGTGTCGTATATTTGACACAAGTCAGCCAACGCAGTCTCAACGGCGCGCTGAATGAGCGGCAAATCAAAATGCTTGATAAGCTCATGCACAATTTTGAAGGCCACCTCACCACTGGCAAATGGGCAACTTTGACCAAATGTTCAACTGACACCGCTTTACGCGACATTACCGAGCTGGTTTCCATAGGGGTGCTGGCCAAAGCAGGTGAATCTAAACGGGCAGCGCACTATGTGTTGACCTGGGAATAAGCATTTGCAAACGAGGTTATTAATGAATCAAATCGAATGGAATGACTTCACCAAGGTTGAGTTACGCGTTGGCAGGGTGATTTCGGCAGAAGTATTTGCAGAAGCGCGCAAGCCAGCCTACAAACTACACATCGACTTTGGCACCGTGATCGGCATGCGTAAATCCAGCGCCCAAATTACTGCGCACTACACACCAGAAAACCTGATCGGCAAACTGGTAGTCGCCGTCGTTAATTTTCCGCCCAAACAGATTGGGCCATTGATGTCTGAATGCCTGGTGACGGGCTTTCATGATGCGGAAGGAAGAGTCACTTTATGCGTGCCGGAACATGAGGTTCCACTTGGGACAAAGCTACTTTAAAAATACATAAAACCAGTCGCTCTGACAAATTATCTCCATACAGAAGAGCTATCTAGATTAAATCAGAGCACCGACTTAGATTTAAATTCTAAGGAATCTTTCATATGCACTTTCATCGTCAAACAATAAGGCAACCATAATTTGAAATATCTCCGCGGAATGGAGGCTGTTTTCGGCATCCGCTCTGGTAATGTCTTTTGGCCGACTTTTAAGCTTTCCATTTTCATGAAGGGAAACGTATAAAGCATCTTGTTTAAGGTGATCTTTAACCGGCTTGCGCAAACGCTTTTTTGCTTTTGCGACGACCTCTTTGAATTTTTCTTCGTCAGAGAATGTCCACGCCAAACCACCAACTAATTCAATCGATTTCTTGAGCCAAATAATGTATTCAACCAAGGCTTCTGCCAAGCCTTGTTTATTAGCATGACTCCGCAAGGCAGAATATAGATTGGAGTCCCATCGTTTATTAGCTGCACTCAATTTCAATGTGAAGGCTTTACTTAACTCTTCTTCCGCTAGTATTGATAACGCTGTTGCACGGGAGTAACGATGCGCTTCATAAAGAAACTGCGCATCATTTAATAGTTCGCAACCATTGTCATAGGCAGCTTGGGCAACCAACTCGAGATCTTTCTGTAATTTTTCATTAACCGCTTTAACCCAACCCTCTTTAATTTCGGCCATCTTTTCATTCTTTCTTTGATTTAGAAATTATGTTGCGTTTGTTCCTGTAGCCTTTTATAACTTCAGTAAACGGTGTCTTTCCAGAGGAATTTCTATTTTATCCAATGCCCGTTTTATTCGGGTGTTTCTGAAGATCCTTGATTGAGAGCTTCGGGTATCAAATGGTCAGCGAGTTTGTGTAGCAAAGCTTTTAACCTACTTTGATCCATGTGAGCCATAGCAATATCGATGGCATCATGCCCATGATTTCCTCGGTACTTCTCAGCTTCTTCACGTAAATCCGATGCCGTTCTTGATCGAATTTCAAGGCTTGGTGCGTCTTTAGAAGAAACGTAACTATCGACTTCCTTAATTAATACATCATCAATTAAACCAACAATCAAATTCAAACAAGCCAACCCACAAATAGCTTTTTCCAAAGACCCCCATCCGGTCTGATACTTGCCTGTTTTTTTCATCCATCCGATAAGTAATTTTCTTATATCCAGCGCTTCTTCATAGCAATCTCGTTTATGTGCATCTACCGATGCTTCAAACAAATGATTGGCAATTTGGAAATGCTCCATAAATTCAATAGTTACTTTATCGTCCGGAATCCAAGATAAGACACTGATAAGCCATATGGCTGACCTTCTAAGTTTTTCAGTAAGATGTGGCTTGCAAGCCCTAGATCCTGATACTGCAAAAAGAATTTCTGTTACGTGAACTATCCAATAAACAATATCAAATGTGAATTGAGATCTTTGAGCAACTGCTTTTAAGAGTATTTCTTTTTCAGTTTCATAAATGCCATCAGACCATTCAGCGATGTTCCGAATAACATGCTGGGCATCTTTGTCATCGGCATCTTTTTCTAAAATTGCATTCGTTAAGTTTGACAACCATATAGATAATGAATCTTGCGAAGTAGGCGAATAGTAAGGGGCAAGGCTATTACTATGTATTTTCGCCAAAGGTGTTTCATTTGTGTTTAGATACAATTCAGCAATTAATCTAATATCGTCACGAACCTCTTTTACAGCGAACCTTATATTAGAACTCTTGCACCTAAGTAAACTGTAGGTGATCAGTGCAAGCTGTTTTACTGCTACGGGCGTTACTGGCTGGTATTTCTTATTTACACTTCCTGTGCATGCCACAACAGCTATTTTCTCCGAGAGATTCGCAATATGCTCTGGCTTGTCGTAATCGAGAATTAGCTGGGCAGCCCTTCCAAGCAAGGTCATACTTTCAATTAATACGTCTGCCATGTCGTGTGGCACAATCGTTTCTACTGAGCTTGCCAGATAACCTGCTACCAAATGTGCATGGGATCGAGTTGCCTGTTCTTCTGCATAATCTATCAACAGATATAAATGCGTAAGTTGAGTCAGACAGTGGAGGTTTTCCTCAATGAACTGTTCATCTCTTCTTGAGATTCCAATTTGAACGTTCTGCCGCAAATGCTCAAGGGTATTCGTTAAAAAGCTATCAGAGGCAAGTGGGTTATCAAATAAATAATTATTGGAATAAAAGGTCTTTCCTTTGGTTTTAATATATGCCTTGTGGATTTCGACTATCCCATACAACGCTACTCTAGAAACCTCCTGATCACCTTGTTCTGCATACCGCCTAGAAAAGGTTATGCAATATAAAATTGCTCGTTCAGCTAAAACTGTCCAGTTTGTATGAGTTCTAAAATACATAACGCGATTCAAATCATGTTTGCTAGGGGGCTCATTTTTTGCATTATTTTTATCGGCCTCTTTGTTAAACATTGGTGAGATACGGCTGAAGGCTTTGTCCAGAGTATTGAAGTTATTTTGCGTATCAGTAACTAGCAATTCGATTTGCTTAGTTGGACTAATTAAATCAAGTGCTCTGCGATATGCAACTCCAAATAACAATAAGATAAGAATCAAACTCCATGCTGAGATGACGGCGGCCAATGCAACCCAAGATTCATCTGGAATTAAAGACAAACTTATAGTCAGCGATGCCAAGGAGAATGTCGCCACAAACGTGAGAATAAGTCTTCTATCTGTGCTGAACTTTCTGAAGAGGCCATGCGGCATCCGTTCAACATTCACTTGCATTGCAAACATGATGAGAGAAAATGCAATGGCAGTCGCACCAATCAAAGCACTACCAAGATTAAGACACAAATCTCTCACTGCTGAGACTCGGTCTGAATCCGATATATATGGCCCTAGTTGCTTTTGGAGTAATGGAACAAGTGCAAAGCTTACAACCACTGACGTTATTAGTACCACCAAAACGATCTTAGTTTGATATCTTTGTTGGTTGACTAGAAACCAATTTCGCATGATGTAGATGCTACGCCAGCCTAAGGCACGCCTAAGTTTGAAAGACTCATGAAAATGATATCTTTTTTCTTCTAAATTCTGCTTGAGAGTTGCTGTAACAGTTTGTGCCTTATGCTCAAAGTGTGATGTGAATGTACTCAGCTTTTGCTGAAATCGTGTTTTGTATTGATATGACTTCTGCTTTAAATTACCCAATATTGATAAAGCATTAGTGATCATCTTTTATGTATCCAAGATATAGAATATTGAGCAATGATTTTACCCCTCCAATTAGTCCTAACACCTACTTTCCCAGCTTGATTAGTTCGCTTCGAAAGGGCAAGCCAGATTGAATAAGTGAGCGACCTCAACTATCTAGGAATAATATGCACTTTCGCATGCGTCACGCCTGTCTGTGACGAGATCGCATTCACACAAGCCTCTACTTCAGCAATCTTGCCTTTCAGGATCACCGTCTCCATGCAGTTGTCATGATCCAAATGCACATGTTGAGCAGTGATAATCACATCATGGTGGTCGTGTTGTAGTTGATTTACCCGGCTGGCGAGCTGGCGTTCGTGATGGTCATACACATAACTGAGCGAGGCGACGCATTCAGCTTCCGCGTGATCGGCATCTTCAATTACCGCTTCATCGAGTGCTTTTCGCACGAGGTCACGAAAAGCTTCTGAGCGATTGACGTAGGCCCGCACGGCGACCAGTTGGTCAAAGGCGTCGGCCAGGTCGTCTTCAACTGAAATTGTAATGCGTCGCATAAAGTATCTCTGGGTATAAATTGAAAGTCGCCCATCGCATTGGGCATTAGCCATTTTAATATACCGAAAAATCTTTTGTGAGCGTTGCAGCTGGTAGGTAAAAATAAACCTCGCCCGGCTTTTGGGGGCTGACCAACTATGCGAGGTTTATTTGGAGGCAGTTTGACTAAAAGTTATAGGTAACGGTTAACCTTGCTGACCTGGGTTCCACCGGGTGAAAATGAATATCGTTGACCGGTGCAGCCTCGCCTTTGAGTTGTGATTCGTAGTAGTAGTCGATATCACTGGCTTTGCGGTTAAACAGGTTAAAAATATCCAGTGTCAGTGTCGTTTTGGGATTATAGCGGTAGCCGACACGCGCGTAAGTGAGGAAGGTCAAGTTGGAGCGTACTGAGTTATCTTCAACAAGTGGCCTTGGCCCAAAATAACGTAGTTGCACGCAGCCAAACCAGTTGCCGAATTGCGTCACGGTGGCGCCAATTGAGGCGACTTTATTGATGGCACCGGGGATATATTGGCCAGCAGGATCTCTATCTGTGAATCTGGCTCTTGAGAGCGCGAGATCCATGTCCAGCAACAACCAGTCGTTCACTAAGTAATGGTTGTTCCATTCCACGCCATAGCGGCGGCTGGCGCGGCTGGGTTCGGTTTCACCGGCATCACCCACAAACAGGAGCTCGGAATCAATATCCAGTTGCCAGACGGCCAGCGAACTTTGCAGGCCGGGTATCCATTCTGAGCGCACACCGACCTCACTACCGCGCGTGCCAACCAAAGGCGTTACCGGGGTGGCTGGATTGCCGTTGGGCAATACGGTTTGCGTGGCGCCGCGGGCATCGTTACTATGAAAACCTTTGCCAATATTGTAAAAAAACTCAGTATTGGCCCATGGGCCGAAAATGACTGAAAGCTTGGGTGAGGTAATGCCATCCCCTTTACTACCTGAGTTGCCATTGATGCTGCTGTTCACATCAAACTGGTAGCGGTCATAGCGAATGCCAGCCACGGTGCGCAGTTTGTCGTGCCACCAAACGGTATTTTCTGCAAACAAACCTACGCTGCTTTCTTCAACTTTGTCTGAGCGGATCAGTGACAAACGCTGCTTTTGTGCCGTGTTGTACAGCGCAACGGGGGACAGTTTGTCATAACGAGTTTGCACGCCCAGCTTGTTTTCCATAGGTAAACCGGCCAATTCACCCAGCCACGATTTACTAAGATTCACGCCCAGCATGGTGCGTTTTTCACTTTGGTTAAACTGGTCACCGTTCACCGGGTCATTCAGGAAGTAAGTAAAGTTGCTGTACAAGTCTAACGATGACCGCAGAGCATAGGCGCTCATTTGCCAGCCGCCATGCTGATCACGATGCTGTTTGTTAAATGATAGGCTGTAACGTGATGAATCGCCGCCATCGGTAGGGTCTATGGCATCAAAGCGGCCAATTTGCCCGGAACGGACGGCGCGCAGCGGAATCTGGTCGGTACTGTTCCAGCGGTTGTGGTACGCCATGGCAGTGAAGGTGGTGCTATCGTGTGCATCGCCTTCGCTGTAGCGCAACAGGCCGTTATATTTCCTCACGCCTTCGGCCACCTGCCACGGCCCATCATAATGGTTCACATCCAGGGCATAGAGTAAATGGCCGTCTGCCACGGCTACTGAGTTTGCCAGCAGCATGCGCTGGTAATCGTAACTGCCCACGGTCAGGCTAGCGATGCCTTGAGGCAATTCGTTAAGCAGATGCAACCTGGCGGCACCAGCGGAGGAAAAATCGCCCTCCTCTGCTGCATAAGTGCCTTTTTTATAGTGGATATGACTGACTAGCTCGGGAATCAGGAAATTCAAATCGGTGTAGCCTTGCCCATGGGCATGCGTGCGCATATTCACTGGCATCTCATCCACATAAGTGGCAAAGTCAGTGCCGTGATCAAGGTTAAAGCCGCGTAAAAAATACTGATTGGCTTTGCCACTACCGCTGTGCTGGGTGACGATCATGCCCGGCACAAACTCAAGAATTTCACCAGTACGTGCAATGGGACGATTTTTAATCAGGCTGGCGTTAACCTTGCCTTCACTGGCCGCATCTGAAGAGCCAATTGCATTATCATAATGTGCACGTACTTGCACTTCATCCAGGTCCAGCGACTCATTTGCCAACACAGGCAGGCTGGAAAACAGGCTAGCCAGCAGCAACGATATTTTGGAGTTTATATTCATGTGTCTCATATCTCTTTTGTATGATTTTTTTTAAATTATTCATACGATGGGATTATGCAACACATCAGGGTGTGACTTGATACGTCACTTGACTAAGAAATGTAGATCAGGAAAAACTCACGCCCATAAAAAAGCCCGCTTGCGCGGGCTTTTGATTGCTTAACGACTTATTCAGCCGCTGGCGCTTCTTCTTTTGCTGGTGGATCAATCAGGGCTTTCATGCTCAAACGCACTTTGCCTTTGTCATCCAACTCAACCACTTTCACTTTCACAATGTCACCCTCTTTGAGGTAATCACTCACCGCTTTTACACGCTCGTGGGCGATTTGTGAAATGTGTACCAGGCCATCTTTACCTGGCAACAAGGTCACCACGGCACCAAAGTCGAGGATCTTGACCACTGGGCCTTCGTAGATCTGGCCGACTTCCACTTCAGCGGTGATCTGTGCAATACGGCGTTGTGCCTCAGCCCCTTCATCCGCATTGGTGCACGCGATCTTCACGGTACCGTCATCTTCGATGTCGATGCTGGTGTTGGTTTCTTTGGTCAGTGCCTGGATCACAGCGCCACCTTTACCGATCACGTCACGGATTTTGTCCGGATTGATCTTCATGGTGATGATACGAGGGGCAAACTGTGACATTTCGGTGTTGACGCCAGACACGGCTTGTTTCATCAAGCCCAGAATATGCGCGCGGCCTTCTTTGGCTTGTGCCAGGGCCACTTGCATGATTTGTGCAGTGATGCCGGTGATCTTGATGTCCATTTGCAGGGCAGTCACGCCTTTGTCGGTACCGGCTACTTTAAAGTCCATGTCACCCAGGTGGTCTTCGTCACCCAGAATGTCGGTCAGCACCGCAACGCGGTTGCCTTCTTTAATCAGCCCCATGGCCACACCAGCCACGTGTGCAGTTAATGGCACACCGGCGTCCAGCATGGAGAGGCAGCCACCACAGACAGATGCCATGGAGCTGGAACCGTTGGACTCAGTGATCTCGGACACGACACGCAGGGTGTAGTCGAAGTCTTCTTTCTTAGGCAATACGGCTTTCAATGCACGTTTAGCCAGGTTACCGTGACCGATTTCGCGGCGCTTTGGTGAACCGACACGGCCAGTTTCACCAGTGGCGAACGGAGGCATGTTGTAGTGCAGCATGAAGTTTTCGTAGTATTCGCCAGCCAGCGCGTCAATGATTTGCTCATCTTTGCCTGTACCTAAAGTCGTCACGACCAAGGCCTGTGTTTCACCACGGGTAAACAGCGCAGAACCGTGGGTGCGTGGCAATACGCCGGAACGGATGGTGATCGGGCGCACGGTACGTGTATCGCGGCCATCAATCCGTGGTTCACCGTTCAAAATCTGGCTACGCACGGTTTTCGCTTCGAGTTTAAAGAATTCGTCTTTAATCTTGTTGGCTTCTAAAGTAGAAGTTTCTTCAGTGATCAAAGTGCTCATCACGCGGGACTTGATTTCGTCCAGCTTGGCAGAGCGCTCACCTTTGGATTTGATTTTGAAAGCAGCGTTGATGTCTTCAGCGGCAATCGCTTCCACTTTTGCAATCAGTGCAGTGTCTGGCTCTGGTGGTGTCCAGTCCCAGGCATCTTTACCAGCTTCAGCAGCCAGTTCGTTAATCATTTTGATCACAGGTTGCATTTGCTCGTGGCCGAACACAACGGCACCCAGCATCACGTCTTCTGGCAATTCTTTGGCTTCGGATTCCACCATCATCACGGCAGTTTCAGTCGCGGCAACAACCAAATCCAGCTCGGACTCTTTCAACTGTGTCGCGGTTGGGTTCAACACGTATTCACCGTTGATGTAACCCACTTTTACCGCACCCATTGGGCCGTAGAAAGGGATGCCTGCCAATGCGACGGCAGCAGAAGCACCGATCATGGCTGGGATGTCAGCATCGATTTCTGGATCGATGGACAATACAGTCGCGACGATTTGCACTTCGTTGTAGAACGCATCTGGGAACAGCGGACGCATCGGGCGGTCGATCAAACGTGCCGTCAGGGTTTCTTTTTCGCTAGGACGGCCTTCACGCTTGAAGTAACCGCCTGGAATGCGGCCAGCCGCATAGGTTTTTTCCTGGTAATCCACGGTCAATGGAAAGAAATCCTGACCTTCTTTGACTTCGGTTTTCGCTGTCGCGGCCACCAGCACAACGGTATCGCCATAGCTCACCATCACTGCGCCATCGGCCTGGCGTGCGATTTCCCCGGTTTCAATGGTCAGGGTATGCGCCCCAAGCTGGAGGCTTTTTTTCGTAATTTCAAACATTGTTTTTCCTTTATCTACCACGGCTATTCACTACCCAATAGCCAATCTCTCTACAATTATGCGGTGACTTCCATCAGCACGCTTTTTGTTCAAAATAAGCACAAAACGCACTCACAGAAGCCACCCCGGTTGGTGAGAAGAAAATCCGGCAAATTCAAAATCTGCGGATTTTTAAAGCAAAAAAGCCGAGGCAGTCACCATGCCATCGGCTTTTATTTCGTTAAAAGTGAACTGGATTAAACGTCACTTTTAGCCAAATTATTTACGCAGGTTCAAGCGCTCGATCAGCGTTTGATAACGGCTAACGTCTTTACCTTTGAGGTAGTCCAGCAAACGACGGCGCTGGCTAACCAAAGCCAACAGACCACGGCGTGAGTGGTTGTCTTTTTTGTTGGATTTGAAGTGTTCTGTCAGGTAGCTGATACGGTATGTCAACAAAGCCACTTGCACTTCTGGGCTCGCTGTATCGTTAGCACTGCGTTGAAAATCTTTAATGATTTTTGCGGATTGTTCTGCGGTAATCGCCATCTTTATTTTCCTTGAGTTAGCGTCAATATCGTCGCAGCCAGACAACCCATTTGCCTACCGCACCGACATTCAATTTACACGAAACGCGCATTATAGCGGCAAGTGCCATCCTTGCATAGGCTTTTATCACATTAAGTTTCTGTTTTTATGAATTAAATTGACTGGCACCCACTTTATTGCAGGCTTACAGAAAATCATCATAAAAGTCGGCAGCGGCTGGCACCGCCCCGCGAATGCCACAAATAGAGGCCGCAAAACTGGCCGCACGCGTCAGGATGGTCTGGCGCGACCAGCCAGCCAGCAACCCTCTAATCACCACCGAGGTATACGCATCCCCGGCGCCAACGCTATCGACAAATGCCGTGCTCAGGCGCACTGGCGGTACGCGAAAGCCCTGGCCAAACCGGTCCAGCCAGAAGCTGCCCTCTTCACCACAGGTGACAAACATTTCGGTTAAACCAAACACCATTAACAAGCGCCGGGCCAACTCATTGATATCCGCCGAACCAGGCACGCCCAGCAGCTTGCATACTTCTGGCAACTCTTCATGATTGATTTTCAGGATATCGGCCGCCTGCAAAGCCATGCGCACACTCTCAGCGTCATACCAGGGGGCGCGCAGGTTGATATCACAAAGCACGGTAGCGGGCTTGCAGAGTGCTAACCATTGCGCCGCCACCGCCTGCATGTGCGCATGCCGCAACGCCAGCGACCCGAAATACACCAGCCGGGGCGGATACTTCAAGGTAAGGGCCTCAACGGGCGGCCATTGCAGGTCATCATAGGCTTGCTGATCCAAAATCTCGAACTGATGGCCATTGGGGCCCAGGTGCACCTTGACTTGCCCGGTCGGCAAGCGCGTAGATTGCTGCACGCCTTCTGCCGAGAGGCCACTCGACTGCATTTCAGCCACAATGCGCTCACCCAATGCATCCTGGCCAACGGCCGTGAGCAAATGCACAGGCAAGCCAAACGCGTGGCAATGACGCGCTACGTTGTAAGGCGCCCCACCAATGACGGTTTGCTCAGGAAACACATCCCCCAGCACCTCACCCAAAATCATGATCGAATCTGACATCTATTTATCCTGCCTTTAATAACCATCCGAAAGCCATAAATGCTGGCAACAGCCAAAGGATAGAGATCCGCTTGCTTGCCAACAACCACAGTGCCAAGACCACCAAGCCAGCAGCGGCCACCTCCAACGCCCCCGGCCAGACCACATGCCGGGTCAGCGTGAGTGCCAGCGCCACCATGCCTGCGATCACCGCCGCACTAATGGCATGTAGTGGCGCCGTCCAACGCCATTGCTGGCGCGTACGCTCTATCCAGGGCGCACCCAAAAACACCATGACAAAACTGGGCACAAACGTAAACCAGGTCACAATCGTGGCACCTATCAAGCCCGCCTGCCAATCAGGCAATGCCAACCCGGCCTGCCAGGCCGCAACAAAACCAATATAGGTGACCACCATAATTAGCGGGCCCGGTGTACTCTCACCCAAAGCCAAGCCATCCAGCATTTGCGCCGTCGTTAACCAATGGTAATGCTGCACACTGGCATCAAACACATAGGGCAAAACCGCATAGGCGCCGCCAAACGTCAGAAAAGCTGCTTGGCTAAAAAAGGTGGCCAAGCGGGTAAACAGATGCGTCTGGCCATAATAAAACACTAATGCGGCAGCGACCCCAACCCCACAGAGCGCGCCCCAGATCAACACACTCGCCGTCCATCGGCGCAAACTGGCCAGTCCGGCCACGGCAGTATTGTCATCAATCACACTCGCCACACCAGGCTGGGCACCTGCCGTGGCATGCGCTGATGAAGTTTCGACCCAATGCGGCCAATATTGTTGCACAACGATGCCTAACACTGCCGCCACCAGGATAATTGCAGGGAATGGCAGATGGGCAACTTGCAGGCACAGGGCCAGCAAAAATACGCCCCATAACCAGCGTGCACGCAGCACCTTTTTTGCCAAGCGCCAGGCCGCACAGCAGACCAATGCCACCACCAGTGGCTTAACCCCATACAGCAAAGCAGCCACGGCTGGCAGGCTGCCCCACTGCATATACCCCCAAGCCAGCAAGACCAGCAACGCAAAAGCGGGCAGCACAAACAAGCAGCCGGCCACGATGCCGCCCCAGGCGCCATGCAATAGCCAGCCCATATAAACCGCCATTTGCTGCGCCTCGGGGCCGGGCAGCAACATACAATAATTCAAGGCATGTAAAAATCTGGCTTCTGAGATCCAGCGCTTTTCTACGACGAGTGCCTGATGCATCAAGGCGATCTGTGCCGCGGGCCCACCCACGCTAATACAGCCCAAGTGCAACCAGTAGGCCCAGAATACCCGTGGGGAAGGCTTGTTCGGGGCAGACAATTCTTGAGGCGTCTCTACGGCAGACATCAATCATTCCTTTTTAAAAAAAACCGGCGTCAAATACCGCTTCGCAAGCATATCAGGATTTTTTTTATCTTTTGTGTGCATTCTTGGCGTTCTTTGCTATAATGCGCGTCTTGCGATTCGGGACACACCCAAATTGCTGTTGGCCAGATAGCTCAGTCGGTAGAGCAGAGGATTGAAAATCCTCGTGTCGGCAGTTCGATTCTGCCTCTGGCCACCACTCCTCTTGCCTTCCGGCACATTTCTTTTTCTGGGTTTGTTGATGTCATTAAAACACTTAACACCGGATGAATTACAGCCATTACTCAATGATCCCTCATTGCTGCTGATCGATATCCGCAATGACCATGAACTGGTCTCTGGCATTTTGCCTGGCGCCATGCATTTACCCTTAGGCCATCTCGCAGCAATGTTTCACCAGCTGCCTCAGGATAAAAAAATCGTGTTTTACTGCCGCAGCGGCGTACGCTCGATCTCTGCGGGTGAATTTGCATTGGCACAAGGCTGCAGCGATGTTTCGCATTTGGCTGGCGGCATTCTGGCCTGGGCACAACATGGCCTGCCAATCGAACCCGCTTAATTCAGAAACTCAGGATTGTTTATGCAATACGATAAAGAAGTAGACGCCCGCCACCTGAATTGCCCATTGCCCATTTTGCGCTGCAAAAAAGCCTTGAACGAATTGCAGCCTAGCCAAGTACTCAAAATCATGGCAACGGATCCTGGCTCAAAAAAAGATTTTGATGCGTTTTGCCGCCAGACCGGCCACACCTTGATCGAAATGCAAGAGGCCGAAGGGGTATTTACGTTCTGGTTACGCAAGCGCAGCCAGTAAGCCTCTGCCCGCGGGTTAGCGCTTAACCCGCCCCCCCAACTGTATTCAGCCCAAAAAAAGGGCTTCCGAAGAAGCCCTGTGAGGAACGACGTTAACCCTAGGGTTAACGTGGTCTGCATGCCGAAACAACGGTTGCGCAACTGGCATAGTCAGTGACTCAACCTGACTTGCAGACTTGCCGGCATGGCTTCCGGCAAACTGCACATTCCAGACGCAATCATTGTCATCTAAGTTTGTTTACGGCGGCCAGGGATAAAACTTTAGGGCGCTCACAAAAAATTTACTCAAAAAAAAGCCCGCCTATCCTGGCGGGCTTTTTTACAAATTGAGCGCACGTGGCGCGCAATTTACATCGCGCTTTATTACTTAATGACTTATTACTTGGCGTTTTCCAAACTGCCCATTGCTTTAGGGAAGGTCACGACGCCCCA
This sequence comes from Methylophilus sp. 3sh_L, assembly GCF_046766015.1. Classification (NCBI taxonomy): domain Bacteria; kingdom Pseudomonadati; phylum Pseudomonadota; class Betaproteobacteria; order Nitrosomonadales; family Methylophilaceae; genus Methylophilus; species Methylophilus sp. 3sh_L. The sequence continues at coordinate 161,257 of NZ_JBKOUF010000007.1, forward strand.
AGGCATGTTCTTCACTTCCACCTGCTTGGTCACTTCGAGCTTATCTGCATCAATCACAAACACCGCATCAGACTTGCCGCACGCTAACAGCACCTGCTTGTTATCTGGCGTAAAACTGAAATGCCAGCAACGGTTACCGGTCGGCACTTCCTTGATTTTTTCAAAGGTCTTGGCATCAAATACCTGTAACAGTTTTGCTTTGTTGGTCGCAACAAAAATCCGCTCACCTTTGCTGTCGTAGGCAATCCCGTATGGTGTTTCAGCGGTATCGACGGTGCGAACCACGTTGAAGTCCTTGTCCATCACTATAAATTTGTTACCAAACTCCAGGGTGGCAAGATAGGTACTCCCATCCGGTGACACTTTGATGCCGCGCGGACGGTCACCATATTCATGGGTGGAGATGGTTTTGACCAGATCGCCAGTTTCGATGTTATGGACAGTCACGGTATTGTCCGCTTCATTGGTAATCACCAGTTGCTTGCCATCGGCCGAAAACTCCACGCCTTCGGTTTCTGGACCGCCAGTGATTTCGCGGATTTTTTCACCCTTGGTCAAATCGACAATCGCAATTTTGGCCGGGACTTTTTCTTCATCATCATCGTCATCCTCTTCTGGCTTGCTGCCAGGCTTGGGTGGCGGACCAGCTTTAGAGCTAGGCTCGGACGAAACAAAAGCATAATTACCACTCACCCGCACAAACTCAGGGTTTTTGCCGACTTCGATCTGCTTAACAAGCTCGCCGGTCGCGGTATCAATCACAGAAACACTGCCATTTTCACGCGTGGCGACCACCAGTTGTTTGCCATCATCAGTAAGTGCCAAGCCGCGCGGACCCTGGGCTTTCACATCCAGGCTTTTGGTGACTTGCATGGTCGCCAAGTCAATCACGCTGACCCCTGCATCCTGGGTTGAAACGTATGCCACTGCGGTACTGGCAGGAGCTTCAGTCACGGCGCTTTCGGGCGCGGCTGCGGGCTCTTCCTGTTTGTTACAGGCGGTGACGCTGGCGAGCAGGGCCAACATCCACAAGCTGGTGCGCGTACGCCGCGCCAAGGATGAATTCAACATTTGTTTATATCTCCTGATTTATTATCTAAGTTTCATTGCTTTCAATGTGTAGGCTTAGCCAGCAAGAATCGTTCTCGCCACACCAGCGATCCTGCCGCTTGCTTTTCTGCCAACGCTCATTGGCTGTCGGCTATATACAACCACCAACATGGCTTCATACAACCAACCGCAACACCTGCACGCTAGCCTAAAAATAACCGGTAAGCAGGGTTGTGACTTTCATCCCAGTAGGGATACCCGAGTTGCTGCAAAAATTGCTCAAATGCCGCTTGATCTTCAGGCGGCACCTGCATGCCTACCAATACCCTGCCAAAATCCGCACCATGATTACGGTAGTGAAACAGACTGATGTTCCAATTGTGACCCATGGATTCGAGAAAGTTCATTAACGCCCCGGGTTTCTCTGGAAACTCAAAGCGGTAGACCACCTCATTTTGCACTTGTGGTGCGTGCCCGCCGACCAGATGCCGCAAGTGCAACTTGGCCATTTCATTGTCACTTAAATTAATCGCAGGCAGGCCTGCGGCCTCCAGCTTGGCTGCGATGGCATCGGCCTCTGTCGGATGATGCACCGCCAAGCCGACAAAGATGTGCGCCTGCTGGCTGTCAGCAAACCGGTAATTGAATTCGGTAATATTGCGCTGCCCTAGCAAGCGGCAAAAGCGCTTGAAGGCACCAGGCGTTTCTGGAATAGTCACGGCAAAGACCGCCTCGCGGTGCTCGCCTAGCTCGGCGCGCTCGGCAATAAAACGCAAGCGGTCAAAATTCATGTTAGCGCCGGATGCCACTGCCACAAGTGTCTTGCCTTGACACTGCTCACGCGCAGCGTAGGCTTTCAAGCCAGCGACGGCCAGTGCACCTGCAGGCTCAAGAATACTACGTGTATCTTCAAATACATCCTTGATGGCGGCACAAATTTCGTCGTTATCGACCACGATCATTTCATCGACATATTGCTGCACAAGCGCAAAAGTATGCTCGCCCACTTGCTTAACCGCTGCCCCATCGGCAAACAAACCTACTTGCTCCAACATGACCCGCTCGCCAAGCTTCAGTGACTCTGTCATCGCCTCGGCATCCTGCGCCTCGACACCAATCACCTTGATTTCGGGGCGGACCGCTTTGAGGTAAGCCGCAATCCCCGCCAGCAAACCACCACCACCGACACAACAGAAGACCGCTTCAATCGGTGCGGCATGATCTTGCACCAGTTCCAGCGCAATCGTGCCCTGGCCAGCGATGACATCCGGATCGTCATAAGGGTGTACAAAGGTCAGGCCTTGTTTTTTTTCCACCTCAAGCGCATGCGCATACGCATCGGAATAACTATCCCCGAATAACACCACCTCGGCACCGCGGGCGCGCACCGCATTGACCTTGATCGCCGGCGTGGTGGTGGGCATCACAATGACGGCGCGGCAACCCATTTTTTGCGCACTCAGGGCGACACCTTGCGCATGATTGCCAGCGCTGGCGCAGATCACCCCGCGTTGCAAGGCTTCCGGCGTCAGGTTAGCCATTTTGTTATAAGCCCCGCGCAGCTTGAATGAAAATACCGGCTGCATATCTTCGCGTTTAAGCAACACACGGTTGTTCAAGCGTGTGGACAAGTTGGGCATGTCATCAAGCGGCGTATGTCTGGCAACAGCATAGACTTGGGAATGTTCGATTTTTTCGCGGTAATTGATGGTCATGAAATACGTGGAGATTTTAAAACCGCAAGGTTGCAGTGTATGATAGAGAATTGTTTGTATTATAAAGAATTAATCAAGGATTGAAGCACATGGCGATGGATAAAGCACAACAAGACGCACTCAAACTCGAAGTAGCAAAAGCAGCCGTCACTTACGTCAAAGACGGGATTATTGGCGTAGGCACCGGCTCAACTGCCAACTTTTTCATCGACGAACTGGCAAAAGTGAAACATAAAATCACCGGCGCAGTGGCTAGCTCTGAAGCGACCGCACAGCGCCTGCGTAACCACGGCATCGAAGTATTTGATTTAAACAGCGTCGACAGCCTGGACATCTACGTGGATGGTGCGGACGAAATCACTGAGCACATGCACATGCTAAAAGGCGGTGGCGGTGCGTTGACCCGTGAAAAAATCGTCGCAGCAGTCGCTAAATCTTTTATCTGTATCTGTGACGAAAGCAAATTTGTGCCGGTACTGGGCAAGTTCCCGCTGCCCGTTGAAGTCTTGCCTATGGCACGTAGCCATGTCGCACGCGAGCTGGTCAAGCTGGGCGGTCAACCCAAACTGCGTGACTTCACCACAGACAATGGCAACCTGATCCTCGACGTCCACGGTTTAACCATTAGCGACCCGATTGACATGGAAGCCAAAATCAACCAGATTGTTGGTGTGGTAACCAACGGTTTATTCGCCGCCCGCCCTGCAAACGTCTTGCTGCTGGCGACGCCAAATGGTGTCAAAACCATGACCAAGTAATTGCAACTTTGCCCCGCTGAAAATTATCATATAGTTGTCATATTGTGCTGGTAACCTGCATCGGCACAATAATTAGGAAAAATTTGTCATGCAATTTGAACACACCTCTAAGCAATATGATGTTGAACTGGAGTCAGTCCGTGCCAAGGTTCTCGAAATGGGCGGGGTGGTGGAGCAGCAGATCGTCAATGCGCTGGAGTCACTGACCAACGCGGATGTCAAACTGGCCAAAGACGTCATGGAGCGCGATACGCGCGTCAATGCTTTAGAGGTTCAGGTCGATGAGGATTGCAGCCATATCATTGCGCGCAGACAACCTGCTGCACGTGATTTGCGCATGATCATGATGATGGTGAAAACCATCACTGACCTGGAGCGGATTGGTGACGAAGCGACAAAAATCGCCCGTACCGCCCAGCGTATCTACGAGCAAGACCGCATGTATAAACCACGGTTTAACGAGATCAAAACCATGGTGGGGATTGTGCGTGAAATGCTGCGTACCGCATTGGATTCATTCGCCCGCCTGGATGTGAGCCAGACTGTGGAAGTGGCCAGACAGGATGAGCAGGTGGACGAACAGTTCCGTGCCGCCATGCGTCAACTGATCACATTCATGCTGGAAGATCCACGTACCATTTCCATGTCACTCGAAGTGCTGTTTGTTGCAAAAGCGATCGAGCGCATTGGTGACCATGCCAAGAATATCTCGGAATACGTGGTTTATATGGTGAAAGGCAAAGATATCCGCCATACCAGCCTGGAAGATATCCAGCGCGAAACGCAGTCATAATTCAGCGCAAATAAAAAGCACTCCCAGGAGTGCTTTTTATTTTTGTTGGCGTGGAGATACTTGAAGTCTCAGCTGCCTTAAGCATGATGACTAAGCCGAAGGAGGCACATAGCCACTGGCAACATCAGCACCGTCACCAAAAAAGTATTTTTCGGTTTGCTCGGCCAGATATTTACGTGCGCTAGGGTCAGCCAGACTTAAGCGGTTTTCATTCACCAACATGGTTTGCTGTTTCAGCCAGCCTGCCCATGCCTCTTTAGACACATGCATATAAATCTTTTTACCCAGCTCACCCGGATAAGGCGGAAAATCCATGCCTTCGAGCTCTTTGCCCAGTTTCACACATTGCACCAATCTTGCCATGTTCGATCCTCACTACACTGCTAAAAGCGCTATCATAGCGCATGTTAAAATCTGATGTTCGCAATTTTAGAGATAACCCATGCAAAACACTCCCCCTACAGGTCACCAGGAAAGTCCCTTCAAAGGCAAAACCGGCCTCCGGCGTTTAATTAATGCCTTTGGCTACTCCATGGATGGCTTTAAAGCCGCTTATCAGCATGAAGATGCTTTCCGTCAAGAGGTCTGGCTATCTCTGGTACTGATTCCATTGGCATTTTACCTGGAGTCAGAAGCCCTGCACCGCATTCTCATGGTCGGCAGTGTGTTGCTGGTCATGATTGTAGAACTCCTGAACTCTGCTGTGGAAGCAGTGGTTGACCGTGTATCGATTGAACGGCATGCCCTGGCCAAGCGCGCCAAAGATATTGGCAGTGCCGCCGTACTGCTGGCCTTGATCAATCTGGCGGTCGTGTGGGGCTTGATCCTACTCAATTAAAAGGACAAAAGGCTGACCCGGTCAGCCTTTTGCTTTCATCCCACCGCCCTCAGCGCACCGCAAAATAGGGCACCTAGGGCAGCATAACAAGTCTTTTAAAAGTCAGCACGCGCCCCCAACAACAGCGCTCTCGCGCCAGCCGGCGCAATATCTTTCAGGAAAGACGCATGCTCGCGGATCTCTTCGTTCAGCAGGTTATTGGCCTTGGCAAACAACTCCACGTGCGATTTGACCGGCAACTTGTAAGCCACCAATGCGCTTAAATTGGTATATGCATTGGTTTTGAGCTCGTTTTCTGCCACGTGATTCTGTTTGAACGCATGCAGCACATCGACGCGCGCATTCCAGTTACCCAGGCGATAGTCCAGCCCACCCCCAAGTCTTAAAGGGGAGATCCGTGGCAAGTATTGATTGTTACGCGTGTCTTTAGCATGCACGTAATCGCCTCGCATTTTCAACGTCCACTCGTCATTCAAGGCAAATTTACCTTCCAGCTCCAGTCCCTTGAACAAGGCAGGAACCGCTCTGAACTGGGCTTCAGGGAGTAACTCACCATCCACCGGTACCTCAATGCCTGTATTGAACAAGCCGATAAAGTTTTTAAATTTGGTGGCATACGCACCCAGGGTCACGCTGTGACCACCCGATTTCCATTTTAGCTGCGCATCAATACCATTCGAGCGCTCTTTGCTAAGATTGCTATTGCCCACTTCCACCTGCCCCGTGGCAATGTGTGGCCCATTGGCGTACAACTCAAAATAGCTGGGGGCACGCTCGTTATGCGATAAGTTAGTCGTCACACTCCAGGAGTCATCAATGGTGTACAGTCCACCCAAAGCAAAACTATTGGGATTAAATCGCTTGCTATTCGCTTGTGTGAATTTGTCGTCGGCATGCGAGTCAACCGTGGTGTCACCAAACCGCCCGCCAAAGGTGACTTTATGTTTATCAATTGCATACTCTTCGTAGACATAAGCCCCTTGGTCCACGGTGGTGACACTAGGGACAAAAGCTTCCTCGCCCAAGGCCTGAAAACGCGTGTTCTGGAACTGGTAGCCGACCACCCCATTCAAGCCGGCCAGAGGAACATGCGTTGCTTCCATGCTACCCTGTAAGCCTCGGTTTTTAAATGTGGTTCCAACGACGCCACTCTCTACTTCCTCGTGCTGGTAATCGGTGTAAGCCATTCTCACCTTGATTTTTTGCACAGGTCCCTTGAGTTCTCTCACTTCACCCGCCAACTCCGTACGTTTGTTTTCCATATTGATTCTGACATTTTCTTCCGCCACGGTGCCGTAGTGGTTATTGGAGTCAGCATACGAAATTCCAAGATAGCCTGTATCAAACGTCCAGGAAGCACCCAATGCGCCGCCATTGGCCAGCGCAGAACTATTATTGAGCTTGTCCTTGCCGCGACTATCGCGCGCAATCCCATCGGCCAAGCTCTTGCGTTTGGAGACCGCATACCCAGGGATTTCCAGATTGCTGGTTTCACGGCTATAGACATCCGCGTGCAATGCAAACAGGCCATTGCCGACATCCACCACCGCTGCACCATTGCGCGTATTGTCTGGCCCACCAAACCTGGCTTCAGCCCGGCCGGTATAGCCATTCAAGGATTCTTTAGGAATACGGTGATCAATGGCGTTGACGACACCACCCATGGCACTGCCACCATAAAGTAATGCCGCCGGGCCACGTACCACATCAATTTGCTCAATAATCAACGGGTCCACACCCACCGCATGGTCAAAACTGAGTGAGGAAGCATCGAGGATACCGACCCCGTTTTGCATGATACGCACGCGCTCGCCATCCAAGCCTCGGATAATCGGCCGCGAAGCATTCGGACCGAACTGGGTAGCTGTCACGCCCGGAATGCCATTCAAGGTTTCACCGAGGGTGCCCTGCCGACGCAAACTGAGTTCACGTCCGCCAAGTACAGAAACCGGTACCACCATATCATCAGACGCCACGCCGAGCGGGTTCCCTGTGACAGGCACGTTATCAATATCCAGTGTTTTTGCATCTTCCGCCAAGACCAGCATTGGCGTACTCAACGCCGCCATCAATGCCAGCCATAATGATTTTTGCTGCCCACGTGCAGACATCCTCTTTTGTAATATTTTCATTGTTTTTTCCAGACAAGGTCAGGCAGTGCATCAGTGCACTGCACAAACAAAAGCCTCCGGGTGCAATTGCAACCAGGAGCGTAAAGGGTCAGGGGTTAAACAATATAAGGAGGAGCGCGTGCGGCATAGACCGCGAGCGTTGGGCGCAGGATGGCAATCGCCAGAGCGCTGATGACGGCAAGATAGCTAAGCTCTGGCAAGTTCCATTGCAAGGCCTGCGCCATCACCCCGACGAGATGCGAGTAGGCGACACAGAGCCTGCATTGGTCTTTGCTTTGATGCTTATCAGATTGCGAATGTTGCGCCAGTTCTTTGATATGGGTAATTTCATGCGTGACAATGCCTGTCTGCGTTATCGCAAACAGCATCGCCAATAGAAAATACACATAAAACCGCTTTAACATATTGAATATACTAACATAAACCCTTACACCAACAATGCAACTTTATTGCATTTTTAGCTAAAAATAAGTTCATTCAAGCAAGGGAAAATTAGAGATTGACGACGCGTTTGGGAGCAATACGGCCATCGCGCTGTTGCTGACCTATCCCCAAAAACAAGCCAGCGGTACTATAAATACGTAAGTCGCCTGCGGGGATGGCACCTGACAGCCAGACCGGATTACCCTGTTTAAAATAATACGCGGCATCCTCATGCAGCGCTATTTTCGGCAAGCGCTCGATGGCCGTGTCCACAGGGAGCAGCAAAGCATCACGCTGCTCCATAGACATTTGTTCCAAGGCTTCTATCGTAATAGTCTCAGCGATTTGATAAGTCGCAGTCGCGGTACGCCGTAAAGCGGTTAAGTGTGCACCGACATTGAGGGCTTTGCCGATGTCTTCACCCAAGGTCCGGATATAGGTACCCTTACTGCAACAGACTTCAATGTCTGCACTGTTTTCTTCGCAGGCCAATACGCGCAATGCATGAATCGTCACCTGCCGCGGCTGACGCTCCAGCTCAACGCCATCTCGTGCATATTCATACAGAGGCTTGCCATTGACCTTAAGCGCAGAATACATCGGCGGGACCTGGGTAATTTCACCCATAAATTGTGGCAATACGCGCGTAATGTCCGCATGCGACACCTGACAAGCCACCTCACTGACGACTTCTCCCTCTTTATCGCCGGTGGTGGTGCTCACACCAAACTTGACGGTTGCCACATAAGTTTTGCTTTCATCGGTCAGATGTTGGGCGAATTTGGTTGCCTCACCAAAGCAGATCGGTAACACTCCCGTGGCAAGCGGATCCAAGGTGCCGGTATGCCCGGCTTTTTGTGCCTGATATAACCATTTGACCTTTTGCAGGGCTTGGTTCGAGGAAAAACCATAGGGTTTATCAAGCAGCAACACGCCATGGACGGCGCGTTTAATGCGTTTGGTTTGCATAGCGGAAAGGTAAAATTAGTCTTGCGGTGGGGTGTCGGACAAAGCGTCGTTGATCAACTTGTCCATATGCATGCCACGGTCTATCGATTCATCATAGACAAAATGCAATTGCGGTACGGTACGGATCATCATGCGTTTGCCAAGCTGCGAACGCAAGAAACCGGCCGCTTTTTCCAGCCCGGCTTGCAGGCCTTTACTGTTTTTCTGCGCGGTATAAAAGACCTTGGCATGTGCCATATCACCAGCCACCTCAACCCCTGTCAAGGTGACCATTTGCACACGCGGGTCTTTGACCTCGAACATGAGCAAATCCGCCAGTTCACGGCGCATTTGCTCTGAGACGCGGTCGTTTCTTGAGAATGCTTTAGCCATTAGAGTGTTCTGGCCACTTCAACGACTTCATAAACTTCCAGGATATCGCCGACTTCAATCTCATTGTAGTTCTTGAGAGACAAGCCGCACTCAAAGTTATTTTTAACTTCTTTAACGTCATCCTTGAAGCGCTTGAGTGAATCCAGCTCACCAGTGTGAATAATCACATTGTTACGCAGCAAACGGACTTTAGAATTACGTTTAACCACGCCATCCTGTACATAACAACCAGCCACTGCACCCACTTTGGAGATCCGGTATACCTCGCGGATTTCTACCGTACCGATCATTTGCTCTTTCTGCTCTGGTGCCAGCATGCCGCCCAGCGCCGCTTTGATCTCATCCACAGCTTCGTAAATGATGTTGTAGTAACGCAAGTCCACATCCAGGTTTTCAACCAGCTTACGTGCACCGGCATCCGCGCGCACGTTAAAGCCGATCAATACCGCACTGGAAGCCGCGGCCAGGTTGACATCAGACTCACTGATAGCCCCCACGCCAGTGTGAATAATGTTCACACGCACTTCACTGGTTGACAGTTTTTGCAGGCTGGTGGTCAAGGCTTCGTAAGAGCCTTGTACATCTGACTTGATAATCAGGTTCAAGGTTTGCACTTCGCCTTCGGCCATCTGCTCGAACATGTTTTCAAGTTTGGCAGCTTGCTGTTTAGCCAGTTTCACATCCCTGAACTTACCTTGACGGAACAGGGCAATTTCACGCGCCTTACGTTCATCGTTAAGCACAATGGTCTCTTCACCGGCACTAGGAACATCTGACAAGCCAAGCACCTCGACTGGGATAGAAGGACCAGCCTCTTTAATATCCTGACCATTCTCATCCAGCATGGCACGTACACGGCCATAAGCAGTCCCTGCCAGCAGCATATCACCGCGGCGAAGCACACCAGACTGCACCAACACGGTAGAGACTGGGCCACGGCCTTTATCCAGACGGCCTTCGATCACCAGGCCTTTGGCAGGGGTATTGAGTGGTGCTTTTAATTCCAGCACTTCCGCTTGCAACAACACAGCTTCCAGCAACTCATCAATGCCTTTACCGGTTTTAGCAGACACTTCACGGAACATGGTTTCGCCACCGTACTCTTCTGGCACCACTTCATGCGTAATCAGCTCGTTCTTCACACGCTCTGGTTGCGCTTCTGGTTTATCAATCTTGTTAATCGCCACCACGATAGGCACGTTACCCGCTTTCGCATGGTGAATGGCTTCAATGGTTTGCGGCATCACGCCATCATCGGCAGACACTACCAGAATCACGATATCGGTCGCCTTGGCACCGCGGGCACGCATGGCAGTAAACGCCTCGTGACCAGGAGTATCCAGGAAGGTCACCATGCCACGTGGCGTTTCCACGTGGTAAGCACCAATGTGCTGGGTAATGCCGCCTGCTTCACCTGAAGCTACGCGACTGCGACGGATATAATCCAGCAAGGAGGTTTTACCATGGTCAACGTGACCCATGACCGTGACCACCGGTGGACGAGCTTCCAGAATCGCTTCGACGCCTTCTGTTTCTTCCAGGAAGCTTTCAGGATCGTTTGCAGCCGCGGCTTGCGCTTTGTGACCCATTTCTTCGACCAGAATAATCGCAGTGTCTTGATCCAGCACCTGGTTGATGGTCACCATCATGCCCATTTTCATTAAGGCCTTGATCACTTCTGCCGCTTTAACAGACATTTTGTGCGCCAAATCAGCAACCGAAATGGTTTCCGGCACCATCACCTCTTTGATGATAGGCTCAGTTGGAGCATTAAAGGCGTGCTGATCATCTTTACTGGATTTGTGATGCTTGCCCTTAGGGGTGCGCCAGCCTTGAGCGCCCCCTGCGGGTGCATCACCACGGGTTTTAATGCCGCGTTTCTTGTTCTCGTTTTCATTCCAGTCGCGGTTATCGGTCTTGGCTTTTTTATCTTTGTTTTCTGGCTTGTCTGTCGCTTTGGCAGCAGGCTTGTGTAAAGTACCTTCAGAGAGCTTGGTCGCTGCGGGTTTGTTTTTCGCTGCCTCAGCTTCTGCCTGACGCTTGGCTTCCTCTTCTGCACGACGTTGTGTCAACGCTTGCTTGCGCTTGATATCTTCTGCCTGCAAGGCAGCCAGCTTGGCCGCACGCGAAGCTTCTTGTTCGCGTAAGGCAATCTCCTGTGCCGACAGAACCACGCCTTTTTTCACGGGGGCTGGGGCTTCTACCACTGGCGCAGGCGCGGGCTCCTCAACAATGGGTTCCGGCTCAGGCTCTGGCTCGGGTTCAGGAGCGACGGCCTCCACGATCTCTTCGACAACGGGCTCTTCCACCACCACTGGCTCAATTTCAGGTGTCGCGGTCTCCACGATGTCAGCTTGCATGACCTCGGCTTCTTCATAAGCAGCATCCGCAGACTGTTCATACCCCATTTCAGGACGTTCCAGCACGCGTTTTTTACGCACTTCCACCTGGATAGTACGGGCTTTGCCTGAGCTATCCAGTTTTTTGATTTCGGTGTTTTGCTTACGGGTCAACGTGATCTTGTTTTTAGGTGCGTTACCTGCCCCATGCTCTTTACGCAAGTAATCCAGCAAGGCAGCCTTGTCACCCTCTTCCAGGAAATCATCCACAGACGTTTTGTGAACGCCTGCGCTTTTCAGTTGCTCGATTAGCAGGGTCGTTGGTAGACCCAGCTCGGCGGCAAATTGTGCGACGGTTGAAAGTGCCATGTACTGCTCCAGTTCAATTACTTTATTTTTTAATTAAGAGGTATGCATGATGTTTTAAACGCATAAATTATTTAAAACGCCTGGTTACTTAAACCAGGGTGCTCGCGCTGTCATAATTAATGACTTCGCACGCTCTTCATCTATTCCGGTCAACTCAACCAGCTCATCGACCGCCAGTTCGGCCAGATCTTCACTGGTATGAATTTCGCTGGCTGCCAGTTTATGGGCAGTGTCAGCATCCATCCCCTCCAGGGTCATCAGGTCGTTAGTATCTTCTTCAACTTTTTCTTCTTTGGCAATCGCCTCAGTCAACAAAGCAGCACGCGCGCGTGAACGCAACTCATTGATGGTATCTTCATCAAAGGCCTCGATTTCAGCCATCTCTGCCAACGGTACGTAAGCAATTTCCTCGAGTGTACTAAAGCCTTCTTGCACCAGAATGTCAGCGACCTCTTCGTCCACATCCAGTTTTTCGATAAACAACTGGCTGATTTTGGCATATTCATCCTGGCTTTTCTGCGCTGCCGCTTCTTCCGTCAGGATATTCAGAGTCCAGCCTGTCAGCTCAGAGGCCAGACGCACGTTTTGACCATTACGGCCAATCGCCACTGCCAATTGCTCTTCATTCACCACCACATCCATGCTGTGTGCATCTTCGTCGACCACAATTGAAGTCACTTCCGCAGGCGCCAAGGCATTAATCACGAATTGTGCCGGATCCATGCTCCACAATACGATATCCACGCGCTCCCCACCAAGCTCGGAGGTCACCGCTTGTACACGAGACCCACGCATACCAACACAAGTACCTACAGGGTCCAGGCGCTGATCGTTGGTTTTCACTGCGATTTTGGAACGCAATCCAGGGTCACGTGCAGCAGAACGGATTTCAAGCAGGCCTTCTTCAATTTCAGGCACTTCCAGCTCAAACAGACGCTTGAGGAATTCCGGGGCTACCCGTGACAAAATTAATTGCGGGCCACGGCCACCACGGTCTACGCGTGACAAATAAGCACGCACGCGGTCACCTACGCGCAAGTTTTCCTTTTGGATCATGGCTTCGCGCGGCAGCAGGCATTCAATCCGGCCCACTTCGATAATTGCATTGCCTTTTTCCATGCGCTTGATCACGCCGGTCACCAGGCTTTCACCACGAGCCAGGAAGTCCTGAATCATCTGCTCACGCTCAGCTTCACGAACCTTCTGCAAAATCACCTGTTTTGCCGCCTGTGCGCCAATACGGCCAAATGCAATCGACTCTAATGGCTCCTCAAAATAGTCGCCAATTTGTCTACCCGCAGCGCGTTCATCTTCTTCATCAAATTGATAAGCCGAGCTTTCCAGCAAGTCGTATTCTACATACTGCCAACGTCTGAAGGTTTTATAATCTCCGGTCTCGCGATCAATCTCAACACGGATATCAGCCCCTTCTTCATGGTTCTTTTTTGTAGCTGAAGCCAATGCCAGTTCCAAGGCAGTAAAGATTACCTCTTTATCCACATTTTTTTCATGGGCCAGGGCATCAACCAACAACAATAATTCACGACTCATCGTAATCTCCAACTCACCGTACGGATCAGCTATAAAAAATTAATCAAAAACCGGGCTCAAACGAGCCTTGTCTATATTATCCAGCGACAATCTATAAACCCAGCCATCGCACTCAATCACTACTTTGCCATCTTCGACACCTTGCAGTAGCCCCAGGAATGTTTTCCTAGGCAAGCTGGTTGCCGTCGCTTTAGGTCCATCATCCTGAATACCCACGCGCAGCTTGATTTGGGCGCGCTCACCGGCAAACCGCACAAAATCACTGTCTTTACGCAAGACACGATCCAGACCGGCTGAAGAGACTTCAAGGCGGTCATAATCAATGTCCAACTCAACCGTCAATACATTGCCAAGCTGGTTACTTACCAACACGCAATCATCAATGGTAACGCTATCCTTATTGTCTTTTGGGTTCAGCTTATCGATAAACACGCGTAGCAATTTACCGCGATTGGCTGCTTCAAAATCAACCAACTCGTATCCCAATTGGGTAACCGTCTTTTCAACCACTGAATGCAAATTTTGCATACGCACCCTTAATTCAAAACGCTACGTCCAAAAACAAAAAATGGGCGTAACGCCCATCTATCTTTTTAATTATACCAAAAATCCTTTTAAATTCAAAGCTGCCCATGTAAGCAGTAACACAAGGGATGTCGCATGTTTACGCCACAGATACCCCCCGTGCATTCTTGATAGCCCTAATGGGTCAATGACATGTTTGGTGTTATTTTTTAAGATGTGTTTAAAAGAGGGAGAAGCAGTAAACCAACAACCGCACAAGCGGTGGCAACGATTTTTC
>NZ_JBKOUF010000008.1:0-175000 GCF_046766015.1 Methylophilus sp. 3sh_L
ACACCATTGAACCACGTATGTATGACATACGAGCCAGTTGAGTCCAAATACGTTGCTGGTCAACCATGGGTTGGTGCTACTTTGACTATGTTTGCTGGTCCAGACGGCGTAATGGGTGGCTTCGGCGCTTACGATCCAATGACCAACAAAAAAGTTTGGTACAACAAAGAGAAGTTCTCTGCATGGGGCGGTGCTCTGACTACAGCTTCTAACATCGTGTTCTACGGTACTTTGGATCGCTGGTTCAAAGCTGTTGATGCACAAAACGGTAAAGAACTGTGGAAATTCCAAGTGGGTTCTGGCGTGATTGGTAACGCATTCACCTACGGCCATGCTGGTAAACAATACGTTGGCGTATTGTCCGGTATCGGTGGTTGGGCTGGTGTTGCGATGAACTTGGGTATGACTAACGACACAGACGCACTGGGTGCTGCTGGTGGCTACAAAGAGTTGACCAAGTACAACGCTGCTCCTGGCGGCGGTGCATTGAACGTGTTCTCACTGTAATTTGAGTTAGACTTAAATTACATTTACAGAAGTACGTTGACTCCTTAACACCCTGCTTCGGCAGGGTGTTTTTTTTCATGAATTTCATGATTAAAAACCATGAACAATTAATTAAGTAGTGTTTCCCTACAAATCAATACGTATTCAAGATAAGATGATTGAGTTTGTCGTGAGTTAATCGAACTTTTGCATATGAAGAAGTTCAAAAAGCGACAGGAAACAATCACAAAAAAGGAAGAAGTCAAAATGAAAATATGGAATATGCTGGGTGCGGTTGGATTGATGTTGGTAGCGCAATCATGGGTGTCTGCAGAAGAGATTGACATTCCCTCCATCAACCCTGATGAGGGCCGGATTGGTGAAGTGCGCCGCGTAGCGGATGAGTCTGAGTTCAAGGTCTGTTCTGATCCCGACAATATGCCTTACTCAAATATAAAGCTGGAAGGATTTGAGGACAAAATTGCAAAAGTGCTGGCGGATGATCTCGGCAAAAAGCTGACCTTTCAATATGCTTATAACCGCCAAGGTTTCTTGCGCAATACGATTAACGCGATGCGCTGTGATGTGATCATTGGCATGACATCCGACTTTGACGGCTTGAGGACGTCTAAACCTTACTATCGCTCAGGCCATGTATTCGTCTGGCGTAAGGATAGTAATTACGATATTACTAACTGGGATTCCCCAGACTTGAAAAAAGGCATTATCGGGATTGTAGATAAAAGTCCGGCCACCATTCCTCTGAATGATTTTAACTTGATGACGAATGCACGCCCTTACCGCTTGCAGCGTGACCTGAATTTACCAACCAGTTTCATAATTGATGATCTGGTTAAAGGCGACATTGATGTCGCCGTAATGTGGGGGCCGATCGCTGGCTACTTCGTAAAAAACTCCAAAGTGCCACTTGAGATGCGCCTGATTCCTGAGTACAACAAAGTGAATCTCAAAGGTAAGGAGTACTGGAACATTTCAGTGGCTGTCCGGATGAAGGATAAAGAGCGCATCAAAATGATTAATGAAGCCCTGGAGCGCAACAAAGATAAAATTGATGCCATTTTGAAAGACTATGGGATCCCAACCGTGCCTGTGGTTGAAGGCGATAGTGTGTATAAAAAATAACAGTGCTGCCAAAAAAGTTTTATAAACAGGCAGTTGCTAATGACAAGCAAAAAAAAACACAGTAGAATCGTTGCCTTGTTTTGAGATGGCTGTGTGATAAATTCTGTCATTAATTAATGAATTATTCGTCAACCGTTTCTGGAACGATTCGTTAAATGAGCATGCGGTAATTGTTTGGTTTTCCACTTATCGCCGCTCATTTTGTTTAGGATTAGGAGAAAACATGTTAGGCAACACACTTAAATCAGCATTGTTGATTTCCTTGATGGCATTTGCCACAGGTGCAATGGCTGATATTACTTTTTCAGCAACTCAAGACGGTTCTACCATTAATATTGACAAGGCTTTGTTCGATACAGATGCTGCTAAAGAGTTTTTGGCAACGGGTAAAAACCCTTACATCGGTAACGAAGATGCCATCAAAAAAGGCAAGAAAATTTTCAACATGTACTCCTGTGTTGCTTGTCACGGTGGTAAAGGTGAAGGCGCTGTTGGCCCTGGCCTGATTGGCGCGAACTTCCGTTACGCTAAAAACGCAACAAACAAAGGCATGTTCGAAACCATCTGGCACGGTACCAACGGTGGTATGGGCGCTAAAGGTTTTGGCCTGATGGCTCCAGATGATGGTTTGAAGCCAGATGAAGTGTTGAAAGTAATTGCTTATGTGCGTAGTAACAGCAACGTAGGCATGACAGGTAACGAATAATTCGTTGCGAATAAAGACGGTCACTTAGGTGACCGTTTTTTGTTTTTATGGCACAATAAAAACATGCTGTATGATCATAAGAATATAACAAGCGTGGCAGCATTTTAAGGAATAACACTATATAAAACCTGGGGGTAACGATGAGAAGTTTATTATTAACAGCATTGTTGGCTGCAATGTTGTCGGCATGTAACAACGGTGGGCAATCGGCAAGTGCTTCCGCCGAAAGTGGGGATGTTAAAGCGATACAGTTTGTCGCTACCCAAGACGGTCAACCGATGGAAATTGACCATAAAATGTTTGATACGCCTGCTGCCAAGGAGTTTTTGGCAACAGGTAAAAACCCATATATTGGTAATGAAGAGGCGATTAAAGAAGGCAAAAAGAAATTCAACTTGTTCTCTTGTGTTGCTTGCCACGGCGGGCATGGTGAAGGCGCTGTAGGGCCTGGCTTGATCGGTGAAAATTTCCGCTATGCGAAGAATGCAACTAATAAAGGCATGTTTGAAACCATCTGGCATGGTACCAACGGCGGGATGGGTGCTAAAGGCTTTGGTTTGATGGCGCCAGATGATGGTTTGAAGCCTGACGATGTATTGAAAATCATCGCTTTTATTCGTAGTCATGCCAAAATTACTGGTAACGAATAGTCGTATTATTTGAGGTGTTGTGCGCGCTTGGCAGTACGGCAGGCGCGCTTTTTTATTGAAGGATTAATGTGAGCGTGACTGACGAAAATGATTTACACCATGTCATTATTGTAGGTGGTGGTGCAGGTGGCCTGGAGTTAGCCACCAAATTGGGTGATTCCTTGGGCAAAAAGAAAAAGGCCAGGATCACTTTGATTGATGCAACCCGAACCCATGTCTGGAAACCGCTATTGCATGAAATTGCAGCAGGCAGCATGGACCCTGACCGCCATGAGCTGGAGTATCTGGCACAGGCACACTGGCATCACTTCAAATTCAGATTAGGCCGCATGGATGGCCTGAATCGTGCCACGCGTGAGGTGTTTTTGGCCCCCGTGCATGATGAGGACGGTAATGAAATCATTGCGCGCCGTTCATTCAAATACGATACCTTGATTATTGCAGTGGGAAGTACTACCAATGATTTTGGTATCAAAGGGGCGCGTGAGTATTCGCTTGCCTTGGATACCCAGGCACAAGCGCAAAAATTCCATCGCTATTTACACAATGCATTGCTGCGCGCGCAAACACAACCTGAGCCTTTAAAACCCGGTCAGCTTGAAGTGGCGATTGTAGGGGCTGGCGCAACCGGTGTAGAGTTGGCCGCCGAGTTGCACAATACGACGCGTGAACTTGCGGCCTATGGCCTGGATAAGATTGATGCAGACCGCGATGTAAAAATTTCATTGATTGAAGCCAGTGACCGTATTTTGCCAGCGCTGCCACCTAAGCTTTCTTATGCGGTGGATGTTGAGCTGCGTAAATTACGGGTCAATGTCTTCACCGGTGAACGGGTGACCGAGGTATCGCCTAAAGGGATCACTACACATAGCGGACGTACGATTCCTGCGGAGTTAGTTGTTTGGGCAGCTGGTATCAAAGCACCTGATTTCCTCAAGGATATTGATGGTTTGGAGACAAACCGTATTAACCAGTTAGTGGTGAACCAACATTTGCAAACGACGCGTGATACCAATATCTTTGCATTTGGGGATTGCGCGGCTTGCCCTTGGCTGGGTCACGATGCGACAGTGCCGCCACGTGCACAGGCAGCCCATCAGCAGGCTTCGCTGCTGATCAAGACAGTGAAAGCGCGTGTTGCTGGGAAAGAGTCCTTGCCAGAGTTCCACTACACTGATTACGGTTCATTGGTGAATTTGGGTAAATACTCGACTGTTGGTAGCTTGATGGGCGCGGTGGCGGGTGGCAGCATGTACATCCAGGGGCTGTTCGCTCGAGTAATGTATCGTTCGTTGTATAAAATGCACTTAATGGCCTTGCACGGGGTGTTAGCGGTTATTGTGCATACGATTGGGCGTATCATTTCGAGACGGACTGAACCGCATGTCAAATTGCATTAACCTTCAACAATAAAAAAGGGCGCTCAAGCGCCCTTTTTTATTGCTTAAAATCCAATTTTTATCGAACGCTTACCGCTGGATGTGCTTGCGATAAACCAAGGTGATCAATGACATGCTTAGAATAATAAAGGTGCCGAAAATAGCGACAATGGTATTGATCTCAAGTTTGGCGCCTACCATCCAGGTGTAAGCACCCAGCAGTAATAGAATACCGATGTTCTCGTTAAAGTTCTGCACGGCAATCGAGTGTCCGGCCCCGAGTAGATGATGCCCTCTGTGCTGCAGCAATGAGTTTAGCGGTACCAGGAAGTAGCCTGAAAGCATGCCGATGACAAACAGCAAGATGCCAGCCAGTATCGGGCTGTGGATGACGATCATGGTCATCACCAAGATCCCCATATAAATGCCAGCCGGTAATACTTTAACGGCATTCTCAAGCTCAACATATTTAGAAGCGATAATCGAGCCGATCGCGATCCCCACAGCAAGAATAGCAATCAAATAAGTGGCTTGTTGTTGCGAGAAGCCTAAACGGATATCCGCCCATTGCAGAACCACAAACTGTAATGTTGCACCGGCACCCCAGAATAAGGTGGTGACAGCGAGTGACACCTGGCCTTGCGGATCTTTCCAGAGTGTGATGAATGCGTGCCAAAAATCCTTGAGTAGAAACCAGAGATTTTTTTGTTCTACTTTGTGGTCAATCGGCACCTTGGGAATATAGTAATTGAAGGCTGCTGCCAGCAAATACAAACACATGATACAGGCAATGCCGATATATGGGTTATTTGCGGACAAGGTCGAGCCGAGCACTGGCCCTAAAATAATTGCCGTGACTGTGGTGCCTTCCATCCAGGCATTGGCCTTGATTAGCAGATTTGACGGCAGCATCTCGGTCAGAATGCCGTATTTCGCCGGCGAATATGCCGCGGCACCGATTCCAACCACTGCGTATGCATACAGGGGCGGAATGCCTGCTAGCGCCATCAGGCAGCCAATAAACTTCAGGCCATTACTCAAAAACATGACCCGACCTTTGGGCAGGGCATCGGCAAAAGGACCGACAAAAGGCGCCAGCAAGATGTAGGAAATCACAAAAAATTCGCGTAATAGCGGCTCATGCCAACTAGGGGCGTTTAATTTTGCCAGTAGGGCAATCGCAGCAAATAGCAATGCATTATCTGCGATTGCCGACAAAAACTGGGCAATCAGTAAGGTATAAAAGCCTTTGACCATAACAAGCGCGCAGACGAGTGTCTACAAGACCTCTGCTGCAAAATCCGCCAGGCGGGAGCGCTCACCACGCACCAGGGTGATATGTCCGTTATGCGACCAGTTTTTAAAGCGGTCAACGACATAAGTCAACCCTGAGCTACCTTCTGTGAGGTATGGCGTATCAATCTGGGCAATATTCCCCAGGCAGACCACTTTGGTGCCGGGACCAGCACGTGTAATCAAGGTTTTCATTTGTTTTGGTGTGAGGTTTTGTGCTTCGTCTATGATCAGAAACTTGTTCAGGAAGGTCCGGCCACGCATGAAGTTCAAGGATTTGATTTTAATGCGGGTGCGGATCAGGTCCTGGGTGGCTGCACGCCCCCATTCTCCCACGTCCTCATCGGTTTTATTGAGGACATCCAGGTTGTCTTCGAGTGCTCCCATCCAGGGGGCCATTTTTTCTTCTTCGGTGCCTGGTAAAAAGCCGATATCTTCACCGACTGGCACGGTCACGCGGGTCATGATGATTTCCGAGTAACGTTTTTTATCCAGGGTTTGTGTGAGCGCGGCTGCCAGGGTGAGCAGGGTTTTGCCGGTGCCAGCCTGGCCTAGCAGGGTGACAAAATCAATGTCAGGGTCCATCAGCAGGTTGAGCGCAAAGTTTTGCTCACGGTTGCGCGCGGTAATTCCCCACACGCTGTGTTTGGGGTTCATGTGGTCCTGAACAACTTCCAGGATGGCTGCATTATCTTCAATTTTGCGCACAATGGCATGAAACGGCTTGTTGAATTCATAAAAAACAAACTCGTTCACGAGCAGTGATTTGACGATCGGGCCGCTGATTTTGTAATACATCCGGCCAGATTCCTGCCATGAATGCATGTCCTTGCTGTGCAAGTCCCAAAAGTTTTCTGGCAGTTCGCGCAAGCCGGTGTACAGCATATCGCTGTCTTCCAGCACCTTGTCGTTAAAATAGTCCTCAGCCGCCACGCCCATGGCGCGGGCTTTGATGCGGATATTAATATCCTTACTCACCAGAATCACATTGCGTTTCGTATGTTGCTTCTTGAGCGCCAGCACTACGCTGATGATCTGGTTATCTGCCTTACTGCCAGCCAGTCCAGGCAAATCGGTTGGCACATGTTCTGTTTGGAAAAACAGTTTCCCGGTTAAATGGCGGTTACCCTGGATAGCTAGCGGACAGCCCTCTTCAAGGTTGGCACTCTCATTGCCGCCCATGATTTCTTCTAGGAATCGGCTGGCTTGGCGCGCATTCCTTGCCACCTCGGTCAAGCCTTTTTTATTGTTGTCCAGCTCCTCCAAGGTGACCATGGGGAGGTAGACATCGTGCTCTTCAAATCTGAACAGCGACGAAGGGTCGTGCATCAAAACGTTAGTATCGAGAACAAAAAGCTTGGTTTGTGGAGCACGGGCCATAGAAAATCACTTTTATGAGTGGGAAGACTGTATGCTGGCTAATACCTCAGCGGCATGACCATCGACTTTGACACCACGCCATTCGCGCACAATGATGCCTTGTGGGTTCACCAGAAATGTACTGCGCTCAATACCGCGCACTTGTTTGCCGTACATGTTTTTCATTTTAATCACATCAAATGCCTGGCAAGCCACTTCATCGCTGTCTGAGATGAGTTCAAATGGAAAGCTGTATTTGGCCTTGAAGTTTTCATGCGATTTGAGGGTGTCACGTGAAATACCAAAAATGACGGCATTCGCTTCTAAAAAGGCAGCATGCATATCACGGAATTGCATCCCTTGCGTCGTACAGCCTGGGGTAGAGTCCTTGGGGTAAAAATACAGGACGAGAAACTTGCCTAAATAGTCTTTGCTATTAAATTGCAGGCTGGAGGTCGCAGGTAAGCTGAGTTCTGGAACAGGTGAATTTAACATAGTTGACATCGCTATCACTTAATCACATTGTTGATAAAAATACAAAATTAAGCAAGCACAAATCGCACATTCCTTGCCTGCAATCATGCAGCACAATAGAGGCTGATGATTATTGCGGTAACAAGATGGTAATGCGCGTTCCGGTGCCTGCACTACTTTCAAAGGTCATGCTACCGCCGAGCTCCTCGCACACTTTAAATGCAAACGGAATGCCAAGACCAGTACCAAACCGCTTGGTGGTTGGCCCGGGCGTCAGTGCGTGCGGGTCAGGCTTAAAGGGCATGCCCGGCCCCTGATCAATAATCACTAGCGTCAGCAATTGATCATGCAGGGAACAATGCAGTTGGATTTCTGCCCCTTTAGGTGATGCCTCTGTGGCGTTTAGAAGCAGGTTGTAGAGCATTTGTTCCAATAAGTGCTCATCGGTCAAAATGAGCTGTTGCACCGTTGTGCTGTTTTCTTGCAGCCGGATCTGCTTTTCATTGAGCTTGGGATTTAAGGTGGTGATCGCCCCTTGCACAATATTGGATAGTCGTAATTGATTAAGCATAGGCTTAATTGGATGAAGGTATGACAGCAGGCTACCTGTCCAGCGCTCTAGCCGGTCGACGGTGTGGATGATGCCTTGAATAGACTCAATGGTATCTTTGTCGAGTTGCGGGTCATCAATGACTTGCGCGGTCGCCCGGATACTCGCCAAAGGGTTGCGGATGTTATGGGCCAGCATAGGCACCAGCAGGCCAAGTGCGGCTTGTTTCTCGCTTTTGACCAGTGCATCGCGGCTGGCTGCCAAGTCTTCGGCCATCTTATTGATTTCACGCGATAGCATGGCCAACTCTTCCGCGCCAGCCTCTGGCACCTGATGGGTGAGGCTACCGCCACTAATCGCATTGGTGGCTTGCATGATGTCATTAATCGGGCGCACGATGGATTCTTTCAGGATGCGCCTGGAATAGACGATCAGCACACAGGCTAGTAGCAGTGGCAACGACAGGACCGCGATAGAGTTGCTTCTTGCTTCATCCAGTCTGTGCTTGATTTCACCTTGCTTGATCATGAGCAGACGTTCTGCCCGCTTTGATACTTCTTCGTAGTGTTTGAAAATGCCGGTTTCAATGTCCTGATAGATGGATTTCTGGGCATTGCGGTCCGGATTATTTTTGTAACGGTAAAACAGCGCAGGAGCTTCATTCACCAGGCTGCGGTATTTGTGTTCGATCTCCATCAGCGCATCGCGCTCTTCCTGGTCCAGGGCAATCGACTGCAAACGCTCCATATGCAAAAGAATGGATGTCGTATATTGGTTGTACTCATTAAGTGCATTCGCTTCCTGCAAAAAAAAGGCATCAAATAGCTCTTTCATTTGCCGGTAAAGGTCGCCCCGCACCAGATAAATTTCCTGGATCACAACATTGATGCGTTGGGATTGTTTGGAGGCCTTGTCCCATAAGTAAATACCGTAGCCGCCACTGGCGACGGCGAGCACAATCAGGGCAATAAAATAAATGTCGTGAAAAAGCAGTAAGGACCTGAGCGGTTTGTCATGTTGCCAATGTTTGGAAGAGCTGTCTGGCTTTCGCTTGAACAAGATGTGCGCCTAACTGGAAAGTTTGAAGCTGACCGTAACAATAATGTTATTGATTCTGCCACGTAATATCTCGTGGAAGTGAGGTTTTAGTTGCGATTTTTGTGCTGCAGCTAAGGCCGCATCATCAATGGCTTTGTTGCCGCTGGATTCGACCACCTCAATATTGGTGATATTGCCATGATCGTCAATGCTAATGCTTAGTTTGACATCGCCCTCTATGCCTCTGTCTTGTGCAATGCGCGGGTAGCGCTGATTTTTCTTCAACTCCCGATGCGCCGCACTTCTAAAGGCATTGCGCGCTGCGTCAATGTCCCCTTCGCTAGGACCAGAAGCCTTGACAGGTTCTGGCGGGGCTGCGGGCGCAGGGGGTGGCACTGCGACTTCAGGCTTGGCTTCACTGACGCTGGGTTTCGCGGCAATCACGGCCGGGGCGGGTGACTCTACCACAGGACGAGGTGTTTCTACTGCTTGCTCTGGCGTCGGCGACGGCTTTTGTGGTATCACAGGCTTTTGCTCTATGGGCTTAGGTTCTGCTTTTGGCTGCTGTGGCTGTGGTTTGGGCGGGGTCGGTTTTACAGGCTCAGGTTCTGCAGGAGCTGGCGGGGCAGGCTTCACTGCTGGTGGCTCTGGTTTGACCAGTTCAATGCGGATTTCCTGCTTTTTAGGCGGCGGCAGGTCGTAGTCAGGTTTGGGAAGGGTAAACATCATCAAAGCATGTATCAGCAGTGAGGCAATTAAGCACCACTCTAATAAATGACTGAATTGTTTTGTTTCTTTTATCACGGCTTGCACGCCAATATCCCTTTTGATGACCCCCGCAGCAAGCCGACACTATAAGCTATTTTTGAATATTCTTGCCAGTTTGCCTAGGTTGGAGTGGGCTAGAAAATACCTTTGAATGGTTGTACTTCTACCCAACTACCTGCTTCTATGGATTGAGCGTAGTCGTCGAGCAAAATAAAGCAATTGGCCTGGCTCATGCTGCTTAAAATACCGGACCCTTGCTCGCCAGTGGTTTTGACCTTCCAGTGATTTCCCGCCTGAAACAAGATCCCGCGTTGAAACTCGGTGCGGCCCGGCGCTTTTTTGATCGTGCTGACGCATTCAACTTTAAATGTGGGAACTGTGCTTTGCGGGCTTCCCATCAAGGTTTTGAGCGCAGATTGTACAAACTGGTAAAACGTGACCATGGTGGAAACTGGATTGCCAGGCAAGCCAAAATAATGTGCTTGCCCCAACTTGCCATATGCCAGCGGCCGCCCTGGTTTCATGTTGATTTTCCAGAAGAGCACTTCGCCATGGGTTGCCAGCAGTTGCTTCATAAAGTCTGCCTCACCAACAGAGACGCCACCACTGGTGATCACCACATCAAACTGCGCCGCGGCTTGCAACAGCGTATGTTCCAGTGCTTGAGGATCATCTGCGATATTCCCCATATCCTCAACCTCTACGCCCAAGGCTTGCAACATGCCCCACAGGCTGTAGCGGTTGCTGTCGTAAATTTGGCCCGCTTGCAAGGGCTGCCCTACGCTGACCAGCTCATCACCAGTTGTGAAAAAAGCCACTTTGAGACGCCGGTAAACTTCTATCTCGGCGATCCCTAACGAGGCCAGTAAACCCATATCCGCTGGCTGCAGCGTGTGACCGTTATCAAGTACGGTTTGCCCGATCGCGATGTCTTCGCCTTCCAAACGTACGTTGGCGCCCTTGCCTGGCAATTTTTGGATGCTGACATATTCACCGTCGACCGCTGTATGTTCCTGCATGACGACGGTATCTGCATCTGGCGGCACCACGGCGCCGGTCATAATTTTGATGCAAGCTCCCGCTGGAATGATTGCGTCAAATGCTCTGCCGGCAAAAGCGGTGCCGACAATATGCAAACGCTGTGCCGCTTCCGCGTGCCTGAAGGCAAAGCCATCCATGGCAGAGTTGTTATGGCCAGGCACATTGAGCGAAGAGATCACCGGGCTAGCGAGCACTCGGCCAAGCGCGTGCTTGATCGAGATGCGCTCGGTCTCTTGCACGGGCGTCAGGAATTGCTGGATGTACAGCCGCGCTTGAGCGACCGACATGGCATTCGGGTCATAATCCTCAGCGCCAGCCGGGTCGTGGGCTAATTGACGTAATAAATCTTGTTTCTGGTTCATAGGGAGGTTTGTTGGCGTTCATTGATGTTGGTAAACGCTTGCTCATCTTCAAAGCTAACGTATATATGAGGATGCTGCGCTTGCCACGCACTCACTTTGCGTTGGCCTTGCGCTAAAAATTGATCTAAATCGTTGCACAGGGTGCGCGGCATCAGGCAAAAGACCGGGTGTGTCCCGCTCTGGCTGCGGGCAATCGCCAGGGTGTTGACTTGCTTGTGTAATTGTTGCGCGACCTCTACGGCGCTTTTGAGCCGACTGACCAGGTCCAGCGGTAGTAAGGGCGAATCACACGGAACGCTCACGATCCAGTCCGTGGCTGCATGCTGCATACCGGCTTGCATGCCGGCTAAAGGACCCTCAAACTGGTCGTTGGCATCAGTGACCACGGGTACGCCAAAACGCTGGTACTCGTCCAGATGACGGTTGGCATTGATGAGGACATGGTCCACTTGTGGCTGGATGCGTTCAAGCACGTGCGCGACCAGCGGCTTGCCCTGATGGTCTACCAGGCCTTTGTCCACGCCCCCCATGCGCAAGCCGCGCCCTCCGGCAAGAATGACTGCGGTTATCTGCATCAACCACCTGTATGGGACATGAAGCGCACGACGGCGGGTGAGGCTCGACGCAAATCAAAGTCATGCCCTTTGGGTTTGATGCGCATGCCATGCAAAATGGCTTCTACCAGGGGCAAGTCATCATCTGGATGCTGACGCAACAGTGGCAATAAATTGACCTGATGATCCTGGCCCAGGCATAAAAACAGCTCTCCCTGGCAGGTGATGCGAACGCGGTTGCAGTTTTCACAAAAGTTGTGGCTATGAGGTGAAATAAAACCAATTCTGGTGGCTTGCCCGTTCACCTGCCAATAGCGGGCAGGACCGCCGGTTTTGTGGGTGCTTGGCGTGAGTGAGAACTTACTTTTAAGCAATGCCAGCGTCTCTGAGTTATTCACGTAACTCTGCTCGCGGTTGTGCGCCACTTCGCCCAACGGCATTTCTTCAATAAAACTAATATCGATGTGTTTTTGAATGGCAAAGTCAACCAGGGCTTCTGCTTCATCCTCATTGATGCCCCGCATCAGGACTGAATTGATTTTAATGTTTTCAAAGCCGGCCGCGATGGCAGCATCCAAGCCGCTCAATACTTTGGATAATTCGCCTACGCGCGTGATGGCTTTAAATCGGTCTGCCTGCAAACTATCGATGGAAATATTGATGCGTTTAACCCCTGCCGCTTTCAATGCTTGGGCATATTTATCCAGTTGGCTGCCATTCGTGGTGATGACACACTCTTGCAGGCCAGGCAAATGACCAATCTCCTCAAACAGCCAGAGTGCATTTTTGCGTACCAGCGGTTCACCACCAGTGATGCGAACTTTACGTACGCCCATACGGACAAACAATTTAACCAGACGCGCGCACTCTTCCAGGGACATGACTTCGTGACGAGGTAAAAAGGTCATGTCCTCTGCCATGCAATATTGGCAGCGAAAATCGCAGCGGTCAGTAATCGACAGGCGGATGTAGTCCACCTGTCGGCTAAACTGGTCGATCAATTGGGTGGGCAGAGGGGCTGGCGTGTGCATTGCAATCATTAAAATTTAAAGTAATCAGCATTTTATGCCCTTTTTTTGCTTTAACAAGGCATAAATAGAGGATATGATGCCATGGTGATAGAATGTAACTGAATTGTAACTCGTCAGGATGTGAGGTCGGTTTGGATAACACTTTAAGCCATGAACAGCATGCGCAAATTCAAGCGCATATTCAAGCACACCAGCATGTACCGGGGGGCTTAATGCCGCTGTTACATGCGATTCAGGACGATATCGGCTATGTGCCGGAAACCGTCTATCCAGACATTGCCAAGGCCTTGGCACTCTCGGTGGCCGAGGTGCACGGCGTGGTGAGTTTCTATCATCATTTCCATACCCATCCGGTTGGCAAACACGTGTTGCAAGTTTGCCGCGCTGAGTCCTGCCAAGCCATGGGCTCAGAAAAGCTGGAGGCAGAATTGAAAGCCAGACTAGGCGTGGACTATCATCAAACCACTGCGGATGGCGAAGTGACCTTGCTACCGGTCTACTGTCTGGGCAATTGTGGTTGCTCGCCTGCCGTCATGCTGGATGAAGAGGTCTATGGCCGCATGAATACACAAAAAGTGACGGATCTGATTGCTGAGGTGTGTCATGGTTAAAATCTATGTGCCTATCGATTCGACAGCGCTTTCTTTAGGGGCTGAGCGCACTGCAAAAAAAATCATCCAAGAAGCCGAGGCAAGAGGCCTAGCCATTACGCTGGTGCGTAATGGCTCACGAGGGTTGTTCTGGCTAGAGCCCCTGGTCGAAGTTGAAAGTGCGCAAGGGCGTGTCGCCTTTGGCCCAGTCTCACCCGCAGATGTGGCTGGCTTGTTTGATGCCGGGTTTACCCAGCCCTTGGCAGACCAAGCAAAAGCGCATCCTTTATATCTCGGCTTGACTGAAGAGCTCTCCTGGCTAAAAAAACAGCAGCGTCTCACTTTTGCACGGGTCGGTGTGACTGAACCGCTCTCGCTCGAAGACTATCTTGCACAGGATGGGTATCAAGGGCTCAAAAATGCGCTGGCAATGTCTGGCGCGGACATCGTCAAAGCGGTGACAGACTCGGGCTTGCGTGGCCGCGGCGGCGCTGCGTTCCCGACCGGCATTAAATGGAATACGGTGTTGAATGCGCCCGCCGAACAAAAGTATGTGGTTTGTAATGCGGATGAGGGCGATTCTGGCACCTATTCCGATCGTATGATCATGGAAGACGATCCGTTTGTCTTGATTGAAGGCATGACCATTGCCGGGATTGCTGTCGGGGCAACACAGGGTTATATCTATTTGCGTAGCGAATATCCACATGCCTTGAAAACACTGAATGAGGCGATCCGTAAGGCCAATCATGCCGGTTACCTGGGTGAGAATATACAGGGCTCCGGCCATACGTTTCACCTGGAGGTGCGCCGTGCGGCAGGCGCTTATGTGTGTGGCGAAGAAACTTCTTTATTGGAAAGCCTGGAAGGCAAGCGTGGACTGGTGCGCTTCAAGCCACCGCTGCCTGCCATTGAAGGCTTGTTTGGCAAGCCAACCATTGTGAATAACGTGATTTCGCTCGCGACGGTGCCGATTATTCTGGATAAAGGCGCGCAATATTATGCAGATTATGGGATGGGGCGTTCACGCGGCACCTTGCCTATCCAGTTGGCGGGCAATTTAAAACAAACCGGCCTGGTGGAGTTGGCCTTTGGCGCGACCTTGCGTGAGTTGCTGTATGACTATGGTGGCGGTTCAGCGACCGGACGGCCAATTCGTGCCGTACAAGTGGGTGGGCCGTTGGGCGCCTACTTGCCTGAAAGCCAGTTTGATACGCCGCTGGATTATGAAGAATTCGGCAAAATCTGGGCGGTACTGGGGCACGGCGGCATTGTCGCCTTTGATGACAGTGTCGACATGGCGAAAATGGCACGCTACGCCTTCGAGTTTTGCGCTGAGGAAAGTTGTGGCAAATGTACGCCTTGCCGCATCGGCTCAACCCGTGGGGTCGAGGTGATGGACAAGATTATGGTCGGAAATAACCGCGCCAAGCAGGTACATTTGTTGCGCGATTTATCAGACACCATGCTGAACGGTTCATTGTGTGCCTTAGGCGGGATGACGCCTTACCCGGTCTTGAGTGCATTGAACCATTTCCCTGAAGACTTTGGATTAAGTGGTAAAGAGGCTGCAGCCTAGGCAGCAAAGGACATTATTATGGATGACATTAAATACTCCTCTTCACAGCCGCAATCCCTCAAGTATGACCCGGACAAGGATTATGGCACACCAAAATCAGATAGCGATGTGATGGTGACCCTCAATATTGATGGGGTGGACGTCACCGTGCCTGAGGGCACTTCTATCATGCATGCGGCGCAGTTGGGGGGCGTTACCGTACCTAAGCTTTGTGCTACTGACTCTCTAGAGCCGTTTGGTTCCTGCCGCTTATGCCTGGTCGAAATCGAAGGGCGTCGTGGCTATCCTGCCTCTTGTACGACGCCAGTCGCGCCCGGCCTCAAGGTGAAAACGCAAACGCCTAAATTGGCCGATGTACGCCGGGGCATCATGGAGTTGTATATTTCTGACCATCCGCTGGACTGCCTGACTTGCGGCGCCAATGGGGCTTGCGAGTTGCAGGACATGGCGGGTGCGGTGGGTTTGCGTGAAGTCCGCTATGGCTACGAAGGCGAAAATCACCTGGGGCAAGCTAAAGATGAGTCCAATCCTTATTTCACCTTTGACCCATCCAAATGTATCGTCTGTTCGCGTTGCGTGCGTGCGTGTGAGGAAACCCAAGGTACTTTTGCCTTGACCATTCAAGGCCGCGGCTTTGATAGCAAAGTCTCAGCGGGCAATAAAGATTTCCTGGACTCTGAATGTGTGTCTTGCGGTGCATGTGTGCAAGCTTGCCCGACCGCCACACTGATGGAAAAAACCGTGATTGAGGCTGGGACGCCAGAGCATAAAGTGACAACAACATGCGCCTATTGCGGCGTGGGCTGTAGTTTTGACGCAGAGATGAAGGGCGAACAAGTGGTGCGCATGACGCCAAGCAAAAGCGGTGGCGCCAACCATGGCCACAGTTGTGTCAAAGGTCGCTTTGCCTGGGGCTATGCGACGCATGCGGATCGCATTACCACACCTATGATACGCAAGAGTATTCATGATCCCTGGCAAAAAGTGAGCTGGGATGAGGCAATTAATTATGCTGCTGGCGAAATCCAGCGTATCCAAAAACAGTATGGCAAAGAGGCCGTTGGGGGGATCACTTCCAGCCGTTGTACCAATGAAGAAGTGTATGTCACTCAAAAACTGATCCGCGCCGTGTTTGGCGTGAATAACGTGGATACTTGTGCCCGTGTTTGCCATAGCCCGACCGGTTATGGCCTCAAGCAAACGCTAGGAGAGTCTGCGGGCACACAGACCTTTGATTCAGTGATGAAGTCAGATGTGATTTTTGTCATGGGTGCTAATCCTACCGATGGTCACCCTGTGTTTGGTTCATTGATGAAGCGCCGTTTGCGTGAAGGGGCCAAACTGATTATCGTCGATCCACGCGAAATCGACCTGGTCGGCAATTCTCCCCATATCCGTGCTGACTATCACCTTAAGCTGCGCCCAGGGACCAATGTGGCCATGATTTCAGCTATTTCGCATGTGATTGTGACCGAAGGGTTGGTACAAGAGGACTTTGTTAAAGCGCGCTGCGAATGGGATTCTTATGTGGCCTGGCGTGATTTTGCCGCCAAGCCTGAAAACTCTCCAGAAGCACTTGAAAAAGAATTGGGCGTGCCAGCCAAAGAGGTGAGAGAAGCTGCACGCTTGTATGCTACCGGTGGCAATGCGGCCATCTACTATGGCTTAGGCGTCACAGAGCACAGCCAAGGTTCCACC
Source organism: Methylophilus sp. 3sh_L (assembly GCF_046766015.1). Lineage (NCBI taxonomy): Bacteria > Pseudomonadati > Pseudomonadota > Betaproteobacteria > Nitrosomonadales > Methylophilaceae > Methylophilus > Methylophilus sp. 3sh_L. The sequence continues at coordinate 16,702 of NZ_JBKOUF010000008.1, forward strand.
ACCGTGATGGGTATTGCCAACCTGGCGATGGCGACCGCGAATGTCGGTCGTGAAGGCGTGGGGGTGAACCCGTTGCGCGGGCAGAATAATGTGCAAGGCTCTTGTGACATGGGGTCCATGCCGCATGAATTCCCAGGTTACCGTCATGTGTCTGATGATGAAACACGGGCACAATTCGAGCAGGCATGGGGCGTCAAACTGAGCGCCGATCCTGGACTGCGTATTCCCAATATGCTGGACCTGGCCGCTGAAGGCAGTTTTAAAGCGGTCTACTGTGTGGGTGAGGATATTGCCCAGTCAGACCCAGACACCCAGCACGTCACCCATGCATTGGAAAATATGGAATGTGTGATTGTGCAGGACTTGTTCTTGAATGAAACCGCCAAGTTTGCGCATGTGTTTTTCCCCGGGGCGTCATTCCTCGAGAAAAATGGCACGTTTACCAATGCCGAGCGCCGCATTTCGCCCGTGCGTAAAGTCATGACGCCCAAGAACGGGATGGAAGACTGGGAGATTACCGCTAAGTTTTCGGCTGCTCTGGGTTATCCCATGCAGTACGCACATGCCAGCGAGATCATGGATGAGATTGCCGCTTTGACTCCTACTTTTGCTGGAGTCAGCTTTAAAAAACTGGATGAGTTGGGCAGTATCCAGTGGCCTTGTAACGATGAGGCGCCGGCTGGCACACCGACCATGCATGTGGATGCATTTGTGCGTGGCAAGGGCAAGTTCTTTGTGACGCAGTATGTGCCTACCACTGAGCGTGTTAACCAGAAGTATCCCTTGATCCTGACCACAGGCCGTATCTTGTCTCAATACAACGTAGGTGCGCAAACCAGACGTACCCAAAACGTGGTCTGGCATCATGAGGATGTGATCGAGATTCACCCGCATGATGCTGAGGACCGTGGGATTGTTGAGGGCGACTGGGTGGGGATTACCAGCCGCGCCGGGCAGACCGTGTTGCGAGCCAGGATTACCGAGCGCGTACAACCTGGCGTGGTCTATACCACTTTCCATCATCCTGAGTCCGGTGCCAATGTGATTACCACCGATAACTCGGATTGGGCGACCAATTGTCCAGAGTACAAGGTGACGGCAGTGCAGGTATCCAAGGTAAATCAATTGTCTGATTGGCAAAAACAGTATCGTTCATTCAGTGATACCCAGATTGAGTTGTCAGGCATGGATCCGCAGACGGTTGTATCCTGATGACCGCAGTGAAAGAGGTGTTTACGCAATGTTCTCTGTCGGTTGAGCAGGCATTGCCGCCACAAGCAGCTGCGCAAGCGGTTGCCACGCTGGCGGTGAGTCGCTGGCGGCAGGGTGAGGTGACGGTCGTCGCCGACGCTTTGGCGCAAGAAGTCCCGATTGCGTTTGTGTATAACGGGATTTCACATGTAGTAATGATGGCTACCCCGGCTGACCTGGAAGATTTTGCCTATGGGTTTTCTTTTACTGAAGGCATCATCACTGCGCGCAACCAGATTTATGGGGTTGAGGCGAAAGCGATCATGCATGACGATGGTCAATTGCAGGGGGTTGAGCTGCACATAGAATTAGCCACCGAGCAATTTGTTGCACTGAAGGCGCAACGGCGTAACCTCACTGGCCGAACGGGTTGCGGTTTATGCGGTGCAGAAAGCCTGCAGCAAGTATTTAAGCATCCTGACAGGGCCGTATCAGCGCCCGTCAGACTGGATGCTGACGTCATCGCTACGGCGCTTGCAGGATTGCAATCCCAGCAGCCTCTGCAACAGATGACAGGCGCGACCCATGCCACCGCCCTTGCCGATAGGCAGGGGAAAGTCGTGTGTGTGCGGGAGGATGTGGGTAGGCATAACGCCCTGGATAAACTGATCGGTTCGCTGTTGCGCCAGCAAGTCGCGTGGCCTGACTGCTGGCAGGACCACTGGGTGCTGACGACTAGCCGTGCCAGTTACGAAATGGTGCAAAAAGTCGCGATGGCGGGTGGCCGCGTGTTGGTGGCGATCTCGGCTCCTACGGCTTTGGCTGTTAACCTGGCTAAGGAGTATGGTTTTTTACTGGTTGGCTTTGCCAGGGCGGGCCAATGTGTTGTGTATAGCGGCGAGCTTGGCCCAGCGGCCTGAGCAGTCATTCACAAGAAAGTGTGCTTGGAAATGGATGTTGAAAAATTAATTAAAATGGCTAACCAGATCGGTGACTTTTTTGAGGCCAATCCTGATACGGAAGAAGCTCAGCGTGAAATCGCCAGCCATCTGAAAAAATTCTGGAATTCCGTCATGATCAAAAGTCTGGTTAGCCACGTCCAGCAGCATCAGGGGCAAGGGTTGCATCCACAAGTGGTTGCGGCGGTACAGCAATACGTGCAATAACCCTGATTTTGAATGGCGGCTTAGATCGATGCCTTGCCGGACTGGACTTGGGCTATTTGCTGTGTCGCTGTAACAATCTGAAAGACTCGCGATTCTGGCGGGTCTGTTCCCCTTCCCAAATGACGCGCCATTCATCCCCAGGTAACACATGGCGTTTGCCAGGCTGGTCTTCAATCAGATACAAATCACAGGTGAGTTTTGCAGATGGCTGAGTCTGTAAACGGATTTTGGCATGATAGTGCAGTAACTCTTCTTGCGAGCTGCCGATATTTTGCGCATAAATGCATTGGTAATGCTCAGGCAAATGATGGCGTAAATCTTCAAACAAAGGTTGATAGGTGCGCGCAGCTTCTATCATGGGGAGCCACAAACTCATAAATACCGTCCAGGCGCAGGTCATGCCTATGGCCCAATTCGTGGCGCTGGAGCGGTTGGAATGTTTGGAGCGCAAGACGATAGACAGCCAGATCAGGGTCACTGCGACTGCAATCGCACCATAGAGCAGGCTAAATGGAATGGTTTGCAATCCAGACAGGTAACTCAGGCGTTGGTAAAGTTTAACTGGTGATCCATTGAGCATGGCCCACCATCCTAACCAGGCAATCGCGATCAAAATGCCGAACAGGATCAATCCAAACCAGTTTAAGGCGCCTGCAGCACCGCGTTTGAGTGTTTCAATGCTGCCAGCAGCCAGCACGGTGAGCGGTACCAGTAAGGGTAAAGCATTCACTTCGCTACGGTCGCTGTAAAAGCCAATCAAGACAAAAGCCACTGTAAAAAAGATCAGTCCCAGTTGAAACCGGTAGGTTGATAAAACGCTCTGGCGGAAACGCCAAACGCCCCACATGGCAAAAGGCAGGGCAGGCCAGGCATACCAGGCCAATGTCCTGACAAAGTAAGTGTGTTTTGTTGGAAATTGTACTTGCCATTGGGATGCCCACCAGCCTTGCCATAGCTCCGGTGCCCATTGCTGGCACAGCGAACACCAAAGCCAGATGCCGGGCGTAGCAAGCAACACGCCTGTTAGCAACGCCTGGGATTGGGCGCGATGTTGGCGGATGGCTGGCAGGAACAACAAGCAAGCGGTGGTGGCGACAATAGTGAGCGCAGGTAATACGCCGCCAGCCAAAAAGGAGATCATCAAACCTGTCGCCAGCAAGAGGGTGGCGCGGATTGGTTTGCGGATGACCAGTGCTTGGGCGTAAAAGGCCATGGTAATCCCTGTCAAAGCGGCGATGGCCGGCATCATGGTGTGTGCACTGACAACTAATCCCAAACAGCCGATAAAAATAAAGTTGGTTTGCCTGCCGACTCCAAAATTCCAGAGTTCACGGCCACTGAGCCCCATCATGATGAGTGTCAGCAGCATCCACACGCCCACGCTCAGCCGGGCTGCATCATGTATCGGTAAAAAAGGAGACAGCAAATGCGCGAAGCCGGTGGCGACCCAGTAAAACAACGGTGGCGTTTCAAGCGCAGGGTGGCCTGCAGATACTGGGGCAATCCATATACCCTCTGTCCAGCTTTTCGCAGAGAGGAATGGGTGCTCAAACAAACTTTGGATGATACTGGCCGTTTGTGATTCAAACGGCTTCCAGGGGGAGTGCCCAATTAAGCCTACACACAACCAGATGGCACAGAGCAAGATTAACAGGTGCGCCTTGGCACGCTCCCCCACCTTGGCACGCGGGGTGGCCATGTTTTCTTGCCAGTCGTGGTCAATGTAAAACTGCATCGTGGAGTACAGGTCGCGAAGTAAATGCCTTTAACTGGAGTAAGTGATTCAACACAAACAAGCCAAAGCAGTATAGATGAAAACAAAAAAGGCAGCCATGCTGCCTTTCTGGACGATCTTCGCCGAAATTACATGCCGTATTTTTGGCGGAATTTCTCAACGCGACCAGCGGTGTCCACGATCTTCTGTTTACCGGTGTAGAACGGGTGGCACTGTGAACATACTTCAATGTTCAAGTCTTTACCAGTGGTAGACCGGGTTTTAAATTTATTGCCACAGCTACATGTGACGTTGATTTCCGGGTAATTTGGGTGAATGTCAGCTTTCATGCTTTCTCTCTAATCTTAAGCAGTTGCAGTAAACGCGCGATTATCTATGATTTCATGGGCTTTATCAAGCACAATCTCAAAAATATTTGTATCGTGATCGGCGTTAGCCACGACGCATGCTGTCAAAAAAGTCGTTGTTGCTCTTGGTCGCCTTGATCTTATCAAGCAAGAACTCCATCGCCTCGAGGTCGTCCATCGGATAGAGCAATTTGCGCAGTACCCAGATTTTCTGCAACACATCTTTGTCCAGTAACAGTTCTTCACGGCGGGTGCCAGACTTGTTGACGTTGATGGCCGGGTAAGTGCGTTTCTCGGCCATCCGTCTATCCAAGTGGATTTCCATGTTGCCGGTGCCTTTGAATTCTTCGTAAATCACATCGTCCATGCGTGACCCGGTATCAACCAGCGCCGTGGCGATGATGGTCAGCGAACCACCTTCCTCGACGTTACGTGCCGCACCAAAGAAACGCTTAGGTTTTTGCAGCGCATTGGCGTCCACCCCCCCGGTCAGGACTTTGCCTGAAGATGGGATCACCGTGTTATAGGCACGTGCCAGTCGGGTGATAGAGTCTAGTAGAATCACCACATCTTTTTTGTGTTCGACCAGGCGTTTGGCTTTTTCCAGCACCATTTCGGCGACTTGAACATGGCGGGTGGCCGGTTCATCAAAGGTTGAAGCCACGACTTCACCACGTACAGAGCGGGTCATCTCGGTCACCTCTTCAGGGCGCTCGTCGATCAGCAACACAATCAGGATACAGTCTGGGTGGTTGGCGGTAATCGCATGCGCAATATTTTGCAGCATGACGGTTTTACCACTCTTGGGGCTGGCGACCAGCAAGGCGCGCTGCCCTTTACCAATCGGCGCGATCATATCAATCACACGGCTGGTAATGTTTTCTTCACCGCGGATCTCACGTTCCAATGTGAGGGGTACAGTTGGGAACAGGGGCGTCAGGTTTTCAAACAGAATCTTGTGTTTGGTATTCTCAGGCGCTTCACCATTGACGCTATCGACTTTAACCAAGGCAAAATAACGCTCACCTTCCTTGGGGGTGCGGATTTCGCCCTGAATGCTATCGCCAGTGTGCAGGTTAAACCGTCTAATCTGCGAAGGGGACACGTAAATATCATCCGGGCCAGCCAGGTAAGAGGTGTCTGGAGAACGCAAAAAGCCAAATCCGTCTGGCAACACTTCCAGCGTGCCATCACCAAAAATGCTGTCGCCTTTTTTTGCCTTGTTTTTGAGGATGGCAAAAATCAGGTCCTGCTTACGCATGCGACTTGCATTTTCAATGTCATTGGCAATCGCCATTTCGACCAGTTCGGTCACAGGGAGGTGTTTAAGGTCGGATAAGTGCATGAATAACTCGCAAGATTGAGAAACATCTTAGAGATTGAAAAGAAAACCCGGTTTCGCAGACTTGGAAACCGGGTGTAGGCGTTAGATATTGCTGTCGATGAACGCGCTAAGCTGAGACTTGGACAATGCGCCGACTTTAGTCGCTTCAACATTACCGTTTTTGAATAACATCAGCGTAGGGATGCCGCGAATGCCATATTTGGGCGGCGTGTTCTGGTTGTCATCAATGTTGAGTTTGGCAACTTTCAGGCGGCCAGCATATTCCTTGCTGATCTCATCCAGAATTGGCGCAATCATTTTGCAAGGACCACACCATTCTGCCCAGTAATCAACCAGTACCGGAATCGTGGATTGCAATACTTCTTGTTCAAAGCTGGCGTCGCTTAAATGGGTAATGTTGTCGCTCATTATTGCCTCTTAAGAATGGTGAAGGGTGTAAATCAATAGTAGACAGGGTATAAACAGAAAAATTCTGAATGTGTTTGACTAAATATTGTTTAGGCTAAACGTTATTTGAATCAGTTATTTTTGAGTGAGTAATTTGCTACAGACTGAAATTACTAAAAAGATTGCAGCTAGTATAGCAACAGTTTTCCAGCATAATCAAGTTTTTCCCTGCATTATTGTTTGATAATGCGGTGAGTATTGATCAAAAACAAGAGGGCTTGATGTTATTTAACAAGTTGCGCATCTTAGGGCTGAGTGCACTGCTGGTGTTTAGCCCCTGTATGGGACTGGCACAAGAGGCGGCGAAAGACTGGGTCATGCAGGACATGGCAGGCCAACGGCATCAGCTTTCCCAATATAAAGGGCGTTGGCTGGTGGTGAATTACTGGGCGCCATGGTGTCCGCCTTGTCTGCAAGAAATGCCGGAACTGGTGACTTTTTACGATGCCTACGCCAGTCAGCGTGTGATGGTGCTGGGGGTGGCGGTACAGTATGAGTCAGTAGCATCCGTGAAGAAATATGTCGATGACATGCTGATTTCTTATCCAATCGTGCTCGGTGATATGCAAAAATCCATCGTTCACAAGCCTGAAGTGTTGCCTACAACCTATATTTACGCGCCAGATGGCAGTCTGTATCAGGTTAAACGCGGCGCTTTGAGCCGAATCTGGTTAGAGAGGGTACTCAAAGAATCCGCGTTTGGTTTACCAGTGAACCCCTAGTTCAAAGCGCACAGGCTTAACCAGCAAAATCCGTTTGAGTGCTGCAGCAAGATCAGATGCTAAATACTGACCGCTTCGCCCGCTGGATTGATGACACTGAGTTGATTCTCTTTGGCAAACTGCATCAATTGCTCAAAGCCTGCCGGGTTGACATCTTTAAGTTTCATATCCACAGACAGGCTGCGGACATTGTTGACCAGTTTCGGTTTTAGATAAGGGGAGTAACGCAGCTTCTTGTCATCACCAAAGCTGGCATAGGTGCTGCACATGCGGTCCACCCAGTCACTTGGGCGGAAAGGCTTGCCACCCAGTGTAATGCCTTGAATAATAATTTCCTGATTTTCCATAAGGATTCCTTAAAAAACAAATTGAATAATGCGGGAGAGACGGCATAAGCTGATACCTTATGCAGGCCAGTCGCCCCACAAAAGCACATCCGGCGATGCGCGTAGCGGAGCGGTGTTGCTTGCGAATATCAGCAATAATTCCTTCTATCCTTAGTTGGTGTATTCGAAGACTTTAACGACTTTGCTTACGCCTTCGGTACTTCTGGCGATTTCTACTGCGTCTTCGGCCTCTTTTTCAGACACGATGCCCAGCAGGTAAACCACGCTGGCTTCAGTCACGACTTTAACTACATTTGCTGGGAACTTGTTTTCGCTCACAAAGCGGGCTTTGACCTTGGTGGTGATGTAAGCGTCATTGGTGCGGTCGCTGATCGAGGAAGCAAAACCGACGGTAATCGCATTATGAATGTTGCGTACGTTGGAAATTTCACGGGTCAGTGTTTCGGCTTGTGCTTGCTGTCCGGCATTCGGTACTTCGCCAGTGAGTAGCACGATGCGGTTATAGCTGGTCACATTGATGTGCGAGGCTTTATCCATATATTGCGACAACCGTTTCAACGTTTTCAATTCGATGTTTTCATCTTCGACATAAATGCCGGAAGTTCTGCGGTCTGCGGCCATTGCGCCACCTGCGGCGGCACCGCCAACCACTGCTGGAAAGCAGCCTGCTAATTGCACACTCAATAATAGCATTGCAATGAGTGAGAGTTTTTTTGTCATGAGGATTCCTTGTGTGTTAGCAAGTGAAATGAACGGATGAGAAGGTGTGACAGGCATTCAATAATAAAATTCTACGCTTTTTATGTGTCGATTGCATTACGAATCCATTCTGGCGACTGGTAGCTGCTGTGATCGAACAGGATCGCATCAAAGCGGCAGGGCGGCTGACGGTCCAGGCTTTGCAAGTAATGTTGTGCCGCGCGCAACAGTTTTTGCTGCTTGTGGTAGTGAATGCTGTCGGCGGCACTGGTGAAGCCACGGTTGCTGCGCAGTCTCACCTCAACAAACACCAGCGTGTTTTTATCATGCATGATCAGGTCGATTTCGCCGTAGCGGCAGCTGTAGTTTTGGGTCACCAATGTGAGACCCTGCTGTTGCAGGTAAGCCGCGGCGGCCTGCTCTGCGGCCAAGCCCTGATTGTTTGGATTCAGTTTCATAGGGTCCTCAACTGGGTGATCTCTGCACTTAGCGCATTGAATCGAGCATGAAACAACTTAGCGAAATGCCTGCAATGGCATAAAATAGCACGATGACTGAGACAGGCACATTATATGTAGTCGCCACGCCTATCGGCAATCTGGGCGATATCACGCAGCGTGCGATAGCCATCTTGCAGCAGGTCGATGCGATTGCTGCAGAAGATACCCGCCATACGGTAGGACTATTAAGGCATTTAGGCATCAGCAAGCCTTTGCTGGCGGTCCATGAACACAATGAACAGCAATCGGCACAAGGGTTGATCAAGCGCTTGCAGGCCGGGGAGTCAATTGCACTGGTGACCGATGCCGGCACCCCTGCCGTGAGTGACCCTGGTGCGCTGGTGGTACAAGCTGTCAGGCAGGCAGGCTTAGCGGTGGTGCCGATTCCAGGCGTGAGTGCTGTGATTACGGCATTATCTGCGGCAGGGATTGCCCAGCCCGGTTTTTATTTTGAGGGATTTTTGCCCGCCAGTGGCTCACAACGGCGTAAGCGTTTAGAGGTGGTAAAAGCGCTGCCAACTACACTGGTTTTTTACGAAGCACCGCACCGCATTGTTGAGTGTGTCACTGATATGGCGAACGTGCTGGGTGGTCACCGCCAGCTGACATTGGCACGCGAACTGACCAAAACGTTTGAGACTATCCATACTTGCAGCTTGGCTGAGGCTATCGCCTGGTTGCAGGCTGATCCTAACCAGCAACGCGGTGAGTTTGTCTTGCTGGTGCATGCGGATATACAGGAAAAAGCCGAGGGTCTGGATGACGAAACATTAAGGATACTGCAGCGCCTGTTGCAAGAATTACCACTGAAGCAGGCAGTGGCATTGGCAACCGATATCACCGGCCAGAAAAAAAATGAACTCTACGAAGCGGCGCTGGCAATCAAGGCCGCTCATCCTCATGAATAAAGGTAAATAGGCATGACAACCAAGATTACGCTCACCCGTCCCGATGACTGGCATTTGCATCTCAGAGATGGCGAAGGCTTGAAAGCGGTATTGCCGGATACGGCCAAACAGTTTGCGCGGGCCATCGTCATGCCTAACTTGCGCCCGCCTGTCACCACGGCTGAGGCTGCACTGGCTTATTATCAGCGCATCAAGCAGGCGTTGCCAGCAGGCATGGTGTTCGAGCCCTTGATGACGCTTTATCTCACAGACAATACACCAGCCAGCGAAATTGCTGCAGCACGTCAGTCTGGGGTGGTGCATGCGGTTAAGCTGTATCCGGCCGGGGCGACTACCAATAGCGATTCCGGAGTCACCAGCCTGCATAAGTGTGCATCTGCCTTGGCCGAGATGGAAAAGCAGGGCATACCTTTGCTGATACATGGTGAAGTCACCGACAGTGATGTCGATGTCTTTGACCGTGAAAAAGTATTTATTGAGCGCCATTTGCAACTGCTGCTCAAGGACTTTCCTGGCTTAAAAGTCGTGTTTGAGCATATCACCACCCAAGATGCCGCCGAATTTGTGGCTGCCGGGCCAGCCAATCTGGCCGCTACCATCACCGCGCATCATTTACTCATGAACCGCAATGCTATGTTCACCGGCGGTATCCGTCCGCACCATTACTGCCTGCCCGTGCTCAAGCGCGAAACCCATCGTGCCGCCCTGGTCAAGGCGGCGACATCCGGTTTGCCCAAATTCTTTTTGGGGACAGACAGCGCACCCCATCCAAAATCAGCCAAAGAAGCCAGCTGTGGCTGTGCCGGCATGTACACCGCACATGCGGCGATTGAGTTATACGCCGAAGCTTTTGAAGAAGCGGGCGCGCTGGATAAGCTCGAAGGCTTTGCCAGCTTTTATGGGCCGGATTTTTACCAACTGCCGCGCAATACGACGCAGGTGACCTTGCACAAACAAAGCTGGATCGTACCCGAGGCTATTCCCTTTGCAGAAGATGCATTGGTGCCCTTGCGCGCCGGGCAATCGGTAGCCTGGAAGCTGGTTTAAAGTTGCCAATTGATGGGTGCTTGGCCTTGTGAAGTGAGATAGGCGTTGATCATAGAGAACTGGTGATTGCCAAAAAAACCACGGTGTGCCGAGAGGGGCGAGGGGTGCACCGACTTTAAAATCAGATGTTTGTTGGGGTCTATCATGGCCCCTTTCTTTTGTGCGTAGCTGCCCCATAGCACAAATACTAGTCCCTTCCGTTTGGCATTCAAGGCGGCAATCGCCGCATCGGTAAATTGCTCCCAGCCGCGGTTTTGGTGCGAGCCGGCATTGGCCATTTGTACGGTGAGCGTGGCGTTCAGCAACAGCACGCCCTGATCCGCCCACGGTGTCAGATCGCCACTGCCACTCATGCGCAGGCCGAGATCGGCTTCTATTTCTTTAAAGATGTTGATCAGGGAGGGGGGCAAGGCCACCCCCGCGGGCACGGAAAAGCTTAATCCATGCGCTTGGCCGGGTCCATGGTAAGGGTCCTGGCCAATAATCACCACGCGCACTTTATCGAAAGGCGTGTGATTAAAGGCATTGAAAATTAGCGGTCCTGGCGGAAAGATATGCTTGCCTGCCGCTTTTTCTTGCTGCAAAAAGGCTTTGAGTGATTGCATGTAAGGCTGGTCAAATTCAGTGCCAAGCACTGCTTGCCAGGAAGGATCCAGTTGGCCGGGTTTTTCTGCTGTGTTCATAAGACTTCAGTCTAGGATAATTTCGCCCATTATAGGGTGTTCGTTCATGCGTGGTAAAATAGCGCCGAAGCCAACCAGACAGTCGCCGCCTGTGTACACAGGGGGAGGAAAGTCCGGGCTGCACAGAGCGGGATGACGGCTAACGGCCGTACGCTGAAAGCTGGCAACAGTATAAGGCGAGGAATAGGGCCACAGAGACGAGCGTATTAAGTTACGGTGAAACGCGGTAACCTCCATCTGCAGCAATATCAAATAGGCTGGCATTTGTCGCAAGACATAAGGCGTGGCTCGCGCTGCCAGCGGGTAGATAGCTTGAGCGTGTGAGTAATTGCACGCCTAGAGGAATGGCTGTCGGCTACGCAAGTAGTTACAGAACCCGGCTTACCGGTTGGCTTTACTTTTATTTACCACAGCGTTTTTGCAGTGGTCTTCCCCGGCTTGATATCAGACCACCCCAATCCATCAAACTGTCATTTTCGTAGCCCTGGCTGTTTGAGCGCGCTGGCTGTAGGCCTTTCCATTCTGATGGCGGCAGCCTAAGCCAACACTACGCTTTTGAGATGCATATTGAGAGGACGCCTTGAAAATCACCATGCGCGAGTGGGAGCCGATCAGGGGTGGGCAGTGAGGCTGTGCGATGGCGTGACTTTCTTGTATAGTTTGCGTATTAATCAATAAAAAACGGTTATTCAAAGCATGGGGATGTTGAAGAGCTTGGGCAGGGGGCTGATAGCGGTGATCATCGCTTGGTGGTCCATTGGCTGGGTGCAGGCGGCCCCTCAGTCCACAGAGGGGGCTTGGTATCTTGTCCATGCATATGCGCGTGGGCAAACTCACCATCAGTTTGTGCCTGATCCCCTGCATCAAAAATACACCCCGGTTGAGACCGTCAGCCCCACAGGCGGGCATTATCTTTACATGGCTTCTTTTGAGGTCAATAAAGCAGATACCTATGTTTTTGACTTCAAAAATACCAGTACGATAGAGTATTTCCGTCATCAGGTGTATGACGAGCAAGGGCGTGAAGTGGCGACACTAGAGGGCGGGATTGGCCGCCAGATAGAAAATCCCTTTTTCCTGCGCCATGGCCGCAGCGTCAGCCTGGCCCCTGGGAAATATGTCTTGGCCACACAGCTGATTTCCACCAACTACCTGGCCATTCCCGAGCCTTATTGGGAGGATCAGGCCAGCTACATGCATGCGATCAAGCGAGGAAATGCGCTCACCCTGTTTTGTTTGGGGGTCTTTTGGGGGCTGGGGATTTATTACACGGCACTGGCGGCGAGTCGCAATCGCAGTGTGGAGGCAATGTATGCCATTTTTATTGCGGGCAATTTTGTCTTTAACAGCGCGGCCCTGCTCGTTCTCCCTGATTTGCTCAATGTCCACTCAATATATTGGGCGTCTATGCCCATCCTGTTCTCCAGTATTGCGTATATCTTTTTTGTGATGCATCTATTGGAAATCAACCCTTACCAGCATAAGCGGCTCTATGCTGCGGGGATGCTGATTTTGGCAGTAATGATGTTGTTTCTGCTGCTGGCAGTTATTTTCCCCAACTGGTCTCTGGAGTTTTGCCGCTACGAAGTGGGAATGTTTTTATGTTATGGCCTGGCGACGGCCATCAGGCAAAGCCAACGTAAAAATGCGACCGCTAAACGCTATTTAATCGCGATCAGCCTGTTTTTTGTGTCGGGCATTATTACGATCAGCCTCAGCAAAATGCATCAGCAATTTGATTTGTATATCGAGCATCTGGGCTTGGTGAGCGTTGCCATTGAGGTCGTGTTGCTGGCGTTGGTGCTTTCCTTTCAATTCGCCCAACTGCATAAAGAAAAAGAAGAGGCACTCGAGGCGCTTGGTTTGACAGAGAAAGTGGCTAATTCGGATGCCTTGACCAGCCTGCCGAATCGCTATGCGTTTGTGAAGTCGCTGGATCGGCTACCCATGCAGAGCAGCCTGACCTTTATTGATCTGGATGGGTTGAAGTTCTATAACGATCATTATGGACATGCGCGCGGTGACGAATTACTCATCTGCTTTGCAAAAAAATACCAGCATTATTTGGGAGGCACCCTGGTCCTGTACCGGTTGGGTGGGGATGAGTTTGCCGTATTGAGTCATAAAGGCGAGGTAATCGTCGTTGAGGAAGCGCTGCAAAAAGCCGTTGAGCATATGCGGGGTGAGGGGTTTGAGTTTTCGGGTGCCAGTGCAGGATCCGCCTACTATTACGAGGTTGAGAGCATCTCTGAGTTCATGCGCCTGGCTGACGAGCGTATGTACCAAAATAAACGGGCCCGCAAGAGGCAATCATGAGCCAGTGACACTGGCAATCCAATAGCAATCAGAACGCATTGTTGCGTCTTTAACCAAGGGGAGGTTTTATGTTTTCAAATAGCACACGTTCTGCGCTGGTGATGACGATTTTGGCGATGGTAATCATCCCATTGATTTCATCCTGGTTCGCTTATCCATCCACGCATCTTCCCCCAGGCTTTGGCATTTTTCCGCCGCAGTTTGTGGAGGACCCGCCTGGTTTTAACCTGCTGGTATTTATTGGCGTGGCTGCGCTGGAAGCCGTGGTTGCGCTTCTTTATATCTTCCCACAATGGTTTGGCTTTAAGCCAGTGACGCCCTCCCCACGGCCTGCACTACGAGCATTACCTTGGTGGTTTTGGGCAGGCTTGGTCGTCACGCTGTTTTTCTGGTGGCTGATGTGGGCGCGCACCACGCCGTTTGGCGATTTGGTTTATTACGCGTTTACACCAATGTGGTGGGGGTTCATCTTTGTGCTTGATGGCCTGGCCTATCGCTATTCTGGCGGCTACTCGCTGTTTTCCAGCCGGCCAAAAACTTTTTTGATCAGTGCGGTGGTTTCGCTGGTTGGCTGGTATTTCTTTGAATATTTTGATTATTTTGCTTTAGGTAACTGGTATTACCCCAATACGGATGATATTCCTGCATTAAACCATACCAAGATTGTATGGATTTTTCTGTTTGCATATACCACGGTGTGGCCTGCAATTTTTGAGTGGTATACCTTGCTCAATGCGTTTCCAAAATTTGTCGCACGCTATGCACAAGGTCCTGTGCTATCGTTTCCGGCAAAGCCAATGTTATTTCTGAGCTTTATCTTGTTGGCGGCAGTGCCGTTCTGGCCATATCCGTTGTTTTGGGCGATGTGGATTGCGCCTTTAATTGGCATTAGTGGCATATTGATGATGCGTGGCATCTGGACGCCATTTACCGATGTTGCCAAAGGCAATTGGAGTCCGGTACTGTTGATGGCGCTCAGTGCCATCATTAACGGCTTATTCTGGGAAGTGTGGAACTATGGTAGCGCGCATCCCGTATTGCCGGTCACTAACCCTAATTATTGGGTATACGATATCCCTTACGTGAATGTGATTCATATTTATGTCGAAATGCCGCTGCTGGGCTTTGCCGGGTATTTGCCGTTTGGGGTGCTCGCCTGGGTGATATTTCTCTGGGCAGGCAAGGTGTTTGGATTTAACACTGACCTTCTCAAGAGCGGTCAGGGACATTAAGGGCTGTCGCCATTGTTCAGCGAACGTCATTAGGCAGGTTAAGCTAAATTTAGCTTAACCTGTGTCTGTTTACCACTGTTTGCTCAGCATCAAGTGCAGGAAAAAACCGCCGTTATTCGCTTCGGTATTTTGTCCAAACACATTGCTATTGTAAGTCACGTCTTTTGGCAGCAGCCATTCGATACCACTGGTGAGTTTCCAGTTGGCATCGAGCTTGCGAGCCATGCCCAGCGTGATGTGTTGTTCCAGGGTCGCGGCCAGCAGCGCGCTTGAATTTTGCTTGGGTACCGGATTTTTACCATAGTTGTAACCTGCATATAGCGTCGTTTTGTCGTCGTAGCGATAGGCCGCGCCCAGGGCGTAGACCAGTTGATCATGCCAATTCTGCGGGCTCACCGTTCTCAGTTGGCTGGCTGCGGATGGACTGTCAGGGTCTTGCCAGGTGGTGGTGACATCTTTAATGGCATCGCTCCATTGTATCCAGTTGAGTTTGGCGGAGAGCAGCCAGCGGTCATCCGGTTTGAATGCGGCACCAATCGCCACCTCGCGCGGCAGAGCAAACCCCTTAATGCTCAAATCACGGTAACGGACAACGCCTGATGCGCCATTATTTACCAGTGATGTCCCGCCAGTCAGTGGCAATTCCGTTTTTTCGGTATAGCTTAAGCCCAGTGTCCATTGCTCATCCAGTTGGTATTGCAAGCCTACCTTAAACCCTGGGCGTATCGTATCTGCGCCCTTGTTTTTAAATCCCGAAAATACGTTCGGGACTGAAGTGTTATAAAAAAACTCTTGCTTAATGCTGGCGTAATTGATGCTCAGTACGGCACCCACGGATAAACGGTCATTCACCTGGCAAGCCATGCCTGGCGTGATTTTGGCGATACCAAACAAAGAGTACATCTCGTCATTGGTGCCAAACGGCGTGTTGATATGCTTAAACACCGCCCCGGCCCCGCCTTGGGTAAAAAAGCCAATGCCCACAGTACAAGGAAGGTCTTCCAGCGCTTGTGCATATCCGCCACCAGCCAATAAGGTGTAACGATTATCTGCGTGTTGGTCATTGCGCGCGTCAACCTGTTCGAGGTGGGTAGTGCGCAGCAATGAGCCGTAAGCATCAAACTGCTTGCTTTTGATTTGCACCAGGCCGGCCGGGTTGGTGTTCAGTGCGCTGGTATCCCTTGCCACAGCGGTATCCGCCCCGCCCATGAGGGTGGACTCAGCGCCGTAACCAATAAGCAGAATGCCATTGGTTGCACTCACTGGCAGGCTCAGTGCCATTAAAAGGAGTGGGAGTAAGCGGAGTTTGCGGAATATCATCGGTTGCATGACTGGTATCTAATTTTGGCTAGGGTCTAATTGATAAGTTAACTTTTTAAGTATGTATTCGGACCCGCCAGTTATACCGCTTTCACAGCGTATTTGATTGGGCGATTAAACAGGGATGCATGGGCCAGTTTTCCCAAAGCATATCTTTTTTAAGGAAGTTTTCCTATATGTTTATAGCGGTAATCATTGTTGAGTGGTCAGTTTGAGGGGCTTAGGCTAAATAAGCGCATGTTAGGCATTCTTTATCGTTTAGCCTAAGCCGTATTATTGGGATAGGGCAGCTGGTTTGTGTTCCCGCTGCCAAGCATCCAATACGGATTCCATTCTTTTCTGGTGATACCCACGAACGACCTCGCCTGCGACTAATAATACCGGTACGCCGCTGGCCGCCAGCCGCTGGTATTGGCTGCGCGCCTCGGTTGAGGTTTCGATATTCATTTCCCGGTAGGGAATGCCTTTGGCGGCCAGCAATGCGCGTGTTTTTTCGCAATAGGGGCACCAGTCGGTGGCGTAGAGCACCACTTGCCCATGGCTAAAATCTGGTGGTGGGTTCAGGTAAAACCACCAGGTATGCCATTGCATGGCCAGCAAAATGACCGTGCCTATGATCAGGAATTTTAAGCGTGGAGCGTATTTCATCACATGAAGTTGGCGGATCAGGGGCGTGCTGTGATAGACCTGATCGGCGCCTAAAAAATCACTAAAAAATGATGTTTTTTAATTATTCAATATTTTCAATGAGATAGCTATTTTTATTAAACAACTTTGTGTATTAATTGCGCCAATGTATTGATTTGAATTGCTTTGTTAAAACGCTCTAAGTCCTTGTCTTTAAAAGAGATTTTTTCGCCCAAAGTGCTTGCCAAGCACTTTTTTTTTATCTATAGTGTGCAAAAGGGTAATTTTGTGTTGAATTGTGGGAAATTATTCCTTTTTTCAACAAAAAATAGGGTTAAGGATCAAAATTGATGTTTCGTGGGGCGGTACAGTTGAGTTTGGATGCGAAGGGGCGGCTAAGTGTGCCGGCCAAGCATCGTGACGCCCTGACGGAAGGGGGGCAGGGGGAAGTGGTGCTCACGGCGCATCCGCACCGTTGCCTGATTTTGTATCCGAAAGCAGCTTGGGAGCCGATTGAAACCAAGTTGACCAGTTTGTCCAGTTTTAATCCTCAAACCAGTGGTATTCAACGCATGATCGTGGGTCAGGCAGATGTGATGCATCTGGATTCTGCAGGCCGCTTGCTGGTGAATGCCGTACTGCGCAAATTTGCCAAGCTCGATAAGGACGTCATGATGGTCGGGCAGGGCAGTCATTTTGAAGTGTGGGATCTGGCGGCATGGGATCAGCAGCTGGAAAGCCTGATGGCTGCGGATCAATTGCAGATTCCACAAGAGCTCGAAGGATTCTCGCTATGACGCGGGGCGCGAAGTCAGCGCCCGCGTCCTTGACGGAAACGTCAGTGTCACCAGTCGCCACCAGTCATATCACCGTGTTATTGCATGAGGCGGTAGACGCTTTGAATGTGCGTGCAGATGGCGTGTATGTGGATGGGACATTTGGCCGTGGCGGACATAGCCGTCGCATTCTTTCCCGGTTGGGGGCTGAAGGCCGTTTGATCGCGCTGGACCGTGATCTGGCGGCGGTGGCGCATGGCCAGGCCATTGCCGATGTGCGTTTTACGATGGTGCATGCGCATTTTTCCTCGATGGCGGTTGTGCTGGAGTCAATGGGCGTGCAGGCGGTGGATGGCATTTTGCTCGATCTGGGCATTTCGTCGCCACAGATTGATGAGGGTGAGCGTGGTTTCAGTTTCCGCTTTGACGGGCCGCTGGACATGCGTATGGATCAAAGCCGCGGCAAGACCGCGGCAGAGTGGCTGGCTGAAATGCCAGAAAAACAATTGGTGGAGGTGATTAAAGACTATGGTGAAGAACGGTTTGCTAAGCAGGTTGCAAGGGCGCTTATTAAAGAGCGCGAAGATGGGCATGCCATCACCACTACAGGACAACTTGCCAAGATCGTGGCAGGCGCCATCCCCAAGAATGAGCCGGGCCAGAACCCTGCAACGCGCACATTTCAGGCTTTACGGATTTTCGTCAATCAAGAGCTTGAGGAACTCTCGCTAGTGTTGCCGGATTGTTTGCGTTTGCTGCGTCCGCAAGGCCGTCTGGCGGTGATCAGCTTCCATTCGCTGGAAGACCGTATCGTCAAGCGCTTTATCCAGTCTGAGGCGGACCGCGACAACCTGCCTGCAGGATTGCCTGTGCGTGCCAAGGATTTGCCGCAGCCGCGCATGATGCCGGTGGGTAAGGCCATCAAGCCAGGCAAGGCGGAAGTGGCTGCCAATGTGCGTTCCCGCAGTGCGGTATTGCGTGTGGCTGAGCGGACCTCGGTGCAGTAAACAGGTTGAACAAGGTTTGAATCAGTGATCCGGCTCAACTTGATTTTGTTTGCATTGACGATTGCGATGGCGCTGGGCGTGGTCACGGCCCAGTACAAGGCGCGCAAGCTGTATTTTGAGCTGGACCGGCAGGAAATGCTGACCAAGCAATACATGACAGAGTATGACCAGTTGCAAATTGAGCAAAGTACCTGGGCCATGCATTCGCGCCTGGAAGAGTTTGCGACCACCAAGTTGCATATGCACAGTCCGAGTATGCAGCAAACGCAGGTCATTCTGCTCGATGCGCCAGCGGCGCCCTGAGCAGGCGTGACGAGGATCAAGAGTCATGTTGCTTAAGGAAAGCCAACACAAGCTGGTCAAGCTGCCAGCCTGGCGCAGAAGAACGCTGCTGGTGGCGCTGTTGCTCGCTTTTGTTGCCTTGCTGGGCCGAGGGTTTTACCTGCAAACCTTGCATAAGGATTACCTGATTAAAAAGGGTGAAGCGTTTTCGCGGCGCAAAGTAGTGTTGATGCCGCATCGCGGCAAGATTTATGACCGTAACTTCAAGCCATTGGCGATTAGCTTGCCGGTGGAGTCGTTGTGGGCTAACCCGACCGACGTGCAGTTTACGGCGGCGCAACTCAAGCAAATGGCGAAATTGCTGGAGATGCCGCCCAAAGAGCTGCAGCAGAAGTTGCAGAAAAAGAAAAAAGAATTTGTATATATCAAACGGAGAGTGGCGCCCGATGTGGCAAAACAGGTGATGGCGATGAAAGTGCCCGGCGTATTCAGTCAGAAAGAATACAAACGCTTCTACCCAGCGGCAGAAGTGGCGGCGCATATCGTCGGTTTCACCGGGGTGGATGACACCGGCGTTGAGGGCATGGAGCTCTACCGTAACAATATCTTGTCTGGGACACCGGGCAAACGTGACTTTGTGCGTGACCGCAAGGGACATGTGGTGGAAGACCTGGTGGCGGTGAAACTGCCACACGATGGTCAGGACCTCGTCTTGAGTATAGACCGTACCGTGCAATACGTGGTGCATCGCGAGCTGTCGCGCGCGGTAGAAAAACACAAAGCCAAAGCGGCGGCAGCGGTGGTGCTGGATGCCAAAACCGGTGAAGTGCTGGCCTTGGTGAATATCCCGACTTACAACCCGAACAATCCGGTCAATGTGGCCAGCAAATTGCGTAACTCGGCCATCGTCAATATTTTTGAGCCAGGCTCGACCATGAAGCCGGTCACAGCGGCAGCAGCTATGGAATTTGGTCCCTACCAGCCCGATACCAAAATCCAGACTGCCCCCGGCTTTTTGCGTATTGGGACCGCCACCATTCATGATGCGCATCCGAATCAGGTCTTGACCGTATCGCAGGTGATCCAGAAATCTTCCAACGTTGGTTCGGCCAAAATGGCGCTGGATTTAAACCGCGAGCAATTGTGGAACACCTATGTGCAACTTGGTTTTGGATCGCCGACCAAGATTGGTTTTCCTGGCGAAGCTTCTGGCAAGGTGCGTGACTACAAGACCTGGCGCCCGATTGAGCAGGCCACCATGTCTTATGGGCACGGCATCAGTGTGACTTTGTTGCAGTTGGCACGCGCCTACACGGTATTTGCCAATGAGGGCGAATTGCTGCCAGTCACCCTGAACAAACTTTCCGAGCCACCTGTTGGGCGTCAGGTGTTTTCGGCTAAAGTGGCCAATTCGGTGAAGGACATGCTGGAGCTGGTCGTGCAGCCGGGCGGCACCGCGATCAAGGCGCAGGTGACCGGTTACCGCGTGGCGGGTAAAACCGGCACTGCACACAAACTTGGCGATCATGGCTATGAGCATGATAAATATGTGGGTTCGTTTGTGGGTATGGTGCCTGCCTCTAATCCACGCCTGATCATGGCGGTGATGATAGACGAGCCCAGCAATGGCGAATACTACGGCGGCAGCGTGGCGGCCCCCGTCTTCAGTGCAGTCATGAATGATGTGTTGCGTATGCTTGTGATCCCGCAAGACGGTAATGCGCTGCCCGTGACACCGCCTGCGGATGCGGCTGAAGTCAAGGAGGCGATGTGAGTAAATATATTATTCCCGCGCCTGTCCATGGCATTACGGCAGATAGCCGCAAAGTGGAAAAACATGGCTTGTTCCTCGCCTACCCCGGCCAACATAGTGATGGCCGCGATTACATCGCTGATGCGATTGCCAAAGGCGTCAATACCGTGATTTGGGATAGCGAAGGCTTTGACTGGAACCCGGACTGGCAAGTCCACAACATTGCCATCCCTGCGCTTAAATACCAAGTCGGGCATATCGCTAGCCAGTTTTACAAGAATCCTTCCGAGCAGCTGTGGTGCGTAGGGGTGACCGGGACTAACGGTAAAACGACAGTCACGCATTGGTTGGCGCAGGCTTACCGCTTTTTGCAGCGCCAGTCAGCCGTGATTGGCACGCTGGGCAACGGCTTGCTCGAAGACTTGCAGCCCACGCAAAACACAACGCCGGGTCCGGTGGAGTTGCAAAACATGCTGGCCAATTTTGTGCTGGACCAGGTGCAGATGGTAGCGATGGAAGTGTCTTCGCATGGCCTGGATCAAGGGCGCGTCAATGGGGTGGCGTTTGATGTGGCCGTGTTCACCAACCTGACCCGTGACCATCTGGATTACCACCTGACCATGGAGGCTTACCAAGCCGCCAAACGCAAATTGTTTGACTGGCAAACACTGTCCGCAGCCGTCATCAACATGGATGATGCGTTTGGGGCCAGCCTCACCGCTGAATTGCGCAAACAAGGTAAAACCGTGATCAGCTACGGCTTGAAGCCAGAGGCAGATATTTGTGCGACTGCGGTCACCATGCATGCCACCGGCTTTGAAATTAAGGTGCGTACCCCGCATGGCATTGGTGAGGTGCAATTGCATGCACTGGGCCAATTCAATGTGTATAACGCCTTGGCCGTACTGGGCAGCCTGTTGGCGAATCAGGTGGCGTTGCCTGCCGCCTTGCAGGCCGTCTCCGGGCTGGTGCCCGTGGCGGGCCGCATGCAGATGTTTGGCGGGGGCGACTTGCCACTGGTGGTGGTGGATTACGCCCATACGCCAGATGCGCTGGAAAAAGCCCTGCATACCTTGCGCATGCAAACCCGCGGCAAGTTGACCTGTGTGTTTGGCTGTGGCGGCGACCGCGACAGTGGCAAGCGCAGTGAGATGGGGCGGATTGCCGATGAATTGGCCGATGCGGTCCTGATTACCAATGACAATCCGCGCAGTGAAAATCCTTACGCCATTATCGCGGCAATTGCCGAGGGCATGCGCCGGGAAGCTGAGGTGGAAACTGACCGCGCCAAAGCGATTGCGCTCGCCATTGGCCGGGCAGCGAAAGGCGATGTGGTGCTGGTCGCTGGCAAAGGCCATGAGGATTACCAGGAAATCCAGGGCATCCGCTATCCGTTCAGTGATGCGGAGTGGGTGCAAAGTGCATTGAAGAAAAAGGGGAAGGCATGATCGCACTGAAGACCATCGCCGAGGTATTGCCGGGGACGTTAAACGGAACGGATGTCATGGTGACTTCCGTGGATACCGATAGTCGCCGCGTATTGCCTGGACAGTTGTTTGTTGCCTTGCCCGGAGAAAAGTTTGATGGGCATGACTTTTTGCCGCAAGTCGCCACACAGGGTGCCGTGGCTGCCTTGGTCAGCAAACCTGTAGAAACAGTGTTGCCGACTGTGCTGGTGAAAGATACCCGCCTGGCGTTGGGTCAACTGGCCAGTTGGTGGCGCCAGCAGCTGGCGTTGCCCTTGATTGCTGTTACTGGCAGCAACGGCAAAACCACCACCAAGGAAATGATTGCCGCCATTATGCAAGTGCATGTCGTTGGCGCCGAGCAAGTGTTGGCGACTGCTGGCAACTTTAATAACGATATCGGCATGCCGCTGACTTTGTTGCGTTTGCGCCCGGCGCACCGTTGCGCCGTGATCGAAATGGGCATGAACCATCTTGGTGAAATTGATTATCTGACACGCCTGGCACGACCCAATGTGGCAGTCATCAATAACGCCGGCACTGCGCACATCGGCGAACTGGGCTCACGTGAAAATATTGCCAAAGCCAAAGGCGAAATTTTTGCTGGGCTGGCAGAAGATGGCGTGGCCGTGATCAATGCTGACAGTATGTTTGCTGATTACTGGCGTAGCCTGAATCCCACCCGCCGGTTGTTGAGCTTTGGCATGCAGCAGGCGGCTGATGTGCAAGGTGAAATGCTGGACGCAGAGAGCCAGTTCAATATTCGGTTCCAAGGTGAGACCGTCATGGTGAAGCTGGCAGTGCCAGGCGCACACAACGTGATGAATGCACTCGCTGCGGCTGCCAGTTGTCTGGCGGCCGGTGCCAGCCTGGCAGAAGTGGCACAAGGCTTGGCGCAATTTGCAGGCGTCAAGGGCCGTTTGCAACAAAAGCGTGCTGCCTGTGGCGCACGCCTGATTGATGACACCTACAACGCTAACCCGGACTCAATGAAGGCTGCGCTGGATGTGCTCAAAGGCCAGGCGATCAATGCTGTGTTTGTGATGGGAGATATGGGTGAGCTTGGCGCGGATGCGGAAGCCATGCACGCCGAGATCGGTCGTTATGCCAAAGACAGTGGAATCCGTCAGCTCTTTGCACTCGGCAAGATGAGTCAAGCAGCTGTTCAGGCTTTTGGCCCCCAGGCACAGCATTTTGAGTCGCTCAGTAGCCTGGTTGAGGCATTAAATAAAGCAGTGACTGCGCAGGATACTGTGTTGGTGAAGGGGTCGCGTTTTATGCAAATGGAACGCGTGGTACAGGCGTTAGTTGAGGCGCAGGCCACTGAATCGGTGGGGAAATAGGAAAAGTATGTTACTAGAACTAACAAAATGGCTGGCTTCGGATGTGCATGGGTTTCATGTATTTAACTACATCACCTTCAGGGCTGTGCTGGCGACACTGACGGCCTTGGCCATTTCATTTCTGGTCGGGCCAGCCATGATCCGCAAGCTGACCGAATACAAAGTCGGTCAGGCCGTGCGTGATGACGGCCCGCAAACCCATCTGGTCAAAGCCGGTACGCCGACCATGGGCGGCGCATTGATCCTGGTGGCGATTGCCATCTCTACCTTGTTATGGGGCAATTTGCATAACCGCTTTATCTGGGTGGTGCTCATCACGACCTTGGGTTTTGGCGCGGTTGGCTGGGTCGATGACTACCGTAAAGTGGTCTACAAGAATCCCAAAGGCTTGTCTGCCAAAGAAAAATATTTCTGGCAAAGCTTGATTGGCTTTGGTGTTGCAGGCTTTCTCTACGCGACCTCTACCACGCCTGTGGAAACCACGTTAATTGTGCCCTTCTTCAAGCATTTGGTGTTTCCGCTCAGTGCTGCCGGTTTTATTGTGCTGACCTACCTGGTGATTGTGGGGAGCAGCAATGCCGTCAACCTGACCGATGGCCTGGATGGTCTGGCGACCTTGCCTACTGTGATGGTGGGTAGCGCGCTGGCGATTTTCTCTTATGTTGCCGGGCATGCTGTGTTTTCCAAATACCTCGGGATTCCTTATGTCGCCGGCGCCAGTGAGTTGATGGTGTTCTGTGCGGCGATGGCCGGCGCAGGGCTGGGCTTTTTGTGGTTTAACGCCTATCCGGCTGAAGTATTCATGGGCGATGTCGGCGCACTGGCCCTTGGGGCTGCCCTCGGCGTGGTGGCTGTGATTGTCCGCCAAGAAATCGTGCTGTTCATCATGGGGGGCGTGTTCGTGATTGAGACCTTCTCGGTCGCGGTGCAGGTACTGTATTTCAAGTACACCAAGAAAATGACCGGCACGGGCAAACGCATTTTCCTGATGGCGCCGCTGCACCATCACTACGAACAAAAGGGCTGGAAAGAGACGCAGGTGGTTGTCCGTTTCTGGATCATCACCATGATGCTGGTGTTGGTGGGGTTATCCACGCTTAAGTTGAGATAAGACGAATTAGGGATCGTCAAGCAAACACATGAAAAAACACTTCGAACAACAACGCATTGCTGTGCTGGGACTGGGTGATACCGGTTTCTCGGTCTTGCGCTGGCTGCGCGGCATGAACGCAGAAGTGGTGATGTTTGACTCACGCCTGCATCCGTCTGGCCTGGATCGCCTGCAAGAAGAGTTTCCTGAGGTGGAGTACCACCTGGGGCCATTTAACAGCAGCTTGTTGTCTAGCATGGACCTGATTGTGGCCAGCCCAGGTGTGGGTTTGAAAGAACCCGTGTTAGCTGATTTGATGGCGCAGGGCAAGGCCATCGTCGGCGATGTCGAGCTGTTTGCCCGGTTCCGTGCGCCTTATGCCAAGGTGATTGCCATCACCGGTTCAAATGGCAAAACCACGGTGACCTCGCTGGTGGGTGAAATCTGCAAGCAGGCTGGCCTGAATACCATCGTGGCAGGCAATATCGGTTTGCCGGTGCTGGATACTTTACAAATGCCAGCGCCGGATGTGTATGTGCTGGAGCTGTCCAGTTTCCAGCTGGAAACAACGCACAGCCTGGAAGTCGATGTGGCCACGGTGCTGAATCTGTCAGAGGACCATATGGATAGGTATGACGGCATGGCGGATTATGCCCAGGCCAAGGCCCGTATCTACCAGCATGCCAAGATTGCCGTGGTGAACCGCGATGATGCTGCCAGCCTGGCGCTGGCCGGTAGTTTGCCGCAGGTGTCATTTGGGGTGAATCCGGCGCCCAGTATCAATGATTATGGCCTGAATGACGCGGGCTGGCTGTGTGCGGGTAATCGGCACTATATTGAAGCCGATACCTTGCAGATCCGTGGCAAACATAATATTGCCAATGCACTGGCGGCCATTGCGCTGACACAGGCCATCGGCATAGACAAGGTCTCTATCCTGCATACAGTGCAATCCTTTGCAGGCTTGCCGCACCGTGTGGAGTGGGTTGCCAATATTGAGGAGATCGATTTTTATGACGACTCCAAAGGCACGAACGTCGGTGCGACCTGTGCCGCGATCAGTGGCATGCTCAAACAGGGCAAACCACAAAAAGTGGTGCTGATTGCTGGTGGCGATGGCAAAGGCCAGGACTTTACTCCTTTGCGTGATGCCGTATTGCATCATGCCCGCGCCGTGGTTTTGATTGGCCGCGACGGCCCCAAGATTCAACAGGTATTGCAGCACTTGCAACTGCCTGTGGTCGATGCGGTGGATTTAACCGCCGCAGTGCATATTGCCAAAACACTGGCTGAAGCTGGCGACGCTGTGCTGTTGTCTCCCGCCTGCGCCAGTTTTGATATGTTCCGCAACTACGAGCACCGCGCCCAGGTATTTGTGGAAGCGGTCAAAGCCATGGAGGCCGCATGCTTGGGCCGCTGATGATGTCGCGAGAGCGCTATAACTCCCCTAACTACGATCAGTCGCTGGTGTGGGTCGTGCTGTCATTGCTGGCGTTCGGCATGGTCATGGTGTATTCCGCCTCGATTGCCTATGCCGACTCAAGCAAGATGTTTGGCCATAACAGCACTTATTTTCTGGTGCGCCAGGCTTTGTATATCGGGGTCGGGTTGACTGCGGCCATTGTGGTGTTTCAGGTGCCTATGGCCTGGTGGCAAAAGATGTCGCCCTACCTGTTTATTGCCGGCATCGTGCTGTTGATCCTGGTGTTGATCCCTGGGATTGGCAAAGTGGTGAATGGCAGCCGCCGCTGGATTTCACTGTTGATTATGAATCTGCAGCCATCGGAATTGATGAAGTTGTTCATTGCCATGTATGCATCGGACTATGCCGTGCGTAAGGCCAGCAACATGCATAGCTTTAAAAAAGGATTTTTACCCATGTTGGGTGTGATGGTGTTTGTCGGTGTGCTGTTGTTGAAAGAGCCTGATTTTGGCGCCTTTGCGGTCACGGCCTCGATTGCGTTTTCTATCATGTGGCTGGGTGGCGTCAATCTCAAGGTGTTTCTGGCCATGCTTGGTGCCTTACCGCTGGCAGTGATTGGCTTGGTGGTGATGGAGCCTTACCGTTTGGAGCGTATGAAAGGCTTTTTGAATCCTTTTGATGACCCGTTTGATACCGGTTACCAGCTGTCACATGCCTTGATCGCATTTGGGCGCGGCGAGTTCTGGGGCGTAGGCCTGGGCGGCAGTGTGGAAAAGCTGCTCTATCTGCCAGAAGCCCATACCGACTTTTTGCTGGCTGTGGTCGCCGAGGAGCTGGGCTATGTGGGCGTACTTGTCGTGGTATTGCTGTTTGCCTGGCTGGTAATCCGCGCCTTTAGTATTGCCAAAGAAGCGGTCGCCAATGAGCGTTATTACTCCGCTTTGCTGGCACAAGGCATTGGTGTCTGGATGGGGGTGCAGGGCTTTATCAATATGGGTGTGAACATGGGCTTGCTCCCCACCAAAGGCTTGACGCTGCCATTGTTGTCTTATGGCGGTAGCGGCATTTTGGCCAATTGCATCGCTTTGTCAGTGTTGCTACGCATTGATTTTGAAAATAGACGGCTTCAAAAAGGGTTGCAGACATGAGCCGCCCATACACATTGATGGTGATGGCCGGGGGCACTGGCGGGCATGTGTATCCTGCCATTGCCGTGGCTGATGCTTTGCATGCACAGGGTTGGAAAATCGTCTGGCTAGCCACCGAGGGCGGCATGGAAAACCGGCTGATTGCCGACAAGCCCTATGCAAAAGCCATGATGACCATGCAAGGCGTGCGCGGTAAAGGTCTCATGGGCTGGGTGACATTGCCAGTCAAACTGGCGCGTGCATTTTCACAGGCAGGGGCGGCGATCAAGCAGTATCAACCGCATGTGGTCCTGGGCATGGGCGGCTTTGCCGCTTTTCCAGGCGGCGTCATGGCCAAGCTGGCTGGCGTGCCGCTGGTGATTCATGAG
Source organism: Methylophilus sp. 3sh_L (assembly GCF_046766015.1). NCBI lineage: Bacteria > Pseudomonadati > Pseudomonadota > Betaproteobacteria > Nitrosomonadales > Methylophilaceae > Methylophilus > Methylophilus sp. 3sh_L. The sequence goes on from NZ_JBKOUF010000008.1 coordinate 43,990, forward strand.
CAAAACTCGGTGGCTGGGCTGACTAATAAAGTCCTGGCCAAGTTGGCAAACCGCGTTTTGACCGGGTTTCCAAATGCATTGGGGGCCAAAGGGGAAATGGTTGGTAATCCGGTGCGCGAGGGCATTAGTGGTTTACCCATGCCGGAGCAACGCTTTGCTGAACATCATGGCGTGTTACGTGTGCTCGTGGTTGGCGGCAGTTTGGGGGCGGTGGCGTTAAACACCTTGTTGCCCAAAGCCTTTGCACAGTTGCCGCTCAATGCGCGGCCACAGATTATTCACCAGTCTGGCGAAAAACAGATTGAAGCTTTGAAAAAGGCCTATGCCGAAGCTGGGGTAGCGGCAGATTGCCGTGCTTTTATCCATGACATGGCAGAAGTCTATGCCTGGGCGGATCTGGTGATTTGCCGTGCCGGCGCCTTGACAGTCGCAGAACTGGCCAATGTAGGGGCGGCTAGCATCCTGGTGCCATTCCCGTTTGCGGTCGATGACCACCAGACCACCAATGCGGCATATTTGGCACAAGCAGGTGCCGCGCAGCTGATTCAGCAGCGCGACCTGGATATCGCGCAACTGGCTGCGTTATTGCAAACCCTGGATAGAGCGACTTGCCTGCACATGGCACAAAAAGCACGCGCATTGGCCCGGCCACAGGCGACTGGCCAAGTCGCTGCGGTTTGCCAGCAATTGGCCGGAACAACAGCACACTGAAAGCATTATGAAACATAAAGTTAAAAAAATTCATTTTATCGGCATCGGTGGCTCAGGCATGAGCGGCATTGCCGAAGTGTTGCTGAATCTAGGCTTTGAAGTCAGCGGCTCGGACTTGGCCAGCAATGCGACCACCAGGCGCTTGCAAGGTTTTGGGGCCACGGTATTTCAAGGGCATGCCACTGAGCATCTTGGCAATGCGGATGTCGTGGTAGTCTCCAGCGCGATCAATGAAGAAAACCCGGAAATTATGGCTGCCCGAGCACGTAAAGTGCCGGTGATTCCACGGGCGGTCATGCTCGCAGAGTTGATGCGCTTCAAGCAAGGCATCGCCGTGGCAGGCACGCATGGCAAAACGACGACGACCAGCCTGATTGCCAGTATTTTGGCTGAGGCCGATATGGATCCGACCTTTGTGATTGGCGGCAAGCTCGAAGCCGCCAGCGCCAATGCCCGTCTGGGCACCGGTGAGTTGATCGTGGTGGAGGCCGATGAGTCGGATGCGTCGTTCTTGCACCTGACCCCGATCATGGCCGTGGTGACCAATATCGACCAGGATCACATGGACACCTATGAGCACAGTTTTGACAAACTCAAAACGGCCTTCGTTGAGTTCTTGCAACAGATCCCTTTCTGGGGCATGGCGGTGTTGTGTATCGATGACGCCAATGTGCGTGAAATCCTGCCGCGCGTGACACGTCCGGTGACGACCTATGGCACGCACGAAGAGGCCGCGATCCGTGCAGAAAACATCGTTGCCGACAACGGCAAAATGCATTTCACCCTGGTGCGTAAAAACGGCGTGACCGTACGTAACGAGGTGACCTTGAATCTGCCAGGCCACCATTATGTGCTGAATGCACTGGCGGCGATTGCGATTGCCACTGAGTTGAATGTCCCGGACGCTGCCATCCTCAAGGCGTTGGCCGAGTTCCGCGGGGTGGGCCGCCGCTTTGAGCGTTATGGTGAAATCGCGATCAAGCACGACGGGCATCCCGGTGGACACTTCACGCTGGTGGATGACTACGGACATCACCCGATTGAAATGCAGGCAGTGATAGCCGCCGCGCGCGGCGCTTTTCCTGACCGCCGCCTGGTGCTTGCCTTCCAGCCGCACCGCTACACGCGTACCCGTGATTGTTTTGAAGATTTTGTAAAAGTGCTGTCGACGGTGGATGCGCTGTTGTTAACCGAAGTGTATGCGGCGGGTGAGTCGCCGATTGTGGCGGCAGATACGCGCAGCCTGATCCGCGCCATCCGCGTCAACGGCAAGGTGGAGCCTCGCTTTGTCGAAACTACCGAAGAACTGCCCGCAGCCATTCTTGAGAGTGTGCTGCCTGGCGATGTGGTGGTGGTGATGGGCGCTGGCAATATCGGTAGCGTAGCGGCCAAAACACGGGAGCTGGCCAGCGTATGAGTGCCGCCGGTGTGAAATCCTTGGGGTTGCAAGTGCTCAAAAACGAGCCTTTGGCCCGCTATACCAGCTGGCGTGTCGGCGGTCCGGCAGACCGGCTGGTGCTGGCAGACAGCGTGCAAGCGTTGCAACAGTTTTTGCAGCAGTTATCGGCCAGTGAACCGCTGACCTTTATTGGCTTGGGCAGCAACCTGCTGGTACGCGATGGGGGCGTGCGCGGGACGGTGGTGGTCATGCACCAGGCGCTGCAAGCGCTGGAGGTGCAGGGTGAACGTATTTATGCCGATGCGGGCGTGACCTGCGCTAAGTTGGCGCGCTTTGCTGCCAGTCAGGACCGCGCGGGTGCCGAGTTTATGGCAGGGATTCCTGGCACCGTAGGCGGCGCGCTGGCAATGAATGCCGGTTGTTATGGGGGCGAAACCTGGCAGTGGGTGGATGAAGTAAAAACGATTAACCGTGCAGGCTTGGTGCAAACGCGCATGAAAGCAGAATACCAGCCCAGTTATCGACATGTGACCCATCCAGCAGCAGATGAGTGGTTTTTAGGCGGCTGGTTTGCCGTGCCAGCGGGGGATGGCAAGGCTTCAGCCGAACAGATTAAGCAGTTGCTGGCAAAGCGCTTGGCCAGCCAGCCACTGAATATGCCGAGCGCCGGTTCTACCTTCAGGAATCCTGAAGGCGATTTCGCCGCCCGCCTGATTGAAGCCTCGGGCTTGAAGGGGCTCACCATTGGTGGTGCGCAGGTGTCGGAAAAGCATGCCAATTTTATTGTGAATCTGGGGCATGCCAGCGCGGCGGATATTGAATCTTTGATCGAGCAGGTGAAAAGCACCGTGCTCGCCAAACAAGGCGTGGCATTGGTACAGGAAGTTAAAGTCATTGGGGAAGGTGTTTTACAAGCATGAGTGCAAGTCAGTCTCAATTTGGCAAAGTAGCGGTGTTGTTTGGTGGTCGCTCTGGCGAGCGTGAAGTGTCGCTCAAAAGCGGCTCTGCGGTACTGGCGGCCTTGCAGCGCCAAGGCGTAGATGCGCATGCCTTTGACCCGGCCACACAGGATTTGTCTGCGCTCAAAGCGTATGACCGTGCCTTTATTGCCTTGCATGGCCGCTATGGCGAAGACGGCACCATACAGGGTGCGCTCGAATTGATGGGCATCCCTTATACCGGTAGTGGTGTCATGGCATCCGCACTTGGCATGGATAAATGGCGCACCAAGCTGCTGTGGACGGCCGCGGGCGTGACAACCCCTAACTACGTGCTCATGGACGACACGACCCATGTGGAGAATGTGGTGACGGCACTCGGTTTGCCGCTATTTATTAAACCGGCCAATGAGGGTTCCAGCATCGGGGTCAGCAAGGTCAAGCAGGCCAGCGATGTACCGCCTGCTTATGCACTGGCCAAACAATCAGACCCGCTGGTGATTGCCGAACAGTTTGTCGGTGGCGGCGAATATACCGTGGGCATCTTGGGCGAGACTGCGCTACCTATCGTACGCATTGTGCCCAAAAACGAATATTACGATTACGAAGCCAAGTATTTGCGTGATGACACTGAATACCGCTGCCCATGCGGCCTGTCTGCCGTGCAGGAGCAACAGATCCAGGCTGAAGCCGTACAGGCATTCAAGGTACTGGGCTGCAAAGGCTGGGGCCGGGTGGACTTTTTGATGGATGAGGCGGGTAAACATTATTTTCTGGAGGTGAATACCAGCCCTGGCATGACCGATCACAGCCTGGTGCCGATGGCCGCCAAAGCGGCGGGCATGGATTTTGATGCCCTGGTGATCCGTATTTTGCAACAAACACTGGGTAACGTTTAAAGAGGACGGCCAAGAGGATGTGGGATAGACCAACATTGCTGAACTGGATTGCCAACCTGCTGTTTTCGCTGGTGGTGGTGATGCTGTTATACGCCTTGTTGTTCGTGGTGTTGCATTTGCCCATCTTCCCGGTCAAGCAAGTGCAGGTAGAGGGTAACCTGGATCATGTCAATCATGAGCAGATTCAGTTAATTGTGCGCAAATACCTCAAGGGCAACTTTTACACGCTAGACCTGCAACGCACGCGGACCGCTTTTGAAAAGTTACCCTGGGCACGCAAGGTCGCGGTCCGCCGCCAGTGGCCAGACACCATTGTGGTGCAGATTGAGGAACATCAGGCCCTGGGCCGCTGGGGCGGCGTGGCCTTGGTCAACAAACATGGCGAGCTGTTCCAGGCCGCCTCGGATGAGCAATTGCCGACCTTTTATGGGCCGGGTGATGCAGTGAAAGAAGTCGCGCAAGGCTATGCTAGCTTTGCGCAGATGCTGGCAGGCACGCCGCTACAGATACAGCAGCTGAGCCTGTCCTCCCGGCGCGCTTGGGAAATTAAAACAGCGGATGGCCGCCAGATGATGCTGGGGCGGGAAGCCGCGAAACAAAGATTGCAACAGTTTGTGACGGCTTACCGTCAGCAAGCAAGTATTGCAGAGAGCGACTGGCGTTATGCAGATTTGCGCTACCCGAATGGCTTTGCCTTGCGCATGCCACGGCCTGGGGCGTAGGCGGCAGACAGCCAGAAAGATGGTCAAGGAAAACACATGAGTAGAGTCAGAGAAGATAAGAATTTGATCGTGGGGCTGGATATCGGCACCTCGAAGATTGTTGCGATTGCGGCAGAAATCTTGCCGGAAGGCACCCTGAAAGTGATTGGGGTTGGGCAGCATGCTTCCCGTGGCTTGAAAAAAGGCGTGGTTGTGAATATTGACTCCACCATGCAGGCGATTCAGCGCGCGATTGAAGAAGTGGAGCTGATGGCGGATTGCAAAATCAATACGGTGTATTCCGGCATTGCAGGCAGCCACGTCAAGAGCCTGAACTCGCATGGCATGGTGAAAATCAAGGAGAGCGAAGTCTCGCAGATGGATATCGACCGCGTGGTGGAAACAGCGCGTGCGATTGCGCTACCGGCCGACCAGCAGATTCTGCATATCCTGACCCAGGAATTCATTATCGACGGTCAGGAAGATGTGCGCGAACCGTTGGGCATGAGTGGCATCCGCCTCGAAGTGCGGGTACATATTGTGACCGGTGCCATTGCCGCGGCGCAGAACATCGTCAAATGTATCAAGCGCTGCGGGCTGGAAGTCAGTGACCTGATTCTGCAGCCATTGGCTTCGAGTGAGTCGGTGCTGACGGATGATGAAAAGGAACTGGGTGTCTGCCTGGTGGATATCGGTGGCGGCACCACAGACCTGGCAGTGTTCAAGAATGGCGCGATCCGCCATACCGCCGTGATCCCGATTGCCGGTGACCAGATCACCAATGACATTGCAGTGGCCTTGCGTACACCAACGCAGTCTGCAGAAGAAATCAAGGTCAAGCACGGCTGCGCTTTGCGCCAGTTGGCTGACCCGCGTGAAGTGGTAGAAGTGCCAGCCGTGGATGGCCGTGAACCGCGTCAGTTGTCCTGCCAGGCCCTGACCGAGGTGATCGAAGACCGCGTCGAAGAGATTTATGAGTTTGTGCAGCAAGAACTGCGTCGCAGCGGCATGGAGTCCATGATTGCTTCTGGCATCGTCATCACCGGTGGTGCAGCACAGATGCGCGGTATGGTCGAGTTGGGCGAAGAAATTTTCCATACCCCGGTGCGCCTGGGCGTGCCGAGGTATGTGGAAGGCTTATCAGAAGTGGTGGGCAATCCGCGTTATGCCACTGGCATTGGCCTATTGCTGATGGCCAAGCAGCAGGTGGAGAAACAAATGGTGGGTGATCTGCAATCCGGTTCGTTTGGCAGGTTGCTCGAAAGGATGAAGAGCTGGTTTACCGGCAACTTTTAGGTTTTTTTTGTGGTTTTTTAAATGTGTTTTAGGGCGAGTGTGCGGGGCAAACCAAGCACTCAAATAATAGGCAATGGAGGGTGAGTATGATTGAGATTTTTGACAAAGAGAATGATGGTGCCGTAATCAAGGTGATTGGTGTCGGTGGTTGCGGTGGAAACGCCGTTGAGCACATGATGACCAAGAGCGTGACCGGCGTGGAGTTTATTTGCGCCAACACCGACATGCAGGCGCTGAAAAAGAGCCATGCTAAAGTCGTGTTGCAAATTGGTTCTGACATTACCAAAGGCCTGGGTGCCGGTGCTAAACCGGAAATCGGCCGCGAAGCAGCCTTGGAAGACCGTGACAGCATCGCCGAAACCATAGACGGTGCGGATATGTTGTTTATTACTGCAGGCATGGGTGGCGGTACCGGTACCGGGGCAGCACCGATCATTGCAGAAGTGGCGCGTGAAATGGGTATCCTGACCGTGGCCGTGGTGACCAAGCCGTTTGCCTTTGAAGGTAAACGTGCCAAAGTGGCGCAAGAAGGCCTGGAAGAACTTTCACAGTATGTAGACTCTCTTATCGTTATTCCTAACGAGAAGTTGATGGACGTGCTGGGTGAAGACGTGACCGTGGTGGAAGCTTACCGTGCTGCCAACGACGTGTTGCATAATGCGGTTTCCGGCATTGCAGAAATCATTAACTGCCCAGGCTTGGTCAACGTCGACTTTGCTGACGTACGTACCGTGATGTCTGAAATGGGCATGGCGATGATGGGCTCTGCTGAAGCCAGCGGTCCTAACCGTGCCCGTATTGCGGCTGAACAAGCGGTCGCCAGCCCATTGCTGGAAGACGTAAATCTGGCCAATGCACGTGGCGTACTGGTCAACATCAGTGCCAGCGGCAGCTTCAAGATGCGTGAATACTATGATGTGATGAACACCATTAAAGAATTCACTGCTGAAGACGCAACCGTGATTGTCGGTAACGTGATGGATGAAAGCATGGGCGATAACCTGCGTGTGACCATGGTGGCCACCGGCTTGAATGGTTCCGTCGGTAAACGCCAGGCTAAACCAGAGCTCAAGGTGATGACCACTCTGCGTGATGGCACGACTAACCAGCCGATTTTCAATGCGGTGGAAGAAGACGAACCAGCGGTATTCACCAGCAATAGCCGTCGTGCACAGGTAGAAGCGATGAAAAATTCCGGGATTGAAGAGTACGATATCCCAGCATTTTTGCGCAAGCAGGCAGACTAATGATGAGCCTGGCTACACCGGATGTATGACAGGTGAGGCCAGATGAATCATAAGTGAGTACAGCGATTGGCTTATAATGTCGCCAATCATTAATTGTAGAGAAAACCATGTTAAAGCAACGCACGCTTAAACAAACGATCAGCGCCACCGGCGTTGGGCTGCACAGTGGTGAAAAAGTCACGCTGACGCTCAAACCTGCGCCCGCTGATCATGGAGTGGTGTTCCAGCGCATCGATTTGCCCGATGCGCCTGCCATGCGGGTCGCCCCGACAGCAGTGAATGACACTCGCCTGAGCTCCGCCCTAGAGTTTTCAGGTGCGCGCGTGGCTACCGTGGAGCATTTGATGTCTGCCCTCGCCGGTTTGGGGGTAGACAATGTATTGATAGAGCTGACGGCTGCCGAAGTGCCCATCATGGATGGCAGTTCGGGGCCGTTTATCTATCTCTTGCAAACTGCCGGATTGCAAGAACTGGAGGCGCCGAAGAAGTTTGTGCGTATCCTGAAGCCGGTAGAAGTACAAGAAGGTGATAAATGGGCAAAATTTACACCGCATCATGGCTTTAAAGCCGAATTTACCATTGATTTTGCACATCCCGTATTTGAATACTCTGGCAAAACGGTCACCATAGACTATGACAGCCAGAGCTATGTGGACGAGATCAGCCGTGCGCGCACCTTCGGGTTTATGCATGAGGTCGAATACCTGCGTGCGAATGGCCTCGCTAAAGGCGGCAGCCTGGATAACGCGATTGTGCTCGATGAATACAAAGTCCTCAATGGCGGTGGCTTACGCTACGACGACGAGTTTGCTAAGCACAAGGTACTCGATGCGATTGGCGACCTCTATATTCTCGGCTACCCGATTATCGGCCAGTTTACCGCATTCAAATCTGGGCATGCCTTGAACAATCAACTGTTGCGCGCCTTGCTGGCTGACGAAACAGCCTGGGAGTATTGTACGTTTGATAACGATGCCCATGCGCCAGTCGGTTTTGTCAAACAGCGTGATTATTTCAATCCGGCACCGTTGTTGCCGGTGTAAACAGCGTCCAGGCAAATAACCATGTGGTGGATCCGTATCCTGTTTAGCGTGCTGGTGTTAAGCACCCTGATCTTGGGCTTGCTGGGTTGGCAGACCGGGCAGCCCCGCTACTGGCGCTGGCTCAAAGCGGTCTGGCGCGGTGGTTTTGTGGTGGTTTTGTTATTGCTGCTGTTCTTTTTCCTCAGTCGATTGGCCAGAATTTGAAGTTGATCACGGACACACGTGATCGTTGATGCATGAAGACTAGACTTTTCTCTTTCGTGGCACTGGCTGCCTGTTTGCTCGCCTTGTCGACCGCCGTATTTGCGGGCGATGCTGAGGTCTATGCACAGGCTAAACAGGCCTATCAAACCAGAAACCTTAACCAGTTAAGCGAAGCGACCGAAACCCTCAGGCAAAAGCGCTCGCCATTGCTACCTTATTTGCAATACTGGCAAATGATCCTCACCCTGGATCAGCTTTCTTATTACCAGGTGCAAGCCTTTTTGCAAGAGAACAATGAGTCCCTGCTGTCGCAACGCGTGCGTGAATTATGGTTGAAGCGACTGGGCCGGTTGCAGTTCTGGGACCAGTTTGTTGAGATGCGGGCGCAAATGCCCATGTATTACAGCCTGAATGATGTGGGTAACCAGTGTTATCAGGTGCAGGCGGGGATCGCCATGGATGACCCCAACGCTTATGAAGATGGCAAAAAACTGTTGCTGGCAGGCAAAGACTTGCCGCCAGATTGCCAAGGCATGCTGGAAGCATTGCAGCAGGTTGGCGTACTGGATGAGAAATTGTTACTGACGCTTTACCGTGATGCGCTGTTTGCCAATAAAGCCAGCCTGGCAAAAGTGATGGCCAAACGGAGCAGCAAAACAGATGCAGCCCTGTTTAAACAGCTCGACGAAGTCACGCAAAACCCGGCGTTGGCGCTAAAAAAAGGCAGCATCCAGGACCGTAGTGCTTATGGCCGCGCGTTATATATGTATGCCATACACCGTCAAGCCAAGGCCGAGATTGAGGTGGCGCGTGCCAGTTATCAAAAATATAACGGTTTTCTGGACGCCGAGGAAAAGCAACTGGTGCTGGCGTATATCGCGCTGGAAGCGGCGCGTAAACATGCCCCAGAAGCCTTGCAAAGCTTTAGTAAAGTCAATGCCGCCGTGTTCAATAACGAACAATGGGAATGGTTTGCGCGGGCGGCTCTGCGCCAGCAAGACTGGACGCAATTACTCAAGGTGATCAATGAGATGCCCGCGGCCTTGGCTGAAGAACCCGCCTGGCGTTATTGGAAAGCCCGGGCGTTATTAGTGAAAGGGCAGCCCGCAGAAGCCAATGCCTTGTTGGCCAAGCTCTCGCAAGAGCGGCATTTTTACGGCTGGCTGGCCGCGGAGGATTTGGGACCGGTGCTAGGCGAACCGACTGCCACTTATCAACCGGCTGACGACGAAGTCCGGCAATTTGCGCGGCAGCCACCAGTCAAGCGCATGGAAGCGTTGTTTGATGTTGACGCACGTTATGAGGCACGCCTGGAATGGATGTACTTGCTGGAGGCGCTCGACGACCCAGGCCGTATTGTCGCAGCACAATATGCCATGTTAAAAGGCTGGTATGACCTGGCCGTGCTGGCGGCAGACAAAACCAGCCGTACACATAACTTTGAGTTGCGCTATCCCACGCCCTACCGCGATTACCTGCAAAAAGCCTCGCGAAGCCGGGAGATTGATGAGGCCTGGGTGTACGGCATTATCCGGCAGGAAAGCCGTTTTATGCACTATGCCAAATCTTCAGTGGGGGCTGGCGGCTTAATGCAGGTGATGCCCACGACTGCTAAATGGATTGCCAAAAAGCTCGGCTTGAGCAGCTACCACGACGGCATGCTGCATGACATCGAAACCAATGTGAACTTGGGCACTTATTACATGCGCTATACGCTGGATACATTCAACGGCCAGGAAGTGATGGCCACGGCTGCCTATAACGCCGGACCCAGCCGGGCGCGGCGCTGGGCGGCTAATACCCCGCTTGAAGGGGCCATTTACGCCGAGACTATCCCGTTTAGCGAGACACGCAATTATGTGAAAAAAGTGCTGGCCAACGCCCACATGTATGCGGCGCGGTTAGGTTTGCCTGTGCTGACGCTCAAAAAGCGCCTGGGCACGATTCCTGCCCGCACGCTGGCCGATGCTGACACGGTCACCACGACGATCACGATTTCTGAGCAAGAGTAACAGACCGTTTTTGGGTACAATATCAGGCAAGCACGGAATAATTTAACGCAAGACGTATCAGGACAAGCAAATGAAGACAGTCACAGTGTTAGGTGGTAGTGGTTTTGTTGGTAGCAGTGTGGTCGCCAGGCTAGATCAGGCCGGTTACCGCGTCAAAGTGATCACGCGTCGTCGCGAGCAGGCCAAGCATTTGATCCTTCTACCGCAAGTGCAGGTCGTGGAATGCGATATCCATGATGAAGCTGCCCTCAAGGCTCAGCTGCAAGGCAGTGATGTGGTGATCAACTTGATCGGCGTCCTGCATCAAACCCGTGATAACGCTTTTGAGAAAATGCATCACCAGTTTCCCCGCCGTGTCTCCGAGCTGTGCGAAGCACTGGGAATTCCACGCTTGCTGCACATGAGTGCATTGCAAGCCTCTGCCACCGCACCAAGCGAATACTTGCGCAGTAAAGCGGCCGGGGACAGTGCGGTCATGGCCTTTAGTAAAAAGCTGCATGTGACGATCTTCCGGCCTTCTGTGATTTTTGGCACGCGTGACCGCTTTATCAACCTGTTTGCCAAGCTGATCCAATGGATCCCTGTGCTGGCGCTAGCCATGCCTAACGCCAAGTTCCAGCCAATCTGGGTGGAAGACGTGGCCGCCGCCATGGTGAATGCCGTTGACGAACCTGCCACCTATGGTAAAACCTACGAGTTGGGTGGGCCGGCCATCATGACCTTGCAACAGATCATAGAGGCGGTCATGAAAACCATTCATGTGCAGCGCCCCATCCTAGGCTTGAGCTTGCGTATGTCGCTATTACAAGGCAGCTTTATGCAGCTGCTGCCCATCAAGCTGATTTCGCGCGATAACGTCAAATCCATGCAGGTGGATAACGTGTGCCAGCAACCGATGGCCAACGAGTTATGTGTCGTGCCGACTGATATGTTTGCCGTGATTTCCGGATACCTGGTAAAAAACAACCCACGCGGAGCGTATGACCAGTTCCGTGCGGCGGCGGGGCGTGTGATTAACGCCAGACGTTAATCGCTTACAGGGTCGCCTGTTATGCAGATTTATCAAGTGGGCGGCGCCGTGCGGGATACCTTGCTTGGCCTGCCCGTCAAAGACCGTGACTATGTGGTGGTCGGGACCACTCCAGAGCAAATGCTGGCCGCGGGCTACCGGACGGTGGGCAAAGATTTTCCTGTCTTTTTACATCCACATACCCAGCAAGAGTATGCGCTGGCCCGTACCGAGCGTAAAACAGCCAAGGGTTACAAAGGGTTTAGCGTCCACGCTTCACCTGAGGTGACGCTGGAGGAGGACTTGGCCAGGCGCGATTTCACCATGAATGCCATTGCCCAGGCAGAAGATGGTCAACTGATTGATCCTTTTGGCGGCCAGTCCGATATCGAAAAAAGACTGCTGCGACATGTGACCGCTGCATTCAGTGAAGACCCGGTCAGAATCCTGCGTGCTGCCCGCTTTCTGGCCAGATTTACCGATTTTAGTGTCGCCCCTGAAACCATGGCATTGATGTGCGAGATGGTCGCTGCCGGAGAGGTCGATGCCCTGGTGCCTGAACGTGTCTGGCAAGAAATTGCCAAAGGTCTGCTCGAGTCCAAGCCTAGCCGGATGTTTGAGATGCTGCGCGCATGCGGTGCGTTGAAAATCATTTTCCCTGAACTGGATCGTTTGTGGGGGGTGCCGCAAACCGCCACCTATCACCCGGAAGTGGATACCGGTGTCCATGTCATGATGGTGATTGACTATGCCGCCAGCCAACAGTTTAGCTTGCCGGTGCGTTTTGCTGCCTTGACGCATGACCTTGGCAAAGGCACGACACCGGCTGAGGTGTTGCCGCGCCATATTGGCCATGAGTTGCGCAGTGTGGACTTGATTCGCGATGTGGTGGCCCGCCTGAAAGTGCCCAACGACTGCAAGGACCTCGCCCTCGTGGTGGCGAAGTACCATGGCAAATTACATGCGGCGCGGCAAATGAAAGCGGCCACGTTATTGCATTTTTTAGAGGAGCTGGACGCGTTCAGGCAACGTAGCCGTTTTGAGGATTTTCTCAAGGCCTGCGAATGCGACAGCCGCGGCCGCCTTGGGCTGGAACAGTGTCCCCTGGAGGATGCCGAGCACTTGATGTCTGCACTGCAAGCCGCTCTCACCGTGGACGCTGGTGCGATTGCTCAACAATGCCAGTCACCGGCGCAGATCAAGCAAGCGGTGGCTGACGCCAGAACTGCAGCCATCCGCCAGGCCATGCAGCTGCATTAACCCTCACAATGACCGTGCCTGCTTGCAATGCACTTAAGCAGAGGTCTGTAAGATAATCCTGCCCCTGCCTTGATGTTTGGCGAGATACATCAAACGGTCAACGTCCGCTACAAAATCTTTCAACTCGTCCGCTGTGGTCGGAATCATACTGCCCACCCCGACACTGATGGTGAGTAACTGGCTAATGGCTGAATCCGGGTGCGGAATTTGTGCCTTAAAGATCAGGTTGCGGCAGCGCTCTGCAATCTTGCCCGCCGCTGCAAGGTCGGTGTCTGGCAAAATCCAGGCAAACTCTTCGCCGCCAAACCTGGCAAAGAAGTCTTTGGCGCGGGTACCCGCACGCGCTAAGGTATTGGCTACCTGCTTGAGAATCTCATCACCTTTTAAATGGCCGTGAAAGTCATTAAATTGCTTGAAGTAATCAATATCTATCATCATCAGGGCCAGTGGTTGCTGATGTTGGCAGGCTTCCAGCCACTCTCGCGCAAGCACCTCCTCAAACCTGCGGCGGTTGGCCACCCCTGTCAGTCCATCTTGATAAGACAGCATTTCTAGTTGTTTTTGCAAGTCCAGTAATTGCTGTTCTGTCTGCTTGCGTTCGCTGATGTCAAACATAAAGCCTATCAGCGCTTCTGGCTCGCCATTTGCAGCACGGATCACATGCACGACGTCACGTATCCAGACAACGCCGCCATCGGCGGTGAGCGCACGGTAGTCTGCCTCGTGATCGCGCCCTTGCAGGGATTGGCTGACACAGAAGTTAAATACCCTTTCCCGGTCTTCCTCGTGCATACGAGCCACCCAATCTTCTACAGATTGCCAGCTGTCCGGTGTCCAGCCGAGCAAGGCTTCGATTTGCGGGCCAATATAGCTGAAGCGTTTGGAGGCCCAATCGATTTTCCATGGAATCGCTTTGGTGGATTCCAACAAGGTTTTATAGGTATCCTGATCTTGAGGTGGCTGAGCGTGATTCATGGCGATAACAGAGGTGTGACGAATTGATCAAGGCTAGCGGACAGCGGTTTTGATCGCAATAGCCAATTCAGGCTTGTTTCACTAGGAAAGCGTTCACTTCATGGGCCAATGCTTGGCCTAATTGCAGGTGTTGTGGTGCATCCAGGTGTACACCATCTACATCACTGGCGGTGACCAGAGCCCCTGCATCAAAAAACAGGCAGTCTAAGGCCTGGCTCACTTCCCGAAAAGCTGGGGCCAAGCCCTGACTCTTTTGCGAGGCACCGGCGAATTTTTCCGCGAGCTGTCCTTGCGGCTGCCTGACCAGCGGTGGTGCCACGATCATGACCGGCGGGACTGGCATACCGGGTTCTATGGGTGCTTGCCGTATCGTTGTCACCAGGCTGCTGATGCCTTGCGCGGCGTGCCAGGCGGTGTGTGGGTGCATAGATTGAAAATCATTGGTCCCCAGCATCAAGATCACCAGTGCCAGCGGGGAATGGATTTCGATACGCTGGGCCAAGCCTTGCTGGCCGTTACGGCCAGGTTTGAACGGGTCTTCAAACACCGTACGTCTACCGTTCAGACAATCTTCAATCACACGTACATGCTGGCCCATGAGTGTCAGGCTGATCTCGAGGACGCCAGGCCAACGCTGATCAAACGGCAAGCGTTGGCGCGTATTGGGGATGATGCCCCAGCTTAATGAGTCTGAATAAACCAGGATCTGCTGCATGTTTCACCTCACCTCACCTCACCTCATGGGGCGCCTCCCGCTAAAACGTCGCTTATTGCGGGCGGGGCTGCAATAAGCGCTGGATATTCAGCTAATGGATATTTAGAAAATGCTGGATGGCAAATTTGGCCAGAAAACCCACTAGTCCCAACGTCAGCGCCAAAAACAAGGCAAACGTCCCGGTTTTTCCGGCTTTGGACTTCCATGCCAGGTTGCCCACAATAAAAACAATAAACAGCATGAGGAAAGCGAGGCCCCAGGACATGCCAAACTCGGTGAGTTGGGCCTCATTCATGCCAAAAACAGTGGTTTCCATCCTTAATACTTTCTATTGAAACTTATTGCAGGCAACCCGTAATCAATTGGGTCAGGTGTTGCTCAAGATTGTCGCTGGGTTTGCGTTTGAAGCCGCTTTTGGCAAAAGTGTGCCAGCGGCCCAGCACAAAGCTGATCATGGTATTGGCCGCGGTGCCGGCGTCATTGATTTTGTGGCCTTGTGCTTCGGCAATGCGTAACGATTGCTTGAGGCTGGCCTCCAATCTGTCCAGTAACTGGTTGATGCGCAATTGCAAGGCGTCATCTTCATTGACGAGGGCGTCCCCAATCAACACCCGTGACATGCCGGGATTGCGTTCAGCAAATTTGAGCATGGTTTGCAGCATGAGCTGAACTTGCTTGAGGCCATCGGTTTCGTCGGTGGTGATTTTATTCATGACGCCAAACAGCGCGCCTTCGATAAACTCAATCAAGCCCTCAAACATTTTGGCTTTGTTGGCAAAGTGGCGGTACAAAGCTGCCTCGGAAACATCGAGTTTGGCCGCCAGGGCAGCGGTGGTGATCTTTTCGCCCCGCGGGGTTTGCAGCATGCCAGCCAGGGTTTCCAGAATTTGCTGTTTGCGGTTTGCGCGCGCTTCTTTATTGATGGTAGCCATAATGATGTGTGAGAGTTAGCCTGATCGTGAAATTGTTATTTTGCGCAGTATTTTAACCCTATTCCTTGGCGGCGGGAATGTAAACCGGCCCTTTTTTAAGGCTACTGTGAGTAAGTGCCAACATATGCGATAACCTATATTGCACAAAGTTCGGCTTGCGTAATTTGCGGCTGATCCACACTGTGCGCATGCCTAACCTTTTGGCCGTCATCAGGGCGGGCAGGCTGTCCTCAAACAAAGTGCAATCTGCAGCGCGGCATTTGAGCTGGCGCAGCAATAACTGGAATCCACGCATACTGGGCTTGGCGTGAAAGCCGCTGGATTCCACACTAAATACCAGTGAAAAACAATCTTCAATCCCCAGCACTTGCAGGACCCGTAACGCATATTGACGCGGCGCGTTGGTGAAGACGCATTTACGTCCCGGCAGCTGCTGCAATAATTGCCTGAGTTGTTTGGTGGTGTGCACCATCTCATCCGTCAAAAACGCATGCGTTTCTGCGAGAAAGTGGTGCGGATTCACCCCGTGGTGGCGCATCAATCCTTTCAGTGTCGCCCCATAAACCTGCCAATAATGTTGGCGCAAGGCGCAAGCCGCGGGTTCATCCAATTGCAGATGGTCTTGGATATATTGGGTCATGGCGCGGTTCATCACCGGGAAGATATGTGCAGAGGCGTTGTGCAGGGTGTCATCCAAATCAAACACCCACACCCTGCGCGTCATCACAGATCAGCCGGATTAAAGGACATCAGCCCGCAACTTGGCCGGACGTTGCAGCAAGCGGTTTAGATATTCGTCAAAAACAGCCCGCGGCGGATAAGCTTTGGTGTAACGCAGGCCAAATGCCAGGTGGGTCGCGAGGTAAACATCGGCAGCGGTGAACTGGTCACCGCAGACATAAGCCTGCTGGCGTAGGTGCGACTCCAGCGTATCCAGCGTCAGTGTGAGTGAGCCAAAGCCCAAAAAAGCCTGGCAAGGCGTGCCTAGCGGTGTTTTTTCGGGCGCTTGCCAGTTTAGAAATTCTGCCGTGGTGGCTGCTTCCAGCGGACCGGCAATAAAAAACATCCAGCGGTAAAAAGCGGCCCTTGCCGGCGTGCCAGCGGCGGGAATCAAACCTTGGTCTGAAAAGGTATCTGCCAGGTAAGTCAAAATGGCAGCGGTCTCGGTAACCACAGCCTGGCCATGCTTGAGCGCTGGCACCTTGCCCATAGGATTGATCGCCAGGTACGCTGCTTGTTTCATGGGTTGGCCAAAATCCAGCCACACCACTTCATAGTCCAGCGCCAGTTCCTCCAGCAACCAATGGACGGCACGGCCACGCGACAGTTTGTTGCTATATAAAATAATTTCTGCCATGGTGAACGGACTGCAAGAGGTATCGGGTGGATTATTTAGCCTTAATTAGGGTGCCTACACCTTCGTCGGTCAACACTTCGAGCAGCAAGGCATGCTCGACCCGCCCGTCAATGATGTGTACAGACTTTACACCACTGCGCGCCGCATCCAGCGCGGAGCCGATTTTTGGCAGCATACCACCGCTCAGCGTGCCATCTTCCACCAGGTCGTCAATTTGCTTGGGTGTCAGGCCAGTCAGCAGTTGGCCATTTTTATCCAGCACGCCTGGCGTGTTGGTCAACAAAATAAGTTTTTCTGCATTGAGGATTTCAGCCAGTTTACCGGCGACAACATCGGCATTGATGTTGTAGGTTTCGCCATCCTTGCCAACACCAATCGGCGCAACCACCGGAATAAAATCGCCACTATCCAGAAAGGTGATGATGCTGGGGTCTATGCCTGAAATCTCACCGACCTGGCCCACATCAATCATTTTGCTCGGGTCTTTGAGGTCTTCCATCAGCAGTTTGTGCGCATGGATAAAATTACCATCCTGGCCGGTTAAGCCCACCGCTTTACCGCCGTGACGGTTAATCAGGTTCACGATTTCCTTGTTCACCTGGCCACCCAACACCATTTCCACCACGTCCATGGTTTCTTCATCGGTGACGCGCATGCCCTGAATGAATTCGCCTTTTTTGCCCAGCTTGTCCAGCATTTCATTGATTTGCGGACCACCACCATGTACCACCACCGGGTTCATGCCCACCAGCTTTAACAGCACCACATCCTGCGCAAAACACTCTTTGAGGCGGTCGTCTGTCATGGCGTTGCCGCCATATTTGATCACAATGGTTTTATCAAAAAAGCGTTTGATGTAGGGCAGCGCTTCGGACAGGGTTTTTGCCTTTTGCGAGGCAGTGGCATGTTGCATCATTGGAGGTCCGTATTGAGTTCAAAACAGCGTGAATTTTACCGCAGAAATGTGAAGCGCTGATTAAAAAAACAGCGCTTCATAGCATGCGAATTTAGAGGGGGCAGGGGATTTAAGCGAGATGCATTATCCAAATTAAACTTGCTGGATACCTGCCAACAACCATGGTGCATCGCTAGGCTGTAGGGCTTTTTGCAAGTGCCAGATTTCATCTATGGTCTCAATGGCGCCATTGTTTTCGCGCAGCTGACCCGAGTAACGCACACTGGCAATGGTATAAGCCCCTTCAGTGACGACCTCAACGAGTGCAGCCTCAATGTTTAATACCTCGGTAGTTTGTGGGGCATCGCCGCGCTCGTGCAATTGCAGGCTGATTTCAGCATAGACCTCAGGCGTTGTGTATTCACGAATGTCGTTGATGTCTTTGCGGTCGTTGGCAGCTTGCAGGCGGATAAATGAAGCTTTGGCTCCACGTAAAAAACTGTCCACCGGAAAGTCAGCTGGAATGTTTGCATAAGTTGGTGCGGCAGCACTAGGTTGGGATGCGGATCCAGATTGAAAGGCGGCTGGTGCATAAGGGGCACCTGCGCCTGCATATTGCGGCGGCGAGGCTTGTGCAGTTTGAAAGCGGCGCACTAAAAACATCAGCAAGGCAAAGCCTGCAACCACTATCAATAATGTGCTGAAATTATTGGCAAAATCGCCCAATCCGCCGTGTGAAAACAGGGTTGCCAAGCCGGCACCAATGGCAAGACCGGCCAATGGCCCCATCCATTTACTCATCCCGTTCTGTGGTGCAGCCGCAGGGGCTGGTTGTGGCGCGGCTTCAGGCGCACGTTGCATTTGTTTGGCGGGCGCAGGACGATTTTTACCAAAACTGCTGCCGCCACCAAAGCGTTTGGCCTCGGCTACGCCAGACAATAAACTCATGCAGACCATCAACACCATCAATAGCTTCCAAAACTGTTTCATGTTTTCCTTTTTGTTTCTGTGTTTTAAATAAATGCTTGATTGCCAGAGCGCTTGCATGGCAATCGGATATCCAATGTAACTTAAGTGGGCATGAAATGGTTGCATTTCAAGAAGCTAAGGCCATTGTTTGTTTTTTAGGACCATAAAAGGGTCAGCCTTTTGGCTGCCGCCTTACAAAGGTTTCACAAACACCTTGGATTTGCGCTGGAAGTTGTAAAGCTTGAGTTTTTCTTGCGGCAGTTGCTCCACGCTTTCTTCACTAAAGCCGCGCTCCAAAAACCAGTGCTCGGTACGCGTCGTCAGGCAGAAGAGCTGTTTAAAGCCTTTCTGGCTGGCCTGTTGCTGGCAATAGTTGAACAGCTTGTCGCCACGGCCGCCACCGCGGTATGCGGGGTCTATAGCCAGGCAGGCGAACTCTACCATTTTCTCTTCTGCAAACGGGTATAACGCTGCGCAACCAATGATGCGGTTATCGTGTTCCATCACATAGAAATAGTTGATTTCCATCTCTATGCGCTCGCGGCCACGCCGCACCAGGATGCCTTCGTTTTCCAAGGGTTCAATCAAGCGCAAAATACCGCCGACATCTTCGATATTCGCCTGGCGCATGGTTTCCAGCGCCAGCTCGGTAATCATGGTGCCTATGCCCTGGCGTGTAAACAGCTCCTGGATGATGGCGCCATCAATATGGCGCGAGATCAGGTGGGTTCTGGCCACGCCATGCTCGCATGCACGCACGGCAGCGGGCAGGTAATAATTGACGTCCTCTGAATAAAAAATCGGGTCATCACTTTCCTGCACATTGCGCAACAGATTGCGTGCTTTGGCAGAGGTCATTTCGCGCAACAATTCACCGCGCAGGTTCTGGATGCCTTCTGAATCCATGAGGAAAATCAGTTTTTCGGCATCCAGCGCAATGGCGGCGCTTACTGCCACATCTTCCAAGGTCAGGTTAAAGGTCTCGCCGGTGGGCGAGTAACCCATGGGTGACAGCAACACCATTTCGCCATCATCCAGCCGTTTCTGGATGCCGACCGCATCAATCTTGCGCACTTCGCCTGTATGTTGCAGATCCACACCGTCGCGTACACCCAAGGGTTTGGCAGTGACAAAATTACCGCTGGCGACACGGATATCGCTCCCTGCCATCGGCGAGTTGGCAATGCCCATGGATAACAGTGATTCAATCTCTACCCGGATAGCCCCATTCGCTTCTTTCACCGCCTCCATGGCGGCATCATCGGTAATCCGCAAGCCGTTGTGCAGTTTTGGCGTGAGGTGGTCACGCTTGAGGCGTTGCTCGATTTGCGGCCGTGCACCATGGACTAGCACCAGCCTGACTTCGAGGCTGGCCAGCAGGTTGAGGTCGTGCGAAAGCGCCACAAACTGCTGCTCACTGACCACTTCGCCCCCAAATGCAATCACAAAGGTGCTGCCGCCAAAGGCGTGTATATAAGGTGCCGCAGAGCGGAACCAGTGTACAAACTCTTTGCTGTTGGCGCTCGACAGGATGGCTGGCGGGGTGTTGGTCAGCGAGATTGGCGTCAGGTTGGCATCATAAAGGCGGCCAGGCGTGGTATGCAGCGCTTGCGCAGCAGCCCGTAGCAATGTCTCGGAGATGCCTATTTCACCGCGTTCAATGCGTGACAAATTACTGGCATCCGTGCCCATGCGGGCAGCTAGTTGCTGTAAGGTTAAATTTTGCGATTTGCGCAAATCTCTTATATTTGATCCAAGCATTTGTCTTAAATTAAAGTTTATTTTGCAAAATATTAAATAAAAATGGTTTTTATTGCAAATATTTAAGATTTTATTTTTCCGCCGATACACGCAGATAAACGCCGATATGACATAACAGGGTGGGAAGTATGCATGGTGTCACAATCAATAAAATTGAGTGGGAGTTATCCGCGTTCATCGGCGTGTATCGGCGGAAAAAAGTTTTTGGTTATGTATTCTAAGGCGTGACCAACACAAAAAAATGACGGCCAAGGCCGTCATATAAGGTCAAGAACACAGAGAGACTACGTCAACATCAACTGACTGGCTGCGGGCGGATTGAGCGGTACATCCGGTTGCTCTGCCGTTTGCTCAATACCAGCTGCCAGAGTTGCCCTTGCCGGGAGCGGAAATACCCTGCACAACACATCAGGTAGTATTTCCACATCCGGTAAAAACTTTCATCGTACTTAAACTGCAATTCAGGCCAGGCGCGGTTGAACTTGTCCCACCAGGCCATTAATGTCCGGTCATAATCCGGGCCGAAGTTGTGCCAGTCTTCAATTAAAAACTTTTCTTCTATCGCCTGCGTGATTTCGCTGGCCGAGGGCAATTTGCCATTCGGGAAAATATAGCGGTCTATCCAGGCATCGGTATGCAAAGCGGTTTTATGGTTGCCTATGGTATGCAACAAAAACAGTCCGTTATCCTTTAGCAAGTGCTGTGCGGTGGCGAAATATGTTTCGTAGTTCTTTTGGCCGACATGCTCAAACATGCCGACCGAGACAATCTTGTCGAATTGGCCATGCAACTCGCGGTAGTCTTTGAGCTGGATATCCACCGGCAGGCCCGCGCAGCGTTCCCTCGCCAGTGCCTGCTGTTCCACGGACACCGTAATGCCGATGACTTGCGCCCCATAATGCTGCGCCATGTGTTTGGCCAGGCCACCCCAGCCACAGCCGATTTCCAGGACACGGTCGCCGGGCTGCAAATCCAGTTTCTGGCAAATCATATCCAGCTTGTTAAACTGCGCTTCTTCCAAACTGTGCGCGTGCTGCCAGTAACCGCAGGAGTAGCTCATGCTCGAGTCCAGCATGGCTTCAAACACATCATTGCCGATATCGTAGTGTTGTTGTGCCACCTGATAAGCGCGGTGCGGTGCTTGCAGGTTAAACAAGGTATGGCGGATGATTTCACCCAGCAATTTCAGCTTGGCGGTGCCGCCCATTTTTTCATCCAGGTCAGCGCGCATCACACGGTGGAAAAACTCATCCAGCCGGTTGCAGCCCCAGCGGCCCTCAATGAATGCCTGGCCAAGTCCGAGTGACCCTTTGGTCAACACATCACGGTAAACACTCTCTTCATAGACCTGGATATCCCAGGGGGCGTTGCCATTGATGGTAATGCCTGCCGCCGCCAGCAAGCTGGCGAGTGTATCCGGCGGCGCCGGCTGCGCGGAAACGTAGTGATTGGTGGTGGTTTTCGGCATGATCGTTTGATAATCCCTAATAACACTTCACAGAGGCAACGATGATGTATGCATCATAAAAACAGTTGCGCTTGCATACAACTCGTCATATGACGTATGACATTCCCGGCAAGAAAGATTCAATCGCCGCCGGCAGCTTTATATTTGTAAAGCAAAGGGGTTGAAGAGGGGAGACTTAAGGATGCAGCCACGAGAACCAGACTGACAGGCTCGCGATACTCAGCAGAGTGCTCAAAAACACCGCCGCGGCATAGAGTGCGCCATCCAGCCGATAGCGCTCGCAGATAATAATCCCAAACACCATGGTGGGCATGGCGGCCAGCAAAATGCACGCAGTCAGGATATCCCCTGAAATGCCCAGCCATTGCGCAAAACACCAGGTCACCAGTGGTGCAACGCACAGGCCAATGGCGCAAACCGGCAACAACAAGGGCATGAATTTGAGTTTAAAGGTATCCCAGCGGATACTCATGCCCAATGCAATTAGCATCAGCGGCACCACGCCCCCCGCTAGGGTATGCAAGGCATGGGCAACCATGACTGGTTGCGGGATCTGGCATAGGTTGAGAATAGCTGCCAAAAACAAGGCCCAGAGTGGTGGTACGCGCATCAGCTCTTTGAGCGGGTGTGAGCGTTGCTCGGCATGACCGAACTGTTGCGCCATCAGCATGCCCAGACTCAATAGGATAGGCGTGCAGGCAAACAGGTCAAACTTGAGTACGATCTCATGCGTCCAGTCGCCCAATACCTCGCTGGTCACCGGTAGGCCAAGGTAGGTCGCGTTCGGGAAGGTCGCCGCCAGCATCAGTGCACCTTGCTGGGCACGGGTCACGGTCATCAGACGTTGCAATAATTGCAGCACCAGCCACATGCAAGAAGCTGCCACGATCAGGCGGCACACCGCCGTCAGCGCAATTTTGACTGCACTCAAATCGAACGGCGCCTGCCATAAAATATTGAGTACTAGCGCTGGCAGCAGAATATAAAACACCAAGTCGGTCAGCGCACGGCGATGTGACAGGGCCGTGATATGGGAAGGCGCCCAGCGTTGCCAAAGCATGCCCGCTAGAATCAGCAGGGCCATTTGCAGCATGACTTGCAGCATCTTTCGCCTTATAAACCGAGCGCGGTCAGCCCCGGATGGTCATCCGGGCGTCTACCCAAGGGCCAGAAAAACTTGCGCTCTGCTTCTTTAATCGGCAGGTCATTAATGCTGGCGTGGCGCTGCATCATCAGCCCGGCTTCGTTAAACAGCCAGTTTTCATTGCCGTAGCTGCGATACCAATTGCCCGCGTCGTCATGCCACTCATAAGCAAAACGCACGGCAATCTTGTTATCCAGAAACGCCCAGATTTCCTTGATTAAACGGTAATCCAGCTCGCGCGCCCATTTGCGGGTTAAAAACTGATGTACCTCTGTACGCCCCACCGGAA
Source organism: Methylophilus sp. 3sh_L (assembly GCF_046766015.1). Lineage (NCBI taxonomy): Bacteria > Pseudomonadati > Pseudomonadota > Betaproteobacteria > Nitrosomonadales > Methylophilaceae > Methylophilus > Methylophilus sp. 3sh_L. Next base: position 67,214 of record NZ_JBKOUF010000008.1, read on the forward strand.
ACTCGGCACGGTTACGCCAAACCGTATCTTCTGTGTAGACCTGGATCACGCGATCCGGGTCGCGGCTGTTCCAGGCATCTTCGGCCATGCGTACTTTTTGTATGGCTGTTTCCAGGGTAAAGGGCGGTAACGGTGGGCGGGTTTCCATAAAGGCTCCTTGCGTTTCTGAGAATGCAGTATCCAACCTGCTTAAAAGTCTCCCCACAACGACTGCATCACGCTGATGGCAGTCAATGCTGCGGTTTCAGTACGTAAAATCCGTGGGCCAAGTACGATAGACTGGAAGTGATGTTGCGATGCGAGCGCAATTTCTGACGCACTCAAGCCGCCTTCCGGGCCAATCAGTAAATGAATGGCGTTTTTTGGCGTGTCCAGAGTGGCCAGCCTTTGTGCACCAACAGGATTCAATAACAGATTAAGGCTGTCAGCGGTCGCGTGCTGGCTTAGCCATTGTGCGAGCGTGAGAGGCGCGTGCACTAACGGAATTAAGGCGCGACCACTTTGCTCGCAGGCGGCAATCGCCACGCCTTGCCAGTGTTCGACCCGCTTTTCGGCACGGTCACCACTGAGCTTGGTCACGCAGCGCTCGGTGCTGAGCGGATAAATCTCTGTCACGCCAAGCTCTACCGCTTTCTGGATGGTGTAATCCATGCGGTCGCCGCCGGATATGCCTTGCAGCAGGCGGATGTTCAGTGGCGATTCATTGCCAACCTGGGTGCGGCTCAGCACCTCGACGGTGGCGGATTTTTTTTCAATCTGCGTCAGCGCGCAAAGATAGTCAAAACCATCGCCACAAAACAGAATCAACGTATCGCCCACTTTGAGTCGCATGACCCTGACTGCATGCACCATGGCGTTATCGCTGAGTGGGACGGATTGGCCGACAGACAATGCTGTCGGGCTATGAAATCGTAAATTACTCATGACTGGCATTGTAACCAAAATGCCCCTGTGCGGGCACGGTGGTCACAAGATTCACCTTGGCGTCTTAATCACGTACCATACTGGTTTGATTTAATAGTAGGAGCAACGCTGATGGCAAGTATTAGCCCCCCCGTATGTGATTTTGGCTGGAAAGCACCGGCATTCAATTTGCCAGATGTGGATGGTAACCTGGTCAACCTGGAAGCCAGCATGGGTCCGAATGGGTTGCTGGTCATGTTTATCTGCAACCATTGCCCGTATGTGAAAGCGATCTTGCCGCGGCTGATCGCTGACGTAAAAGCACTCAAGGCGCTGGGCGTGAATACGCTGGCGATTATGTCCAACGACCCTTCTGATTACCCGGAAGACAGCCCCGAAAATATGCGCAAAATCGCCACCGAGATGGCGTTTCCGTTTCCCTACCTGCTGGATGAAACTCAGCAAGTTGCCAAAACTTATGATGCTGTGTGTACGCCAGACTTTTTTGGCTTTAATAAAGATTTTGCATTGCAATACCGGGGTCGGTTTGACGAGAGCCGCAAGGAAACCGCTCCTGAGAGTACCCGTGAATTGTTCAAAGCCATGAAGTTAGTGGCTGAAACAGGTCATGGCCCGCAGGAACAGATTGCAAGTATTGGTTGTTCTATCAAGTGGAAAGAGTGAGCGTTAACCTGGCGTGCCGTCAATACGCGGTTTAGTCAGTATCGGCCAATAGAGAATCGTAAATAATGTGAATGCGGCGATCCAGCCGCTCGCCGCCAGCATGACTGACAAACGGTAAAAGTCTGGCAGCACGAGTGGCAATAACACCCGGCTCAGGGCCGCCAAAATGATCAGGCTAAATATCCAGACCACGCTACGCGGTGGTTGATGGATATTGCGGCCAGTATGTCCTAGTGAGACCCGCGCCATCATCGCCAGCGTAATCACGCCGATGCCGCCAATGGCCCAGCAATGGATGGCTAAAATAACAGAAATATTGGTTGCCATAAAACTCAGTGCATAGAGTAAAAAGCCCAGGTTGATGAGCCACAGCCCCAAATAGAAACTCCACAATAGAGGCACTTGCCAAATGCCTGGCGTATGCCAGCGCCATAACCTAAAACCGGCACTGATGGCGATAGTGAGTCCTAACACAATATTCAATGTGTCCATGTTAATGGTCAAGATATTAAGCAATAAGGCCGCCAGCCCCACCATCAGCAGGCGATCAATCCAAAGTGCGTTTTTAAGCGTCACTTCTTCTTCGACACCGCGCTCGATAAACATCGGCAAAATGCGGCGGCTGATCACCAGAATCAAGCTGACATTCAGCAATAGCCCCATCCAGATGGCTGCATGCGCACCTTGGGTGCTCAAGCCAGTCGCCTGGGCATAAAAAGCCATATTGCCCAGGGTGAGCAGCACGATTTTTGATAACACACCGAGTTGACGCCACTGTTTGGCCAGAATAATGGGCCTTGCCACCGCAAGCAGCAGCCATAAGTTAAACGCGCCATCAAACAGTACAGCCAAAGCGACCTGCGAGGGGATAAACAACATCACGCTGCGTGCCAGCGCCCAGCATGCTACTAGCCCCATGAGTGGGCGACCTTGCAGGGTTTGTATCCCGGTCCAGTTTTTGACTGCGGTGAGTAAAAAACCGGCAATCACTGCAAAAGCAAAGCCATACAGCATTTCATGCGCATGCCACTGTGAGGCTGAAACGGTGGTTAACGCTGGCGCCGATGAGGTGACATATTTCCATACCCAGAGGCCGATCGAGAGCGCTGCAAAGCCGGCGGCCAGTAAGAAAAAAGCCCTGAACCCCAGGTTGAATAAAGCGAACTGGTTCGCCGGTACTTTACGCCCAGGCGGCGAAATGGTGAGTGGTTGCATACCTGCCTCCTCATAAGTGTGTAGCGAACAATAACGGAGCCGAGGTGCTCGCTTATTGCGCTGACGCAAACATGATGCATGCAAAAATGCTATAAAAAAACCCCGCGATAAGCGGGGTTATCTTTATCAGGCATGGGTGTATTAATGAGCCTGGCGCCGCCGCAATATCATTGGCAATCCCATGATCAGTAGCCAGGCCTTGCTTGGCTCTGGCACCGGGGTCACCGCCCAGCTGGCGACGACCAAAAGCTGGTTACTGTATATATTGTTGAGTTGCAAGCGTGAGGCCGTGCTCTGACCACTGAGTTCTAGCAAGCCACTTGAGGCTTCGCCGATATACACTTCCCCCTCACCTTGCAACACTGCCGCTCCGGCATAATCGCTGGCACCAATCACTGTCAAACCATTTCCCTCCAGCAAACTGATGCGGTCATATAATCCATTGCGTAAAAGCGCATAACGAGACGCACCCGCCAAGTCTATTTCTACCTGGCCTGTACCTGCATTGCCCAGGTAGTAAACAGAGAGCGTGGCATCAGCCAGGCCAAGCAGCGCGCCATCTAAAGTCAGTGCAGGGTTTGATCCAGTCGATAGCGGATTTGCCAGTGCGTCTTCCAGGCCTGTGACAAAGGCTGTGTCATTGCTACCGTCTCGCACCATGCGCATGATGGCGATTTGCGCGGCCAAGTCGCTGCTTGAGACATTTTCACTGCTAAAGCCGGCCCTGTTTCTGCCTAAACTGGGGTCTACAGTCGCTACCACATTCCAGAGTTCCCTATTGAGTTCAAACGCTGAGTTAAAGCTGCTGCCAGTACTGTTGCCGGTTGCCAGAAGCGTTGCGCTGTCACGCGCTGCTGTGAGAAAACTCTGTGCACTTTCCAGTTCTGGCGTGCGGCTGGCTTTGAGGTTATTTGCGACAGCAATGTCTGTCCATACCGCATCGCGCAGGGTTTTGACATCGGCTGCGGCGGCTCCCCAGCGCACTGAAGCGTTTCCGCCACCGCTGCCAGCGGTTGCAGAGAGGGCATCTGCGACATATTGGCCAGGTGTTTTTGCGGTAAAGGTGGCGTTGACATTGATCGTGCCGGATAACGATAGTCCAGCATAATTAATGGTGACGCCATCTGCGGTGAATGTAGTGGCGCCACTGGCTTGCAAGCGTATCGGTTGCACCAGTGCAGCGGCATTAGTCGCTGCGTTTGAAAGGGTGGGGGTAGATTTTAAGCTGCTATAGACTTCATCGCGGGTGCAGGAAAGCGCGGTTGCACGGCAAAACCAGGTGGCATCGAGGTTGAGGGATTCGGTGGTGGTTAGCAGGCCGCCGCTCAATGTGGCGCCTGCTTCTATCCGCGTCAGGGTGCGTTGGCTATCTGGCAATACTGAAACACCGGGGTCGTTGAGTGAAATAAATTGATTACCCCTGAGATCAACCGTCATGCTGCCACTGGTGAATGTGCCTAGCCTGTTGCTCAAGAATCTAGCGTTTGCAATACTTGGGTCCAAGGTCAAAAGCTTGTCAATGTGATCGCTGTAACCTGTGAGATCAACGCCGTCTACAGACATTGAGGTGGTTCTGGTAATAATGGCTAATTCATTAAAGTTTAGCCGCATATTGGTCGCGATTTCAGAGGCGAGCGCCTGTAGAGGCAGGCAAGCAGCCAACAGAATGATGGCGGCAGATGGTTTAGCGTAGCGCTGCATGGTCAACATGACAAACCCTTTGCCCTGGTTGGGCACGATATTAAGAATGTGCCTAGACTAGTGGAATCCTTACAAAAAATGCACCCCCTGTTCAGGGGGTGCCTTCATTGCCACTCAAGTAGTGAAACAGTCGTTTTATTTTTTTATAGGATTCCGGCCCATGACACAGCCTTTATTCTTCGATAGCTTTGCGCATGCGTCTGTATCCACCCACACCCAGCAAGCCCAGGCTGAGCATGAGCGTCGAGGTGGGCTCTGGCACGCTACTCACCATTTGCCCATACTGTATGTGATCGACTTCGATCAGTCCTCCGCCAGTACCAATAGTGATCGATTTTATGCCGCCGGCAAATTGCACACCAAAGAAGCTGTCATCGCCCGTGGTGCCGCCAAACGTGCTATCAGGAATGCCCGTAAAGGACTGTGAACCCAGTGATTGCCCGAGTGCATCTGTTGCGCTGAACGTAATGGTGCCAGAGCCATCCGTCCAAACCACCCCAAAGGCCGTTGGCAGAGGGCCATTGCCTGCGTAAGTAAATGTCACTGTGCCTGAAAACCAGCTACGTCCTGCGGTACCAAAACCATCAATGTTGCCATCATCGGCATCCACCGAGTCGGCAATGCTGGTGGGACCATATACTGAACCGTTACTGGCACTGATAGACGCATCCAGCGATCCATCTTCCAGATTATCCAGTAGGACAGGATTGCCTCCCAGGTAAAAGCCAGCTGGGATGTCACTCGAGGATAGGTAGGGCGTGGGTCCCCAGAAGATCGCGGTACTACTCATGGCGTGGGCTATATTGGCATTGGCAAGTAAACAGCCAGTGAGTGCGGTTATGATGGTTAATTTATGCATGTCTCTCTCCTCCTGATGATTGGAGCAGTCATCTTAGAGCGTTTGCCATGCTGCTTGCACCCCCAGTATGGGGGGTGTCAATGAGACGCTTGCGCAAATGCTTGCAACGGCAGTTGCAGACAAAGCTTGAGCCCGCCTGTGGCTAAGGCCTCAAAGTGCACTTCACCACCCAGCAAGGTTGCTCGTTTTTGAATATTGTTCAACCCCCGACCTTTGGTTCTGGCTGACTCAGCTGGCAGCCCTATGCCATTGTCACTCACGGTCAATGACAGCTGGCTTTCGTGATTGCTTAGGGTGACCGTGACCTGGCTCGCCTGTGCATGGCGAATCACATTTGAAACCGCCTCGCGGATAATGCGGCCCAGGTTGAGCACTTGCGGTTGTGTCAGGAGTAGGTGATCTGCCTTCATCTCAATCAGCCAAGCCAGCTGGATATGCACATCACTCAAGCGCTTTTCGCACTCTATGCGGTAGTCGGCCATCGCATCCGTCAATGGGATATGTTCTGTCCCTGCTCTTGAAACCACATCGCGCAAGTCTTGCAGGGCAGACCTGGCAAGTTCAGCATTGTTGCTGTCTTGGGCGCGGTATACCAGCGTCAGCAATTTGGCCCCCAAGTCGTCATGCAGATCCTGGTAAATCCGCTCGCGTTCTTCCAAGGTGGCTTGTTCCTTAAGGATGGCCTGTAGTTGTTCAAAGTTTTTATTGAGCTCCTCATGCTTGGAGATCACGCGCTGTTCAAGTTGCTGGTTGAGGAGCTCGTAGTTATTAAGCGCCCCCACATAGCGCGAGGTCATCATCAGGCCGACAATCAGAAACAGCACAGGAGCGGAAAACTGCATCAGGTATTCTTCACCGCTGACCAGTCGGGTCAGGCCTGTCAGGTTGGTGTGGATCAGCCAGTCGTGAAAAGCAAACAGCAGAATAATGCTCAGTGTCATTAACAATAGTCGGGCGTCTTTGTTGCGGTGCACGAAGCCTTCCCTTGCCAGTAAAGCCAGCCCGACCATGACCACTGCCATGGTCACCAAGTGCCAGAAATCTGTCACGTCAGTAAAGTAGGGGGCGGGGATGCACAGCAGCGTCAACGGGGAGAGAATGAGGATGCCCCATAACAGCTGGTTAAAGCGCTTGAGCCGGATGCCAACAAAGTCCAGCAATGAAATCAGCCACAGCGTGGCAATCGCCTGAAAACTCGCATTCACAAACAACTCCCATTGCGGGGTCGGTAATGGCGCTGTGATAATGTAAAAGTTGAGGGACTGCAGTGCCCAGACAAAGGCCGCCAGTCCAAATAGGCCATAAGCCGTATCCTGCTTTCTGCGCCACCACAGGCTCAGCATCAGCAGTCCGATGCCCACAATCAATAAGCTTGAAGTCTGGTTAAGGGTGATGCGGACAAATCTGGCTTCTTCAAAGCGCGGCTGTAGATGTTCCAATCTATCTATTTGCGGTGGAGAGAGCATGCCTTGCGAGTGAGAGGGGGCAATGACCCTCACCATTAACAGGTTGTCGCGCGGCTTGAGCAAGTGGGGCGGAATGGCGAACAACAAAGGGCGGTTCCAGTGCCTGGCCACGGGCTCTGCAAACGCCCCGCCAGAACCTATTTTTTCGCCATTCAAGAAAGCTTCGGCATTCAGGCTCAGTCTGGAAAGGTACAGGCCGTATAAGGCCTGTTGATCTAGCGCAGGGTAATCAAACCGGAAGCGGTACCAGACTATTCCATCTGCAGAGGCATGGTTGATTTTCCATACATCGGGTAATGTGACGGGCCGCCAGTCGGCCTGCTCGCCAGGCGGGAGCGGTGCGGTAGTCTCGACAAACTCGCCTTGCACCATGCTGATCAGGTTGGGATTGACTGGCGCTGAATGCGCAAAGGTGCTCAGTATCGCCAGTGCCAGCCACAGGCAGAGGTGGCGAAACGGTCCGACCAAGATGGACGCAAACATCATTTAAACAGGGCCGTGACCTGAATATACAGATCGCGCACATCAACAAAATTGCGCCCGGAGAAAGTATCCTGCATTTCGAGTCTGACGATGAGAGGCAGGGGTAACTTGCCTTGTTGCCAGGCTTGGATGCCACTCCAGGTTGCACTCAATCGGTATTGGTCTGCGCGGGTGTAAGTATAGGCTTCCAGGCTACTGGTGTCTGTGCCTAACGCAGAGTGGTAGTTGTCTGATTGTTTTTCATACCGATGCCAGGTCGCTGCCCAGCGCCAGTTTGACCAGTGATATCCCAACTCGATATCGGTTTCATAAAAGTCTCCCAAGTTGCGCTGCAAGCGTTGCTTGCTGCTGGCCAGGGCCAACAATTGCCCGGCTTGCGGAACACGCATGCTAGCTTTGTCGCGGGTTTGCCAGTTGTAATCAGCCAGTAACCGCAAGTCTATATGGCTGCCTAAATCCTTGAAGTATTCAATGCGGGTGCGGATGTCGTCGCTGCCATCGCCGGGCGGCGTATCCAGCAAGTTATCGGGGTCGTCTTTTTTAGCCAGACCAATGCGCCAGCCTATGCCTACAATTAGGCTTTGATCTGCCGCCTTGCAGGCCCGCCAGAGCACGCCAATAGTCGGGTCACTAAATCCTTCTGACTGTTGAGAAGCAATCCGCTTGTACTGGTAATCATAGGCCGGGTTGGTCAGCACATTCTGGACGCCAGCTGTATCCAGCGGCGCTACGCCTCCGCCAGCTGGTGCAAACGGGAAGTTGCCTGCGCTGATCGGTTGGCTCGCGTCAAATGCCGGATTGGCCCCCACTGTGCCCCTTGTGACATCAAAACTGACGCGAGTGCGTGATTTTACATAAGGGATAATGGCCCCTAGCGTGATGTCTTCAGTGAGGCCATAGCCTAAAGTCAATGTGCTGATTTGATTGCGCACGCGGCTATCGAACTGGGTGGTTCCAAGCGAAGCGCCTGCGCCCAGTGGCGCAAGCGCGTTAAAAACGCTACTGTTTAACTGAATATTATCAAAGCTGGCACCAAGGGCTTGCAGGCGGCCGTTCTGATCGTAACGCTGGTGATATTCGTTATCCCGTTGCTCAAAACGGACGCCCCAACTGCTTTCAGGCGCCATGGTATTGAGTCCAAATGCGGTTGGGGTCGGTATTTCATCCATGGCCCAAGCCCATTGCGTAAAGCTTAAGCTTAGCCCGAGCATTGCGCCAAGGCGAAAAAACGGTATCCATGAATTCGGCAACAAAGCAGGCAAATACAAAAGAGTTTGAGTCATAAGTGTATTCGAATTATTTTTTGATCGGAGCCCCCTGTTTGCGGGGGTGTCATACGTTGAATTTCGTATATAGTTTTTATTTCAACCTAACTGCTAGTTCAGCCACTGCTCTATCATGAAAACAGCGTTTATTCTTGAGGATACCCCAGAGTCGCAAGTGTGGCTGTCTGAAGTGTTATGCCAGAGTTTTGCGGGTATCCAGATACACGCTGCTAATCACGTCGCACAAGCCATCACAGCATTGAGTCAATTACCTGCCGTGGATATTGCCCTCATAGATTTGAGTCTACCAGATGGTAGCGGTGTTGCGGTGATTGAGTGGTTAAATCGCCACTCACCGCAAACAATCTGTGTGGTTGCCAGCATTTTTGATGATGATAGCCACATTTTCCCGGCTTTGCGGGCAGGCGCACATGGCTATTTACTCAAGGATCAACCGCAAGCAGCTATTGTGCAGGCACTCAACGGCATTGTGACCGGTCAGCCGCCACTGTCACCCGCCATTGCACGCAAATTACTACGCCATTTTCATGAGCCTTATATTGAGGACACGGCGCAAGCCCTGTTAACCGAGCGTGAAAAAGAGGTGTTATCAATTATTGCCAAAGGCATGACCATGGCCGAAACCGCCAATCTATTGGGGCTTAAGCGCAATACAGTCGCTGGTTACGTCAAGGAAATCTACCGCAAACTAAACGTTTCTTCACGGGCTGAAGCCGCCATTACGGCACAGAAGATGGGCCTGATTTAATCTTTTAGGGCACTTACGCAGTCCTTACTTTGTCTTCCTTCATGTAAGCGCTGATTACTCCGGCATTTTCTGCAAGGTATAATCGGCCCAATTAAAACATGGGAAGAGCACAATGACTACAAAACTGAAATGGGGCATTCTCGGCGCTGCGCGCGTCAATGAGCGATTGCTGCCTGCCATTTTAGAGGCGCACAACGCACAACTGGTCGCCATCGCCAGCCGCCGTCCTGGCGCTGCCAAGGCCACGCTGGAAAAATACGCGCCAAACGTAGGCGGTGTCAGCTGTTATGACGACATGGATAGCCTGCTCACAGACGGCAATGTTGAGGCGGTGTATTGCCCGATGGCCAACGAAGAGCATGCAGAGTGGGCGCTCAAGGCGATTGCGGCAGGCAAGCACGTGCTGATTGAAAAGCCGATGACGACCAAGTTGGCAGATATTAATACGATTGAATCTGCCGCCAAAGCCAAGGGCGTCACCGTGATGGAAGGCTTTATGTACCGCTTTCATCCGCAGCATGCAAAGGTTAAAGAATTAATCGACAGCGGGCTGATCGGCGATGTACTGTCTTGCCGTGCCAGTTTTTCTTTCCTGATGGCACCTGCGCGTATGTACCGCATTACCCGCGATATGGCGCATGGCGGCGGTGCCATGTGGGATATTGGGCCTTACGCCATCCATGCTTTGCGCTGGTGTTTTGGTGGCGGTGATGCGCCAGCCGAGCCGGTCAATGTGGTGGCCTATGGCAAGCTTAACGAGCATGGCGCCGATGTGGTCGCCAGCGGTGTGCTTGATTTCGGGCCGGATGCGCAAGGCCGTGCGCGGTTTGGCAATTTTGACGTGAGCTTCGAGCGTGGCCGCAAAGCCGAGTATGAGCTCATTGGTGATAAAGGCTGGATCAAGTGCCACAATATGTGGTCTTACCCCGGCGATGATCCGGTGATTAGCTGGGAAGCGGGCGGCAAATCAGAAACCATCGTTTTGCCCAAGGCCAACCACTTTAACCTTGAGATCGAGCACTTTGGTGATTGCGTGCTCAATGGCAAAGCGCCTTTGCTCACTTTTGAGGACGCACGCGGTAATTGCAAAGCGATTGAAGCGGTGATTGCGGCGTTGAAACGCTAAGGCTTTGCGTAATAAAAAAGGATGCTTTGAGCATCCTTTTTTATTTATTCATAACGGTGATCAATGTGCGAGCGGGATAAAGTGTAAGGCGCACGGAACGCAGAAACCGGAATGTACATATAGTACATGAGGATTTCGAGTACCGCGTAACGCCGCAATTTGCCCGCGCAGCCATTGATGATTAAATCTTATTATCTAGGCCCATCTGGTAATACTTATGCACAATCTTCTCCTGGTTTTCCAGCAGCCAGTCTATGCTCGGTTCGTTGCGCAAGGCTTTCCGGATCGCCTTGAAAGTCGCCTCACGGTGAATATCAAACAGTGCTTTATGGTCGATTTTCTCTTGTTCCAGAATCGCCGGGCTCAGCCACACTGAGACGATAATCCCCAAATCATTGGCTTTCTCTTTCGGGATGTCGCCGCTACGCACTGCATCGAGCACGCCATTGGCAATCGCGCCTTGCACGGTGCCCATTAAGATATTGGTATAACGTGGGTCTTTCACCGTCACCTTGCTCACCATCAATGTGGCCGGGCGCACCATGATATCGGTGTTCATAATCGCCAGTACGCGGGTATGGCCTTTGACTTGGTCGCCCAGTAAGTTGGCAAACGCCGTGCCCATGGGGCCGTTCATTTCACCAATGGCGACTTCGGGTTCGGCTGCTGTCCCAGGCGGGCCGCCTGCAACCAATGCTTCACCCACACGCATAATAATTCGATCGTCAGACATCGTTGGAGCTCCTTTGCTATCAATGTATTGCAACATGGTAGGGGAATTCTCCCACCATGGCTAGTTTCATGCACTCGACACCGCGGTTTTGCAACGCGAGACATCAGGCAGCGGCATGAATTTAATAGCCATTAACGCTTGAAGAAAAACGGGTTCTAGGGAATAATCTAGCCTTTCCGTAAAAGGCGGGTTGTTGCGCCTTTTTAAAGAATTCAATCAAGGTTTTGCAGCTTTTTGTGTAAGACCGCTCACTTTCACTCTAGGGAGAAAACAATGGCAACTCGTGTCGACTTGTGCAACGCCATCCGTGCTCTGAGCATGGACGCTGTACAAAAAGCAAACTCCGGCCACCCAGGCGCACCTATGGGCATGGCTGAAATTGCTGAAGTATTGTGGAACCACAATCTGAGCCACAACCCAACTAACCCACAATGGGCTAACCGTGACCGTTTCGTATTGTCCAACGGCCATGGCTCTATGTTGATCTACTCTTTGTTGCACCTGACTGGTTACGATGTGACCATGGACGACATCAAGTCTTTCCGTCAATTGCACTCCCGCTGTGCTGGCCACCCAGAGTACGGTTACGCACCAGGCGTTGAAACCACTACAGGTCCATTGGGCCAGGGTATTGCGAACGGTGTTGGTTTCGCCATGGCAGAAAAACTGCTGGCTAACCAATTCAACAAGCCAGGCCACGACATCGTTGACCACTACACATACGTGTTCTTGGGCGACGGCTGTATGATGGAAGGCGTTTCTCACGAAGCTTGTGCACTGGCTGGTACTTGGGGCCTGGGCAAACTGATCGCTTTCTGGGATGACAACGGTATTTCTATCGACGGCCACATCGAAGGCTGGTACACAGACGACACTGCAGGCCGCTTCAAAGCTTACGGCTGGCACGTTGTTTCAGTAGATGGTCACGACCAGGCTGCGATTCAAAAAGCCATCGACGAAGCTAAATCAGTGACTGACAAACCATCACTGATCTGCTGCAAAACCATCATTGGTAAAGGTTCTCCTAACAAGTGCGGTTCACACGACTGCCACGGTTCTGCATTAGGCGAAGCTGAAGTTGCTGCTACTCGTGAAGCCATCGGCTGGCCACACGCGCCATTCGAAATTCCTGCTGACGTATACGAAGGCTGGAACCAGAAAGACAAAGGCGCAAAACGCGAAGCTGACTGGAACGCCAAGTTCGACGCTTACGCTAAAGCCTACCCAGCAGAAGCTGCAGAATTCAAACGCCGTATGGCCGGTGAATTGCCAGCGAACTGGAAATCACTGACTGACGCAATCATCGCTGAAACCAACGAAAAAGCTGAGAAATTGGCCACTCGTCAGGCTTCACAAAAAGCCATTACTGCGTTGGCGCCAATCTTGCCAGAATTCCTGGGCGGTTCAGCTGACTTGACAGGTTCTAACCTGACAGCTTCTAAAGACTTCAAACACGTAAGCGGCAAAGAGCCAGGCAACTACATCTCTTACGGTGTACGTGAGTTCGGTATGGCTGCGATCATGAACGGTATGGCATTGCACGGTGGCTTGTTGCCATACGGCGGTACTTTCCACATGTTCTCTGACTACATGAAAAACGGCATGCGTATGTCTGCGTTGATGCATCAACGTGTGATCTACGTGCTGACCCATGACTCTATCGGTCAAGGTGAAGATGGTCCTACACACCAACCAGTAGAAAACACTTCTGGTCTGCGTATGATTCCTCGTATGGATGTATGGCGTCCAGCTGACTCTACAGAAACAACCGTTGCTTGGGTTGCTGCAGTAGAGCGTACTGAAGGCCCAACCAGCTTGGTATTGAGCCGTCAAGCTGTGCCAGGCATCAAGCACGATGCTAAAGACTTCGACCTGATCCGTAAGGGTGGCTATGTATTCTCCGACGTTGCTGGTAAAGCGGATGTGATCATCATCGCTAACGGTTCCGAGTTGGATCTGGCGATTCAAGCGGCTGCTGAATTGAACGCTGCGGGTACTAAAGTGCGTGTGGTTTCCATGCCATCCACCAACGTATTCGACCGTCAAGACCAAGCTTACAAAGACAGCGTATTGACTCCAGGCGTTAAACGCGTGGCTGTTGAAGCTGCTCACCCAGACTTCTGGCGTAAGTATGTAGGTATTGAAGGTGCTGTTGTTGGTATCGATACCTTCGGCGAATCCGCACCAGGCGGCGCACTGTTCAAACACTTCGGTTTCACAGTTGAAAATGTTGTGAATACCGTAAAAAGCGTTTTGTAATTATTCACAACATTTCGGCGTAGGCTAACTCGCCTTGTTTATCAAGGCGATGTTAAGCGTAGCGGCCGAAGCCAAAACGTCTTTGAACAAATCTGTTCTGTAATTTAGACCAGATTGCTGCATAAAAAAACCGCTTCCTTGTGAAGCGGTTTTTTTACGCCTGCCGTTAGTCAATTGCTTTGCGCGACAAGTGAGCTAGGGTATTCAATAATAACCCTGTAAAATATATGGTTTTATTGTTTGTCCCAAGAAAGTCCCCATGTCTACATTACCCGCCTGCCCACAATGCCAATCCGAATACACCTACGAAGATGGTGATAACTACATCTGCCCGGAATGCGCGCATGAGTGGAGCAAGGTTGCTGCAACAGATTCAGAAGAAGTGAAAGTCGTGCGTGATGCCAACGGCAATGTGCTGCAAGATGGCGACACCATTACGGTGATCAAAGACCTGAAAGTCAAAGGCTCTTCATCAGTGGTCAAGGTTGGCACCAAAGTGAAAAACATCCGCCTGGTCGATGGTGACCATGATATCGACTGCAAAATTGATGGCTTTGGTGCGATGAAACTCAAATCAGAGTTTGTGAAAAAAGCCTAACCGCCAACAATAAAAAACGCCTCAGTTAGAGGCGTTTTTTATTGCCCGGCTCATTATAAAAAGCCTTCAAACATTCTCGCTGACAATTGTTTCATTTTCTCCAGCAGACCACGCTTTTTACATTCTTCCAGTTCGATTTTTTTGGCAGAGGTCGTGTCCTCTTTAAACCTATCCTCCAGCGCCTTGGCAACCTCTTTGCCTAAAATCACCATATCCACCTCGGCATTAATCCCGGCGCTGCGGTAATCAAAGTTTGAGCTGCCGATAGACGACCATACGCCATCAATCGTGATGGTTTTGGCATGCAGTACTTGCCCCTGCATCTCATAGATTTCAACCTGGTTTTCAAGCAGCAGGCTATATCTAGAGCGTTGTACCAGCAGCGACAAGGTTGAGTCTGTAAAACTCGGCACTAACAACTGCACACGCACGCCACGATTGGCCGCATTGATGAGCGCCTGTAACTGCGCCTTGGTCGGTACAAAGTAGGCGGCATTGATCATGATCCGGTCTTCTGCGCTATCAATCGCCGAGAGCAGGGTCAGGTAATAAGGTGAGTCAGTGTTTTTTTGTTTGGTGGCAGGTGTGGCAATCACACGTGCAAACTGGTTGCCTTGTTTGCTTAGTTTCGGAAAAAAGTTGGATTCGTCGAGTGGCTGCTTTTTATCCCAGTTGGATAAAAAGATGCGTTGAATGTCACTTAAAATCGGCCCTTGCACCATCACGTCCGTGTCCCGCCAGTTCGAATCGGTTAACGGATTCACCGTCTCTTTTTTATAAGTCTTGAACGAGCCTTTGCTTTGATAAGTTTTGCTCAGGTTCACGCCACCTATGATTGCCACCTTGCCATCCACTACCATGATTTTCCGATGATCGCGCTGATTCCTCTGTGTAAGTGAGCCTTCATTTAAAGGATGAAACACCGTGATCTTGGCCCCCGCATTTTTCAGGGATTCAAAAAACTCAGGGGGTGTTTGCTGAGAGCCATAGGCGTCATAAATCACATGAACCTCAACCCCCTTGGCAAGCTTCTCAAGTAGCAAAGCCTTGAGCGTGACACCCCCTAAATCGACATCTTCAAAAGTGAAATATTCCAGGTGAATGTTTTTCTCGGCACTGCCAAGCAACTCCTTCATTTTGCTAAAGGTCGACTGACCATTAAACAGCAGGGTGAACGCATTATCGGCAAATAAATGATTGTCAGAAATTGCCTGTTCGACCTTTAAGTGCGCCTCTAGTGAAGCCCGGATACTTTCATCGGGAGAGAGCTTTTGCAATGCCTTGGAAACTTTACCGGGAGGCAGCTCTTTTTTTGCCCCAACCACTTCCACTTTTTGCTGCGGCTCAATGTTCTCAAAGGTTTGCTTGTGATCCGGGATCACCGCACAGTTTGAGAGCAACAAACTCATCAGCCATATGATTATTGGGGTGAGCCTGGAAGGTGTGCAATTGTTTGCCATCAAACACGAATTTGTGAGAATCATGAGTCAGGACAAAAGCCATGATGAGTAATGGCCGCAGTGTAGCTGAAGTTGGGAAATAAGAAAGTCAGTATCAGGCCTACAAGTGCTTTGATGGACTGAGCAGCAACGTTCTGCAAGATGGCGATACCGTTAAGGTGATCAAGGACCTGAAAGTGAAAGGCTCTTCGTCAGTGGTGAAGGTTGGTACCAAAGTGAAAAACATCTGAGACTGGTCGATGGCGACCATGATGTCGACTGCAAGATTGATGGTTTTGGCGCGATGAAGTTGAAGTTGGAGTTTGTGAAGAAGGCTTAGTACAATTTGTATATCATTTGATAAGAAGCCGCCTTGTGGAGGCGGTTCTTATTATCGATATTTAATTCCTAAATCCAGGGTTGCTCACTACCCTTACTAAACTAACTAGCTAAATTTCTTCAGCTTTCCAATCTATGTATCTGCATAAGCCTTCCATATCAGGAAATATGGACTGATAACTTACGCCAAACGTATCCAACTCCTTGAGAATCTCATTCCTATTTTCTGAATTTACTTTAATTTTTACCATACCTTCCGCGTGGTGTTCTTGTTCTCCTAAAGGTATAAATTTTCCATGTTTTCTAGATGGAGAATGTACTGTAAACCATCCATCTTGAGCTATGACTCTTGAGTCTTCCAAGCGAGTTCTGAGTATAGATGTTTGAATATGATCTTTAGTGTTACGAACTGATTCTCTGTCCAAATGGTCAATTCCCCAGTGGGGAAGCAAAATGTAAACATGAGGTTTATTTTGGGGATTGTTTTCGTAACAAGCAAACCAAATTGCTACCAATGGGTTACTGGTCCAGTCTAGCAGCCTTGTAGATAGTCCATAGTGTTGCGCTAAAGTAAGTAAACCCCACAAATCCAATTGTGAAATATCTTTATGTCTCCGTCCTCGAATTTTGAGCTCAGTTAACATAAAAGCTTCTTTTTTCAGAATTTGAGAGGACTCATTATTTCTTGCAATTTTTGGCAATAACGGAAAGTCTTGGCTTTGTCCGCGATAAAGTGGCTCAGAGTCTTGTCTCACATCGTGGTTTCTTTTTTTATGTTCTGATCTTACTCCACTAATGAGTGTTAAGTATTCAGTCAAGGTATTTATGACTTCAGTCCTCATACTATTTCCCTAAAACCCTTATCTACAAATCGCTTTGGCATATCGATTAATGAGATGTTTTTGGATGGTATGTATAACTCGTATCCTTGTTCGTAACTACTAAAATTCAAGAGAATTGGGGGATCGAGCTCTATATGGAATAAGAAAGTAGCAAGCTTCTCTGCTTCAATAATGTGAGATTGTAGGTTGCCAGCTATATCGTGAATATGGGTTTGCGTAAGTAGCTCTCTAACTAGTTCGTGGTCTAAATCTCGTACTTCGGTGAAACTATCTATATCTTTCTTGGAGTAGTCCGATACCTCTTCATTTTCATCCAGCTCAATTCCATCTTTCTCCATGCAAAATGCTTCTAATGCTTTGTAGAACTCACCAGGCATCCCATTGTAATCATCAGGCGGATACCAGTCGCTATTTGGAGGGTCCGCATTGTCGTCTAAAAGCCATATGTGTTTTAAACGAGATGGCTCTAAAGCTAAGGTTCTAGTATTGAGGGTGTCTAGGACTATCCATTCATTTTTCGATTCGTAATTCGATAATATCCTTGATACTCGGTCAGAATGCTTTATTTTGTGAGTGAAAAGTCCTTCAGCGGCTTTACCTGAACACTGACTTTTTCTCTTGCTTGCCAGAGGTCATAGGCTGTTTGTTCAGCTAACCAAATATCTGCACGTCCGCCGTTCTCAACCCCTAACCATTTTTCGAGGCGTATGGCCATTTCAGGGGAAATGGCAGCGCGGCCATTTAACACTTTGGATAAGGTCGGGCGGGCTACCCCTAATTGCTCGGCGGCTTCAGTCACAGATAAGCCTAGTGCAGGCAAGATATCGTCGCGTAGTGTTTCACCTGGATGAGGTGGGTTATGCATGTGGTTCATAAGTTTTCTTTCAGTGGTAATCTTGATAATCGATCAAAATCACATCTTCGCCTTCAAACATAAATGTCATTCTCCAGTTGCCATTCACTACGATTGAAAAATGTTGAGCGAGCTCGCCTTCCAACGAGTGCAATCGCCAGCCCGGTACATTCATGTCATCAGCGTTTTTCGCAACATTGAGGCGCAGCAGTTGTCGACTTAGTCTTTGAGCATGATGTGGTTGAATGCCTGCTTTACTGCCAGTTTCAAAGAACTGTTTTAAACCTTTGTGTTTAAATGATTTGATCATTTTTAATGAGTGTAGTGTGTAGCGTTACGCATGTCAATATCGTTAATTTGCATAATTAATTTAACATGTGATAAGGATATGTGGTGAAACAATTATTAAACCAATCCTCCAATGCCTACTCTCAAATATAATCCTTACTTAACTCTAAAAATTCTCAGGTAAATCCATGCGAACCGAAAACGCTGTTGCACCAAAAACCATCTACCTCAAAGACTACACACCAGCGCCTTATCTGGCGCAGCAGGTGAACTTGAGTTTTAACCTGTTGCCGGGCAAAACGATTGTCACCTCTGAAGTTAGGTATGTGAAAAACCCAGCGGGGGCTTCGCATGATTTGGTGCTGGATGGTGAAGATCAAACCATTGTTTCCGTGGCTTTGAATGGTCAGCCGTTTGAAGGCTACACGGTGGCGGATGGGCAAATGACGATAGTGAACCCAGGCCATGAATTCACATTAACCATCGTCAGCGAGATTGACCCTGCCGCGAATACAGCACTTGAAGGCTTGTATCAATCACAAGGCACTTATTGCACACAGTGCGAGGCGGAAGGCTTTAGGCGCATTACTTATTACCAGGATAGACCGGATGTATTGAGTGTGTTCACTGTGCGCATTGAGGCGGATGCCAAGGCGTATCCGGTGATGCTGTCTAACGGCAATTTGCAGGAAGAAGGTAGCTTGCCTGATGGCAGGCATTACCGTGTCTGGCATGACCCTTTCCCCAAACCTTGTTACCTGTTTGCGCTGGTGGCGGGCGATTTGCAGCGCGTGGCCGATACGTTTACCACCATGACGGGCCGCAAGGTGGACTTGCATATTTATGTGCGGGCAGGGGATGAAAAGCAGTGCGACCATGCGATGGAATCACTGAAAAAATCGATGAAGTGGGATGAAGAGGTGTATGGCCGCGAGTATCAGCTGGAGCTGTTCAATATCGTGGCGGTGAGCGACTTTAATATGGGCGCGATGGAAAACACCTCGCTCAATGTGTTTAACACGGCGCTGGTGCTGGCGCATCAGGAAACTGCGACCGATAGCGATTTTATGAGTGTGGAAGGTGTGATTGGTCACGAATATTTCCACAACTGGACCGGTAACCGCGTGACCTGCCGGGACTGGTTCCAGCTTTCGCTCAAAGAAGGCTTTACCGTGTTCCGCGACCAGGAGTTCAGCGCCGATTTAAACTCGCGCGCCGTGCTGCGCATTGACGATGTGAACGGCCTGCGCCGCTTGCAGTTCCCTGAAGATGGCAGCCCGCTGGCGCACTCCGTGCAGCCTGACCAGTTTATCGAGATCAGTAATTTTTACACCAAGACCATTTACGATAAAGGCGCCGAGCTGATCCGCATGCAGCATACCTTGTTGGGTGCGGAGACGTTCCGCAAAGCAACGGATTTGTATTTTGACCGCTATGACGGGCACGCCGTGACGTGTGATGATTTTGTGCAATGTATGGCCGATGCGTCTGGCCGTGATATGACGCAATTCTTCCGCTGGTATAAACAGGCGGGTACGCCCACGCTGCAAGTGAGCAGCCATTACGATGCTGCTCAGCAAAGCTATACGCTGACCTTTAAGCAATCGCAACCAGATACCCCAGGGCAAACCGACAAGCAGCCACTGCATATTCCAGTCGCTCTAGGTTTGCTGGATGCGAGCGGTAAAGAGATACTGCCCACCCGCGTGCTGGAAGTGACTGCGCGTGAGCAAACATTCACTTTTAATGGCATCACCGCCAAGCCTGTGCCTTCCATTTTGCGTGGTTTCTCAGCGCCAGTGAAGCTCGAAACAGATTTAAGCGACGATGATTTGCGCTTGCTGCAAGTGCACGATACCGACGGTTTTAACAAGTGGGAAGCAGGCCAGACCTTGGCGTTGCGGACCATACAGCGCGTGATGGAAAACCCGGCAGCAGACATTTCGCAGTTTGTGGCAGATGTGGGCACCTTGGTTCAACAAGGCCTGACAGGCAAGGGCGATAAAGCCTTGTTGGCACGAGCGTTAAGTTTGCCGATGATAGGTGTGATTGGTCAGCATTTGCCGGTGATTGACCCGGCTGCGATTGATGCTGCACGCACGGCGGTGCTCAAGCAAATTAAGAGTACGCATAAAGAAGCACTGGCAGCGTTATATGACGCGAACCGCAACACAGGCAGCTTCTCTATCACGCCGGAAGCCATGGGTCGCAGGGCCTTGCAGCATGCAGTGCTGGAGATCCTCACTGTGACCAATGGCACCGGTTGCGCCGCTCGCGCCAAGGCCCATTACGACGCAGCAGATAATATGACGGATCGGGTCACTGCATTGTCGTGCCTGTCTGACAGTACACAGCCGCAACGGGCTGAGGTGTTTGCCGACTTTTATACCCGCTTTGAAAAATATCCGCTGGTGGTCGACAAGTGGTTCTCGCTACAGGCGATTGCCAACCGCGAGCAGATTTTTGATGACCTTGCCTTGTTGCGCGCGCACCCCGATTTCAATATCAAGAATCCTAACCGTGTGCGTTCGCTGTACTCAGCATTTGCCATTAACAACCCGGTCAAGTTCCATGACCCCAGCGGCAAAGGCTATGCTTTCTTGTGTGATGTGATTATTGAACTGAATACCATCAACCCGCAAATCGCCGCCCGCATGGTGACGCCATTACGTGAGTGGAAGCGTTATACGCCAGAACTACAGTTACATATGAAAGCGGCGCTGGAAGCGATTTTAGCCACGCCTGATTTGTCTGGGGATGTGTTTGAGATCGTCAGCAAGAGTCTGAATGCTTAAGTATTTGTATGATTGCGTGCCCGGTTGACATGCATTATTGATGCGCATATATTATGCGCATCAATAATGGTGAGGAGTGATCATGTTATTCAATCCACAAGCACCAAAACGTGCTACGAATCTGAGTGTGAACAGCGATTTGTTACGTCAGGCGCGTGAGCTTGATATCAATTTGTCTGCGGCCTTTGAAGAAACACTTTCTGCGCTAGTGGTCGAAAAAAAGCAACAAGCCTGGCTTGAACAAAACAAGCATGCCATTGAGGTATACAACCAACAGGTTGAGGCGAATGGCGTGTTTGGTGATACCCTGAGGGCGTTCTGATGGCGCAGTTTAGTGTATATGCCAATCAGAATGCTGCGACGCGTGATCAATTCCCGTATTTGTTGAATGTGCAGAATGATTTATTGGAGGCATTGCAAACTTGCGTTGTGGTGCCATTAACTGCGGCTTCCAAGGTTGGTTATCATGCCATGAGTAGATTGACGCCAGAGTTGACCGTACAGGGGAGTCAGTATCTGATGATGACGCCTCAGCTTGCCGGTATTGCCAAACGTGAATTGGGTGAAGAAATAGAAAGCCTCGCTGATGCGAGGCTTGAAATTATTACCGCGATGGATTTTCTTTTGAGCGGTGTTTGATTGGTAAAAAACTTAGCGTCCCATTGCCTCGCCCAGGCGTATCGGCTTCCCTGGATGCCAACTGGCATTAAAATCCAGCACGTCTTTTTCAAATAACATCACCACCGTAGAACCCAACAGGAAGCGGCCCATTTCTTCGCCTTGCTTCAAGGTAATGTTGCGGTCGCTGTAATCCCAATGGATGACTTTGCCAGGACGTGGCGGGTTGATGATGTGATCTTTGGTGTCGTGCCAGACGGTGGCCATGCTGCCGACAATGGTGGCCCCGACCAGAACCAACACAAACTTGCCATGTTGGGCAGATTCAAAGGTGCAGACGACACGCTCGTTACGCGCAAAGAGGCCGGGCACGTTGGCGGCAGTCAGCGGGTTCACCGAGAATAAATCACCAGGCACATAGGTCATGCTTAGCAGCTTGCCGTCGCATGGCATATGGATGCGGTGATAGTCTTTCGGGCTGAGATACAGGCAGGCGAAACTGCCTTGGTCAAAATTGGCTGCTAATTTGGCATCGCCACCTACCAAGGTCTGTGCGGTGTATTGGTGCCCTTTGGCCTGAAAAATCTGGCCGTTTTCAATCTTGCCAAACTGGCTGATGGCGCCGTCAACCGGGCACACAAAAGCATTGTTTGCGAGTGGCCTGGCATCAGGCTTAAGTGGGCGCGTGAAGAACAGGTTGAACGTTTTATAGCTGCTGATATCCCCGTTTAACGCTTCCTCCATGTTGACGTGATATCTGTTCACGAACCAGCCGATAAAGGCTGTGGTCAGGCCACCAGCCTGCCAGTGTGCCAGTTTGCCTGCCGCGGCGGTTAGTAATTGTTTAGGGGCGATGTATTGCAACAGAATGGCGAGTTTCACTCTGGATATCCTTTGTGGGCGACTTTTTGCAAAGCATAAAAAATAAAGCACAGGAGGGCAAGCCTACCTGTGCTTTTATCGTTGGCGAGATCAGCACAGGCTGATCTCGGGCCGCGATTATGGCAATTAGTTTTTAGACTGGTCAACCAGTTTGTTTTTCGCAATCCATGGCATCATGGCGCGCAGTTTGTTACCCACTTGCTCGATTGGGTGAGCAGCGTTCAAACGACGGCGTGCAGTCATTTCTGGGTAGTTTGTACGGCCTTCCAGGATGAACTGTTTTGCGTAGTTACCGTTCTGGATGTTGGCCAGGCACTGACGCATGGCTTCTTTAGACTGGCTGTTGATCACTTGTGGGCCTGTTACGTACTCACCGTACTCCGCGTTGTTGGAGATGGAGTAGTTCATGTTGGCGATGCCGCCTTCGTACATCAGGTCAACGATCAGTTTCAGTTCGTGCAGGCACTCGAAGTAAGCCATTTCTGGTGCATAACCCGCTTCAACCAAGGTTTCGAAACCGGCTTTAACCAGCTCAACCGCGCCACCACACAACACTGCTTGTTCGCCGAACAAGTCAGTTTCAGTTTCTTCACGGAAGTCAGTCTCGATCACGCCACCTTTGGTGCCGCCGTTGGCTGCAGCGTAAGACAATGCGATGTCTTTGGCCTTGCCGGAGGTGTTTTGGTAAACAGCGATCAATGAAGGCACGCCGCCGCCTTTGAGGTACTCAGAACGCACAGTGTGGCCTGGGCCTTTAGGGGCGATCATGATCACGTCCAGGTCTGCGCGTGGCACGATCTGGTTGTAGTGAATGTTAAAGCCGTGAGCAAATGCCAACGCCGCGCCTTTTTTCAGGTTTGGGGCGATTTCTGCATTGAAGATTTCTGCCATGGTTTCGTCTGGCAGCAATACCATCACGACGTCAGCTTCTTTCACCGCTGCTGCGATTTCTAAAGTAGTGTGGCCAGCGCCTTCAGCTTTCGCCCAGGAACCGCCGCCTTTACGCAAACCGATGGTGACATTCACGCCGCTGTCGCGCAGGTTAGCTGCGTGGGCGTGACCTTGGGAACCGTAGCCCACAATCGTCACTTTTTTGCCTTTAATGATGCTTAAGTCGGCGTCCTTGTCGTAATAAACGTTCATCTCTGCTTTTGCCTTTCAATACAAATGCTTTTGTCTGTAAAAAATAATCCCGGTTAAACCTTGAGGATGCGGTCACCACGACCAATGCCGGAAGCACCCGTACGCACGGTTTCAAGAATCGCGCTGCGGTCTATGGCTTCAATAAACGCATCCAGTTTGCTGCAAGAGCCGGTAAGCTCAATGGTGTAGCTATTGTCGGCCACATCGATAATACGGCCGCGGAAAATGTCGCACATGCGCTTCATTTCGTCTTTGTAAACGCCGGTGGCTTTAACCTTAACCAGCATCAGTTCGCGTTCAATGTGCTTGCCATCGTTGAGGTCCAGCACTTTGACCACGTCAATCAACTTGTTGAGTTGCTTGATAATTTGTTCAATCACATCATCAGAGCCTGTCGTCACAATGGTCATGCGCGACAGGGTAGGGTCCTCGGTGACCGCCACGGTGAGTGATTCAATGTTGTAACCGCGCGCAGAAAACAGGCCAGCCACGCGTGACAGGGCGCCTGCTTCGTTTTCCATCAGTAGTGAAATAATGTGACGCATTATTCTTCCCCTTTCAGGCGGCTGGCGGTGCGGGGGCTCAATACCATTTCTGACAGGCCCTTACCGTTTTCAACCATCGGGAAGACATTTTCTGTTTGGTCGGTTAAAAAGTCCATAAATACAAATTTATCTTTTCTATCAAACGCTTCTTTGAGGGCGCCTTCTACATCTGCCGGGTTGGTGATGCGCATGCCAATGTGGCCATAAGACTCTGCCAGCTTGACGAAGTCAGGCAGGCTGTCCATGTAAGACTCTGAGTAGCGGTTCTCATAGAAGAACTCTTGCCACTGGCGCACCATGCCCAGGTAACGGTTATTCAGCAGGATCACCTTGATCGGCAGGCCATATTGCGCACAGGTCGACAGTTCCTGGATGTTCATCTGGATACTGCCTTCGCCGGTCACACAGGCGACTTGCGCGTGCTTGTCGGCAAACTGGCAGCCCATGGCGTATGGCAAGCCGACGCCCATGGTGCCCAGGCCACCGGAGTTGATCCAGCGACGTGGCTTGTCAAACTTGTAGTACTGCGCAGCCCACATCTGGTGTTGGCCGACGTCAGAGGTCACATAGGCCTCACCCTTGGTGACTTCCCATAATTTCTGAATCACGTACTGTGGCTTGATCACGCTGTCCGAATACGCATAATCCAGTGACTGGATGCCACGCCATTCATTGATTTGTGACCACCAGTCAGCCGTATCCGTAGTCTGGTTTTCTTCTTGTGCCAGAATCTCGTTCATGTCGGACAGCACGGACTGTACGTCGCCGACAATCGGCACGTCTACCTTCACGCGTTTGGAGATGCTGGAGGGGTCGACATCAATATGAATGATGGTGCGTTTGTGGCTGCTAAAGTGCTTGGGGTTGCCAATCACGCGGTCGTCAAAACGCGCGCCCACCGCCAGCAACACATCACAGTGCTGCATCGCCATGTTTGCTTCATAAGAACCATGCATGCCCAGCATGCCGACAAATTGTTTGTCGGTGGCAGGGTAGCCGCCCAAACCCATCAAGGTGTTCGTCACTGGGAAATTCAAGGCTTTGGCCAGTTTTACCAGCTCGGCTGCGCCGTTACCCAATACCAGGCCGCCACCGGTGTAAATCATCGGGCGCTTGGCGCCCACCAGCAGTTTGACCGCTTTCTTGATTTGGCCGTTGTGACCTTTAAGGATCGGGTTGTAAGAACGCATCTCTACCGTTTTAGGGTAGATGAAGTCAGCCACGTGCGCAGTGATATCTTTAGGGATATCTACGACCACCGGACCTGGACGGCCGGTTTTGGCAATAAAGAAAGCTTTCTTGATGGTAGGTGCAATGTCTTTGACGTGCTTCACCAAAAAGTTGTGTTTTACACATGGACGGGTCACGCCAACCATGTCGACTTCCTGGAAGGCGTCCATGCCGATGGCGGGGACGGGTACCTGTCCACTGATCACAACCAATGGGATAGAGTCCATATAAGCGGTAGCAATGCCGGTGATGGCATTGGTGGCGCCTGGGCCACTGGTCACCAAGGCAACGCCCACATCCCCTGTTGCACGCGAATACGCATCTGCCGCATGGACAGCCGCTTGCTCGTGACGCACCAGAATATGCTTGAAGCCATTCTGTTTATATAAGGCATCATAAATATGCAAGACCGCGCCACCTGGGTAGCCAAACACGAATTTGACTTTTTCTTCATTCAGGCAGGAGACAACAATGTCCGCACCTGTCATGGATTTGGCGTGGGTGTCTGTCGCAGAGTGGGCTGAGGCGTCCATAAAACCTTGATTTTTCGACTAATAAATGTTGAACCCTATACATTAACTTGCTTTACTAATTTGGTCAAGATTTCGCGCTGACGGCGCCCTTGATTCGGCCCCAATGATATGAATGACAAAATCTCTGTAATCAATGGTTGACTTTATAAATGAGAAACATTATCATTTGCATAACAGTTAACGAGAGACATTCACGCCATGCAAAGCTCACACGGCGCATCACCCAGTCAGTTGTTCGATCCTGACCTGCCAACCGCAAGCGCGGTGCTGGTTTCGCTGAGTTGTGTGGCGACGCGTTATGCCATGAATCCCTCTGAAGATTTGGCTTTGTTGGGCTGCAGCTTGGCTCAAACCTTGAATGCGCCGGAATATGCAGAGAGTGGCTTGATTACCTCTGCTGCCAGGCAGTTATTGCGCGAGTGGCGGGATTTGCTGCAAGCGCATCAAACCTTTGCCATGCAGCAGGCGGTGTCAGAGTTTGTAACGCCGTCGGCCACCTTGCAGTAATTGGCGAGGCAGTGCGGATGAAAATCCTGTATATCCGCCGCATTTAATAGAACAGATATATAAGCATAAGATTAAGAAAGGCAGTAAGCAAATGGCAAGAACCACCGGACCTAGACTCAAGATTATGCGCGCCCTGGGCGTAGAGTTGCCAGGCCTGTCGCGTAAGTCGATTGAAGATAGGCCTAACCCGCCCGGTCAGCATGGTCAGCAGGCTTCGCGCCGCCGCCGCTCAGATTTTGCTGTCAAGTTGGTTGAAAAACAGAAAATCCGGTTTAACTATGGCGTGAGTGAAAAGCAGATGCGCAAGCTAATGCTGGAAGCGCGTAAAGGCACTGAGCCGACCGGTGACAAACTGATGTCTTTGCTTGAGCGCCGTTTGGATAACGTGGTGTTTAGGGCGGGTTTTGCGCCGACCGGCATTGCGGCGCGGCAACTAGTGAATCACGGGCATGTGTTGTTAAACGGCAAGCCGGTCAATATTGCTTCTGTACGTTTGAAAGTGGGCGATGTGGTCTCGCTCAAAGAGAAGAGCCGCAAAATCCCGATGGTGGTAGAGGCGATGGCAACGCCCAGTCTGAGCATCCCCGAATGGTTGTCTGTGGATGCGGGGGCGGCCTCGGCAAAGCTTGGCCACTTGCCATCGATTGAGGATGTGCCGTTCCCGATTGAAGTGCAGCAAGTGGTTGAATATTACGCTAACCGTGTTTAATTTTGCGTGCAGGTTGGTAAGCCTGCAGGCTAACAGATTTGAGTGGTGCTCCTAACCCCAACATGTCACTGCTCAAATGGGCGTGCTTTTATGCGCCAAATTACCCCTGGTAAGGGTGTTCCTTGAAATCTGATGCCGCAGTGCGTAAGCATGTAAGTCGGCTTTTTTTTGGACTGGATGGTAAATGACGAATCGCTTGCAGCCGCAGCTGAATCAAGTGCAGAATGCAGCCGCCGAGGCCCATGCTGGCGTGCCTGTGGTGGATGCCAATCAATTGCTGGGTAAGCATGGCGTGGTTGCCATTATGCATGGCCGTGATGAATACCGCTTGACCCGGACCAGGCAGAATAAATTGTTATTGACCAAATGCCATGACGGCTTGAGTCAGGGGCTCTCTTCATGACCGTAGTGAGATTGGTGGATGTAGGGCAGGATGAAGCAGGCAACCGGTGGGTTGCCTTCAATGCTTTAAGAAACAGAATTTTTGTAGGAGATGGATGCTAATGGTGCAACGTGATTTTTTACGGGGGTTGTCGTTGAAACCTGACCGTATATCCGCCCCGCAGTTGCCGGAGCTAAGCTTGCACAGGCGGCAATTGGGTGAGCTGGCGGGCGTGTTCCGCTGGTCTGGGCTGGCAACTGAGCAGTGGCTCATGCGTGACCGCCGTCAGGGATGGCATGCCGTGGGCATGTTGCTGGTGGTTGCCTTGCATGCGTTGGTGATTGCCAGTTTTTTGCTGTACGAGGAAGAGTTGATCACGCTGCCCAAGCCGGAGCCTATCACGGTGTCATTGATTACTTTGCCTGCAAAAAAAGAAGAGGCACCTGCGCCTGAAGTGGTGCCCATCGTCAAGCAGCAACCTGTTGTAAAACCAGTGGTCAAGCCTAAGGAAACGCCAGTCAAACCCATAGAGCGCCCGGCGCCCGTGGTGGAGCGTATTACGGAAGCGGCCCCAGATCAGCCGAAGTTTGAGGCCAGCACGCAGCCTGCGGCACCCCCGCTAGAAGCGCCGCAAGCGGCCGCACCCAGCAAGCCGGCACCTGCACCTGCAGCACCGCCCAAGCAAGAGGTAGAAGAAAAAGAAGAGCCACCAAAATTTGGGGTGGCTTACCTGAATAATCCTGCGCCTGAATATCCCAGGTTGTCGCAGCGTGCTGGCGAAGAGGGCCGGGTATTGCTGCGGGTGCTGGTCTCGGCCGAGGGCCATCCTGAGTCGGTGGAAATCTTTAAAAGCAGTGGTTACGAACGTTTGGATAAAGCGGCACTGAATGCGGTCAAGCAATGGCGTTTTGAGCCTGCCCGCAAGGGGGGCAAGGCACTGAGCGCTTACGTGAATGTGCCATTGTCATTCTCACTCACACAAAATTAAATCAGTTTTTATTGAAAGGAACGTTTGATGGAATCAACTAATGGTTTGGCATTTATTACCGAGGGTGGGGTCGTCTCGGTGATCGTGGCATTGGTGCTGCTCACCATGTCGGTCATGAGCTGGTATTTTATCGTGGTGAAAGCCTGGCAAGTGTTCAAACACAAGCGAGAAGTGACGGCCTATGTGCGCCAGTTCTGGCGTAAGGCGACCTTGCAAGAAGCCTTGCAGGATACGCAAATGCAATCACCTGCTTTCCGCCTGGCGCTGACCGCTGTCGAGTCTACCCAGCACCATCAACAGCATGCCAGCCAGTCTCTGGGGGCCGCTTGCAGCCAGGATGAGTTTGTTGCACGTCAGTTGCGCCGTACCTTGTCCCAAGAGCAGGCTGGCATGGAAAGTGGCTTGTCTGTGCTGGCTTCGGTTGGTAGTGTGGCACCTTTCGTCGGCCTGTTTGGGACGGTATGGGGCATTTATCATGCGCTGACCGCGATTGGCCAGTCTGGCGTGGCGACCATTGATAAAGTGGCTGGCCCCGTGGGTGAGGCTTTGATCATGACCGCCATTGGTTTGGCTGTAGCGATTCCGGCAGTATTGGCATATAACGCGTTTATCAAAGCGAATCGCGGCATCATGGCTGAGCTGGAGAATTTTGCACAAGATTTGCATACCTTGTTGACCACCGGCGCACCGCTCATGATTAAACCGGGTCAAAAACCAGCCAACGTGACTGAGTTGCACGCTAAAGTGGCGAGCAAAGGTGGCAACTTATGATGGGCCAGAATCCCTTTAGCGCGGGTGAACACACCCAGCCTATGAGTGAAATCAACACCACGCCGCTGGTGGATGTTATGCTGGTGTTGCTGGTGATTTTCATCATTACCGCACCCTTGCTCTCGCATGCGGTCAAAATCGATTTGCCACAGGCGACCTCGCAACCGCTTGAAGAAAAACCAGAGGTGATTGACCTGGCCGTGGATGCGGAAGGTAAGTTGTTCTGGAACGATGCTGAAATTCAGGCGGCTGACCTCGCTGTCAAGTTGCAAGAAGAAGCAGCAAAGCAGCAACAGTCTGAACTGCAGATTCGTGCCGATAAAAATACCCGCTATCAAGTCCTGGCTGAGGTCTTGGCCAAAGCGCAAACCGCTGGCATGAAAAAAGTGGGCTTTGTCAGCCAACCGCAACCTTGATGTGCGTGCGTGAACAACTTGACTGATTGCCACCTATGAAACAGCTCACCATCCGCCGCTGGGCATGGATACACAAGTGGAGCAGCCTGGTCTGCACAGCCTTCATGCTGTTGTTATGCCTGACAGGCTTGCCGCTGATATTCATGCATGAACTGCATCATCTGCTGGGAGACCAGATTGAAACCCCGGTGATCAGCCATGCTGGCCCCAATGCCAGCATGGATAGCCTGATGGCTGCAGCAAAAGCCCGTTACCCCAAGCTGGTGCCACAATACATGTACCGTGAAGAGGATGAGCCTTTGCAGTGGGTGGTGCGCCTCGGTGCGACGCCGACTGACATCGCGAATACCCACAACGTGGTACTTGATGCGCGCACGGCCCAAGTGTTGGGGGAGCCCAAGGATGACGAAGGCTTTTTGTATGTGATGTTCAAGTTGCACGTGGACCTGTTTGCAGGCTTGCCCGGCATGTTGTTTTTGGGCTTGATGGGCTTTTTATTGCTGATCGCCCTGATTTCCGGGGTAGTGCTGTATGCGCCATTCATGCGCAAACTGCCGTTTGGTGAAATCCGCCATCAGCGAGGTGAAAAACTCAAGCGCCTGGATATCCACAATTTTCTCGGTATTGTTACCCTGAGCTGGCTGTTGGTGGTTGGGGCGACCGGCGTGATTAATGCCTGGTCTGACCTGCTGATCAAATACTGGCAATTCGACCAAATGGCGCAAATGGTCGCCCCTTATAAAAATCTGCCTGCACCGACGGCGTTTGCCTCGCTCCAGCAGTCCTTGCAGGTGGCGCAGCGTGCCGAACCGGACATGGAATTAGGGTTTATCGCTTTTCCGGGGACGCCTTACACCAGCCAGCATCATTACGGCATTTTTATGCGTGGCGACAGTCCGCTTACCAAGCGCTTGTTTAAACCTGTGCTGGTGGATGCACAGACTGCACAGCTGACCGACAGCCGGCCTTTGCCCTGGTATCTGGTGGGTTTGCTGGTGTCGCAGCCTTTGCACTTTGGCGATTATGGCGGCATGACCTTGAAGTGGATTTGGGCGGTGCTGGATGTGTTGAGCATTGTCGTGTTGTGGACTGGGCTCAAGCTCTGGTGGAAAAAGCGCCATCAATATGTGCCGGATATTCAAACGCGCATCTTACTGAGCGAGGCAAGTTAAGCGCCTGTCCATCGCTTCATAAGTTAACGGGCTGTTTAGGTGTCTAGCAACAGACGTTTTTTAATCGGCGATGTTTCAATAGGCGAAGATGAATCATGGTGACGCACCTGTTTATGCAAAGTAAATCTCTCACACAAATTTTTTTATGGCCGCTGGTCATCGGCCTGGTGACTAGCTTGGGGCTGGTCACCGCCCTGTTGGTAGATGATGCACGCGAGCTGCTGTCTGATGGCGCCGTGGCACTGCCCATCCTCATCAGCGCTTATTATTACTTCTGCAAGCGGCCTGTAGCAAAGCCAGTGCGTGTGAGCACATCCCGCAAGTAATCTGTTTTTTGATTGTCCCGGCAGGCTGCCGGGCAATATTTTGTTTAGCCAGCCACCGAGTTGTCACTCCAGTAGCCAGCCAGTTTTTAAATTGGATGATTGGAGAACCAATGAAACTCACCCGTACCTTCCGTGCTTCAGGCGCAACCCGTTTTATCTCAGTCCCTGCCTTTTTCAAGGCCACTCCGTTGGCATTGCTGGCGGGCGTATTGCTGTGTCAATCCACGGCCTATGCAGCAGACCGTTGTGAGGTGACTGTCGAGGCGACCGATGCCATGACCTATAACGTCAAGGAAATTGCTGTCCCCAAAAGCTGCGCGACATTCGCCATTCACTTGAAGCATACCGGCACCATGGCAAAAAATATCATGGGCCACAACCTGGTCGTCAGCAAGCAGGCGGATGAGCAAGGCGTGCTGCAAGACGGTATGAAAGTGGGCGTGACCAAGTCCTTTGTCAAGCCGCAAGATAGCCGCGTATTGGCCTCTACTCCGGTGATTGGGGGCGGCGAAACCGCTGAAACCAGCCTGGTTCCCAAACAGCTGGATGCGTCAGCCAGTTATGTCTTCTTCTGCTCTTTCCCCGGCCATGCCTCAATGATGAAAGGCACCCTCAAGCTGATTTAATCAGTGCAGACCCTGCTGGTTGCAGACCCCTCTGGTTCAGAGCCAGAGGATTGCAACTAGGCAATCAAGGCAGGTTCAAACGTCATTGAGGGGTAGCCGCAGGCAGTCGCTTTTTTTGTGTCCCAGACGCATCAGGGCGACGCGGCTGCCTCAGTGAAAAAAATCCATCTTTAAGCGGAGAATACGATGCAAGAGACGCAAAAACTACAGGCAGTGGGCAGTGAGGCGAATGCTTTTCACCGTCAATTTCAGTCACTGCAATTAGCAACAGTGAGCGCAGCAGGCATGCCAGAGGCAAGTTATGCCACGTTTGTTGAACACGAGCACCATTTTTATATTTATGTCAGCGAGTTAGCGGCACATTGCGCAAACTTGCAGCAGCAAGGGCGTGGCTCGGTGATGTTTATTGAAAGCGAGCAGCAAGCCAGCCATCCGTTTGCTAGAAAGCGGTTGGTGTTGCAATGCACCGCGCAGGAAGTCCCCCGGGACTCAGCGACCTTTACCCAGGTGATGGACAAGTTTCATGACAAGTTTGGCCAGTTTATGGACGTCATCGCCAGGCTAACGGATTTCCATTTGTATGCTTTGACGCCGGTCGAGGGCAGTTATGTGGCTGGTTTTGCCAAAGCCTACCGCTTGACCGGGCAAGATTTGTCAGAGGTCGCACACCGTAACGAACAAGGTCATCGGCCGCTGGATAAAGCCAGTCAGGCGGCCATGGATGAGCTGGTGTAAGTGCTTGGTTGCAAGCCTCGAATAAACACATGGAAGAGATGCATTCGTGATGAAAAAAACACCTCCTGTTTTGTCCTCGCCCGCGGCAAGGCGGGTTTTTTTACGCCAGGCCAGTGTGCTTGCAATGGCTGCCGCCTGGCCAATGCCACAACTGTGGGCGGCAGAAAACGCGGCTCCGGCTAAGCGCATGGTGAGTATTGGTGGCGCCTTAACCGAGATTATTTATGCCCTTGGCGGCAGTCAGGGCTTGGTCGGGGTGGATACGACCTCCCTTTACCCGGAGGCGGCGACCAAATTACCCAGTGTCGGTTATGCACGCACCTTATCGAGCGAGGGCATTCTGGCCCTGGCACCCTCGCTTGTGGTGGCCACAGAGGATGCGGGGCCGCCAGCCGTATTGCGGCAAATTCAGGCTGCAGGCGTGCCAGTCCACATCTTGGCAGCCAATGACCGATTTGAAGGCGTGGTAGATCGGATTCAGCGCCTGGGCAGTTTACTCGGTCGTGATTCAGAGGCGGCCATGTTTATAGAGAGGTTCAAGACTGACTGGCAGCGTGCACGTGCACCCATTTTGGCGCGCAAAGCCTCGGGGCCGCGTGTGCTGTTTGTGTTATCACATGTGCCGGGCCAAGTCATGGTCGGTGGTCAAGGCAGCAGCGCCGAGGCGATGTTGCATTATGTCGCTGCACAGAATGCGGTGCAGGGGTTTCATGGCTTTAAACCCTTGACACCAGAGGCGGTGATTGCGGCACAGCCAGAGGTTGTGCTGTTCACTGCGCAAGGCTTGACCGTGGTCGGGGGCGTTGACGGTGCATTGCAGTTGCCAGGACTGGCACAGACGCCAGCCGGACAACATCGCCGGATTGTGGCGCTGGAAGCGATGTTTATGTTGGGTTTTGGGCCACGCTTGCCTCAAGCAGTGACTGCGCTGGATCAGTTGTTAAACAAGGCCATGATGACATGACAGCCGCGCTTTCACGTCAGGCGGTAGGCCAGCGCCTAGTCTATCGTGTTGCAACTTATCCAGCCTGGAGCTTGCTGGGGCTGTTATTGATGATCATGGCCTTGGCGACCTGTGCCGGCGCCGTGCCAGTGACGCTGGCTGACTTTGCGGCGCATTGGTGGCAGGACGCTGATCAACCGTTCACGGGTGGGGCCTATGTGCTATGGAATCTACGCCTGCCGCGTATCCTGTTTGCGGCACTGGTTGGCGCTGCCTTGGGCGTGTCGGGGGCGCTCACGCAAGGCTTGTTTCGTAACCCACTGGCCGATCCAGGTTTGCTGGGCGTCAGCAGTGGCGCAGCCTGTGCAGCGGCGCTAACGATCGTATTGCTGGCTGGCTCGGGCATTGAGCTCCCCATCACTTTACGTTATTGGTTGTTACCACTGACAGCGTTTGTGGGCGCGGTCAGCGTTTGCTTTTTACTGGATGGCGTGGCGCGCTGGCTGACCGCAGATTCCATTGCCGGCTTGCTGTTGACCGGGATCGCGCTCAATGCGCTGGCCACTGCCGTCATCGGCTTATGCACCTATCTGGCGACCGATGAACAATTGCGTAGCCTGACATTTTGGACTTTGGGGTCATTGGCAAGTGCCAGTTGGCAGTTGGTGGCTTTGTTATCGGTGTTATTAATTGTCGCCTTGGTTTATATGCAGCGGTTGGTGAATGCCATGAATGCACTGGCATTGGGTGAGGCTGCCGCCGCGCATGTGGGCATACACGTGCGCCAATTACGCCGTCGTGTGATTGTGCTGGTCGCCTTGTTAAGCGGCTTCGCGGTGGCCTGGTGCGGCATGATTGGTTTTATTGGCTTGGTCGCCCCACATCTGGTGCGCTTGCTGGTGGGGCCTGACCAGCGTCGTCTGGCGCCACTCGCCATGCTGGTTGGCGCCATTCTGTTGCTATTGGCAGATACAGCCGCCCGAACGCTGGCGATCCCCGCAGAAATTCCGGTAGGCATATTTACCGCATTGCTAGGGGCGCCGTTTTTTCTGCTGCTTCTTGGTCGCCTCAGAAAAGGGGGCAGCTTCTGACTACGCGCAATTCAAGCTTGCTTGACCTGGAAAATGTCACGCTCAGCCTGGGTGGTCATTGTTTCGGGCCATTCTCACTGGTGGTGCAAGCTGGCGAGCGGATTGCCGTGCTGGGGCCCAGTGGTGCAGGTAAGTCGACGCTGCTCAAATTGCTGGCACGCGAGTATCAGCCTGGCAGTGGTCAGATCCGGCTTCGTGAGCGCTGTTTAACGCAGTGGTCTCTGGCCGATTTAAGCCGGCAACGTGCTGTTTTGCCGCAATCACATGAGGTGGCTTTTGGTTTACCGGTTGCGCTGGTGATTGGTCTTGGCCGAGTCGCCAGGAGCATCGATCCTGACTTGAACACGATTGTGTGTCAGGCCGCAGAGCTGGCATGCGCCCGGCACTTGCTGCCACGGCGGTTCGATACCCTTTCTGGGGGTGAAAAAGCGCGCGTCCACCTTGCCAGGGTCTTTGCCCAATTGTGGGATATCGAACAAGGCCTGTTACTGGTGGATGAGCCGATGGCGGCGCTCGATCCTGGCTTGCAATGGCAGCTGATGGCGGCCATGGATCAATTTGCCCGTCAGCGCGGCCATACGATTATCGCCATCTTGCATGACATTAACCAAGCACTGCAAGGCTTTGACCGGCTGCTACTCATTAAAAACGGGCGTCTGATGGGGGATGATTTGTGCACGCAAATTTCCCTCTCCAAGCTAGAAAGCCTCTACGAGGTCAACCTGGTGAGTGCCATCACCGCGACTGGGCAAACGATCGTCACCACGGCTGCTAGCCAGTCTCTAAGGTTGATTTAGTTAATGATAATTGTTATCATTTGATGCTTTAATGCAAGCCACCGAGTGATATCTCCTGTAGCCAGCAATTGTTTGCCAGGGGAATCGCATGTCTCAATTAAATTCTATACACCGTCAGCGTTACCGCTACATTGCCATCGCCTTATTGTGTGCTTTCAACGACCAGGGGGTGGCTGGAGAGCAAATCAATACTGAAGTTGAAGCGCTGCCAGAAGTCAAAGTGACTACCAAAGCGGACAGTAAACAATCGTCCGAACAAACCAAGTCATACACTGTGAATGCCACGGCAACTGCAACACGGCTCAATGCCAGTATCCGGGACACCCCACAATCTATTTCGGTCATCACCCGGCAGTTGATGGATGATTTTCGTGCGCTATCGGTCAATGATGCGTTATCTCTCGCTACGGGGGTGCGTGTTGAGCAATTTGAGACAGACCGCAGCGAATACACGGCGCGCGGTTTTAATATTACTAACTTTCAAATTGATGGCTTAAGTACGCCGATTACCTATGGCACGCAATATGGCGATTTGGATGTCGCTCTTTACGATAGGATAGAGGTCTTGCGCGGTGCCAATGGCTTGCTCACTTCTACCGGTAACCCCTCGGCAACGATTAACTTTATCCGCAAGCGTCCGACCAAAGAATTTAAAGCCAAGCTGAATGGCACGGTGGGTTCGTGGGATAACCGCCGGCTGGATGCAGACGTGTCAGGTGCGCTAAACGCCGATGGCAGTGTGCGCGGCCGTCTGGTCATGGCGCATCAGGAAAAGAACTCCTATCTTGACCTGTATAGCAATGAACGCAATGTGGCTTATGGCGTGATTGAGGCAGATCTTTCTGAGCGAACCAGTCTCGCAGTGGGTCACACTTATCAGCAGAATAATTCCAATGGCAATAACTGGGGGAGCTTGCCCTTGCTGTATGCCGATGGAAGTGAAAGGCATTACAAACGATCTGATAGCACTGCTGCCAAATGGAGTTATTGGGATGCAGGGACCAATATTAGTTTTGCTGAGCTGACTCATGTGTTTGACAATGGCTGGAAGGCCAAAGGTCAGATGACTCATAAGCAAACGGACTCTGACGCACGGCTTCACTATATTTACGGCAACGAAGTGCGAGCGACTGGCTTGGGGCTTTTAAGTTATCCAGGCATGTACCACACGCGCACTGAAGATAATGTTGCCGACTTTTATGTGAATGGTCCGCTGGAGTTGGCCGGGCGCAAACACGAAATGGTTTTGGGAACGACCTGGAGCAAGGCGGATGTGCGTGATTACTCACGATTCGGCCCAATCGGTACGCCACTGGCAAGCTTTGACAGTGCCGCCGATTTTCCGCTGCCAACCTTTGGGCCGCAGAGCAAGGTCGCTGATTTTTCTACCCGCACGCTCAATACCTACTTTGCCGCCAAAATGAATGTCAGAGATGACCTGAAAGTGACCGCGGGCGGCAGCTTGCTCAGTTATGACTTGCAGGGGATCAGTTATGGTGTGCCGCAGTCGGCCAAAGAGGATAACAAGCTCACGCCCTATCTGGGCGCCGTATACGATGTCAGTGACCAGCATTCAGTCTATGCCAGTTATACCGGCATCTACAAACCGCAAGCCGAGCTAGGCCGGGATTTTAAAGTCTTGCCGCCTTTGCAAGGCAAGAATTATGAGGCGGGGCTCAAAAGTGAATGGTTAAATGGCCAATTAAACAGCACCTTTGCAGTGTTTAAAACTGAACAAGAACATTTGCCACAACAAGTAGGCACCCAGGGAGCCACTGCGATTTACCAGGGCATTGAGGCGATTAGCAAAGGCTATGAGTTTGACATTGCCGGGGAGGTGAGCGAGCGGCTGAGTATGAATGCCGGGTATACGCGGTTGATGAGCCTTAAAAACTCAGCGGGCCAGAATGTGAATCCCTATACCCCGAGGCATCAGCTCCATGTGGCGGCCATGTATAAAGTGCCCTATGTGCAAAACCTCAAGCTGGGGGCCAATCTGTACTGGCAAAGCGAAACGCATGTCGATATCGCGCTGCAAAATGTCGGTACTTTCCGCTATCGCCAAGACAGTTACGCGACCCTTAACCTGGTTGCAAATTACAAGATTGATGCGCACTGGGATGCGGCTTTGAATCTGTATAACGTGACCAATGAGAAGTATCTTTCCAGCTTGCGTTATGCCTATGCGGGGCAGGCTTACTATGCCGCGCCCGCCAGTGCCTTAGCCACCGTGACGTGGCGTTATTAATCAATCATCCCTAGTCAATGTCGTGCTTTGACTGGCCCCTGAGTGGGAGGGGCGGCCGGGGATTTAAAAATAAAATCAGATTGATCGTTTTTTGCCAGCCATCGAGTCATGCACTCCAGTAGCCAGCTTTGTTTAATGGGAGCCTTGTGTGACGCCGTTTAGATTAAAAACCAGTTATTTATCGTTATTGTTAGCCCTGCCGCTGTCGTCAGCCTGGGCCCAGGGGGATTCAGTAAATTCTGCGACTGTACCTGCGTCTAAAACAACGCAGGATGAACAGCAAACCTTGGGCGAGGTTGAGGTTTCAACCAACCGCCGCCAAAGTTTTCATTCCAACACCGTACAAGTCGGCACCTTCCGGGATATGGATCCGCTGGATGTGCCCTTAACCGTGAATACGGTGACCCGTGAGGTGCTGGATGCGCAAGCGACCAATTCGTTGTTTGGCGCATTGCGGAACACCGCGGGCGTTTCGCGCTCGCAATTGAGTGGCTCAACCTATGACAATATTGCGATCCGCGGCATTCTGGTCGAGAACCGTGGCAACTACCGGCTCAATGGTTCGTTGCCAATTATTAACCTGATTGATACACCGCTAGAAAACAAAGAACGCGTAGAGGTGCTCAAAGGGGCTTCATCTCTGTATTACGGCCTGGTGCCGCCTTCTGGCATTATCAACCTAGTGACCAAGCGCGCTGGAAAAGTTGCAAACAAAAGCCTCACCCTCTCCACCAATCAATTTGGCGCGCGTAGCGCTCATGTCGACTATGGCAAGCGTTTTGGCAGTGAACAACAGTTTGGCGCACGCTTTAACGTGGTCACCGGCAGCGAAGATATTGGCATTG
Organism: Methylophilus sp. 3sh_L; assembly: GCF_046766015.1. Taxonomy (NCBI): domain Bacteria; kingdom Pseudomonadati; phylum Pseudomonadota; class Betaproteobacteria; order Nitrosomonadales; family Methylophilaceae; genus Methylophilus; species Methylophilus sp. 3sh_L. The sequence continues at coordinate 105,338 of NZ_JBKOUF010000008.1, forward strand.
ACCATTATGACGGCAGCCGTGGCTTGGTTTCAGCCGCATTGGACTGGCGTGCAAACGACAAGCTGTCTTTCAAGCTGGACCTAGAGCATTACCGCAAAGATGTTTCGGAGCAAGCTGCGATTGCTGTCCCGGCAGCCGTCAACGGTAAAATCACACTGCCACCTGTGCCAGCCGCCACACAAAACCTGGCAGGCAAATGGCAACACTATGATGCTGAAGCAACCAATATGCTGTTCCGCACGGATTATGCCATCAGCGATAACTGGAGTTGGCTGTTTGAAGCTGGCCGCGCCAAGACAGAGCGCGACCGTAATTTTTCACAGTTTCAGAACTTTAACCCGCTTACGGGTGAAGGACAGCTACAGGTTTCGTTTGTGCGTAACCAGGTCTTTACCAACACAAACTTCAGAACTGAGCTCTTGGGTTTGCTGGAAACGGGTCCTATCAAGCATCAGCTGACCGTGGGCTACACCAGTAATCAGCGCGAAGGGGTGACACCCATGTTTGCCAGTACCTCTGTTACTCAGAACTATTTCAACCCCAGAGTCGTTCCTGTGCTTGCCGCGGTCTCTAACAACCGCTCCTCTGACCAGACGATTCTGGATCGCGGGCTGTATGTGTTCGATCAAATGGCACTGACAGATCAATGGACCGTGATGATGGGCGCACGCCAGAGCCGCTACGATACCGAGACCATTGCCACCAATGCGGGCACTGAGACCACGACACGGTTCAACGCTAAAAAAGTGATTCCTTCGGTGGCAGTGATGTACAAGGTTCAGCCTAATATTTCACTGTATGCCAGCTATATAGAAGGCTTTGAGGACAGTGGGCAGGCGCCAGCCAACCGTGCGAATGCAGGCGAATTGCTCAACCCGGCAAAATCCAGACAAAAAGAAATTGGCGTAAAAACCCAAGTGTTTAATCGCTTTTTGCTGCAACTGGCTTATTTTGATATTGAGCGTGCTGCTGCGTTTACCAACCCGGTGACCAATACTTTTAAGATCAATGGCGACGCGAATTATCAAGGCTTGGAATTTGCTGCTACAGGCGAGTTGACTGATCGACTGTCTGTCGCAGCCTCATTTTTACTCATGGACGCAACCTTGAAAACGCCTGATGCAGCCAGCAATGGTAATACGCCAGAAAATACACCAGAAAAAACAGCCAGCTTGTTTGGCGAGTACCAGATCCCGCAAATCCCTGGCCTGTTTTTGAGTGCTGGTGTGTTTTATAGCGGTAAACAACAGGTAAACGCATTTAACCAGGCCAGCATCCCAGGCTACACCATTGGGTCAGTGGGGGCACGCTACAAGACGCTACTTGGCAAGCAAAAAGCAACCTTCCAGGTCGTAGTCGATAATGTCACAGATAAAGATTACTGGAGTACCGCAGGCAACAGCCTACTGGGCGTCGGCCGGCCAAGGACCTTGCAGGCCAATCTGCGCCTGGATTTTTAAATACTTACTTCTTCATATGCTAGCGCTTTGAGACGAAGATCAAAGCGCTAGCCCTTATTGGGCCCACTTTGTGCTAAGGGCCACCGCCAGCTACACGTCAATTCTTTCCCCATGCATGGTCACGGCCAGTTTTTTTGCTTAGGCCTGAGGACTATTTGTATTTGTACAAATAAATGTTCACGCTATGTTTCATTGATTGTAAAAATGAGAATTGTTATCATTCGTGCTTATTCTATTTTGCAAGCCAACGAGTATTGTTTCCAGTAGCCAGCAACTCATTTAACAAGATTGAATTAGGGAAAAAATATGCCATCCGGCTTTAATAAAAAAACAATGACCTTGGCGCTGTTGATGGCGCTTCCAGCAATTGCGATCGCGGCAGATGAAGAGAAAACAGCTGATGCGACCCAGACCATGACCGAAGTGAAGGTCAAAACGCAAAGAATTCAAGATGCGCCTAACAAAGGCTATCAAGCGACCAAGACCCGCGTCGGTAAAACCTATCAGGATCCGCAAGATGTGCCGCAGGCAGTCACTACGCTAACCAGAGAATTGCTGCATGATCAGCAAGTGAGCTCACTACGTGAAGCCTTGCGGAATGTGGTTGGCTTATCAGTCAATGCGGCTGAAGGGGGCCGTGCTGGCGATAACTTTAACCTGCGCGGTTTTTATACCTTTGGCGATATTTACCTGGATAACATGCGTGACACCGCACAGTACAACCGCGAGACATTTAACTTGGAGCAGGTGGATGTACTGCGTGGTTCTGCGGCGATGTTGTTTGGGCGTGGTCAGGCGGGTGGTGTGATTAACCAGGTCACCAAGATGGCTGAGTTAAACGATAAGAATGTCGTGACAGGTAGCCTAGGTAATTATGATTATCATCAAGCGACGGGGGACTTTAATAAAAAGCTCACAGACACGGCGGCGATTCGTGTCAATGTCATGGATAGGCACGAAGAAACCTACCGCAAAAACCCGGCAAACGGGGATCATCCCGAGTTTGATCGTCAGGGGATTGCAGTCAGTTTTGGGGCTGGTATCGGGACTGAAAACGAGGTCTTCTTAAATCATCAATATTTGCGCACTCGAGATGTCCCGGATTTTGGCGTTTCTTTTGTAAATGAGCGGCCTATTAACACTACGATTAATGGGACCAAAGTAGACGATAAGACCTTCTATGGTAGTAGTAATAATTTTGACAATAGTGATACCAATATTACTACCGCCATTTTCACCCACAAGTTTACTGAAGACACACAACTGCGTACTCAATTAAGACATGGGGATTATGAACGCGCATACTGGGCGAAAACGCCAAGTTCAACATTATTGCCAACCGCCAATCAAAGCGCTGGTGGTAACGTTACAAGGACTCAGTCTTATCAAACATATAATCTCCAATCCGACTTTACGACTAAGTTTGATTTAGCTGGTATGCATCACTCACTACTGAGCGGTGTTGAATATTTGCATGAGCATTCATATAGAAACTCTTTGCAACCAGTCAATCCTAATACAGGGCTTCCATACACGCAGACGGGTAATGCACTGAATAACGCGATTACCGCGAACGGTGTGTCATACTCTAGTGGGTTTGAGGCAATGACTGGAACGCCTGCGAAGTTTTCTGCCGATAACTATGCTGTATATGTTCAAGACAGTATAGAGTTTATTCCACACTGGACAGTTTTGGCAGGTCTGCGTCGAGATGAAATGAAGGCTGATTACAATACTTCTGCAGTCTCTAGTTTGGATTATGGGCAAAATAGCTACCGCAGTGGTTTGTCATGGCAACCAGATGCTAACCAGCATTACTACATCACTTACAGCAACTCCTTCAGCCCAACAGCGGATTTGTATCAGTTAACGACAGTCAAACAACCGCCTGAGCGTAGTCGAACCCTTGAGATTGGGTCCAAATGGTTGTTCTTAGATGGCGACTTAGCCTTAAGAACCGCTATTTTTACAACGACTAAAGATTGGGAGCGTAATACAGATATTGCTTCCTTTGGTAATACGCCAATCCTTACTAAGAGACGTCGTACAAATGGTTTAGAAGTCGAACTCACTGGTAAAGTAACAGAGAATTGGGATATTTTTGCTGGTGTTGCTTTCCTTGATGCCACAATTATTAATCCGGCAGTAAATATTTGTGCGCAAACATCGAATACATGTTCAACGATTGGCCAAGTTAATGCTGCTGACCCAAGATTTGCAGGTGAGCGCGCTAGAAACACGCCGCGTACGACTTTTAATCTGTGGACAACTTACGACTGGAGTAATGGTTGGAAAATCGGTGGCGGGGTTGAGGCCAAAGCGGATCGCTACGGATATAACCCTACAGTGACGACAAGTACAGCATTTGTAAATGGTCAGTTTAAACCGAATACGGCGCCTGGCTATGCACGTGTAGATATGATGGCAGCTTACGAACAACCAAAATGGGCGGTGCGTTTAAATATCAAGAACTTGCTGGATAAAACGTATTATGATGCGATTTATGATAACGGTGCTTTCTTGACGCCAGGCAACCGTCGTCAAGCCATCGTCACGACCGAGTACAAGTTCTAGGAGTTAATTTGCTGTTAAGTTTACCGGGGGTTTTGCTTGAAGATGAGTTGCGCACTATCCGCAGCTTGCTAAAACAAGCGCAATGGGTGGATGGCCGTACAACCGCCGGTATTCAGGCCGCCAGCGTTAAAAATAACCAGCAACTGGCCGAAGACGACCCGTTGCTGGCAAAAATCCGCAGGATCGTGATGCAGGCATTGCAGCGCGATCCTTTATTTTTTTCGGCTGCCTTGCCTGACAAAATCCTGCCGCCACTTGTGAATCGTTATGCCGGTGAGACCAATACCTACGGGTTTCATGTCGATAGCGCGATGCGTAATATGCCGGATGGCAGTGCGCGGGTACGGGCAGATGTCTCGGCTACCCTGTTTTTTAGCGATCCAGAAGAGTATGAGGGCGGCGAGCTGGTGGTGCAGGATGTGTTTGGTGACCAGCGCATCAAGCTTAAAGCCGGTGCTATCGTCATTTATCCTTCCAGTTCTGTGCATGCGGTGACGCCTGTCACGCGCGGTGAGCGTTTGGCCAGCTTTATGTTTATCCAGAGCATGGTGCGCGATGCCGCACAACGGCGCATGCTGTTTGATATGGATATGGCGTTAGTCCGCTTGCGCCAGCAACATGGGGAAACGCCTGAAGTGGTGCAGTTAACCGGCATTTACCATAACCTGTTGCGCAAGTGGGCGCTCTAAGCGCATGCAGCCCTTACCGTTGCTCTCCTATTTTGCCCAACAGGCGCAAGCCAAGCTGCCAGCGGATGTCTGGCATTATCTGCAATCGGATGCCGGGAGTGGCTTGCAACTGCAGGTCAACGAACTCGGCTGGCAAAGCAAAAAACTGCTGCCGCGGCCGTTGCGCGCTTTGCAGCAAGCCAATACCCGCTGTGAATTGTTTAGCGAGCAGTGGGCACACCCACTCCTGCTGGCACCAGTCGCTTATCAACGATTGTTTCATGCCGATGGCGAGATTGGCAGTGCGGTTGCCTGCAACGCCCAACAGGGGCAGATGATGGTGAGCAGCCTGGCCAGTCAACCGATCAGTGAGATTGTGACACAGGCACAACAACCGCTCTGGTTTCAGCTTTACTGGCAAGGTGACCGCGAGCGGACCGCGGCGTTATTGCAAAAAGCCTTGGCAGCGGGTGTCAGTGCAGTTGTGTTTACCGTCGATGCGCCAGTCAAGCAAGCTTTAATTGATTTACCCGACGGGATTTCGGCAGTCAATCTGGCGCAGCCACTCAGCATGCGTCCTGTGCACATGGGTCAAAGCCAAGTGTTTGATGGCTGGATGACGCAGGCCCCGACCTGGGAGGATGTCGCCTGGCTCAGGCAGCAAGTGCCCATCCCTTTGCTACTGAAAGGCCTGATGCATGTAGATGACGCCAAAAGAGCGGTAGAGTACGGCTGTGATGGCGTGGTCATTTCCAATCATGGCGGCCGTGTGCTCGATAGCACGCCTTCTGTGGCGGCCGTGTTGCCTGCAGTCGTGGCGGCTGTAGGTAGCCAATGCAAAGTGCTGGTTGATAGTGGCATCCGCTCCGGACAGGATGTATTTAAAGCGCTGGCGATGGGCGCCGATGCGGTTTGCATTGGTCGCCCTTATATCTGGGGCCTGGCTGCAGAAGGTGCAATGGGGGTGGCAAAAGTCATCCGTACCTTGCGTGATGAACTGGAAATGACCATGGCATTGACCGGCGTCTCGAATTTGTCAGAGCTTCGCCAAGTTGGTTTGTTTGAATAAAGAAAAGGACATACAAATGAAAAGAATTGGTTTTTCACTCCTGTTGGCAATCGGCCTGCTGCATGCACAAGCTGCGTTGGCTGCGGCAGATTGCAAGTCATATCCCAAAGAGGAGTGGGCTTCGGAAGATACCCTCAAAGAAGCACTGGAAGCAGAAGGCTATACCATCAAAAAATTTAAAGTAGACGGTAATTGTTACGAAATTTATGGCCGCAACAAAGAGGGTAAAAAGGTCGAGATTTATTTCGACATGAAAACACTGGCGATTGTCAAAGCCATTGGCTTGAAAGACTAAGCGGCGGATGGTGCAGCCGCCCAAAATTCTTTGGCCATGGTGGGTGCGCCTGAGTCACTGGCTGGTGGCCGCAGGGGTCGTAGCCTTGTGGCTGATGAGCCATGTGTGGTACGAAACGGATGTGCTGCACCGCGCAGTTGGTTATACGGTGTTGGCAATCATTGTGGTCCGTATTTTAGGTGGTTGTTTTAGTGCACATCAAAGTGCGCGTTTCCATGTGCCGGGCTTCTATGCCATACGCGCACATATCCAACATTTGCAGCAAGCGACATTGCCTGCGCACGCTGGACATAACCCGCTTGGTCAATGGGCGGTGTATGTTATCTGGACGCTGATCGCTTTACTGGCACTGACCGGTTGGCTCAGTCGCACAGACGCATTTTGGGGCGAGGATGGTCCGGTTGTGATGCATGCGTGCTTGAGTTGGATGCTGATGGCCGTGATCGTATTGCATGTGGCGGCGGTGTTTTGGATTGGGCGCGTATCCAGGCAGCACTTGGTACGGCAAATGTGGCATGGCCGTTTTGATGCAGGCAAATAAGCCCGTTTAGACGTGCTTAATCTACCTCAATAGGCGGCGCTACTTTCAGCACTTCTTCTACGGTCGTCAGGCCTGCTGCAACTTTCTCTGCCCCGTTCAACATCAACGGCTGCATACCGGCTTGTGCGGCCGCTTGCCGCAGTTGAATCAAATCGGTTTCTGGCGTGATCAGTTTGCGTATTGCTGGCGTCAGCGTCAGCATTTCATAAATCCCGGTACGGCCACGGTAACCCGTGTTGCGGCATTCCTTGCAGCCCACGGCTTTCATGATTTTTGCCGGTTTAGTTGCCTTGAATGGGCGGGTGACGCTGGCCCACTCCGCCTCTGTAATGGTGGCTTCTGTTTTGCAATGCGGGCACAGTGTGCGCACCAACCGCTGGGCCATAATCCCCAGCAGGCTGGAGTGTATCAGGTAGGCTGGCACGCCTAAATCCAGCAAACGGGTCACTGCCGATGGCGCATCGTTGGTGTGCAGAGTCGATAGCACGAGGTGGCCGGTCAGCGCGGCTTGAATCGCCATATCCGCGGTTTCCTGGTCGCGGATCTCGCCGACCATAATAATGTCCGGATCCTGACGCATCAGCGTGCGTATGCCTTCGGCAAAGCCTAGCCCGATATTCTGCGTCACCTGCATTTGGTTAAAGGCAGGCTCTATCATTTCAATCGGGTCTTCGACCGTGCATACATTGACTTCATCAGTCGCCAGTTGCTTGAGCGTGGTGTATAGCGTGGTGGTTTTACCCGAGCCGGTGGGGCCGGTGACCAAAATAATCCCGTTCGGCTGGTGTGTCCATTGCGCCCACTGTTGACTCTGGCGTTTGGAAAAGCCAAGTAGCTGAAAGTCCTGTACCAGCACATCCGGCTTGAAAATTCGCATCACCAGTTTTTCACCAAACGCGGTCGGCATGGTCGATAAACGTAATTCAATCTCCTTGCCATCACTGTCTACAGTTTTGACCCGGCCATCCTGGGGGCGGCGTTTTTCCACCATGTCCATCCGTCCCAGCAGCTTGATGCGGCTGGTGATCGCATTCATGATATTGCTCGGCAACTGATACACCTGGTGCAAAACCCCGTCGATACGGAAGCGCATCAAGCCCATATTGCGGCGCGGCTCAAGGTGGATATCACTGGCGCGCTGCTCGAACGCATATTTAAATAACCAGTCGACAATGCTCACCACATGCTGCTCATTCGCATCCAGCTGACGGTCTTTGCCCAGTTCAATCAACTGTTCAAAGTTTTGAACCCCGACAATTTGCCCGGCCTTGGCCGCATTGGCCGATTGAATCGCTGCTGACAGCTGATAGACCTCGGGTAAATACCGCTGCAGATCCAGCGGATTCACCATGACCACTTCAATCCGCAGCTTCAGCATGCGCTCCAGATCAAGCAGCCATGCCTGATGGAACGGGTCCGAAGTTGCAATCGTAGCCACCCCGTTTTTCACGGTAATGGGCATGATGCGCAAGCGCTCGGCATACGCCTGCGACACAATTTGCGCCGCAGCACTAAAGTCTAGCTTGAGGGGGTCAATCTGGTAATAAGGCACTGCAGCCTGCTCGGCCACAAAACGGCTCAAGACATCCACCGTCAATAATTGAGTCGGATTTTGCAGATCTGGCCACTTTTGCTCAGCCACAATCACAATCGGATGGATTTTGGAGCTATCCCGCTTGCGGTCCTTATAAAGCTTTTCAGCCTGGTTTTTTTCGGCATGGCCATGAGAAACCAGCAAGCGTAACAAATCAGAGAGGCGCAGGCTCTCTATGGGTTTGGGCAAGGAAACAGGGATTGGACTATTCATGTCACATGCTGGCTAGACTAACTGCGGATGATGCAAGAGTCATGCCATGGGGAGGTGGCAGAAATGGTCACATTGGATAGATTTTAGAATATGGCTAGGTAAGGTTTTTTTAATGTGTTTTATGATGAAAGTGGATTCTTTATTTCGACGAATCTTGTGAAGACTCTTATTGATAAGGACTGTTTCGCCTCTTGGCGAGTCACTTTCTGTTGCTTGCCCCACAGAAAGTAACCAAAGAAGAGGGCACCCAGCCATCACGGCCTTCGGCTGCCTTGCGTTGCTCGGTAAAGTGGGCTGCCATCAAAACTCGCCCTGGCAGCTTGCACAAACCGCAAGCTACTGCGGAACTCAAACAGTTGATGGCAGAAAACTCCCACTTCACCTGCGCTACTCAGCGTGATGGGATGGGATTTATCTCGTCAAACTCACACTGTTGAAGTTTGGAAGGTTGCAAAAACCAATTCTTTTACTCAAGCCACTGACCGTTACGCTCATCTGGTGTTCGGGGGGGGCATCTGCCGCACGCTTTAATTAAAAGAGTGCAACGCAGGGTTGGCGGGAGCCTTCGTCTGTTCGAGTTCCGCAACAAGCCACGACGTGTGCGGCTTGTTAGAGCGAGTTTCGATAGCCGTCCGGCAAATCGAGTGGCACAGGAAAGAACGGGCGCCTAAAGGCGAAAGTAATAGTTATTCAATCTAGCCAATGTTTAAAGGATAACTTTTTTTGAGTCATCTAAGTGGTTTACTCAGAGGTGCTATTTCTTCATCTGTATCCGCATACTCAAATCTAACGCCTGTATATTTTTAGTCAGCGCGCCAATCGAAATCCGGTCTACGCCTGTTTCCGCAATCGCCCGCACTGTCGTTAAATCCACATTGCCCGATGCTTCCAGCAAGGCTTGTTTTTGATTGATTGCGACAGCTTTGCACAGGTCTTCCAGCGTGAAATTATCGAGCAAGATACTGGTTGCGCCTGCATCCAGCGCTTGCTGCAGTTCATCCAGCGTTTCCACTTCGATTTGGATGTTATCCGTGCTGCGCATGGCGAATGCAGCTTTAAGCACGGCGGCAATCGAGCCGGCGGCAGCGATATGATTTTCCTTGATCAGGATGCCGTCGTACAAGGCCAGCCGTTGATTGGCGCCACCACCAGCGAGGACCGCATATTTTTGTGCCAGGCGCAGGCCAGGCAGGGTTTTGCGCGTATCGAGGATTTGGGTTGGGAGTCCACCAATCGCGTCAACATAGCGGCGGGTATGCGTGGCGACGGCAGATAGCGTTTGCAAAAAATTGAGGGCAGGACGCTCTGCAGTGAGCATGGCGCGAGCGTCGCCATGAATATGGACCAGGGGTTGATTGGGACTGACGCGATCACCATCTTTGACCAGCCAGGTAATCTCGATGCTGGCATCCAGTTGGGCGAAGCATTGATGTGCCCAGGCACAGCCACAGATAATGGCGGCCTCACGGCTGATGATGGTGGCGCTTGCCTGCGTCCCTGCAGGGATCAGTGCAGCGGTCAGGTCGCCGCTACCAAGGTCTTCTGCCAGGGCGGATTGCACTTGTGATGCAATCAGTTCGGCATTTAAATAGTCAGGCAAGTGTTGGTAAAGCGCAGCTGTGGTCATTGGAGGCCCAGTCATTTTAAAATTTATGCAGATGAGCGTTCTAAGCCCATGCCAAAAGCTATTATAATAAAACTACCCCAAGGCCAGCGAGCCAAGACCAGTGAGTTTTGTAGCATCGCAATGCGTCATGGGGTATTTTTTCGGTAAAAGTACCCTTCAATCCGGCTCACATCACACTATGCAGCTTTTATATACGGTTAACAGCCCCTATGCACGTAAAGTGCGTATCGTCGCCATTGAGAAACATATTGACCTGACTTTGACAGAGGTTGTGCTGTCCGCACCAGATTGCCCAGTAAGCCAGCATAACCCATTGGGTAAGGTGCCTGTGCTGGTGCTGGATGATGGCGATGCCTTGTATGATTCTCGTGTGATTGTCGAGTATCTGGATCATCGCACGCCAGTGGCTCACCTGATTCCGCAAGACCACTCAGCCAAAATCAAGGTGCGACGCTGGGAGGCGCTAGCGGATGGCGTGTGTGATGCTGCTGTGGCGGTGATCATGGAGCAACGCAAGCCTGACGTACAGCAGTCTGCGGCATGGATAGAAAAGCAATTTGCTAAAGTCACGGCCGGCCTGACCGTGCTTGATAACGACCTGCTTAAGAAAAAGTGGTGTGTTAACGAAACCTTTAGCCTGGCAGATATCGCCCTGGGCACTGCACTCGGCTACATAGACCTGCGCTTTAAAAACGTGCAGTGGGAAGGCAAATACTGGCAAGAGAAGTTTCCTAACCTGGCCAAACATTATGGGGTGCTGGTAAAGCGTCCCAGCTTCAAGCAAACCATGCCACAGCCTTAGGGCACTTTATCTCAGCATTCCGTCCTAAGCTGTCGGGATGCTGTCTTGATTTTCTCCAGTTGATCTTAAGCCGTTTACCTTGTGATGCGGCGCTTTCCCCTTGTCTGCATTCTCTTTCATTCTGCCTTTTGGCCTCACTGTATCTATCCATTTAAGCTTAATCACCGGTCTTATTTTTACGTTGCAAAACTAAATGATAATTGTTATCATTTAAAAAATACTCAAAAACATCATCAACACATGTTATGCAGGCTATGAACGCACCGGTTAAAAAAAGATTGCTAGCGCTCCTGGATGAGCTCATTGCGCATGATGGCTTCGGGAGTATTCGGGTGGATATACGCTTGCTTAAGCGGGGCCAGAAAGAGGTCATTATTGATTGTGGTAAGCAGTACCGCTATGTGGTTGATTTTGAGTCCCCGCAGGAGAAGCCGGGTGTCTGATGATGCGTGGTTGAAACAGCATCACTTTTATTAATTTCAGTTTTATTGTCATGCGCAAAGCGTGGCGATTGAAATACTCAACGGTGTGGGTCCGTGAGACTTCATTTTAAAAATTAGCGCGATGGCCTTCGAGAGGAAGGGGTACAAGCGCCCGTTGAGGAGAATAAAACATGAAATTTTCAGCTTTGGCATTAACCTTAGGTATGGTGTTTAGTAGTTCAGCGTTCGCGACTCAGGCAGTATGGGATACTGCGACGCCATGGGGCAGTACAACCCCAGTCAGTTATGCTGAGTGGAATGTATTTAACAGCACCAATGATACGACGCCTGATGTGGCCGTCACCGCAGGCATCACGGCTTCTGTACAAGAAACCACAGGCAGTGCTTTTATTACGGGTGGTGGCAATATTTACAGCTTTTCTAGCGCCACCGCTTTTACTGCAACCTTGAGCGGCGCCAGCACAGGGCTGTTTGATGTCTATCTACGTATTGGTACCTTGGGCACTCTGGCGAGCAATTCTGCGACCTTGAATGGTGTCTCAGCAACGTCAGTATTGCAATTCAACGAAGATCAAGGCACGGTTATGGGGGGTGCAACGGCTGAACAAGAGCTGTACTGGAAATGGAGCAACGTCGCCGCATCCAGCCTGTATACCTTCAAATTCAATGCCAGCTCATCCAGCATGAGTTTGGATCAAGTAGCCTTGGCCGCAGTATCTGTGCCAACGGTCACGCCTGTGCCTGAACCTGAAGCTATCAGCCTGATGGGGTTGGGCTTGGGTTTCATAGCATTTGCCGCGCGTCGCAACGCAAAAAACAAAGCCTGATTAATTACGGCTGATGACTCGCAAAGGGGCTATTCAGCCCCTTTCTTGCACTTTTTTGCTTTATACCCATGAATATATCCTGCTCGATCAGGGGGGCGCTGCCTGTACGCTTAGGCCATCGCTCGCCTCAAAAAAAAGCTGCTCGCCCTGGCAGGCGCTTGCCTGCAGTCTTCTGCTGGCTAATATTTTCCGTCTGGCATGCACTCGCCCTCGCAGAGACCTCAACGCCAGAAGTCGCGCCATTAGAAATGCCCGTGATTCCTGCAAAGGCATCACAAGTTGGCAAGCCAGCTGAGGCAGAGACAGTGGAGACACTCCCAGAAGTGACCGTCCAGGAAAAAAAACAAAAAACACCTGAGACAGGCATTAACCCGACCTTGCCGGTAACGACGATTACCAGTGAGCAACTGCAGCGTGCCCAGCCGAGCAATATCTTTGATGCGGTGAGGGCGGTGCCTGGTGTTTCTATTTCAGGGGGCCCGCGCCCAAGCGGGATGACCTTTGGTATCCGCGGGTATGTTGATAATGAAGATGTACTGGTGAAAGTCGATGGCGTGCCCAAAGGCTTTGAAAAGTACCGCATGGGCGGCACGTTTATCGAGCCTGAGTTATTGAAAAGCATAGAAGTACAACGTGGGCCGCAGATTGCGAGTGGCTCAGGTTCATTGGGAGGCACTGTCAATGCGACGACAAAAAATGCCGAAGACTTTTTAAAGCCAGGTCAGAAATATGGTGGCAAGGCCAAGTTTGGCTATGGCAATAACAGTGATGAATATTCACGCTCATATTTGCTATATGCGCGGCCGGATGAACGCGTGGATATCTTGTATAACTACTCAAATCGTCAAGCCAATAATATGACCTTGGGCGATGGCTCCAAGTTACAAAGTTCTGCGATTGAATCTATTTCACATTTGCTCAAGATCAGTGTGTTTCCAACCGAAGATTTGCAACTGGTCACTTCGGTAGTGAAGTTTGATGATACCGGGCTGCAACCTTATGATGCGACAGGCGGGCAACCCGGTTTCTTTGGCAATGTGGTGCGTTCGGTGGATGATCTGACCTGGTCCGAGACCGTGAATTATGATCCTGAGCATCCGTGGATCAACTTTAAAGGGACCATAGGTGCCGGACATACACATTTGGAAGACCTGATTGGTCAGGGGGCACCATTTAATTCCACTTTTAATCCCTTGCAAAGACAGTGCCGTGGCACCGTCAACACAACGAATCCTGCAGATAGCACTACCTGCCGTGGTGACTTAACGGATACTTATGAGTATAAAACCGACACTGTGGATCTGAGTAACCGCGCTCAATTTGTTGCACGCGATGACTGGGCTTTGTCATTGCTGGCGGGTTATCAATACAATGCCAGCGAACGTGAGATCACCCGGTTTTATGAGAATCAGAACACCGCCATGCAAGCACTTTACCCAAAAGGCTTTAACGCATCTGCACCGCCTGGCCGCAAGTCATTTCATGCCATTTACCTACAGCCCAGCCTCGCGCTGGGTTCATTCACGCTGATTCCCGGGTATCGGCAAGACCGTTACCAGGTAGAGGCGGCTGGGGGCACCTTGGCCTTGCTAGCGCCCTATGGTCAGGCCAGTACCATCAAATTTAAACAAGAAACCTGGAGTCTGGGCTTGGCTTATGATGCCTTTGCCAAAAACAGTCCGGATAAGCTGACGTTTTATAGCAATTACGGGCAAGGATTCAGGCCGCCCTTGATTGATGAATATTTCACGCAAGGGCCGTTCAGCCGTTGTCTTACACAATTCATGCGGACCAGTGGCCCGGCCTCTCAAATCTGTGGCGACTTGTATCAGCCCCAGCGCTCTGAAACGACGGAGGCAGGCGTGAGTTACCAGACGCCGCACTTGTTTAACAGCAACGTCTGGTTTTCAGGCAAGCTAAATTTTTATCACACGTATACCTCGCATTTGTTGACCTCATTACGTGAAGACGCCAATGGCAAGATTGTGCAAGATGGCTGGGAGCGCAGAAATGGCGTCGAAGTTGAAAGCTTTATGCAATATCGGGGATGGTATTTGCGTGGCGCATATTCCAGGATCAGCGGTGACATAGATACCGGGCTGGTCAGCGCCCCTTTGTACACGGCGCCTGGCAATGCTTTAAATATTCAGCTAGGGGCAGTGCTGTCTGAAGCCGTGGATTTGAATATCAGTTACCGCAAGGTATCTGACCGAGACATCCTGTTAAGTGGTGATGGCAGTCGGTTAAGCCCATATCGATTTGGGACCCAGCAAGGCTATGCACTTTGGAATGCTGGTGCCCGTTGGCAAGCAAGCAAGCAGGTGACATTCAGATTGATTGGTGAAAACCTGAACAACACATTATATCGACTGGATGGGACGATGGGGGGGCTGGGTATGTATGGCCAGGGCCGCAATGTAAAATTTCAGGTGGAGCTCACTTATTAGCCGCCAGGATAATTGCGGTTAGAGTGGGCCTACGTCGTCGTCACCCAGCAGGTGCAGTTTGTTTTTGTGACGTAGGGTCTGGCGCTCGTTCAGGCGTTTTTGTGCGGCGCTCGGGAAGTCAGTGAAGCTGATCAGGTTACGCTCAATCAAAATGCCAATCAGGTCTTCGAGCACGCGTGCGAGCTGAATGTCACTTTCACGGAAGGTGTGGTGTTTTTTGAGCTCATCGTCCAGAAAACACAAATACTCCGTGTCCGCATTGTCAATTTCCACCCAGTCCGCCGCCACTTGAGTATCTGGGCTGGCCGCAATAATTGCACCTTGTTTATTTTTTAAGACGTAGGCCATCAGGTGTCATTCCTTGTCACTTGGCAGTGTATTTTGATTAAATGTTGTAAGCAAAAGCAATAACCATGCCTTGCGCCTGCAATCCAAAACCAGGTTAAATCGCGCCTGTAATAATACCGCCGCCCAGGCAGACATTACTCTCGTACACCACCACACTTTGCCCTGGCGTGATAGCCCATTGATGCTGACCGAAGCGGATAGTGGCTTCCTCTTCATTCACGGCATCGACTTCGCAAGGCGCATCTGGCTGCCGGTAACGGGTTTTGGCCGCATACACCCAGTTGGTACGGGGATCTTCACCGCTAATCCAATGCAGTTGTCCCGCTTTCAAGCCGTCACTTTTGAGTAAAGGATGGTCATGGCCCTGCACCACAACCAGTTCATTGGCCGCCATGTCCTTGCCCGCAACAAACCAGGGCTCGCCGTTACTTTCACGGCTACCACCGATTTTCAGGCCCTGACGCTGACCAATGGTGTAATACATCAAGCCTTCGTGTTCACCAACGACTTTGCCTTCAGGCGTGCGCATCACGCCAGGGTGACGTGGCAGGTAACGCTGCAAAAATTCCTGGAATGGCCGCTCACCGATAAAACAGATGCCGGTGGAATCCTTTTTTTCGGCATTCGCCAGACCGTGTTCGCGGGCGATTTCGCGTACTTCACGTTTGAGGTACTTGCCTAGTGGAAATAGTGTTTTAGAAAGCTGTGCCTGGTTCAGGCGCGACAAAAAATAACTTTGGTCTTTGCTACCGTCGTCCGCTTTGAGCAACTGATAATTGCCTGACTGAATCGGGTTTTCCCGCACCTGTGCGTAGTGGCCGGTGGCGATTAAGTCTGCGCCCATGCCCATGGCATGGTCCAGAAAGGCTTTGAATTTGATCTCGGCATTACACAGAATATCCGGGTTAGGCGTGCGGCCAGCCTGATATTCCTGTAGAAAGTTAGCGAACACTCGCTCTTTATACTCAGCGCTAAAATTCACAGTTTCGATGTCGATACCGATCTTGTCAGCCGCAGAAACCGCATCAATCAAGTCCTGGCGTGAAGAGCAGTATTCATCGGTATCATCGTCTTCCCAGTTTTTCATGAATAAACCGGTAACCTCATAGCCTTGTTGTTTCAATAACAAAGCGGTCACGGAGGAATCAACACCGCCGGATAACCCGACGATCACATGTGGCTTACTCATAATGCTTGGCCCAAATGCTTCAAAATGTCTAAAGAATAACGTTTACCCGCCAGGTAATCCTGCACACACAACAGCACTTGCGGGCTGCGCATCAACTCGCCTTCGGCCGCAATCTCGGCTTCAGTTTTCCATACGGTGCGAATAATGCCATCGTCTAATGCTTGCTCCGGATAATGTGCACCCAATTTGCCGGTAAAGGCAAAACGCAAGTAGGTAATGCCATTGAGCGGATGCTGCCAGTGGTAAATGCCCACCAGTGCCTCAGGGGTGAAATCATAAGCCGTCTCTTCCAGCGTCTCACGAATCGCAGCTGCAATAATCGTTTCACCTTCTTCCAGATGCCCAGCCGGCTGGTTAAACCTGTTACCGCGGTCTGTGGTTTCTTCTACCAGCAAAAATTTGCCATCTTTTTCAATGATGGCTGCAACGGTGACGTTAGGTTTCCACTGCAGGGAAGATTTGGATGGATTTGAAACGGTGGAATTCAAGATTTGCGGGTTTCGTTAAAAACGCTATTTTACCGCTAAGTGATTGATTGGGGGAGGCTTAATTTACCCCGCCTTGGCACTATGCGGCAGTGATCAGTTGTGGAAACAGGCCAGACAAGCCATGCGCAATAAACTCAACAGCCATGGCGGCCAGAATCAAACCCATCAGGCGGGTGACAATATTGATACCGGTTTTACCCAAGTAGTGCGTAATGCCATCTGCGAGTTGTAACAGGCCCCAGATGAACAACGAAATCAGCGCAATCGGAACCACCAGGCTAAGGTGCCCCCAAAAGCCGGGGTGCTGTTGCGCAGTCAGGATCATGCTCGAGATGGCACCTGGGCCAGCTAATAATGGAATGCTGAGCGGTACAATGGCGATAACTTCACGCTCAGCCATGTCATGAGCTTCTTCGGCAGTTTGGCGCGTAGCACTCTGTTTGCCATGCATCATGGAGATAGAAATTAGCAGTAATAAAATACCGCCTCCCACCTGGAATGAGGGGATGGTGATGCCAAAAAAGTCGAGAATTTTGTCACCGATAAAGGCAGAGACGCATAAGACTATCATCACGGTGATAGCCACTGTACGAGCGGTACGTGCCCGCTCAGCTTTGCTCCAGCCACTTGTGGCGCTGATAAAAATAGGCAGGCAGCCGATGGGGTTAACGATGGCGATCAGGGCGATGGCGACTTTAAGCAGGTATGCGTATTCGGTCATGCTGTTTCAGACTCCCAATCGTGCGGCTGGTTGCGTGGTTAGGTGGACTTATGCCGGGCGTTTATCAAAAAACGCAATCGGTTGTGGTGGTGGCATTTGCAAGATGTGTTTGCGCACTTTGCCCATCACATGCATTTCGCAAGGTTTGCAGTCGAATTTCAGCGTGTATCTGTCGTTACCACTGATCAGCGTCATGGGCTCAGCCGTCACCGTGCCTTGTACACCGATGACGCCTTTGGCTTCTTTGGGGCATAGGCCGTGGCTAAAACGCAGACAGTGCTTGGTAATCATCACCGGTACTTCATCTAGCTCTTCATTGGCCTCATAAGCGCTGGCGATGAGTTTGACGCCATGCTTGCGGTAAAAATCACGCGCTTTCTGGTTGTAGACGTTGGCTAAATAACTCAGGCTGTCTTGCGGATAAATGGCGGGTAGTTCGGCGGCTTTTCTTAATGCCGGACGCTCATAGCCCAGCGAGCGAATGGCTTGGAGCTCCTCAATCGCTTCTCTGCGCAGTTGATTGACCATGGAGGCTGGCAAAAACCAGGTTTGCGTCAGTTCCAGCGAGATTTCACGGGCCACAAAATCAGTATTCCCGAGTTTTGCCAGATTCTCCCGCAACGAGTTTTCTGCTTTTTGTGTATCGTTGGCGGCCTGTTTTTCTGCTTCACATTGCGCAGTGGCGCTAAACCCCTGCTCATCGGTCAGCGTTAATGCAAAGCCGTCGCGCGTTTCATACAACACGGCATCCAGAGCAATTTTGCGCGAGGCTGAATCTTTTTCCAGCAAGCGCATAAAGGCATGATCACGGTTGCGGTAAAGCTGCGTGTTGTTGCGGATATCCGCTGGCATTTCATTGGGAAACAGTCGGTAGGTGTATTTGTCCAATGATTGCACAGTGTTTACGCGCAGGCCAACCAGTTCTTTGTGCACATCAAAAAAGCACACACCGTCACCGTTGTGCAGTTCGATGTCGGTCGCCACATCAATAAAATCTTTACCCACCTTACGCACTTTGCCCAATTCTTCCCCGGCAAACTTCGGCGTATCAAACGCGCCAATATCGGCCTGGCGGCCATTGGCAAAATAGTCAGTTGCGCTACGGTTAAAGGTCTTTTCCGGTTGCGGGGTGAATGTGTAGCTGGCATGCCCGGCGGAAGACTTCGCGTATTCCGGCATTTCTTCCAGAATCTCATCAAGCAGTTGGCGGTAATGTGCCGTGGCATTTTTCACATACGGCAGGTCTTTGTATCGCCCTTCAATTTTAAAGCTACTCACGCCCGCAGCAATCAGGGCGCGTAAGTTGGCGCTCTGATCATTATCTTTCATCGACAGGTAATGTTTGTCTTTGCCGATAATGCGACCTTTCTGGTCTTCCAGTGTGTAAGGCAAGCGGCACTCTTGTGAACACTCACCGCGGTTGGCGCTGCGGCCAGTATGCGCGTGGCTAATAAAGCACTGGCCGCTAAATGCCACACACAATGCGCCGTGGATAAAGTATTCCAGGTTGGCAGTTGTGGCATCGGCGATTTTCTTCACCGTGGCAATATCCAGCTCACGCGCCAGCACCATCTGGCTAAACCCTACTTGGTCCAGAAACGTTGCTTTTTCTACGGTACGGATATCGGTTTGCGTACTGGCATGTAGCTGGATCGGAGGCAAGTCCAGCTCTAGTAAACCCATGTCCTGCACAATCAGGGCATCCACACCGCTGTCGTATAGCTGATGCACCAACTGACATACACCTTCAAGTTCGTTATCATGAAAAATAGTATTTAAGGCGACAAATACCTCAGCATGAAAACGATGCGCATGCTGCACTAACCTGGCAATATCCTGCACGGTATTTGGCGCCTTGGCTCGCGCACCAAAGGCCGGGCCGCCGATATACACGGCATCGGCACCGTGATTAATGGCTTCAATGCCAAAATCGGCATTTTTGGCCGGTGCGAGCAGTTCGAGATGTTTGCGGGTTTTTTGCATGCAGAGGTAAGAACTTGATTTAAGAAGCTATTTTAAACCAAGCATGCTATTTACGCTTGGTTTAAAATAGCACCATGAGTGGAAATCAGGATTTATTGCAGCGTAGCCTGCGCAGCGTGTGGCATCCATGCACGCAGATGAAACATCACGAACGTTATCCTTTGGTGCCGATTGCGCGTGGCGAAGGTGCCTGGTTGTTTGATCGCGAGGACAAAGGTTATCTAGATGCGGTGAGCAGTTGGTGGGTCAATTTATTTGGGCATAACCAGCCAGTCATTAAAGCGGCAATCAAAGCCCAGCTTGATCAGTTAGAGCATGTGATGCTGGCCGGGTTTACGCACGAACCTGTGGTGGCGCTTTCAGAAAAACTCTCGGCGTTAACTGGCTTGGGTCACGCCTTTTATGGCTCGGATGGTGCCAGTGCTACCGAGATTGCACTGAAGATGAGTTTTCATTACTGGCGCAATATCGGGCAACCGGAAAAAACCAAATTCATTAGCTTGCAAAATAGCTATCACGGCGAAACGCTGGGTGCACTCAGCGTGACCGATGTCGCCATTTTTAAAGACACCTATGCCCCCCTAATTTTGCAGTCAGCGCAAATGCCCAGCCCGGATAGCCGGTTGGCTGAAGCGGGTGAGTCTGCCGAGGCCTACGCCTTACGTTGTGCTGAGGCGCTGGAAGCCTATGTGGCCGAGCATCATGCCACCCTGGCTGCGTTTATTATCGAGCCTTTGGTACAAGGTGCAGCAGGCATGGCGATGTATCACCCAGTGTATTTGCAACGGGCGCGTGAAGTTTGCAGCCGTTACCACGTGCATCTGATTGCCGATGAAATCGCCGTTGGTTTTGGCCGTACCGGCACCTTGTTTGCCTGTGAGCAGGCAGGTGAAAAAGTGAGTGAGATTGCAGATTTTATCTGTCTATCTAAAGGCATCACCGGCGGTTATTTGCCTTTGTCCGTGGTGTTGACGACCGATGATGTTTATCAGGCTTTTTATCACGACCAGACCATTAAAGGTTTTTTACACAGTCATAGTTATACCGGGAATCCGCTGGCTTGCAGTGCGGCGTTGGCCACATTGGCGCTCTTTGAAGCTTCGGATGTGCTGGGGCATAACCGTGAGACAGCGCAGACTTTATTGAGCGCCGTTGAGCAGTATTCGTTTGAACTGCAGCATGTGCGCCAGCGCGGCATGATTACCGCTTTTGAGGTTGTGACGCAAAACCCGCAGTTCGCGCGGGATTGTTATGCCGCAGCCTTAAGGCATGGTTTGTTGTTACGGCCGATTGGCAACACCGTGTACTGGATGCCGCCTTATTGCCTGACGCAATCTGATCAGCAGCATCTGGTAGAAGCCACCCATGCTGCGGTGATGGAGAGTCTGTTATGCGCTGGTGGCTAGCATTTGCCAGCCTGTGGACGGCGCTGGCACAAGCGGCGTTGCCCGCCAGTTTGCAAGAGGCACTCGCCAAGGCACAACTGCCAGTTGAGAGTGTTGCCATTGTGGTGCAGCCTTTAGACGGCGGGGCACCGCTGATCAGCCATCATGCAACCAAAGCCATGAATCCGGCCAGTGTCATGAAGCTTGTGACCACTTATGCCGCACTGGAGGCGCTCACGCCGGCTTACCGCTGGAAAACAGAGGTCTACCGCAATGGGCCGTTAAATCAGGGCGTGCTCGACGGGGATTTAATCATCAAAGGGAGTGGCGACCCTGCGCTCAACGTCGCTGAGTTCTGGCGCTTGTTGCAACAAGTGCAGCAGCAGGGGATCCGTCAGATTCGCGGCAATCTGGTGCTGGATTTGTCCCTCTACGCGCCTGAAGTCAGCCAGCGGCCTGTGCTGGATGATGAGCCTTGGCGCGCTTACAATGCCAACCCCAGTGCGCTATTACTCAATGGCCGTAATACCAGTTTCCGCTTTTCGGTCACCAGCCTCGCCAGCAAGCCAGCCGTGCTCATCGCGCAAGAATTTGAATTACCGAGCATCCGCATGATCAACACCATGCAAACGCGCAAAGGGGCTTGCAATGACTGGCGCAGTGATCTGCATTACAGCGTCACCCAGCAGGCTGATGGTGCTGTGGTCGCCTTTAGTGGCACGCTACCCGACCAGTGTGATGAGCGCTATCTGGAGTTGAGTGTGCTCACGGATACGCAATATGTGTATGCCTCGTTTAAAAAGCTCTGGGCGCAATTGGGCGGGCAGTTTACCGGCCAAATGGTCTTGGGCCCAGTGGCGGATATGGCGACACCAGTGACTAGCTGGTTATCCCCGCCCTTGGATACGGTGGTACGCGATATCAATAAGTGGAGCAACAATGTGATGGCGCGGCACCTCATGTTGACCGTGGGCCAGGAAGCGGGGTTTACGCCAGCGGATGAGGCGGGATCTGCGCTGGCAGTGAGGCAGGTTTTGCGCCAGCATGGTTTGGTCTTTGCGGAACTGGTGCTCGAAAATGGCTCTGGTTTATCGCGCAATGAGCGTATCAGTGCGGAACATTTGGCGCAGTTGCTCGTCACAGCCTATCAACGCCCGGTGATGCCGGTGTTCATGGCTTCTTTGCCGATTTTGGGCATGGATGGCACGACTAAAAAGCGGTTGGCCGATAGCGCAAGCAAGGGCATGGCTTACCTTAAAACGGGATCGCTGGAGGGCGTCAGCAGTCTCGCTGGCTACGTGCAGGACCTGTCAGGCAAACGCTATGTGCTGGTGGTCGTGGCCAATCACCCAAGGGCCGCGGCTGTGCGCGGGGTGCAGGATTTATTACTTAAACAATTGATAGAAAGTCATTAAAAAGCGCATGCAAGAATTTATGGATAAAAGCGCGTAAAATGACGGACGTTTTCTGGGAGCACATACATGAAATCTGGAATGAAATTAGTCGGTTGCAGCTTATTGATGCTGTTGACCATGACGGGTTGCCAGGCGCAATCCAACACTGCAAAAACAAAGGAAGCTACACAAATGTCAGCCCAAGTCACTGAATTACAAAAAATTGATACTGTCGTGGGGACTGGCCGTGAAGCTGAAGTCGGTTTTAACGTCACCGTGCATTACACCGGCTGGCTGTATGACGCCAACAAGGAAGATCACAAAGGTCAAAAGTTTGACAGCAGCCTGGACCGCAACTCGCCGTTTAACTTTTTTCTTGGCGGCGGCCAGGTCATTGAAGGCTGGGATACTGGGGTGCAGGGCATGAAAGTAGGCGGCAAACGTACCTTGATTATCCCTTCTGACATGGGCTACGGTGCCCGGGGTGCAGGTGGTGTGATCCCGCCGAATGCGGCATTGGTATTTGATGTCGAATTGCTGGGCGTGAAATAAAGATTACGCATTTCGCCGTATATGTTTTTATCCTTGTGAAATGAGAATGTAAATGCAAGTCCAGGTGAAGTGGATAGATGGAGTCAGTTTTGTCGGTGAGTCTGAAACCGGCCATGCCGTGGTATTAGATGGTGCGCCAGAAAATGGTGGCCGCAATATTGGTATGCGTCCCATGGAGATGTTATTGATTGGCATGGGGGCATGTACTTCATTTGACGTGGTGACGATTTTGAAAAAAGCCCGGCAGCCGATTGTCGATTGTGTGGCGCAGATTCAGGCAGAACGCGCTGACACAGTGCCCAAAGTCTTCACCAAAATTCATGTACATTTTGTGGTCACTGGCGAGGGGTTAAATGAATCCCAAGTGGAGCGCGCGGTGAAATTGTCCGCCGAGAAATATTGCTCAGCCAGCATCATGCTGCAAAAGGCTTGTGAGATTACCCATGGTTTTGAAATCAAAGCGCCAAGCTTCGATTAAGTGAGGAATTGGCATGAGCATTCCTAAAGGCATGATAGGCATCCGGCATGTGGCCTTGTTTATCAAAGAGCTGGAGTCAGCGGTTGATTTTTATACCCGCGTGGTCGGTATGCAGATCGAGTGGCAGCCGGACCCGGATAATGTGTATTTGACCAATCATGGCGATGTGTTTGCTTTACACCGGGTGAGTTATACCCCTGACCCGATGCAGCGGCTGGATCATATTGGGTTTGTGCTCACCGATGCCCAGGCCGTCGATGACTGGCATGCGCATATGGTCACGCACGGCGTGCGCATTACCGAGGCGCCCAAAAGCCATCGAGATGGTTCCCGCGGCTTTTATTGCCTGGATAGTGTGGGCCATTTGCTTGAGTTTATTTATCACCCGCCCATCATCAAGCACCTTGCGTCCACTTAAGTGATTCAAGGGTTGGACATTAAAAAAGCCTCTAATCATTAGAGGCTTTTTTATTTGGGACTAGTCGGTGATGAGCTTGATGCTCAGCGTCTGCTCTTTATCCAGCACATTGAGCAAGCGGTCAATATTGGGATGCTTGCCAGGATGGTCTTCCGCATCCTCGGTATGTTCTGCATATAAAGCCAATCCCTCTACCGCTGCATCGGTGTTGATTTCACCAAACACTTTGAACAGATGATGGTAAATCTTGATGGAGCCTTGGGTGCCAGGTTTGTTCTCAATGATCCCGGCAGGCTGATTGTTTTCATCATACAGTTCAATGCGTTTGACGTGATCCGCACTGTCCAGCATCAGAAGGTTGTCACTAAATTTTTGCATGGTTGACTCTAGGTTACTACAAATCATTACAAGTGATACGCGGTGCGTGTCATCACTTTTGAGGCCAGCCGCATGGCCAATTTAACCGGGGCAGGCAATTTGGCGCCGCCCAGTTGTTCGGCCGTGAGGGCATGATGCTCTTCGTCTTCTTTCATTTGCGTCACGATCGCTTTTGACGCCACATCGTGAGCAGGGAGTTCTTGCAAATGGCTTTGCAAATGCGCAGAAACTTGATGTTCTGTTTCGGCCAGAAAGCCCAGATTCCACTTGTCGCCAAGCAGGCCTGCTGTAATGCCCATGCCAAAGCTGGCACCGTACCACAAAGGGTTGAGCAGGCTCTTGCGGCCCCCCAGTTCTTGAATCCGTTGTTCGCACCAGGCTAAATGGTCAACCTCTTCGCGCGAGGCTTGTTTGAGTGCTTCGACATTGGCTGGATCACGCGACACCAGTGCCTGACCACTGTACAAAGCCTGTGCGCAGACTTCACCAACATGATTGATCCGCATCAGCGCTGCGGCATGTTTGCGCTCGCGTTCGGTCAAGTCAACGGCTGGCGAGGTTGGCGGATAAGGGCGGCTGGAAACTGCCGGGCTGAACACCGTACGCAAACCCATATCCATGACGGCGATGGCTTTGTCTAATGTCAGCGGCGGCAAGTTAAGCATAGTGATCTTTCAAGTAAGGCCTGTTTGCGCCGCATGGTGCAAACAGGCAACACATTATGGTTTGGTTGCGCTTACTTTAGCAGGTTCTGGCGCTTTTTGAACAGGCAAGCCTTTGAGTAAATTCATGGCCTGAACAAATTGGAAGTCATCCTGGCTGGCTGGCTCAATCGGGCCGCGCGTTTCAGCATGTTTTTCTTCCTTCAGTTTTTCGGCGGCGGCACGAGATTTTGCTTCGTCAACCGCTTTGCTGTCGGGGGCTTTGCCATCTGTCGGGTTGGACAAGTGGCGTTTCAAGTCCGCCTCATGCAAGCTCAGGCTTGGGTCTGAACCGTCGTCAACCGTCACATCCGGTACAATCCCCTTGGCTTGAATAGAGCGGCCATTAGGCGTGAAATAGCGTGCGGTCGTCAGTTTGATCGCACTGCCATTGTTCATTGGCAGTATGGTCTGCACTGAGCCTTTACCAAAGCTTTGGATGCCCATGATGGTGGCGCGTTTGTGGTCTTGCAAAGCGCCTGCCACAATCTCTGAAGCAGAGGCTGAGCCAGCATTAATCAGCACAACGATAGGGACAGATTTGAACTCTTCTGGCAGGTCTTTCAGATAGTCAGACTTGCCACGGCGGGCATAATCCATCGGTGTTGCATTCAGGCGCATTTTGGAGTCAGCCACTCGGCCTTCTGTGTACACCACGAGGTCATCTTTAGGCAGGAAAGCTGCAGACACACCTACCGCCGCATCCAACAAGCCCCCTGGGTTGTTGCGCAGATCCAAGATCAAGCCTTTAAGCGGACCTTTATTTTCGGCACGCAGGTTTTTGAGCGCTCTAGCCAAGTCTTCGCCAGTACGTTCCTGGAACTGGGTGATACGGACATAGCCATAACCTTGCTCAATCCATTTATTCTTGACGCTTTGTGATTTGATAATCGCACGTGTCAACGTAAAGGTCAGTGGCTTGTCTTCGCCTTTGCGAATCACGGTCAGTGTAATTTTGGTGTCTGGAACGCCACGCATGCGTTTAACGGCATCATTCAGCGTCATGCCACGTACTTGGGCATCATCCAGCTTCATGATCAAATCGCCTGATTTAAGGCCAGCTTTGTAGGCGGGACTGTCTTCAATAGGCGTTACCACTTTTACCAATCCATCTTCCATCGCCACTTCAATGCCCAGGCCGCCAAATTCACCTTGGGTACCCGCCTGTAGCTCTTTGTAGGCATCGGCATCCATAAAGGTAGAGTGGGGGTCCAGGCCTTGCAGCATGCCGGACAAGGCTTCGTTGATCAGCTTCTTGTCTTCTACAGGCTCAACGTAATCAGATTTAACTTTGGCAAACACTTCGGCGAATACGCGTAATTCATCGATGGGTAGCTGTGAAACTGAGGTCCTGTCAGCCCAGGCAGAAATGTTGATACTGACCAGAATCCCTACAAATACGCCTGCACCCAGCAAGCCGAACTTTTCTAATTTGGAACGCATACCATGCCTTGTGTGATCAAATAAGCGAAGAATATTACTTTATTCAGAATCAGGATGCATCAGATAATGACAGCCTGTTGCAGAGAGTAGATAGAACGCTGTTAAGTTCATTTTCCGCTATTTCAATAAAATTGACTATACTCTACCCGCAAATAATTGTGTGAGAGAAAAACATGCAAAAGCCTATCGTAGAAATCGAGTTTTGTACACAGTGCCGATGGTTGTTGCGTGCGGCCTGGCTGGCCCAGGAGCTGTTAACCACGTTTGATGGCGATTTGAAATCAGTCAATCTGGTGCCTGGAACGGGTGGCATTCTGGAGGTGCGTTGTGATGGTGCGGTGATTTTTTCGCGCAAGGCAGCCGGGCGCTTTCCCGAGGCAAAAGAGTTGAAACAATTGATCCGTGATTTGATTGATCCTGAGCGTTCACTTGGACATAGTGATACGCCAGTCAATTCGTAACAACGATAGGGGCTAGTTAGCCAAAATTCAGGAGGCAGTCTGCAGCGCTTATTGCGACGCTTCTACTTCAAGACGTTTGGCCCCGTTGTAGCGTGATTTCCAATAGCGCTCATCCATGTTTTCAATGCGCACCTTGGCTCCCGCGCGTGGCGCGTGAATAAACTGATTGTTGCCGACATAAATACCTACGTGCGAAAACGCGGATTTGAGCGTATTAAAAAACACCAAGTCGCCCGGTTGCAAGTCCTCACGTTTGACCGTGTTGCCCATTTCGCTAATCGTGCGCGCGGACGGCGGCAGCGCAATTTGCGCGGCGTTCATGAACACGTACTGAACAAAGCCGCTGCAATCAAAACCGGTTTCCGGGCTGCGGCCACCATACTTGTAATTGACGCCGGTCAGGCTTAAGGCGCGGATCATGATTTCCTCCACCTTTTCAGACCAACTGCCGGAAATGCCGGACTGGCTTTCCATCACCTGCTCTTGTGAGTAGCTGTAGGCATTTTGCCAGCGCTTGTCATCCCCAGGCGCGGCGACGCTTTTGCACTGGCAGAGGAGCGCGCTCACGAGTAAGGCTGCCAGCCGTAAAATGGATTTATTCATCACAATCAATGGCTTGTTATATTGAAGTTCAAGTGCTTAAACAAGTTTTACAGGCTAAACCATGCCATAATTTATATTGATATGCAAGTAATAAGCGTCTTTTGCGTGTTGCTTGACTACATAAAAGTCGCAAAAGTGCTGTTTGTTTTAGTGGGGCTCATGGGATAATTGCGCATGTCTTTAGCGCAGCAAGTCAGTTCGGCATTTTCAGAAAACGGGTCTTTGGCACTAGCCATGCCTAACTTCCGCAGCCGTCCGCAGCAACAGGAAATGGCACTGGCCATTGCCGAAGCGATTGAACAACAACAGCAATTGGTGGCAGAAGCCGGTACTGGTACTGGCAAAACTTATGCTTACCTGGTCCCCGCCTTATTGTCCGGTGGCAAGGTCATTGTTTCCACCGGCACCAAAACTTTGCAGGATCAGCTCTTTCAGCGGGATTTGCCAGCGGTACGCGAAGCGCTCAAAGTACCCGTGTCTGTTGCCATGCTCAAAGGGCGCGCCAATTATCTCTGCCATTATCACTTACAACGTGCTAGCCAAGAAGGCCGCTTTCAGTCGCGCGAAGACGCACAATATATTCCTATCCTGCAAAGCTTTGCTGAACATAGCCAGACGGGCGATAAAGCTGAGTTAGTCGAAGTGCCGGAACAAGCGACCGTTTGGCAACAAGTGACCTCCACCCGCGACAACTGTGTTGGCCAGGACTGCCAGTTTTACAAGCAATGTTTTGTCATGGAAGCCCGCAAGCAGGCATTGGCGGCCGATGTGGTAGTGGTGAACCATCACTTATTTTTTGCGGATGTCATGCTGCGCGATGAGGGCGTGGCTGAATTGTTGCCCAGTGCGAATACGGTGGTGTTTGACGAAGCGCACCAGCTGCCTGAAGTCGCAGGGTTGTTTTTCGGTGAGGATATTTCTACTTCGCAGCTGGTGGATCTGGCCCGCGACAGCCAGATGGCGTACCTGAGTCTGGCCAAAGATTGCGTTGCCCTGAGTGAGGCCGTGCCGCCGTTGGAGAAAGCCTGCCGTGATTTCAGGCTGGTGTTCCAGTTTGAAGGTGCACGTATGCCGGCACAAAAGGCGCAAACCCTGAAGAATTTTGAGGAGGCATTTCAGCGCATGCTGGAGACGCTCGCCACCCTCACCGCCGTGCTGGAAACCCAAGCTGGTCGTGATCCGCTGCTGGAAAAGTGCTGGCAACGTGGTGAGGCGTTACTGGCGCTGATGGAAGCCTGGCTCAAAGGCAATCACGCCAATCTCGTCCGTTGGGTCGAGGTGTTTAGCCAAAGTGTGCAATTGCATGCGACGCCCCTCAGCGTCGCTGATGGTTTTGGCAAGCAACTCAATGCGCAGCCGCGTGCCTGGATTTTTACCTCAGCCACGCTGGCCGTTAAAAGTGATTTTAGCCATTACCAGAGCCAGATGGGGCTGTTGGCAGCGCAAACCCGGCACTGGCAAAGTCCATTTGATTACGGCCAGCAAGCGTTACTTTACGTGCCTACAGGGATGCCTGAGCCTAATAGCAGCGCTTATGCTGCTGCGGTCGCTGCGGTGAGCTTGCCGGTGCTGCAAGCGAGCCGTGGCCGTGCTTTTGTGCTGTGTACCTCGCTGAAGGCCATGCGCGAAGTGCATGCGTTGCTCAAAAATGCGTTTGAAGCGCTTGGCCTCCATTATCCTCTGCTGATACAAGGTGAGAGCAACCGTACCGAATTGCTGGACCGCTTCCGCAGTCATGGGAATGCCGTCCTGGTTGGCTCGCAAAGCTTTTGGGAGGGCGTAGACGTGCGCGGTGAGGCGCTGTCATGCGTCATCATCGACAAACTACCGTTCGCCCCACCCGATGATCCGGTCCTGGCTGCCCGCATCGACAAAATGAACGCCGAAGGCAAGAATGCCTTTATGGAATATCAACTACCCTATGCAGTGATTACGCTCAAGCAAGGCGCCGGGCGCCTGATTCGTGATGAGCAGGATGTAGGGGTGTTGATGATTTGCGACCCGCGCCTGGTAGATAAACCTTATGGTCGCCGCATCTGGCAAAGTCTGCCACCGTTCAAACGCACCCGTGTGCAACAAGAGGTGGAAGACTTTTTTACCCTGATTAACGGGCCTTCTTGAGTTGTCAGGATTGCGCATCATGCCTGAGATCCCCGCCCATGAATATACCCTGACTGCGATTCGCGCCCAGGGTGCAGGCGGGCAAAACGTCAATAAAGTCTCGTCAGCTATCCATTTGCGGTTTGATATTCATGCTTCCAGTTTGAGTGAGGCAGTTAAAAACAGATTGTTAAATAGCAAAGATCAGCGCATCACTGACCAAGGTGTGTTGGTGATCAAAGCGCAGCAATACCGCACGCAAGAGGCCAATAAGCGCGATGCAGTAGCACGCTTGCATGCCATTATTGAGACGGCCAGTCATGTGCATGCGGTGCGCTATGCAACCCGCCCCACATTGGCCTCGAAAAAAAGACGGGTCACAGGAAAATTGTTACGTGGGGTCGTTAAACAGGGCAGGGGAAAAGTGGTGGATGAGGGGTAAGCAAGGGATATTGTTGCTCACTCATTCTGTTTTTTTGCCAAGACTTTTACGCAGGCAACACGAAACACGCAACATAAAAAAGCCATCACAACGCGCAGGTGCTGTTGAGATGGCTTTTTTGTGGGCGTGACTCACTCGGGCAGTGATCCAAGCAGCGACGCTTTAGGATCTGTAATCTGCATTGATCTTTACATAGTCGTAAGAGAAGTCACAGGTCCATACGGTTGCATTCGCCGCGCCGCGATTCAATACCACGCGTACCAGAATGTCGCTTTCCTTCATGACTGCGGCGCCTTGCTCTTCAACATAGCTCGCTGCACGTCCGCCTTTTTCTGCCACCAGGACATCACCCAAATAGAGTTGCATGGTGTTGACATCCAGGTCATCGATGCCTGCATAGCCGATGGCTGCCAAAATGCGGCCCAGATTAGGGTCGGAGGCAAAGAAAGCGGTTTTGATCAGGGGCGAGTGCGCAATGGCGTAAGCCACTTTGCGGCATTCCGCTTCATCTTTGCCCGCTTCTACCTGAATCGTCATGAATTTGGTGGCGCCTTCACCATCCCGCACAATCGCTTGCGCCAGTTCAATCGCAACCTCAGTCAAGGCCGCTTGCAGGGCTGCAAACTCAGGGCTTTGTTCAGTGATGAGTGCATTGCCAGCTTCGCCGGTGGCCATCAGGATCAGGCTGTCGTTGGTGCTGGTATCGCCATCTACCGTGATGCAGTTAAATGATTTGTTCACGGCATATTGAATGATGCTATCGAGCGCGGATTGTGCAATCGCCGCATCGGTTGCGATATAGCCGAGCATGGTCGCCATGTTGGGGTGGATCATGCCGGACCCCTTGCTGATGCCGGTGATAGTGATTTGCTTGCCGCCTATGGTTAACTGGCGTGAAGTGCCTTTGGCGACGATGTCGGTGGTCATGATCGCTTCGGCAGCGTTTAACCAGTTATCTTCCTGCAGATTAGCGACGGCGTGTGGGATGCCGCCCAGCAGGCGATCCATCGGCAACGTTTCCAGAATTACACCGGTTGAGAACGGCAGCACTTGTTCCGGGCTGAGGTTGAGCGCTTGCGCCACACCGATACAGCTGGCGCGGGCGTCATCCAATCCTTGCTGACCTGTGCCCGCATTTGCACAACCGGTATTCACCAATAGCGCACGAATGCCTTTGTTCAGGGTTAGGTGCTCTTTGCATACGGTCACCGGCGCCGCACAAAAACGGTTCAAGGTAAAGACGCCAGACACGCTGCTACCTTCAGGCAAGGTCATCACCAACACGTCTTTACGGTTGGGTTTGCGGATGTGGGCCTGGGCAAAGCCAAGCTTGACGCCTTTGACAGGCAGTAGGGTTCCGGCAGCGGGAGCAGTTAATTTAACGGGCATCCAAGTTCCTTTGTTCTTATCATTAATAATGGTTAATCAGCCACGACGCCAAGTCGTACCTTGCGGGGTATCTTCCAGAATCACGCCGACATCTGCAAGTGCTTTGCGGATGCGGTCCGCTTCAGCATAGTTTTTGGCAGTTTTTGCAGCGATGCGCGCGCTGATTAGTCCTTCGATATCCAGGTCGCTATTCGCGGCGTCTCCCTGCATAAAACTTTCCGGGTCGCGCTGTAGCAAGCCGATAATTGCAGCTAATTGTTTCAATAATGCGGCAGTTGCGGCAGATTTATCTTTATTCAGGTCGTTTGCAAGCTCGAACAAGACTGCGATGGCTTCAGGGGTGTTGAAGTCGTCATTCATGGCTGCCTGGAATTTTGCAGCTTGTGGTTGTTGCCAGTCAATCTCACAGGCCTCGGCTGCGATGCCGCGCAAAGCCGTGTATAGGCGGGTCAATGAGGCTTTTGCATCGTCTAGATGTTTGTCTGAGTAGTTGAGTGGGCTGCGGTAATGGGCGCGCAGAATAAAGAAGCGCACAACTTCAGGGTCATATTTTTCCAGCACTTCACGGATGGTGAAAAAGTTACCCAGCGATTTGGACATTTTTTCATCATCCACCCGCACAAAGCCGTTGTGCATCCAGTAATTGGCCATGGTGCAGTCGTGGGTGGCTTCAGATTGGGCAATTTCGTTTTCATGATGCGGGAACTGCAGGTCCTGCCCACCGCCGTGAATATCAAAGTGTTGGCCAAGATGGGCGGCACTCATCACTGAACATTCAATATGCCAGCCGGGGCGGCCATTGCCCCAGGGGGATTCCCAATAAGGTTCGCCAGGTTTGACGGATTTCCACAATACAAAGTCCAGCGGGTCTTGTTTGAAACTATCGACTTCGACCCGTTCACCGGCGCGCAGGTCTTCCAGGCTCTTGCCAGAAAGCTTGCCGTAGTCATTAAAGCTACGGACTTTATAGAACACGTCGCCATTTTGTGCCTGGTAAGCAAGCCCTTTGTCTATGAGTTTGCTGATCATGTCCAGCATGCCTTGCACATGTTCGGTGGCACGTGGCTCGAGGTCGGGGCGCAGAATGCCAAGTTTGGCGGAGTCTTCATCCATGGCAATAATAAAGCGCTGCGTCAGGCTTTGAATGGTTTCGTGATTTTCATTGGCACGTTTGATAATTTTGTCATCAATATCGGTGATGTTGCGTACATAAGTCACCTGATAGCCACTGGCACGCAACCAGCGCGCTACCATATCAAACACCACCATGACCCGTGCATGCCCCAGATGGCAAAAATCATAGACAGTCATGCCACAAACGTACATCTTTACTTGGTTAGGCTCGATAGGCTTGAAGTCTTGCTTGTTGCGTGTAAGGGTGTTGTAAAGTTTTAGCATGCGAATGAAATGGACGGAGGATGGATGCGTGATAAAATTAGCAAAAATATTCTGGTGTTTAATTGGTGTTAAGCAGGCCTGCTACGCACTTTGCCTTCAAGCAACCGCTAAATGCCACCTTGCTTGATCAGGCTGTTGTGGTTGAGGCGACGCTAAACACAAAATGATGTGTAATTCGCCTGCATATTCACCTAATTTTGCACTGTCTCTAGTACAATCCGAGTATAACATACTGATAAAAATCAACGATTACCCAGGTAATAGCTCATGAATGCAACATTAAAAAAATATTTACTAGTGCTTGGCGTCTTTTTAAGTCAAGCCGCTTTCTCCAATGCCGTATTGGCTGGGCAAACCAATGTTGAGTTGCGCGAAATTAACCAGCTCTCTGAGCAGGGGAATCAGGCAGCAGCGCTGGATCGGGTGAACAACTATTTGGCAGCCAACCCGAAAAATGCCGAGGCCATGTTTATGCGTGGCGTGATTCTGGTCGAGCTGGGTAAGCGGGACGAAGCGATCAAGGCTTTTACCGAATTGACTGACAAATATCCTAGTCTGCCCGAGCCGTATAATAACCTGGCCGTGCTGTATGCTGACCAGGGGCAATACGACAAGGCGAGAAAAGCGCTGGAGTCGGCGATCAAAACACATCCTAGCTATGCGACGGCCCATGAAAACCTGGGGGATATTTATGCGCGTTTGGCTTCTGAGGCCTATGACAAGGCACTTAAGCTGGATACCTCTAACAGCCGTGCACAAAACAAACTGGCGATGATTACAGATTTGTTTGGCGGCAAACGTGCACAGGCGCGGCCTGCTACGGCTGTGCCTTCTGCAACGACTCCATCGGTAACGCCGCCAGTCAGCAATCCTCCGGTGAATCCATCGAATGCAGTCACGCCGCCATTGGCAACAGCGCCAGCGACGAATAATACAACTGTCACGGAAACGAAAAAGCCTGCGGTCGTAGAGGTGAAGCCACAAGACGTCAAACCACAAGAGGTTAAACCGGTAGAAACTAAGCCGGCAGAGCCTAAAGTGGTTGAATCCAAGCCAGTAGAATCCAAGTCTGCCGACAATAAGTCTGATGCGCAATTGGAGCGGGCGGTACTGGAGGCTGTCAATGCTTGGGCGGATGCCTGGGCTGCGCAAAATGTGGAACGCTACCTGAATAGTTATGCCAAAGACTTTAAAACCCCTGCAGGCGAACCCCGTAAACAATGGGAGTCCACACGACGTGACCGCGTGAGCCGGCCAAGTAAGATTTCAGTCAAGCTGAGCAATATTGACGTCCGTCTTGAGGGCGACAGCAAGGCCAAAGTGACTTTCCGTCAGGCCTATAAAGCAACCGGTTTGGATGCAAACTCCAATAAAACGCTCAATATGGTTAAAGAAGGTGGTCGCTGGTTGATTCAGCAAGAGCGTGTAGGCAAGTTCTAAATTTTTAGCTTGCTTTGGTGTCCAATTGAGGTCGTGTGTAAGCGGTTTTGTGTGTTGAGTGAAGTTCAAGCCATGCTGCGATGTCTGATGGCCTAAGCGCACGGGTTTTTACTGAAACAATTGTATAATCATGGTATGTGTCGGTTGAGAAAGTACTGTTGTATTGCGTTTGTCAGCGCTGCGCTTTTGCCCTGGAATGCAACGGCGGTTAACCATGAGGCGTTAACCGCCCGATTGTTCATGCAAAACAAAAACACCAATGCGGTAGAACGCATGCTGGTGCAGACTTTGCAGTCCATCAAAGAAGGGCACCTGCAGCAGGCGTTGGATTATGTTGACCAGTTGCTCGCTATTTCTCCCAATTTTGCACTGGCGCACTTGATTCATGGCGATTTGTTATCTGCTAAAGCCAGGATACTTCACAACTTTGGTGATGCCCATGTGGCGGACGTCAGCCGTATTCAGGATTTCAAAGAAGAAGCGGAAATCCGCATCCGCAATTACTTCGACCGCAATCGTGGCTTAAC
The DNA here is from genome assembly GCF_046766015.1 of Methylophilus sp. 3sh_L. Classification (NCBI taxonomy): domain Bacteria; kingdom Pseudomonadati; phylum Pseudomonadota; class Betaproteobacteria; order Nitrosomonadales; family Methylophilaceae; genus Methylophilus; species Methylophilus sp. 3sh_L. The sequence continues at coordinate 139,736 of NZ_JBKOUF010000008.1, forward strand.
CCAACCCAATATGCTGGTGGAGCTTTCCGAGAAGCAAAGCCATGTCTTATTTGTCGATACTGCACGCTCACGGGTCTATGTTTACGAAAAAGGCCATGATAACGAGCTCAAGTATATCGCTGACTACTACGTCACCATTGGTAAAAACGGCATCGGTAAAAAGGATCAGGGCGACAAACGCACGCCTATTGGGGTTTATTTTGCCTCCCGCAAACTGAACCGTCCGTTGCCAGACTTATATGGTGATGCGGCTTATCCGCTCAATTACCCCAATGAAATAGATAGCTACGAGCGTAAGACCGGTTCCGGTATCTGGATTCATGGCACGCCAAGCGATACTTATAGCCGCCCACCCCGTGCTAGTGATGGATGTGTGGTGCTGTCCAATCCTGATATGCAGGCCTTACAAGGCATTTTGCAGGCGGGCAATACACCGGTAGTCATTGGTGTGGACTTTCAATGGGTCACGCCAGAATCGGCCCGGCAACAAGAGCGAGCCAAAGCGGATCTCAAACAAGCCATTGAGCGTTGGCGCAAAGACTGGGTGGCGCAAAATACCGAGGCATATCTGGCACATTACACCTCAGATTTCTTTTATTCGGACGGCGATTTGTCCAAATGGGCCAGCTACAAACGCCAGATTCAGGCGGGCAAACCCAAGGTCAATATTAATTTGTCTGAGGTCAGTATGTTCACTTACCCGAACGCCAAGCGCAATATGGTGGTCGTAGATTTTGAGCAGGAATATATTAGCCCTGCACTCAGGAATGTCATGAAAAAACGGCAATACTGGGTACAGGAAAACGGTGAATGGAAAATTCTCTACGAAGGGTCAGCTTAATGCGTTTGTTGTCAAAAATTGTAGGTGTTTGTTTGATGTTGGCTGTTAACCTCGCGGTGGCGGCCACACAGGTAATGTTTGAAACCAACCAGGGCAATTTTACGGTGGAGGTCTATCATGACAAGGCCCCGAAAACCGTGGACAACTTTTTGCAGTATGTGAAAGATGGCTTTTATACCAATACCATTTTTCACCGGGTGATTGGCCGGTTCATGATCCAGGGGGGTGGTTTTGACCGTGAGTTGACCGAGAAACCGACCCGCGCACCGATTGTGAATGAAGCAGCGAATGGCTTGGTTAACCAAACGGGGACCATCGCCATGGCACGTACCCCCGATCCCAATTCAGCCACCGCGCAATTTTTTATCAATGTGGCCGATAACCAGTTTCTGGATTACACCAGCCCGGAGCCAGACCGTATTGGCTACTGTGTGTTTGGCAAAGTAGTATCTGGCATGGATGTCGTCTTTAAAATCAGCAACCTGCCCACAGGTAACCAGCGCGGCTTCTCGGATGTGCCTATCCGTACAGTCATTATCAAACGTGCAACGATAGTCAATTAAGGTTTAATTGAGTGTCACAACCTTTCATTAATGGAGAATATTTTGGTCAAATTGACGACTAACTTTGGCGATATCACGCTAGAACTCAATGCAGAAAAGGCCCCAATCACGGTTGCCAATTTTTTGAGCTATGTAGAAAAAGGTTTTTATGATGGCGTGATTTTTCATCGCGTGATTAATGACTTCATGATTCAAGGCGGTGGCTTTGATGTCGACATGAAGCAAAAACCTACAGATGCGCCTATCAAAAACGAAGCTGATAACGGTCTCAGCAATGACAAATATACCATTGCCATGGCACGCACCATGGTGCCAGATTCTGCATCTGCCCAATTTTTTATTAATGTGAAAGATAACGACTTCTTGAACTTCAGCGCGCCGACCACGCAAGGTTGGGGGTATTGCGTATTTGGCAAAGTTGTCGAAGGCATGAACGTCGTGGATAAAATCAAAGCGGTTAAAACAGCCAGCCGTGCTGGCCATCAGGATGTGCCTGTTGAGCCTGTTGTGATTGAAAAAGCGGTTGTGGTTGCCTAAGGCATGACCACCTGGGTCATTTCTGATCTGCACTTATGTGCGCAAAGGCCTGCGGTAACGCAGGCTTTTTTGCATTGGTTGCATACCGAGGTCAGTCAGGCGAAGGCACTGTATATTCTTGGTGATTTTTTCGAAGTCTGGGTCGGGGATGATCTCCTGCAGGATGCCGAACATGGCCACGAATTTCTACCGGTGATCGAGGCACTCCGTGCTTTATCCACGCAAGGTGTTCAGCTCTATTTAATGCATGGTAACCGGGACTTTTTAATCGGCGATGCTTTTGCCCAGGCTTGCGGCCTCACTTTGCTCACAGACCCTGTACAAGTGCAGTTGGCTGAAAAAAGCATTCTGTTAAGTCATGGCGATGCCCTATGTACGGATGATGTCGCTTACCAGCAGTTCCGTCAGCAGGTGCGCAGTCCGGCCTGGCAGCAAGCGTTCCTGTCCCAGCCTCTGGCGGCCCGTATTGCCTTTGCGCAAAATGCCCGTCAGCAAAGCGCTCAAAATAAAGCCAGTCAGAGCATGCACATTATGGATGTCAATGCTGATGCTGTAGCGCAGTTGATCCGTGATCACCAATATCCAGAAGTATTATTGCATGGCCATACACACCGGCCAGCGGTTCACGCACTCACGGTAGACGGCCATGCTTGTGAGCGCTGGGTGTTGGGGGATTGGCATGAAACAGCGGTGGTGGCGCGTCTGGACGCACAGACGATGCAGTTAGTGACGTTATCGTTGTAAGGGTAATCTAGTCTAGCAAGCCATAAAAAACAGCGCATTTAGCGCTGTTTTTTATGTAAATCTTAATACCTAACCATCAGAGAATTACTTTTTTTTCTGTTGTCCAAACTCATGCGGGCGGACTTGTGCGGCGACTTTGTCCAAGACGCCATTGATGTATTTATGGCCGTCTATTCCGCCATAGGCTTTCGCCAGCTCTACGCCTTCGTTAATGGCGACGCGATACGGGATAGAGACATCAAACATCAATTCATAGCCTGAAATACGCAAAATAGCATGTTCAATCGGGCTTAACTCTTCGAGTTGGCGGTCAATAAACTGGCTGATCATGGCGTCGATCTGGGCGGTCTGCTCCAGCACGCCGGTTAGCAACTGCTTGAAGTAGGCTTCGTCCGCTTTGAAATAATCTGGATCATCCAAACTGTCCAAGCGCAGTTGTTTGACGTCGCCTGCATTCATGCGGTTGCGGTAGAGTGCTTTGAGGGCCAGTTCGCGCGATTTGCGGCGGTTTTTACTGCCTTTGCTTTTGCTCGGGGCTGCCTGATCAGCACTCATAGTGCGTTCACCAGATTGGCCATTTCAATCGCCACTTGTGCCGCTTCAGCGCCTTTGATTGCCATGCGGGCTTCGGCCTGTTCGTCGTTTTCAGTGGTCAGGATAGCGTTAGCAACGGGGACGCCGGTGTCGCGCTGTACTTCGGAAATGCCGCGTGCCGATTCATTGGAAACGACTTCAAAGTGATAGGTCTCGCCACGGATAATTGCGCCTAATGCAATCAGCGCATCAAAGTTTTCTGACAATGCCATGTGTTGCAGAATCAGAGGCGTTTCTAGTGCGCCAGGGACGCTGGCCAGAGTGATGTCTTCAGCTGCGACGCCCAGTTTGAGCAGTTCCTGTTCGCAGGCGTTGAGCAAACCGGCACCGATGTTGTCATTAAAACGGGAAAGAACGATACCGATTTTTTTACCGGTACCGTCCAGATTTTGGGCAATTTTGTTCACATTAAGTCCGTGGATTAACACATAAAAATGCTATTTTAACCCAAACGGCTGCTTTGCGGATTATGCGAACAGAGACCAAGCCTTTTGTATGGTCATCCAGATACCGTAGCTGATAGGAATCAGTACCGCTAACCAGGCCAGTTTTACCAGGATGGCTGGTGTTTTGACACCCTCTTCAACGATCTGCGCTTTGCTATCCCCCTGTTTTTTGCCGCTTTGCTGTTCTGCCGCCAGTTCGCTGTCAGACATGAAGTATTTGTCTGCCACCGGACGGACCAGCAGGTTGGCGATGAAGCCCACCCCAAGCAATGCAGCCAGCGTGATAAAGATAGGTGCATAAATGTCTGCATATGGAATCTTGGCCTCCAGTCTCACGTCATGCATATAGTTGACGATCACAGGCCCGAGAATGCCTGCCGTAGACCATGCGGTGAGCAAACGGCCATGAATCGCGCCCACGAACTGCGTGCCAAACAAGTCTGCCAGGTAGGCTGGAATGGTGGCAAAGCCGCCGCCGTACATGGAGGCGATGACGCAAAACACCAGCAAGAACAGCGCCAGTTGATGATGGTTGGCTGCATAAGTGCCACAGACATACATCATGATGCCCAACACAAAAAAGATGAAGTAAGTGGTTCTGCGGCCGAGTTTGTCAGAGGAGGTGGCCCAGCCGATACGGCCAAAAATATTGAAGAGCGAAATCAGCCCGACAAAGCCCGCGCCGACTGCGGCTGCAGCAGCGGTTAATGCTTCGTCAGCCTTGATCTCGGCAAAGCCCAGCTGTGGCTGACCAATCAGGACACCGCCAAAAGTCTCTTGCAACATGGGCGCTGCGGCGCCGATGATGCCGATGGCTGCGGATACATTCATGCACAAAATCAGCCATAACAGCCAGAACTGCGGGGTTTTATGTGCATTTTTTAAATGGACATTCCGGGTGGCTACAAAGCGGTTGTGTTGCACATCTGGCGGCGTCCAGCCTGCAGGTTTCCAGTTGGCAGCGGGTACACGGTAACCAAGCGACCCTAATGTCATGAACACGGCATAAATTAAGGCGAGTACGACAAAGGTTTGCCAGACGCCGGGGTCAGTCGGTGTCGCGAACATACCCATGAGTTTAGTCGCCAGTGGTGAGCCTATCATGGCACCCCCACCAAAGCCCATGATTGCCAGGCCTGTTGCCATGCCACGACGATCAGGAAACCATTTGATCAGGGTGGAGACGGGCGAAATATACCCCAGGCCAAGTCCGATTCCCCCAATTACACCGCTGCCTAACCACATCATCCACAGTTGATGCTGATGTATGCCTAGCGCAGAGATCAGTAAACCACCGCACCAGCAAAGCATGGCGACCAAGCCAGCTTTGCGCGGGCCTGCACGTTCTAGCCAGCCGCCCCACACCGCTGCCGAGCAGCCGAGCAAGACAAAAAACAAGGTATACATCCAGCCCAGGTCAAATTGGGTCCAGTTACAATCAGTGGCAGTCAATGCTTTTGCTGTCCCGGCGAGTTTGTCTGCAAAGGTTGCAGCCCCTGCAGCACAGGCTGCGACAGGTTTGCCATCTGGCCCAGTCAAAGCGTTGCCCAACGGTTTCCAGAACACGCTGAAGCCATAGGCCATGCCTATTGAAAGATGTACTGCCAATGCAGCAGGCGGTACCAGCCAGCGATTGAACTGATTGCCGGCTGTAATGTGTTCTTTGGAAAGATTAATCAAGATAAAGCCCCTTATTTACGTCTGTTACATGTTGTTACAATTTGGCCCAAAAGGCAATAATCGCCAGGATTAAATTTATGTGATGTTGTCATTAAAATGTCATAATTCATTCATAAACTGGCGAGCATTCAATTAAGTAGTTTGATCTCAATATTGCTCGAAGGGAGTGTCATGGCTGCAGCGAATATTTTGGTGGTAGAAGACGAACCAGCGATCCAGGAATTGCTGGCGTTGAATATCAAACAGGCGGGGCATCATGCCATCCGCGCCACCAGCGTTGAACATGCACAAATGTTATTACGCGAAACCATGCCGGACCTGATTTTGCTGGACTGGATGTTGCCAGGTATGAGTGGCATCGAGTTTGCGCGCAGGTTGAAGTCTGACAACCTGACCAAGGAAGTGCCAATTATTATGCTCACTGCCCGTGGTGACGAGTTTGACAAGGTCCGTGGCCTCGAAGTGGGTGCCGATGATTATGTGACCAAGCCGTTCAGTCCGCGTGAGTTGAATGCACGCATAAAGGCTGTATTGCGCAGACGCGCGCCGCAGATGACAGACGATCCAATTGAAATCGCCGGCTTGCATCTGGACCCAACCACGCATCGTGTCACTGGCCATAATGTTCATATCCCGCTAGGGCCAACCGAATTCAAACTGCTGCATTTCTTCATGACTAACCCAGAGCGCGTACATAGCCGTACCCAGTTGCTGGACAAGGTGTGGGGAGACCGCGTCTTTGTAGAAGACCGTACCGTAGATGTGCATATCCGTCGGCTACGCAACGCCTTGGTGGCCTCCAATCACCAGGAAATGATCCAAACGGTACGTGGCTCTGGCTATCGTTTTTCCGTGCATACCGATCCCGGTACACAATAAGCCGTTTTCCTGATTTAATAAAATGCGGGCAAGACCAGCGGTCTTGCTCTACCATCTCGCAGGGTGACGTGATACGCTTGCGCCTATTTCGTTTTCAAAATGGCAAGGCCCATGAACGCTGCTGCAAATGCTACTTCCAATGAGTCAGTTTACCGCTGGTTAATCCGGCTATTTTGGCTGTTGCTGGTGGCATGGGTGGCGCTGACCTTCCGGCAGCATGGCATCAGTAATGACGAATATGTCCAACATACCTATGGCCAGATGCTGCTTGACTGGTATCAGTCAGGTTTTAAAGACCAGGACGCCTTTCATTACCGTAATCTTTATCTGTATGGCGGCTTGTTCGATATTATTGCTGCCGCGCTGGATCCCTATATTCCCATTATGATTTGGGATATCCGCCATCTGCTCTCCGCCTTGTTTGGCTTGCTTGGATTTTATGGTGTTTCGCAATTTGGCCGCCTGCTAGGCGGAACACGGTTGGCGTTACTAGCCATGATTTTCCTGTTCCTGACCGTGTCATGGTCTGGCACCATGTTTACACATACCAAGGATGTTCCCTTTGCCGCGTGCATGTTATGGGCCTTATACGCAACGGCACTGGTGGTGCGGGACATGGAGCTGGTGAGCGGCAAAGTGATTGTGTTGTTGGGCTTTGCCGTCGGTGGTGCACTCGGTTTGCGCGTGGGCGGTGCGTTTGCCGTGATTTACCTGATATTACTGGTCATCCTGCGGGTCTGGCTGGATCACAGGCTACTGCACACTCCCATCTTTTCACGCTTGTTTCGCATGGTGGGCGTGTTGCTGCCGGCGGCTGTGCTGGCGTTTGTCTTTATGGCCATGTGCTGGCCATGGAGTGTGATTGAGGCGGATAACTTGCTTGAGGCCGCCAAGTCTTTCTCGCACTTTGATTTTAATATGCAAACCATCGCTAATGGCGTGGTGTATAACATTAGTGATGTTCCCCGCAGCTATCTGTTCCAGTACCTGGCGGTGAAGTTGCCCGAGGCCGCACTGCTGGCGTTTCTGGGCGTCGTCGTTTTATTGTTACTCAACCGGACGGCACTTCGGTTGGCTGATCACAAAACACGCATGCCCATGTATACCTTGTTATTGGGTATCTTATTCCCGTTGGTGTTTGTGATGGATGACCGTCCGGCCTTATACAATGGCGTGCGTCACTTTACCTTTATTTTGCCCCTCTTGGCCGTTTTGTCTGCATGGGCTGTGCTCGCGGTCTGGCAGGCATTGGCAAACTGCAAATTCGCTTGCCGCCATCATATGCAAGCATTATGGGCAGGTGTTATTGCTGGCCTGATGTTGGTGACACTGGTGGATATTGTGCAGATGCATCCATACCAATATGCCAGGTTGAACCGTCTGGCGGGGGATCAGGCGCAAGCCCAATTCAAGTGGGAAGGTGATTATTGGTCCAGCGCTTTGCGGGCGGCTGCTGCGCAACTCACCGCCATGCATTTGCCTGCCCGTTCGCAGCCCTATTGGGTCGCCGCCTGCGTAGATACCCCGCAAATTGAGCCTTATCTGGATGGCCGTTTTAGCGTCACCCGTCGCTGGGAAGAGGCAGACTTCTTCCTCTCCACTACCAATATGCATTGCCACGAGGTCATGCAGGGCAAGCTGATTGGCGGCGTCCAGCGTCAAGGCATGTGGTTGGCCGTGGTTAAGGACCGTCGCCAGCTACAAGGGGCGGATCGCAAGGCGACGCCAGCCAAAAACTAGCCGCAATCCGCTACAATAGTTTCAGTAAATTTTGAGTATGACACCATGAACACTGCTGTTACCCATCGCCAAACTGCCCAGCCGCATATGACGGTGATGGTGCCTGCCTACAACGAAGAAAAAAATATTGCAAAAACCTTGCAAAATATCCGGCACGATTTGCAGCAAATGTCGCCGTATTGGGACATTGTGGTGGTTGATGATGGCAGCCGTGACCAGACCTCCCAAGTGGTACAGTCGCTCGTCGACGAGTGCCATGTCACGCTGGTGAAGTTTTCACGTAATTTTGGTAAGGAAAATGCCATCAGTGCCGGCCTCAGCTATGCCAAAGGCGAGATCGTGATTTGTATGGATGCAGATGGCCAGCATGCTTCTGACCTGATGTACACCATGCTAGAAAAATGGCGCGAAGGCTATGACATGGTTTATGCCGTGCGTCAGGACCGCGAGCAGGAATCCTCCTTCAAGCTCTGGGGCTCAAGGCTGTTTTACCGCATGATGAGTAGTAGCACCCATGTCGAGATTCCGCGCGATGCGGGCGACTTCCGCCTGATGGACCGCAAGGTGGTGGATGCCCTGTGTGCCTTGCCTGAGCGTAACCGTTTTATGAAAGGCATCTATGCCTGGGTGGGGTATAAATCGATAGGCATTCCTTACACACCGCTGCCACGCCTGCATGGTGAAAGTGCTTATTCCAAACTCAAACTGATTGCCCTGGCCTGGACCGGAATTACCAGCTTTTCTGTCCTCCCGTTGCGACTGGCTAGCCTGACCGGGGCAACCTTGGCGATTCTGGCTTTTGCCTATGGGTTGCTGGTGGTCATTGATGCCTTATTTTTTCACGAGTCTGTGCCTGGTTGGCCGACTGTGGTCGCCAGCATGATGTTCCTGTCCGGCGTGCAGTTATTATTTATTGGTATCCTCGGCGAATATCTGGCACGTGTGTACGATGAAGTGAAAGGCCGCCCGCCTTTTATCGTGGCAGAGGTCGTCACGCCCACACCAGCGACTGACGGCAAATAAGTTCGCATGCGCGCGTCAGTGTTAGGGTTCGTCAGTGTGGGCGCCTTTGCCGCAGCCGTACACTATGTGATGGCCTTGCTGGCTCATGCTTGGGGTTTGTCCCCGGCCCAGGCCAACTGGATTGGTTTTTTATGTGCATTCCCGGTCAGCTATCTAGGCCACAGGCATTGGTCATTCCGCGGGTCACAAGTCAGTCACCTGGCCGCATTTTGCAAGTTTTTTGCCGTCGCCTTACTGGGCTTTTTGGGTAACCAGGCCTTGTTGTGGCTGTGCCTGCGCTATACTCCGCTCCCGTTCTGGTTGGTACTGGGGGCAGTGATGGTGATCGTGGCTGTCATTACCTGGGTACTTAGCCGCTTTTGGGCCTTCCAACACCATGAGGAGCGCGCATGACAGACCTCATTATTTGTGCTGATGATTATGCGCAGTCCGCTGCTATTGATGAGGCAATCCTGGCCTTAATCCAGCGTGGTGTACTGACGGCCACGTCATGCATGACGCTCAGTCCACATTGGCCAGAGAGCGCCCGGCATTTATCCCCCGCTATCTGCAGTCAGGCAGATATTGGGCTGCATCTTGATTTCACGCAATATGCGCGCACCAGCCGTTTTGCGCATCCCATTCTCATTTTGCGTAGCTTGTGTGGCCTGCTCAATGCCAGTGCTGTGACGGCCAATATCAACCAGCAACTAGATGCCTTTGAAACCGCAATGCAAAGTCCACCGGATTATATCGATGGGCACTTGCACGTACATCAATTGCCAGTGATCCGGGAAGCCTTGATCACAGTGATGCAACAGCGTTATGGTGCTCTGCCGATTGAGCAGCGTCCCTGGCTACGGATTTCCAGTCCGCCCGCCGAGACTGGCTTTAAAGCCCGCATTATCCATTGGCTAGGGGCACATGCTTTGCAGCAGTTGGCCGCCAACGCTGGCTTCCGTGTTTCACCTGTGTTGCTCGGTGTCTATGATTTTCAGGGGGATGCCGCGGCTTATCAGGCGCACTGGATAGAGTGGGCCAGGCAGCTCAAGCAACTGGCTGCCCCCAAACCCAATGAGCTACCGCCGGTGTTAATGTGTCATCCGGCCAGACCCACCCAGACCGTCAATGCTTTCGATCCCATCGCAATTGCGCGCATGATTGAGTGGCAGGTGATGCAGTCTGCCGATTTCTCAGCCTGGCTCAAAATGGCAGATATTCACCCGGCCAAAGGGCAGACCAAGGGGGGGACATGCCCGTGATCATCGCCTGGCTCCAGCAGGCTTCATTACCGCAACGGGCGCTCCTTGCATGCCTGTTGGGTACGCTGACTGTGTTTGGCTTTGCGCCGTTTGGCCTGTTTTGCTTACCATGGCTGACGCTGGCAGCATTGCTGGTACTGTGGCAGCAGGCGCCCACACCGGCTCAGGTATTTAAGCTGGGACTGGCATTTGGCTTGGGGCTCTACGGTTTTGGCATCTACTGGATCTACATCAGCTTGCATACTTTTGGCGGCATGCCTTGGTGGTTCGCTGGCTTTTGTACCTTTTGCCTGTGCGCGTTTATGGCATTGTTCCCGGCGCTAGCAGGCTACCTGGCAAAAAAAACCGGCCATCTGCTGTGGTCTGCACCGCTGTTGTGGGCGTTATCAGACTGGGTACGGAGCTGGATATTTACCGGTTTTCCCTGGTTGACCTTGGGCTACAGCCAGGCGCCAGACAGTCCCCTTACCGGTTTTCTGCCTATCGTTGGCGTCTATGGCGTCTCGGCTTTACTCATGCTGGCGGCGGCCAGTCTGGCGGGTATGCTGATCAACCGTCAGCTGAAACCTGCCGTCCTCACGCTCGCCGCCCTGTGCTTAGGGGGCAGCCTGCTCACGCTGGTCGCATGGACGCAGCCTACAGGCCAGCCCGTCAGTGTCGCGTTGTTGCAAGGTAATATCAGCCAAACCATCAAATGGTCGCCCGAACACGCTGAACAGACCTTGCGGCAGTACTTTGAGATGGTGCAGCAAGCCCATGCCCGGCTGATTGTACTGCCAGAAACCGCCTTGCCTGTGCTACTCGAACAACTGGCCCCCAGCTACCTTGATGCCCTCAAACAGCAAGCCTTACAACAACAAGGCGATCTCCTGGTTGGCGTGGTTGAGTCCAAGCAAGACCAGTACTTTAATAGCGCCATCAGCCTAGGCACTTCGCCACAGCAATCCTATTCCAAAAGCCACTTGGTGCCCTTTGGCGAATTTATCCCGCTCAAAAGCCTGCTAGGCTGGATCTACCGTGACTGGCTGCACATGCCACTCAGCGATTTATCCCGCGGCACCTCCAAGCAGCCATTGCACATCGCCGGACAAAAAGTAGGCGTCAATATTTGCTACGAAGACGTGTTTGGCGAAGAAATCGCCCAACAATTGCCGCAAGCCGAGTTACTGGTCAATATCAGCAACGATGCCTGGTACGGGCAATCGTTTGCAGCGGACCAGCATATGCAATTCAGCCAGGTACGCGCCATAGAGACTGGGCGCATGATGCTACGCAGTACCAATACCGGCGCCACCGCCATCATCGATAAAAATGGTCAAGTGCTGCAGCACGCACCGCATGATGAAGCCGTGATTTTGAGCGGTGAAGCGCAGAGTTACCAAGGGACGACGCCGTATGTCTGGTGGGGGAATTGGGCGTTTCTGGTATTGAGTTTTGGTGGGTTGTTGTGGATGAGGGTAAGAAGGTAATTCTTTAACTCTTTGGTTGTAGTGCCACTCGTGTCTTTACTTACAACCTTTCTTTTTCGCCTCTAGGCGAGTTACTTTCTGTTGCTTGCCCCACAGAAAGTAACCAAAGAGGAGGGCACCCAGCCATCACGGCCTAACGGCTCCCTTGCGTTGTTGGCTACGGCCGCTACGCTTAACATCGCTACGCGAGTTAGCCTTCGCCGTAACAGACTACTTCGCAGTCTTTAGTTATCAACAAAGTAAGCGGTCACGAAACTCGCCCTGACAAGCCACACACTTCGTGGCTTGTTGCGGAGCTCAAACAGCCGCTCCCTTCATCTTACTTTGTCTTCGCTACTCAGCGTGATGGGATGGGGCTCATCTCGCCAAACTCACAGCATAGAAATTGGGACGTTTAAAAACTCAAATTCTTTTCTTTAATGCACACACGGTGGCGCTCATGGGTTTTCGGGCCCCTATCTGCCGCGCCGAGTAGCGCAGGCAAAATAAGATGAAGCGAGCGGCTGTCCGAATCCCGCGGTGGCCTGCGTTTTGTGCAGGCCGCTAGGATGCGTTTCGCGAGCGCTTATGCCCAAGTCCGGCAAAGCAACGGACGAAAGTCCTAAGTCGAGCAACGCAGGAATCAAGCGGAAGCTAGGGTGTCTTGTTCTTTGCCTTCTTTCTTATGGACAAGCATAAGAAAGAATGGTCGCCTAAAGGCGAAATAGACCCTTCCAAAATCCCAAAGCGCACTCAAAAGTAAATCACAGCCTGTGCAAGCAAAGAAAAGTAACTCGCCTAAAGGCGAAAAGAAACCTCAGGCCCGCGCCACTAAAGTAACCAACCAAAGAATTATCTTTTAAATCAATCTATTCTTTACCAAAAAAATGCTTATACAAAATTGGCAGCACAAACAAGGTCAAAAATGTCGCCGTTATCAAGCCCCCAATCACCACGATCGCCAATGGCCGTTGAATCTCAGCGCCAGGCCCGGTGGCAAACAGGAGGGGTATTAGGCCAAATGCAGTGATGCTGGCTGTCATGAGCACCGGCCGCAGGCGGCGTTTGGCGCCTTCATAGGCAATCTGGCTGGGGGCCATGCCTTGTCCGGCCAGGTGCTGGAAATGACTTACCATCACCACGCCGTTGAGGACGGCGATGCCCAGCAGGGCGATAAAGCCGACCGAGGCTGGAACAGAGAGGTATTCGCCAGATAGCCACAGTGCAAACACGCCGCCTATCATGGCGAACGGGATATTCGCCAGAATGAGCAGGGCTTGGGGCAGGGAGCCGAAGGTCATGAAGAGCAACAGGGCAATCAGGGCGATGGCAATCGGGATGACGATGCTTAGGCGTGCGGCGGCGCGCTGCTGGTTTTCAAACTGGCCGCCCCATTTGAGCCAGTAGCCTTCGGGCAGCTTCACTTGCTGAGCCACTTTTTGCTTGGCTTCTTCGACAAAGCTGACCAGGTCACGGCCTTTGACGTTGGTGGTGACGACGACCATGCGGTTGCCGCGTTCGCGGTCTATCTTGACCGGGCCTTCTTCGCGCACGACCTTGGCCACAGTGGAGAGTGGCACGGTGCCGCCTTGTGGCAATGCCAGCATGAGTTGGCTGAAGTCGGAGGCGGATTCGCGGACAATCTGGCTGCCGCGTAACAAAATAGGTGTGCGGCGGTTGCCTTCGAGCACAATGCCCAGCAGTTTGCCTTCGAGCTGGCTTTGCAGCAGGGCATTGATGTCTGTCACGCTGAGGCCTAAGCGTCCAGCGGCAACGCGGTCTATCTTGATTTGCAGGTATTGAACCCCGCTATTTTTCGGTGTGTAGACATCCTGGTTGCCAGGGATGGACTTGAGGACATGGATGATTTCCTGTGCCTTTTGATCCAGGGTGTTGAGGTCTGTACCGAAAATTTTGAGGGCGAGGTCGCCGCGCACGCCCAGGATCATTTCGTTGACGCGCATTTCGATAGGCTGGGTGAAGTTGTAATCCTGGCCGGGAATATTGTGCATGACCTGGCGCAGTTTTTCGATCAGGGTGGCTTTATCCGCTACTTGCCATTGCTCACGCGGTTTGAGTACCAGAAAATTATCTGTCTGGTTCACGCCCATCGGATCCAGGCCCAACTCGTCCGAGCCTGCTCTTGAATAGACACCTGCCAGCTCGGGCACTTGTTGCAATAGCGTTTTTTGTAGATGGCTATCGGTGGCGATGCTTTGCGGCAGCGAGATAGAGGGCAGCTTCTCGGTGCCTACGATGATGTCGCCTTCATCCATGGTGGGCATGAAAGTTTTGCCGATGAGCGGATACACGGCGCCAGTTAACAGCAATAGGATGACGGCTGCTAGCAGCACCGGTCGTTTGTGTTGCATGGCCGTGCTGAGTGAGCGGGCGTACCAGCGATTCAGGTGGCGAATCAGCCAGGGATCTTCGCTGGCATGGTCACGAATCAGGAAGGAGGCCAGGACTGGAATAATGGTGAGCGAGAGCAGCAGGGACGAGGCGAGCGCGAACATGATGCTGAGTGCAACGGGCGCAAACAATTTGCCTTCGAGTCCTTGCAAGGTCAGCAAGGGGAGAAATACGGTAATGATGATGACGATGCCTGCACTGACCGGCACGCTGACTTCGCGCATGGCCGCGAGAATGGTGCGTAGTTTATCTTGCGGTTGGCCGGCCGGGCTGTGGGCCAGGTGTTCGACAATGTTTTCTACCACCACGACGGCAGAGTCGACCAGCATGCCGATGGCAATGGCGAGGCCTCCCAATGACATGAGGTTGGCAGACATGCCATATTGCTGCATGAGCCAGAAGGTAGCGAGCATGGCCAGCGGCAACGCGCAGGCGACGGTGAGCGCCGCCCGCAAATTGCCTAAAAACAGCACCAGTAAAATCAGAACCAGCACGACGGCTTCTAGCAGGGCTTTATTCACGGTGTGCACGGCATGTTCGACCAGGTTGCCGCGGTCATAAAAGACATGAAGCTTGACGCCCTTGGGCAAGGTCGGGGCGATTTCGTCCAGTTTGGCGCGTACGCCATCGACCACCTGCCGCGCATTGGCACCACGCAAGCCCAGTACCAGCCCTTCGACGGTTTCGCCTTTGCCGTTGCGTGTCACGGCACCATAGCGCGTGAGTTCACCAATGCGCACCTCTGCAACATCGGCAATGCGGATAGGATTGCCCTGCTGGCCTTTAAGTAAGGTATTACGCACATCGTCCAAGGTTTTGAATGCACCTTCGGCGCGCACGAGCAAAGACTCTTCCCCATCCTTCAGCCGGCCTGCGCCATCGTTACGGTTATTGTCGCTAATTGCCTGTTGCAGTGCGCTTAAGGCCAGGCCGCGCGCTTGCAGTTTGGCGTTGTCGGGAATGATTTCAAAGCTGCGCACCAAGCCGCCCAAGGCATTGACATCCGCCACGCCTGGCACCGTACGCAGTCGCGGACGGATGACCCAGTCGAGCAGGGTGCGTTTTTCTTGCAGGCTGAGCGTGTCAGATTCTATGGTGAACATAAACATTTCGCCCAGCGGCGTGGTCATTGGGGCGATGCCGCCAGAAATCTCTGTGGGCAAGTTGGGCCAGGCGTTGTTGAGCCGTTCGGTGACTTGCTGTCGTGCCCAGTAAATATCGGTGCCATCTTCAAAATCGATGGTGATATCGGTCAGCGCATATTTGGCCACCGCGCGTAAACTGGTTTGTTTGGGGATGCCCAGCATCTCGACCTCAACCGGTGCCGTAATCCTCGCTTCCACTTCTTCAGGCGTCATGCCCGGCGATTTGATAATGATTTTGACCTGGGTTGAGGAGACGTCAGGGAAGGCGTCAATGGCAATGGTCTGGTAAGCCGTCCAGCCCGCAAATAGCAGGCCGATGGCAAAAACGCACACCAGCAGGCGTTGTTTGAGTGAGGTGTCAATCAGCCAATCTAACATGTTATTTACCACCCATTCCCAGCCAATGCCCTTTTAAGGCAGCGACGCCGTGCACCGCGATCATTTCATTGCCTTTCAGGTCCGCTTTAATGGTGAGGTGTTGATCTTGCTCGAGCAGGATATTCACCGGCGTGACTGCAATGCCATTGGGCTGCTGCACAAAAATCACCGCCTGTTCGCCTTGGCGGGCCACCGCACTTCTCGCGACGGTAAAACTGTCTTTCGCTGTATTTTCCACCAGGGCAACATCGACAATCTGACCGATGGAGAGTTGTTCTGCCCCCTGGCTAATCGAGGCACGCACTTGCGTGGTTTGGTTATTTTTATTGAGCTGTCGCAAGACTGTATCCACCTTAGCCGTTAACCCCAGTTTGGGCAAACGCACTGCCGCGCCTGGGCTCAGTTTGCTGGCTTGCGCAACAGGCAGTTGTATCATCAGCCACAAAGGTTTGGGGTTGCTGATGGTGTAGATAGGCATGGAGAGGTCGACGCGGGCACCGACCGGTTGCTGCTGCTCCATGACTTGTCCACTGATCGGGGCGATGATCGCCAGCCCATTTTGCATCCTGCGTTTTTGCGTCAATTGCTGGATGTGAGCTTCACTCAGACCTGCCAGTTTGAGCGTTTGTTTACGCTCATGCATCAGCGCCTGGCTGGTTTCATAGGCCGTTTGCGTTTCCTGCAAGCGGCGTTGGGCAATCACCCCTTCATTGAATAACTCCTGGTCGCGTTTGAGCGCCTGGTCGTTGAGCCTGGCCTGGGTCTCGCTTTGCAAATAACTGCTTTGCAGGCTGATCAAATCCGGACTGCTGATCTGGCCAATCACTTGACCTTGCTTCACGGTATCACCCACGCTGACACTGAGCTGGGTGATGAGCCCGGCTTGTGGTGCCGTCACGATCCGGCTTTGCGTAGGGGGTAACACGACTTCAGCCGGATAGCTGGCCGACAGCCCGGTTGGTTGCGTTTGCAAATGTCCCCACTGCACTTGCATTTGCTGGATTTGTGTGGCGGACAGTGGCAAGAAGCTGGCTGCGCCTGCCTGCAATGCCAGGCAGGCCGAGAAGACAATAAACATTATTTTTTTCATGGGAGAACTCCGACCACCTGATTGTATTTGGCGATATTCCAAGACACTTGAAGTTGCTGGCCAGTTAAATTGCGCTCAGTTTCAAAAGCCAGTAATTGCAGGCGCAAGAGCTGGTTAAGATCCATTTCGCCGAGCTGGTAGGCTTTGCGAGCCAGCCTGGCATTTTCGCTGGCAAGCACTTGTTGCTGTTGCAGCAAGGCGACGTCTTGACGGCTGACTTGCAGGTTATGCTCGGTTTCATGCAGGCTATTTTCAAGTTGCCGGCGAAGGGTTTCCAGTTGGGTACGGGCATCACCAATGGTTTGCTCTGCATTGGCAAGTAAGGGCGCGCGTTGCACTTCGCTTTGCAGGGGAAGGTTGATGGCAACCCCCATGCTCCCGTTAAACTGGCTATCAAAGCCGCCTTGTATGGTGCGCGTATTGACTATGAGTGTTGGATTTTGCCGCTGCTCTATCATGGTCAGGTCGCGTTGTCCTTCTGCCAGTTTGAGTTTGGCTTGGGCCGCCTGCCAAAAAGGGGATTCCGTAAAATCCTCCCGCGACGATAAAGGCTCTTCAATATGCGCCGGTATTTCGTTGAGACCAGTGAGTTGCTGGTAACGGAATTGTGCATGCATCAACTCTGCCTGTGCTGTCAGCCACAGGCGTTCTGCTTGTACGGTCTCTTGTCCTGCTTGCATCACATCCATTCTGGCCACTTCACCTGCCCGGAAGCGCTTTTGTACGTCCTCGGCAATGCTGCGTAGCGTATCGCGCCGCGTTTGCGCCAGGCGCAGCTCATTGCGGCGCAGGGCGATATCCCACACAGCATTACGCAGCAACTCTGCGCCAAGTTGTTGCAAGCTTGCGCGATCTTGCGAAAGGCTATGATCGGCGAGATTGGCAACCTGCCCACGCGCTTGCCGCTGGCCAGGCAGCCAGATTGGAATCTGCATTTGCGCCTGCCATTCCCGCTCATCGCGGCCACTTAGCCAGGCATCACTTTGATGGGATAGACCAGCAACCGGCGCCAGCGGCAGCCAGCTGTTCGCCATGATTTTGCGTGCTTGTACCATCTGCTGATGGGCTGTCAGCAGGGCTTGTTGCGGATGAATTGCCACTACTTGCTGCAATACTTCGTGCAGCGTCAGGCCGGTGTTGATGGTCACGCGATCTTCGTGGTTGCCAGCCGGTTGCAGTATTGCCGGTATGTTGTCGGCCAGCACCCATTGGGTGTGAGCAAGGGCGAGCCAGGTACCGCAGGCAAACAGCATGGCGTGACTGACGCGCTTGAATAAATAAAACATTTAAAGACTCCTGAATAAAACAGGCGAACGATGGGCTATGGCCCATCAGTGCAATACGTGTTTATTCAGGCGTGCGGAGGTGCGCGGGGGGAATGGCGAGTGAGGGTGAAACTGGAATGAGCGTGCTCGTTTCGGTGTCGCGCAAAAGGGAGCTTGGTAGATTGCAGTGCCAACACCAATAACAATAGCCCAGGCAATATTGCCGCTGGGAGCCAGAAGTTAGCGTAGGCGTCAATCAGTGATGACAGGGTGTTCCCTTCACTGATGGCTTGGCCCAAGCCTATGATCTGCCCGTGGGATTTGTTCGAATGAATATGCCAATGGAAAGGATGCTTGGCTGTCTCAGCCTGGGCGTGCAAGGCCGGGATGTCGACCATGTGCATATGCGGCCCATCATCGGCCGCCGTATCGCCTGCAGCATGGGCGTGCATGAGCGGCGCGACAGTTTGCATCAAGGCAAACCATAGCGTCAGCAATAACATCCATGGGCGGTAAGAACTCATCTGTTCAATTTAACAAATTTCTGGTGATGCCACAATCGCAAAAAACCGTAAAAAAAGCATTCAGCTCTTGGCTTGAGCCTGTTCAAGGCTGGCACTTAGCCGGAATGCGATTTCTTAACCCGGTCCGAATCAGGTAAAATATTCGTTTTTATCATCCTCTGGATCAGGCGTCATGGTGCTGACCTTTCAACAAATTATTTTAAAGCTTCAGGAATACTGGGACAAACAAGGCTGCACTTTGTTGCAACCTTACGATATGGAAGTGGGCGCGGGCACCAGCCATACTGCGACTTTTTTGCGCGCCCTGGGCCCTGAGCCCTGGAAAGCTGCCTATGTTCAACCTAGCCGCCGTCCCAAAGATGGCCGCTATGGTGAAAACCCTAACCGTTTGCAGCATTACTACCAGTACCAGGTTGTGTTGAAACCAGCCCCCGCCAATATTTTGGAACTCTACCTGGGCTCACTTGAAGCGTTGGGCTTTAACCTGCAGGAAAACGATATCCGTTTTGTGGAAGATGACTGGGAAAACCCCACCCTGGGTGCTTGGGGCCTGGGCTGGGAAGTCTGGCTGAACGGTATGGAAGTGACGCAGTTTACCTATTTCCAGCAAGTCGGCGGCATTAACTGCAAACCGATCACCGGTGAAATTACCTACGGGCTGGAGCGTTTAGCCATGTACCTGCAAGGCGTTGAAAACGTCTATGACCTGGAATACTCGCCTGGGGTGAAATACGGTGATGTGTTCCACCAAAATGAGGTGGAGCAATCGACCTATAACTTTGAGCATTCCGATGCGGATTTCCTGTTCACCGCTTTTAATGCACACGAAAAACAGGCCAAGCACCTGATGGAAGTCAAACTTGCCTTGCCCGCCTACGAACAGGTATTAAAGGCCGCGCACACCTTTAACTTGCTGGATGCGCGAGGTGCAATTTCAGTGACTGAGCGTGCCGCTTACATTGGCCGTATCCGTAACCTGGCCCGTGCTGTCGCAGCCAGTTACCTCGATAGCCGCGCCCGTTTGGGCTTCCCGATGGCGCCTAAAGCCTGGGCAGACGAAGTCATCGCCAAACTTGAGAGCGAACAAGCAGAACAAAACAAGAAAGCCGCCGCATGAGTACCCGCAATCTGTTAGTTGAATTATTTGTAGAAGAACTACCGCCAAAAGCACTGCAAAAGTTGGGTGAGGCATTTAGTGGTGTATTGGCAGAGAGCCTCAAGGCTTCTGGCTTGCTGTCTGATAGCAGCTCGGTAACCACGTTTGCTTCCCCACGCCGTTTGGCTGCGCATATGACTGGCGTCTCTGCCAAAGCTGCGGATAAACAAGTCGCACAAAAGCTCATGCCCGCCACCGTTGGTATGGATGCGAGCGGCAATGCGACGCCGGCCTTGCTTAAAAAGCTGCAAGCGTTGGGTGAAAATGAAAGTGCGGTTGCCAAACTGCGCAAAGAGCATGATGGCAAAGCGGATATCCTGTTTTTGGATGCCACCCAAGCGGGTGCCACCTTGCAGGAAGGCCTGCAAAAAGCGTTAGATGAAACCTTGGCGAAGTTGCCTATCCCCAAAGTCATGACATACCAGATCAACGATGGCTGGGAAAGCGTGAACTTTGTGCGCCCAGCGCATGGGTTGGTGGCATTGCATGGCAGCGAAATCGTGCCTGTTTCCACCTTGGGTTTGACTGCAGGCAATACCACGCAAGGTCACCGCTTTGAAGCAAAGAGTCCGGTAGTGACGATTACTTCTGCCGACACCTATGCCCAGCAATTGGCTGACGAAGGTGCCGTGATTGCGAGCTTTGATGCGCGCCGTGCCGAGATTGTGCAGCAATTGCAAGCGGCGGCTGACAAGCAGGGCTTGAAGCCGATTGACTATGACGCATTGCTTGATGAAGTGACAGCACTGGTGGAGCGCCCGAACGTATTACTGGGCCAGTTTGAAGAAGAGTTTTTAGCAGTGCCGCAAGAATGCCTGATTCTGACCATGAAGGCCAATCAGAAATACTTCCCGCTGCTGGATGCCAGCGGTAAGTTGACCAACAAATTCCTGATCGTTTCCAACATCAACCCGGCCGACCCGAGCAAGGTCATTGGTGGTAACGAGCGCGTGGTGCGTCCACGCCTGGCTGACGCCAAGTTTTTCTTTGACCAGGACCGCAAAAAGACGCTGGAAAGCCGTCTGGCTGGCTTGGATAAAGTGGTCTACCACAACAAGCTGGGTTCGCAAGGCGAGCGCAATGAACGCGTGGTAGCGATTGCTTCTGCGATTGCGCAGCAGATTGGTGGCGATGGCTTCGTGGCCAAAGTGGCGCAAGCGGCACGGTTGTCTAAAGTCGATTTACTGACTGACATGGTCGGTGAGTTCCCTGAGCTGCAAGGCATTATGGGTCGTTACTACGCCCAGCATGAAGGTCTGGCTGATGATGTGGCCTATGCGATTGAAGACCATTACCGTCCACGCTTTGCCGGCGATGCGTTGCCGCGCAGCCAAGTGGGTGTGGTGGTGGCCTTGGCAGACAAGCTGGAAACGCTGGTCGGCCTGTTCAGCATTGGTGAAAAGCCAACTGGTGACAAGGATCCATTTGCCTTACGTCGCCAAGCGCTGGGTATTTTGCGTATGCTGATGGAAACTGAGTTGCCGTTAGCGTTCGACCAACTCATTGCACAAACACTGGCTGTGTTCAATGGTAGCCAGGATGTGGCAGAAGCCATCAAAGCCTTCTGCTTTGACCGTCTGGCCGTGAACCTGCGTGACCAGGGCGCGAGTGCGCAAGAGGTGGATGCGGTATTGTCCTTGTCACCCAACCAGCTGGCAGAAGTGCCGCGCCGGTTAAGCGCCGTGCAAGCCTTTGCCAATTTGGCAGAAGCGCCTGCGCTGGCGGCCGCCAATAAACGTGTGTCGAATATCCTCAAAAAAGTGGAAGGGGACGTTAAGGCAGAAGTGAATGAGAGCTTGTTGCAGGAGTCTGCTGAAAAAGCCTTGCATCAGGCCCTGGCTGAAACCAAGCCTAAAGCGGATCATCTGTTTGAAACCGGGGATTACACGGCTTCGCTACAGGCGCTGGCGGTGCTCAAAGCGCCCGTCGATCTCTTCTTTGACGAGGTGATGGTCAATGCTGATGACCCTGCCTTGAAAGCGAACCGTCTCGGCTTGCTGGCCACCTTGCACCAGGCCATGAACCGTGTGGCTGATTTATCCAAGTTAGCCAGTTAACGCATCGCCGTCAGGAGTTTACGCATGAAATTAGTCATTCTTGACCGTGACGGCGTGATTAACCGCGACAGCGCGACCTTTATCAAGAATCCGAATGAGTGGATTCCGATTCCTGGTAGCCTGGAGGCGATTGCCCTGTTAAACCAGCATGGTTATCGCGTCGCTGTGGCGACCAACCAATCTGGTATTGCGCGTGGTTATTTTGATATGGCCACGCTCAATGCCATCCACGACAAAATGCACAAAGCGCTGGCGCAAGTAGGGGGCCGAATTGATGCGGTGTTTTATTGCCCGCATGCGGCCGATGACCATTGTGAATGCCGTAAACCCAAGACCGGCATGCTGGAAGAAATTAGCCGCCGTTTTAATGTCGAGCTCACTAAAGTGCCCGGTGTGGGGGACGCCTTGCGGGATTTACTGGCCTTTCATAAGGCGGGGTGCCAGCCTTATCTGGTGCGTACAGGCAAGGGTGAAGAAACCTACAATCTGGCAGAGGTGCCTGCCAACACCATTGTGGTCGCCGACCTTGCGGCCGCGGTGCAGCAGATCATTGCCGGGGATAAGTAATGCAAAAAACGCTGCTGTATGTGCGTGCCTGGCTGTTTTATATTGGCCTGTTTGTATTGACTATCCCTTTTTCATTGTTGGCGGTGTTGCTGATTCCATTGCCATCGGTGCTGCGTTCGCGCTGGGTCAGTGGCTGGGCCCATGCGGTGATGTGGTGGCTTAAAGTCACCTGTAACCTGCGTTATGAAGTCCGTGGCCGCGAACATGTCCCGGCGACCCCTACTGTTATTCTGGCAAAACATCAATCTGCCTGGGAGACTATTGCCCTGCAAACCATTTTGCCACCGCAAGTCTGGGTGCTCAAAAGAGAGTTGCTGATGATCCCTTTTTTTGGCTGGGGCTTGTGGGCAGTTGGCTCGATTCCGATTGACCGCAGCAGTGGCCGTGAAGCGCTGAAGAAATTAGTGAATCATGGTAAAGACCGGCTCAAGCGTGGTTTGTGGGTAGTTATTTTTCCTGAAGGCACGCGTACCGCCCCCGGTGCACGAGCCAAGTACCATATTGGTGGTGCCTGGCTGGCAACGCATACGCAAACCGCGGTGTTGCCAGTGGCCCATAATGCTGGCCGCTATTGGCGTAAAAATTCCATGCTTAAATATCCCGGCGTGATTCAGGTGGTGATTGGCCCTGTCATCCAGACCACTGGTCTCAAGCCTGACGCACTGAATCAGCAAGTCGAAACATGGATTGAAACGGAGATGCAGCAGTTGTGATCACGCAACAGTTGCAACTGCCCAACGGGCAAACGATTACTTACCAGCTGGATCTGCGGGCACGTAAAACCATAGGGTTGAAAGTCACGGCGGAAGGCTTGGTGGTACATGCGCCCAAACGGATTTCTACCTCACAGTTGCAGCAAGTTTTGCAGGAGAAATCCGGCTGGATACAGCAAAAACTGGCTTTGCGGGCAGATAACCAAGTCGCTCCTATGCAGTGGCAGGATGGCGAGCCACTGCTGTTTATGGGCCAGGATATTGTGCTGACCTTGGTTGCGCACCCCACCAGCAAGGCAGTCACGCTCGAAGGGGACAAGTTGCTGGTGCGCTCACCGTATATCCACAATCCCGATTGGGTCGCCCGTAAAGTGTTGCAATGGTATGCGCAGCAGGCCTTGCCTGATTTTAAACGCCGCGTGGCCTTAATTGCCGCCCAAATGGGGGAGCAGGTCAGTGCTGTTGGCCTTTCCAACGCCAAATCCCGCTGGGGCAGCTGTAATAGCCGCAAGCAGATCCGCCTCAACTGGCGCTTGATCCAGGCGCCGCCGCATGTGATTCAGTATGTGGTGTGCCATGAAATGGCGCACCTGAAAGAAATGAATCATTCAGCCAGGTTTTATGCGGTGCAGGCCAGCTTGTTTCCGCAATACGCACATGCCGAGAAAGCGTTAAAGGCCCTGTCGCCCATCCTGCATCGCATGGCCTGATGCCTCAGGCGCCGCTTTATTTTGAATGCCCCTTGCCGCTGTTCGCCAGTCCTATGCCACAAAAAATCGTCAGCATGCCTGCCAGTTGGTAGCCATGAAAAGGCTCGCGCAATAACACACTGGAGAGCAAGGAGCCAAAAATTGGCATGGCGTGAATAAACACACTGGCGCGCACCGAGCCAACCAATGTGACGGTTTTGGCATAGGCCAGGAATGCAATCACCGAAGGAAAAATCCCAATATAAAGCAGTGACCAGACCGTTTGTATATGGGCTAGCGTTGTCACGGCTGTCTGCCGCTCCCAAACATACAGCGGTAACAATAAAACCAGCGCAATCAGGACTTGGCATAGCATGAGCCCGGTGCGGTCAATAAAGGCCGGAATCTGTTTCAGCCACAATGTAAACAACGCCCAGCAGATCATTGCCATCAAGATAATCACGTCGCCTGGTGCAAAAGCCAGCCCGAGTAGTACATGCAAGTCCCCATGCGAGACGACTGTGAAAACGCCTAGCAATGAAATCACTAATCCCAATAGTTGATTGGTTGTTAAGCGTTGCTGGTAAAACAACCCGCCAAAGATTGCAACCAGAAAGGGAATAAACGAATTCAGGATAATCCCGTTGGTTGCGCTGGTGCTATGCAAGCCCCAGTACACCATCAGGTTAAACGCAAGCACGCCTGTTATTGCGGTTCCTAGCACGTGCCAGCGGTAAACCAGGTAGTGGGCGCGGTCACGCAAAAACGGTTTGATCGCAAAAGGGAACAAGCATAAAAACGCCAGGCTCCAGCGGATCAGGGATAACGCGACCGGCGGCACGTCATGACTGACGGCGCGGCCTGCGATAAAGTTACCCGCCCATAGCAGGGGTGGGAGCAGTAACAGCCCGAGTGTATACGGGGTAAGTGAGTTGTGCGATGTGTCTGTCATCTGGGGATTGCATATGAGGATTACCTGTTTGCTGACATGGTATGCTGCCCCAGCCTCTCTGGCTAGGGCAATGTTGGATGATTGCGTGCCTGAGTGACTAAAAGGGTCGTGAGGCGAGTGATCAGGGCGCTGGCGCATCAGGAGTGATCGCCAGCGTTTCCTTTCTGCTCCTGATGTCAGAATGCGCCGCCCCCCAGGACTTTATATAGGGTCACCTGATTGGAGACTTCCGACAGCCTGACGCTGATAAGCGTCTGTTGCGCAGCGTAGTAGCTGCGTTGGGCATCCAGTACCGTCAGGTAACTATCCAGGCCTTTCTCGAATCTGGCGCGTGATAGTACAAAGCTTCTTTGCGTGGCATTCACCTGCGCTGTTTGCGCCGACAATTGTTCTTCCAGTGTGGCACGTAATGCCAGCGCGTCAGAGACCTCTTTAAACGCAGTTTGAACCGCTTTTTCATATTGCGCCACGCTAATCTCCCTGCTGACTTCGGCAACTTTCAGGTTGGCTTTGTTTAACCCGCCATTGAAGATGGGCAGCACGATTTGCGGTGCAAAACTCCAGACATGGTTGTTGCCGCTAAACAGGCTCCCCAACTCTGGGCTAGCCAAACCGGCGGATGCCGTCAATGAAATGGTCGGAAAGAAAGCTGCTCTGGCCGCACCAATATTGGCGTTATTGGCCTGAAGCGTGCGCTCTGCTTCCAGCACGTCCGGCCTGTTCTGCAAGACCGTAGAGGGAAGGCCATCCGGCAGGCTGGCTGTTTGCGAGACGGCCTGTAAGTTGTTCACCTGTTCAAGATTGATATTCGGAGACTCACCCACCAGTAGGGCCAGCGCGTTTCTATCTTGGTCGACCTGGGTCATATATTTGGCGACATTGACGCGGGCAGTCTCCACGCTGGTTTCCACTTGCCGCAGCGTCAGCTCATTGATACTGCCCAAAGCCAGTTGCCGTTTACTCAAGTCGAAAGTCGCCTGTTGGGTGCGCAAGGTTTCCCGTGCCAGCGCCAGGCTTTCACTATCTGCGGCCAATGTCAGGTAGGCATTCGCCACC
The DNA here is from genome assembly GCF_046766015.1 of Methylophilus sp. 3sh_L. NCBI lineage: Bacteria > Pseudomonadati > Pseudomonadota > Betaproteobacteria > Nitrosomonadales > Methylophilaceae > Methylophilus > Methylophilus sp. 3sh_L. The sequence goes on from NZ_JBKOUF010000008.1 coordinate 165,476, forward strand.
TCAGACACCAGGCTGATCTGGGCGCTTCTCTTGGCCTCTTCGGTTGACAGGTATTGATACACGGCCTGGTCACGCAGGCTGCTGATGCGCCCGAAAAAATCCATCTCATAGGAAGAGAATCCCAGGTTTGCCGTGTACTGGTGGCTGTTAAATGTCATGGGTCCGGTCGGCAAGTTCAGCATCATCCGTTGATTGGTCCCGCTGACCGTGCCATTCACCTTGGGAAACAGGGCCGCCCGCTGGATCTGATATTGGGCACGCGCCTTTTCGATATTGAGCGAGGCGACCCTTAAGTCACGGTTGTTTTCCAGCGCCTGCCGGATCAACTTTTTCAATTCGTTGTCGGTAAAAAATTGTTCCCAGCCCAATTCAGCCGAGAGCGTGTCTCCCGCCTGTTTTGCCTGGCCGGCCGATGGTTGCCATTGTGCTGGAATCGGTGCGGCAGGCCTTTCATAGTTGGGTTGCATGTTGATGCACCCTGCCAGCATCAAGCTGGCAATCACAATGGGATAGCGTGATTTATTCATATTGGTTATTCCTTTTAATGAGCGACCTTAGCCTTTGAATACCCGGCGCACCGCCACGAAAAACAGCGGTACAAACAGGATGGCGAGTACGGTGGCTGTGAGCATGCCGCCAATCACACCTGTGCCCAACGCATTTTGGGCGCCAGAGCCTGCGCCAGTCGACAGGGCAAGCGGCAGCACGCCAAGGATGAAGGCCAGCGATGTCATGATAATTGGCCGGAAGCGCAACCTTAACGCCTCTAATGTGGCCTCTGTGATCTCTTTACCTTGCTCCATTTTTTCCTTCGCAAACTCTACAATCAGGATGGCATTCTTGGCAGACAGGCCTATGGTTAACAGTAAGCCAACCTGGAAATACACATCGTTGGAGAGTCCCCGCATGGACGCTGCAATCAAGGCGCCGACGACCCCCAGCGGGACTACCAGCATGACTGCAAATGGAATGGACCAACTCTCATACAATGCGGCGAGACATAAAAACACAATCAGCAGGGATAAAGCATACAGCGCGGGGGCTTGTGAACCCGTCATGCGCTCCTGGTATGACAATCCTGTCCACTCGTAGCTGATGCCGGGAGGCAGGGTTGCCGCCAATGATTCCATGATGGCCATCGCCTCGCCGGTACTATGTCCAGGCGCCGGTGCCCCGAGGATTTCTACCGAAGATTGACCGTTATAGCGTTCCAGCTTGGGTGAGCCATAAGCCCAGTGTGCGCTGGCGAATGAGGAAAATGGCACCATTTCACCGCTGGCATTTTTTACATACCACTGATCAAAATCCTTGGGATCCATCCGTGCTGAAGTGGCGCCTTGCAAGTACACGCGCTTGACCCGGCCGCGGTCCATAAAGTCATTGACATAAGTACTCCCCCAGGCGGTAGAAAGCATTGAATTTATATCCGCGAGGGAAATGCCCAGGGCACTGGCTTTGGCTTGATCAATATCCAGTTTGTATTCTGGAGAGTCTTCCTGCCCGTTTGGACGCACCCCGACCAGTGACCGATTCGCCGAGGCCATCCCCAGCAGTTGGTTGCGAGCCTGCATGAGGACTTCATGCCCAAGGCCTGCACGGTCTTGCAACTGGAGGTCAAAGCCCGAGGCATTGCCTAACTCGACCACGGCTGGCGGGCCGAATGCAAAGACCATGGCCTCGTTAATGGTTGAGAATTTACCCATGGCTTTGCCGATGACTGCGGCTATTTTCAGGTCAGGTCGTTGGCGTTCTGACCAGTCTTTCAAGCTGACAAAGGCGAGGCCATTGTTCTGGCCGCTCCCCGCAAAGCTGAAGCCAGACACGGTGAACACGGATGCGACCGCCTCTTTTTGTTCGGCGAGGAAATGATGCTCTACCTTGTTTAGGACTGCCCGGGTGCGCTCTGTCGTTGCTCCGGCGGGTAAGGTGACTTGCGTAAACAGGATGCCTTGATCTTCATCCGGCAGGAAAGCCTGTGGCATGCGGACAAATAATAGCGCCATCACGCCAACAATCAGCGCATATATCAGCCCGTAGCGGCCAAGACGATGCAGCATACGGGCAACCACGGATTGACTGCCTTGCGTTGTGCGTTCCACGCCACGGTTAAATACCTTAAAGGCACCCGTCAACGCGTTGTGTCTCTTGGCGTGTGGTTTGAGTAAGGTGGCGCACAGGGCAGGTGTCAGAATCAGGGCTACTAGCACTGAAAGCACCATGGCCGATACGATGGTGATGGAGAATTGCCGGTAAATGACGCCGGTAGAGCCACCGAAAAATGCCATGGGGACGAATACCGCCGAGAGCACAAGCGCGATCCCGATCAAGGCCCCACTAATTTGCGTCATCGAGTGGCGGGTGGCTTCCTTGGCAGGCAGCCCCTCTTCGTGCATCACGCGCTCAACGTTTTCTACCACCACAATGGCATCATCTACCAGCAGGCCAATCGCCAGTACCATGGCAAACATGGTCAGGGTGTTGATCGAATATCCGCTAGCGGATAACACGGCAAATGTCCCCAGCAAGACCACTGGTACAGCAATGGTCGGGATGAGTGTGGCCCGGATATTTTGCAAGAAAAGATACATCACCAGGAACACCAGGATGATGGCTTCTACCAGCGTTTTGATGACTTCCTCAATAGAGACTTTGACAAACGGGGTGGTGTCATATGGCATCACCGCCTTCATGCCCGCCGGGAAAAACGGCTCCAGCTCAACCAGTTTTGCCTTGACGGCTTGAGCCGTTTCCAGCGCATTGGCACCGGTTGCCAGCTTGATTGCCAGCCCTGTCGCCGGTTTGCCGTTATATTGAGCGACAACCTCATAGCTTTCGCCACCGAGTTCGATCTGGGCGACATCCTGCAGTCTGACCACAGCCCCATTGGCGGTACTTTTTAATAAAATCTGCCCAAATTGCTCAGGGGTTTGCAAACGACTTTGCGCCGTCACCGTGGCATTCAATTCTTGGCCTTTTTTGGCGGGCATGCCACCGATTTGGCCTGCGGATACCTGGGCGTTTTGTGCCGTGATGGCCGTGCTGATTTCGGCGGGTGTCAGGCCAAAGTTGTGCAGCTTGGCCGGATCCAGCCATATCCGCATGGCATATTTGGTTCCAAAAATTTGCGTATCGCCTACGCCATTCACCCGGCTGATAATGTCCTGGATATTAGACCCGACATAGTCCCCCAGGTCGATACTAGACATGCTGTTGTCTTCTGAAATGAACGCAGCCACCATCAAGAAGTTATTGGAAGCTTTGGCGACCTGTACGCCTTGTTTTTGCACATCCTGCGGCAGGAGCGGGGTGGCCAGTGCGAGCTTGTTCTGGACCTGAACCTGTGCAATATCCGGATCGGTTCCGGCGTCAAAGGTCAATGTAATGGTCACGCTGCCTGCAGAGTCGCTGGTCGACGACATATAGGTCAGGTGGTCTATCCCTTTCATTTTTTGCTCGATCACTTGCGTGACGCTATCTTCAACAGCTTTGGCCGAGGCGCCAGGATAAGTGGTTGTGATAGAGATAGCTGGCGGTGCAATCATCGGGTATTGCGCAACCGGCAATGAGCGGATCGCGAGTATGCCTGCCAGCATGATCATGATCGCAATCACCCAGGCAAAAATAGGGCGGTCAATAAAAAATTTAGACATGATGACTCCCTATATTGGCTTGGTTGTCGGGTTTTTGTCGGTCGACACGATTTTTACCGGCATTCCCGGCCGTATTTTTTGCAGCCCGTTTACCACCAGCCTGTCGCCTGCATTCAGGCCCTGACGTACCACCCACTGGCCATCCAGCGTCTTGTCCGCCTGAATATTCCTGAGTTGTACTTTGTTATCCTTGTCCAGCACATAGACGATAGGGTCGCCTTTGGCGTCGCGGCTCACGCTGCGCTGTGGCACCAGGATGGCGGTTTCTTCAACGCCTTGTTCCAGGACTGCGCGCACATACATTCCCGGTAAGAGTACGCCTTTGGGATTGGGGAATATGGCCCGCAACGACACGGTGCCTGTCGACTGGCTCACGGTAATGTCTGCAAATGCCAGCTTGCCAGTCAGTGCATAGGTACTGCCATCTTCAAGGACCAGTTTCACTTCGGCCTGGTTTTCTCCTGCCTTCTTGAGATGGCCACTCTCCCAGGCATGGCGTAGCCTTAACAGATCAGCGCTGGACTGGGTCACATCGACATAAATGGGGTCAAGCTGCTGGATATTGGTCAGCATGGTTTCCTGGTTCGCAATCACCAGGGCACCCGGTGTAATGTTCGATTTCGCCACCCGTCCAGAAATCGGCGCCAGAACGCTGGTGTAGGCCAGGTTGATTTTTGCAATTTGCAATGAGGCCTTCGCCAGATCTACGTCTGCCTGCCCCTGATCCAGTGCGGATTTCGCATCCTCTAAATCCTGCTTGCTCACAGCTTGTATGCTCGCCAGCTCGTGATAACGCTCAGCCTTGCTTTTTGCAGCCACAAGATTCGCCTCGGCTTTATTCAGGCTTGCCTGCGCACTGTCTAATGAAGCCTTGTATGTAGAAGGGTCAATTTGGTACAACTGCTGGCCCACTTTGACATCTGTCCCTTCTGTGAACAGGCGTTTTTGCAAAATGCCACTGACCTGCGGCCGGATCTCTGAAACCAGAAAGGGGGAAGTACGCCCAGGCAGTTCGGTTTTCAGGTTAACCGATTGCGGCTGGAGGTTGATGACTTCGACTTCTGCTGGCGGGGGTGCTGCCGGTGCAGGGGCTGCACCCTGATGACAACCGGTAAGTAATTCACATAAAGCGAGCAATACCGGAAATGCCGTCGCCAAACGCATAGTCTGTAATGTTGGTTTCATTAGATTCTCCTTTTAAGTGCCGCCATGAAAATGGTTTTTTTCAGGTTGCCTTAAATTAGATTGAGTGTTCATTCTAGATTGAATGATCATTCTAATATAGAATATTAAAAAAGCAATCTTTTATTTTTAATGATGACAGGAGAAGTCATGTCCCTCTCGAACATACAGACCAGCCGTGCGGATCTCCGGCGTAACCAGGTGCTGACGGCCGCGACTGAGTGCTTTAGAAACCAGGGTTTTCATGGCACCAGCATGTCCCAGATATCCAAAGCCTCGGGCATGAGTGTTGGGCACATCTATCATTACTTTGAGAATAAAGAGGCCATTATTGAGGCAATCGTGGAAAAAGATTTGCTCAAAATACTCAATGTGACTACCCGTGTGGAGCAAAGCCGGGGCGACGGGGATATCTTTGATGCCCTGATTGCTGACGTTGCAACGAGTGCGGCGGATACTTTTTATGATCCAGATGCGCCCTTATTGCTGGAAGTGATTGCCGAGGCAGCGCGCAATCCAAAAATTGCCAATATCATCCGCCGCGCAGAAGCTACGGCCATGGAAAGTATCAAAAGTTACTTTCGTAAAGGAATGATGCAACGGCAGATGAACATCTCAGAAGAGGCGCTGGATACCGCTTGTAATTTGCTCGCTTCTTTATTTGAAGGCTTTACTATCCGGTTGATCAGGAATCCAGACCTCTCACTGAAACGTACGATCCCGATGTTAGGCAGGACAATTCAGTATGTTTTAGAGAACGAGTTAAACGCCAGCTAACAAATAGAAGGGTTTAAAGTCACTGTGTTTGTAGAGATGATCGAAGCGCAGGGATTTGTTTTTGACCCCCTGGAGGGCGCGGGCGAGATTGTGTTGGCAAGTTGGGTTTGCCTAAAGCTGGCAATAAAAAAGGGGCTGATCGCCCCTTTTTTGAAACGGTATGCAATCAGGCCGCGCCTAATTGTACTGGTGTTAACTGAATCAGCTTTTTGACCAGGCCGGGATGTTGTTCTGCATGTGCCTCTTTTAGGCAGGCTTTTGCGCAGCTGGCACATTTGCCGCATTCTGCCCCTACGCCCAATTCATCTTTTAAATGCTTCACGGTTTTAGCACCATTCTTCACTGCTTGATGAATTTGACGCTCAGTTACTGCATTACACACGCAAACGTACATATTGCCTCTAATTAAGTTCACTAATGATAATTATTATCATTTATGTAGAGTTTGTCAAGGGCAAGATGGTTCCATGCAGCCATAAAAAAAGCCGCTTTCGCGGCTTAATTCAATGATTCACTGGCGTGTATCAGCTAATCAGACTCAATCTGTGATTGCAGGTAGTTCGGCAGGGTCACGTCTTCGATCAGGCTTTGCTGGGTTTCCAGCCAGTCTATCGCTTCCTCGCAAGCCTCAAGCAACTCGGTCAGCAAATCCCGTGTCACGTAGTCTTGCAGCTGCTCGGCTTCGGCAATCGCTTCAACCAGTTGCGGGCGCTGTACTTCTTTCTCAAAGCTCAAATCCCCCTGCAAGCACTCAATTACATCTTCGCCTATCAGTAACTTGCCCAGGTTTTGCAGGTTAGGCAGGCCGTCCAGAAAAAGAATGCGCTCAATGACTTCATCGGCTTCTTTCATGACGCGGATGGACTGTTTGTACTGGTAGCCATTCAGCCGCTCAAGCCCCCATTTTTTGAACATGCGCGCATGCAAAAAATATTGGTTAATGGAGGTCAGCTGATTTTTAAGTACCTTGTTCAAGGTGGTGATGATTTGTTTGTCGCCTTTCATCCGTCGTACTCCTTATGCGGCAGAAGGGCTGTTGCCCATCTGGCTTTGGCAATAATTTTCAATGCCCACCAATTTGATCAGGTTGAGCTGTTTTTCTAGCCAGTAGGCGTGGTCCATTTCGGTATCTTCGAGTTGCACCAGCAACATTTCGCGGGTGACATAATCCTGCGCTTGTTCACAGGCTTCCATGGCTTTTTTCAGGTGTTTCACCACGGTGTATTCCAACGCCAGGTCCGACTCCAGCATAGACTTTACATCCTTGCCTATATTGAGCGGTTCACGTTTGGCTAAATTGGGTTTACCTTCCAGGAAGAGAATCCGCTGTATCAGGGCGCGTGCGTGTTCGCGTTCGTGCAGCGATTCATGCAGGCTGTGCTCTGCCAGGCTGCCCAAGCCCATGTCCGCATACATTTCGCCGTGAATCAGGTATTGATCGGTGGCCGACAACTCGCCTGCCAGCAAGTCGTTCAGGATATCTATAATTTTTTTGTCGCCCTTCATGACGGCTCCTCGCACGGTTTAGATGCTAGCCATCATACAGCAAAAATAAATTGATGCAATTGAAATTTTTATGTAACTAATTGATTTTAAATGATATTTTAAATAGAAACATAAATGACAATCGTTCTTGATGCGTTCGCGGTGAATTATTCCTTTAAGCGGTGTTATAGCAGCAACGCGAGGTCATGCGCAATATTCTCGGGCTTTTCGCCATAGCCCTCGTAAACACGTGGGGCGCCTGTTTTATCAAACACATACAAGCCTGCGCTATGGTCCATGGTGTAGTCCGATTTACCAGGTTCGCTGACTTTGGCAGCATACACCTTGTACTCACTCAAATTGGCCGCCACTTCAGCCGGGGTGCCGCGCAGGCCAATAAAACGCGCATTAAAGCCAGGGACAAATTGCGCCAACACCTCTTGCGTATCGCGTTCTGGGTCCACCGTCACAAACAACACCTGTACATCGTTGGATTTTTCACCGAGTAATTGCATCGTCTTTTTCAGGTCGGTCATGGTAGTGGGGCACACATCCGGGCAATGCGTGTAACCAAAAAACATCACGACGACCTTCCCTTTAAAGTCGCTCATGTGGCGCAATTTGCCAGTGTGATCAGTCAGTGACAGCGGCTGACCAAATTGCGTGCCAGTCAGGTCAGTGCCAATAAAGCGAGCAGAGGACCCTTGCTGGCAACCAACCAACAGCGTGGTCAATAGCGAGAACATCAGGTAAAGCCACTTAAATCGCACAGCCATGCAAAAAATCCTTGTAAATCATGATTGAAATGGATTCTAGCATAGGCGAAAAGGCCGCAGATTAGTTTACAATACTGGTTTTTGATGACTGACGGATTAAAGGCGAGTTTAAATGGCAATACCGAGTTCGATGGCAGACCGTGACGGCGTTATCTGGTACGACGGCAAGATGGTCAACTGGCGTGACGCCACCACCCATGTATTAACCCACACCCTGCACTACGGCATGGGCGTGTTTGAAGGGGTGCGCGCCTACAAAACGGATAAAGGCACTGCAATTTTCCGCCTCAAAGAGCACACCGACCGCTTGTTCCGCAGCGCACATATCCTGGGCATGAAAATGCCATTTGATAAAGCGACCATCTCTGAAGCGCAAAAAGCCGCAGTGCGTGAAAACAACCTCGAATCTGCTTACCTGCGCCCAATGGCGTTTTACGGGGCAGAAGCCATGGGCATCTCTGCCAAAACCTTGTCTACTCACGTCATTGTTGGCGCATGGAGCTGGGGTGCTTACATGGGTGAAGAGGCCATCACCAAAGGCATCCGCGTCAAAACGTCTTCTTTTGCACGTCACCACGTGAATATCACCATGTGTAAAGCCAAAGCCAACGGCAACTACATGAACAGCATCCTGGCACACCAGGAAGCCGCACAAGACGGCTACCAGGAAGCCCTGCTGCTGGACGTGGACGGCTTCGTTGCTGAAGGCTCTGGTGAAAACATTTTCATCATCCGTAACGGCAAACTGTACACCCCAGACCTGACCTCAGCGCTGGAAGGCATTACCCGTGACACCATCATCCACCTGGCAAAAGAAGAGCTGGGCTTGGAAGTGATCGAAAAACGCATTACGCGTGATGAAGTATATAGCGCAGATGAAGCTTTCTTCACTGGGACAGCCGCTGAAGTCACGCCTATCCGTGAACTGGATAACCGTGCGATTGGCGAAGGCACCCGCGGCCCGATCACCGAAAAACTGCAAAGCCTATATTTTGATGTGGTCAAAGGCAAAAATGCCAAATACGCGCATTGGCTGACCCTAGTTTAATTTTTTGGGTGTAATTTTTTGGGTTTCATTCATAAGGTTTAATGTATTAAGTGCCTGTTTGCGGGAGAGTTTGAATGTCTGATGTCAAAGAGTTTGAAGTAGACGGCAAAGACTTGCCATTGCATTGCCCAACCAAAGAAGTAGCATTATGGGCATCACATCCTAGAGTGTTTCTCGATGTGGCGAAAACGGGTGAGGTGTTATGCCCGTATTGCGGGACGAAATACAAGTTGAAACCAGGCACGCAGGTGCATCACCATTAAGTCAAAACCCACGCATCGCGTGGGTTTTTTTTGTTGGTTTGGTTTGTGTGAATTGGAATGGTTTTAGAAAATCATTCTTTTGTTTTCTCTGTTACACGCGGCCTCAATTTCTTCATTCCATCATGGAGTAGTGAAGTTCACAGAGTCTGTGCGACGCGGATGTAACGATTGGCTTATGCAGATGCCGTGGTGCTTTTAGTTACAGTGATGCCCACGCGGATGATTAATTGCTGTTTGTGATGTTCTTTTTCGCCTCTCGGCGAGTTACTTTTCTTTGCTTGCCCAAAGATAAAGTAACCAAAAGAAAGTGCACCCCAGCTTCCGCTTGTTTCCTGTGCTACTCG
>NZ_JBKOUF010000009.1:0-101100 GCF_046766015.1 Methylophilus sp. 3sh_L
AGTTGAACCCAAAGTTGAACCCAAAGTTGAACCCAAAGTTGAACCCAAAGTTGAACCCAAAGTTGAACCCAAAGTTGCGCCGGTTAAATCAGCGGTTAAAGAAGCTTCTGCTGAGTCCGATAAGAAAACAGGGAAGTTCTTTGTACAGTTTGGCGTGTTTTCTGACCCTAAAAACCTTGAGAATCTCCAGGTTAAGCTGAAGCATGCAGGATTTGATACGGCCACTGAAAAGGTAGATGCCTCTGGTCAAAAATTACGCCTACGCACGCGAACTTACGCCACCCGTAATGAGGCGGCTGCCACGCTCAAAAAATTGGAGGCGGCTGGCTTTAGCGGTATTGTTGCCAGTAAGTCTTAAGCACGCATGACGGTATTCGATTACTTTGTACTGGGCATTATTGGTTTTTCCATCCTAGTCGGCCTGATGCGCGGTGCCATTCACGAGCTTTTTTCTGTGCTCGGTTGGGGCTTGGCCTTTTACTTGGCCAACCGGTTTAATGCCCAGGTGATTGCTTACATGCCAGAGCAAATTCCAGGCGAAGCCATCAAGGCCATGGCTGCGTTTTTGCTAGTGTTTTTACTGGTTTTATTTGCTTGTACCTTGCTGGCCCTGTTATTGACGACACTGGTCAAGGCTGTGGGTTTAGGAGGGTTGAACCGTATCCTCGGTGGTGCGGCTGGGGCTCTCAAGGGCTTGCTGATTGTCAGTATCTTGGTGATGCTTGCGGCCATGACGGAACTGCCCAAAGATCCGCGCTGGTCAAATGCTATGTTCAGCGCGCCAATTGAAGTGCTGGTCTTGAAATTGTTGCCCTGGATGCCATCTAGTATTGCTAAGCATGTGCATTTAAACCAGCAGCAGCTAGACGAGTCTTCCATTTAATTTGTAATCAAGTGTTTGATAGGATGTCACTATGTGTGGAATTATTGGTATTGTCGGCAAGAACCCGGTAAATCAGTTGTTGTATGACGGATTGCTGGTTTTGCAGCACCGTGGCCAGGATGCTGCCGGCATTGTGACCTGTGATGGAAACACCTTCCACATGCATAAAAATAATGGTCTGGTCAAAGACGTTTTCCATACCCGTCATATGCGCAATCTGATCGGCAACGTCGGCATTGCCCATGTGCGATATCCTACCGCGGGTTCATCCAGTGCAGCAGAAGCACAGCCTTTTTATGTCAACTCACCGTTTGGGATTGTCTTGGGCCATAACGGTAACTTGACCAACTCCGAGCAGTTAAAGTCGGAAATGTTCCGGCAAGACCTGCGTCATATTAATACCAGCTCAGACTCTGAAGTGCTGTTGAATGTGTTGGCACACGAGATCGAAAGCACCTCGAAAAATGCATTGTTAAACAGCGATATGGTGTTTGATGCAGTGGCAGGCGTGCACAGGCGTTGTAAAGGTGCTTACGCAGTGGTCGCCATGATTGCTAATTTCGGTCTGTTGGCCTTCCGTGATCCGCATGGTATCCGCCCATTGGTCATCGGCAAGCAAGAGACGGACAAGGGTACTGAATACATCGTGGCCTCCGAGAGCGTGGCGCTGGATGTGCTCGGTTTTACGTTGTTGCGTGATGTTGAGCCTGGTGAGGCCGTGTTTATTGATATGGACGGAAACTTATGCAGCCGTCAATGTGCAACCAATCCCAAACTGACTTCCTGCATCTTTGAATACGTCTATCTCGCCCGTCCTGATTCAGTGATTGATGGCGTTTCTGTTTACCAGACCCGTCTGGATATGGGGACCTTGCTGGCAGAGAAAATCAAACGTGAATGGGCCGACAAACAGATTGATGTGGTGATCCCGATTCCTGATACCAGCCGTCCAAGTGCATTACAGTTGGGCATTGCGTTGGGCCTGGATTATCGCGAAGGCTTTATCAAAAACCGCTATATTGGCCGTACATTTATCATGCCAGGCCAAGCCTTGCGCAAAAAATCCGTGCGTCAGAAATTGAATCCGATAGGCATCGAATTTAAAGGTAAAAATGTACTGCTGGTAGATGACTCGATTGTGCGTGGCACCACCTCGCAGCAAATCGTGCAAATGGCCCGCGATGCCGGGGCGAATAAGGTTTATTTTGCTTCAGCTGCGCCGCCAGTACGTTATCCAAATGTGTATGGCATTGATATGCCCAGCCGCCATGAATTGCTGGCCACCAATCGCACCGATGAGGAGATTTGTGCTGAGATAGGTGCAGATGCATTGATTTATCAGGACCTGGACGCATTGCGCGAAAGCATCACCAAATCCAATCCGCACATGACAGAATTTGACTGTAGTTGCTTTGATGGCAAGTATGTCACAGGCGATATTGACGCGGCTTATTTGAATCGTATTGAGTCTGCCCGTAGTGATATGAGCAAAAAACAGTTGCCACCAAACTCGACGACGCAGCTGGATTTGAACTTGTTATCTACCGATTTGGTGGGGGCCGAGTAAGGCTTGACAGGCGCCTGTAAAAGGCGTTTAATGAAATTGCGCTGATTTGAGTGGCGAACTTTAAACGAAGCCAAACTCAGCTTGCGGGCGCATTATAAATACTGCTAAAGCGAGAGCCCCAAAGACCCGTTTTAGCGCAATGCTGAAACGGGTTTTTTATTGCCGTCCATTTGTGGACAGAAGTTTGAGGAAGCATGAACGATCAATACCATTTGGAAACGCTGGCGGTGCGCGCTGGCACATTAACCACCGAATTTGGCGAAAACTCCGAGGCTTTGTTTTTAAACTCGAGTTTCCGCTTTAAAAATGCAGCGCAAGCGGCGGCACGCTTCGGCGGCACCGAGCCTGGCAATATTTATTCACGGTTCACCAATCCTACCGTTACCATGTTCCAGGACAAACTGGCCGCTCTGGAGGGCGCAGAGCTATGTGTCGCCACTGCCAGTGGCATGTCTGCTATTCTGGCCTGCATCATGGGGATGTGCAGTGCGGGTGATCATGTGGTGGCCTCCCGCAGTATTTTTGGCACGACTGTGCAATTATTCACGAATATCCTCAAGCGCTGGGGCCTAGAGGTGACCTTGGTTTCGTTAACTGATCCTGATGCCTGGCAAGCTGCAGTCAAACCGAATACCAAGTTGTTTTTTGCTGAGACCCCATCTAATCCGCTGACCGAGATCGGCGATATTGCCAAGTTGGCAGCGATTGCCCATGCCGCTGGCGCTTACCTGGCGGTGGATAATTGTTTTTGTACGCCTGCCTTGCAACAACCACTGAACTTGGGTGCTGACATTGTGATTCACTCTGCCACCAAATACATTGATGGACAGGGCAGGGTGCTGGGTGGAGCGGTCTTGGGCAGTAAAGCCTTGGTTGAGCCGGTGTATGCTTTCTTGCGCACGGCCGGAGTGACCATGAGCGCATTCAATGCCTGGGTGTTTGTAAAGGGCTTGGAGACCTTGCAGGTGCGTATGGAAGCGCATGCTGCGCGTGCATTGGCTCTCGCGCAGTGGCTGGAGCAGCAGCCTGGTGTTGAGCGCGTCTTCTATCCAGGCTTGCCCTCGCACCCGCAGTATGCGCTGGCACAGCAGCAACAGCGGCTGGGTGGTGGCATTGTCAGTTTTGAGGTGAAACCACGCACCGGTCAAACCGGGCAGGAGGCCGCCTGGGCATTAATTGATGCGACCCGCTTGATATCGATTACCGCGAATTTGGGGGATGCCAAGTCAACCATTACACACCCGGCCACCACCACCCATAGCCGTGTGACGGCTGAGGCAAGAGCGGAGGCAGGGATCAAGGATAATTTGGTCAGGATCGCCGTCGGACTGGAGCATGTCGATGATTTAAAAGCAGATTTGCAGTTGTTGACGCAATTTTGATCTGGCTTGAGCGAGGCAATCAGTTGCCTCTGGATGCCTATTAAAGGGAGCATGCTTGCTCCCTTTTTTATTGGATGCCAGCGAAAGATGCGATATCGGCTGTGGTTTCATCCCAGGCTGACCTGGCCGTGATTTTGCAAGCGGGATCGTGCTATTTATGCTAAAATCGCGTGATAACTTTTAACTATAAATTGGGTCAAGAATGAGTCAGTCTCCAGATCAATTTGCTAAAGAAACCCTGCCTATCAGTTTAGAAGACGAGATGCGCCGCAGTTACCTCGATTACGCCATGAGCGTGATTGTCGGGCGTGCCCTCCCTGATGTTCGTGATGGTCTCAAGCCTGTGCACAGGCGTGTGCTGTATGCCATGCACGAGCTATCCAATGATTACAACAAGCCCTACAAAAAATCTGCGCGTATCGTCGGTGACGTGATCGGTAAATATCACCCGCACGGTGATACAGCGGTTTATGACACGATTGTCCGTATGGCGCAGGACTTTTCTTTACGTTACATGCTGGTAGACGGCCAAGGTAACTTTGGTTCGGTAGATGGTGACAATGCGGCGGCGATGCGTTATACCGAAATCCGTATGTCTAAAATTGCGCATGAGCTGTTGGCAGATATCGAAAAAGAAACCGTAGACTTTGGCCCTAACTACGACGGCAGTGAACAAGAGCCGTTGATTATGCCAACGAGGATTCCTAACCTGCTGATTAACGGCAGCTCTGGTATTGCGGTGGGGATGGCGACGAATATTCCGCCACATAACCTCAATGAAGTACTGAATGCCTGTTTTGCCCTGCTCAAGAGCCCTGAAATCAGTGTGGATGAGCTGATTGAATTGATTCCAGCCCCTGATTTTCCGACCGCCGGCATTATCTACGGGACTGCAGGCGTAAAAGAGGGCTATCGCACTGGCCGTGGCCGTGTCGTGATGCGTGGCCGAACCCACTTTGAAGATCTGGACAAAGGCGGTCGCCAGTCCATCATCATTGATGAACTGCCTTATCAGGTCAACAAAAAATCCCTGATTGAGAAAATCGCCGAGCTGGTTAACGAGAAGAAAATCGAAGGTATTTCTGACCTCCGTGACGAGTCTGACAAGTCCGGCATGCGCGTCGTGATTGAGCTCAAGCGCGGCGAAGTGCCAGAAGTGATTTTAAATAACCTCTACAAACAAACCCAGCTGCAAGATACGTTTGGTATGAACATGGTTGCGCTAATGGATGGCCAGCCACGTTTGCTCAACCTCAAGCAGATGTTGGAAGCTTTCCTGCGCCACCGACGTGAAGTGGTGACACGCAGAACCGTGTTCGAGTTACGCAAGGCTCGTGACCGTGGTCATGTGTTGGAAGGCCTGGCTGTGGCCTTGGCCAACGTGGACGAGATGATTGCCATCATCAAGGCTGCGCCCACGCCCCCAGAAGCGAAAAAAGAGTTGATGGCCCGTAGCTGGCATTCCCCCGTAGTGGAGGAAATGCTCAAGCGCGCCGCCATGGAAGCGTCACGTCCAGAAGGCTTGTCTGTCGATTTCGGCTTGACGCCAAAAGGCTACAAACTGTCAGATGTACAAGCGCAGGAAATTCTGCAGATGCGCTTGCAACGCCTGACAGGTCTGGAACAAGACAAGATCGTTAACGAATACAAAGAGGTTATGGATATCATCGCTGACTTGCTGGATATTCTGGCCAAGCCTGAGCGCGTTACCGCCATTATTGTGGAAGAACTGACTGAAATCCAGAAGCAGTTTGGGGATAAGCGCCGTTCTGAGATTGAGCAGAACACCCAAGACTTGTCGCTCGAAGACCTGATTACACCGCAAGATGTGGTGGTTACCTTGTCACATTCCGGCTATGTTAAATCGCAGCCGCTGGATGAGTACCGCGCGCAGAAACGCGGTGGCCGTGGCAAGCAAGCCGCTGCCACTAAAGAGGACGATTTTATTGACAAGATGTTTGTCGCCAACACTCACGATTACATCCTGTGCTTCAGCAGCCGTGGCCGTGTCTACTGGTTGAAAGTCTATGAAGTGCCACAAGGCAGCCGTGTCAGCCGTGGCAAGCCGATTGTGAACCTGTTCCCTCTGGAAGAAGGCGAGAAGATCAATGCTATCCTGCCGGTGAAAGAGTTTGACGAGAACCACTTCGTATTTATGGCCACCGCGATGGGTACTGTCAAGAAAACCGCTTTGACTGAGTTCGCTAACCCGCGTAAGTCTGGCATTATTGCGATCAACCTTGATGATGGTGATTATCTGGTTGGCGCTGAAGTGACCAATGGCCAGAATGATATTGTCTTGGTCTCTAACGGTGGTAAAGCCGTCTGGTTCACCGAAGATGATGTCCGTCCGATGGGCCGTGCGACCCGTGGGGTGCGCGGCATGAAACTGGCAGCCAAGCAGCAGGTGCTGTCATTGTTGATTGCTGAGAACGATCAACAGTCTGTGTTGGTTGCGACGGAAAATGGTTACGGCAAACGCACAGTGTTGTCCGAGTTCCGCCATTCTGGCCGTGGCACACAGGGTGTGAAAGCGATTGCAATCAGCGAGCGTAACGGTCTGGCGATCGCGGCTAAACTGGTGACTGCAGAGGATGAGATTATGCTGATCACGACCGGTGGCGTATTGATCCGCACCCGGGTCAAGGAAATCCGTGATATGGGCCGCGCAGCGCAAGGCGTGACTCTGATCAACCTCGGTGAAGGTGAAAAATTGTCCGGTCTGGAAAAAATAGTCGAGACTGACGATGATGGTGACGATAGCGAGCAATAAAAGAGACGCATGAAACAGATTTTTAATTTTTCTGCCGGTCCGGCAGTGTTACCTAAACCAGTGCTTGAACGTGCCCAGGCTGAGATGCTGGATTGGCACGGTTCCGGGATGAGTGTGATGGAAATGTCGCATCGCGGCAAAGAATTCACCAGCATCCTCGAAAAGACTGAGGCTGATTTGCGCCAGTTATTGGCCATCCCTAGCAACTACAAAGTCTTGTTCTTGCAGGGCGGGGCGATTGCAGAAAACGCCATCATCCCCATGAACCTGTTAAACGGTAAATCTGCCGATTATGTGGTTACTGGCTCCTGGAGCAAGCGCAGTGTTCTGGATGCAAAAGCGTATGGGCAGATCAATATTGCAGCGACGGCAGAAGCAGAGGGCTTTACCCATGTTCCTGCTTTTTCGGACTGGAAGCTTAATCAAGAAGCCGCTTACGTTCATTACTGCACCAATGAAACGATCAATGGCGTTGAGTTTCTTGACGTGCCGGAAACAGCTGGTGTACCGATTGTCGCTGACATGTCTTCACATATCCTGTCACGCCCGGTTGATGTTTCAAAATACGGTGTGATTTATGGTGGCGCACAGAAGAATATCGGCCCGGCCGGATTGTGTCTGGTGATCGTGCGTGAAGATTTGCTGGAGCAGGCTTCTCCATTGACGCCAGCGGTGTTTCATTGGAAAACACAGGCAGATAATCAAAGTATGATCAATACGCCGCCGACCTATAGTATCTATATTGCTGGTCTGGTATTTGAGTGGCTGTTGGCACAAGGGGGCGTGGAAGCCATTGAGAAAATCAATATTGCCAAAGCCAACCTGCTTTATGACTATTTGGATCAAACCGAGTTTTACAGCAACCCGATTCAGCACGCCTATCGCTCCCGCATGAATATTCCTTTCCGTTTGCGTGACGAGGGCTTGAATGAGGCTTTCCTCAAGGCTGCGGATGCGCGTGGTTTGCTGCAACTCAAGGGACATCGCTCTGTCGGCGGCATGCGTGCCAGCATCTACAATGCGATGCCGATTGAAGGCGTGCAAGCACTGGTCGCTTTCATGCAGGAATTCGAAAAGAATTATTCATAGAACACATTAAGACAAAGCTTTAAATGTCTGATTTACTAAAACAATTTAGAGATAAAATTGACGCCATCGATGCGCAGGTTCTTGCGCTCGTCAACGAGCGCGCAAAGCTGGCACGTGAAATCGGCCATTTAAAGGATGACGGTGTGATCTACCGCCCTGAGCGTGAAGCGCAGATCATCCGGCGTTTACAAGCTGAAAATCAGGGGCCATTGTCGCCAGAAGCTGTCAGTTATATTTTTCGCGCGGTCATGTCTAATTGCCGCGCGCTGGAAAAAGAACTGGCGATTGCGTTTTTAGGGCCACTGGGTACTTATAGCGAAGAAGCCGCCCTCAAACAGTTTGGCGAAGGCCGCCAGGCAGTCGTCTGTGGCAGTATTGATGAAGTGTTTCGCACGGTCGAAGCAGGGCAGGCAGACTACGGCGTAGTCCCAGTCGAGAATTCTACCGAAGGGGCCGTCGGAATTACATTGGATTTGCTGCTTGCGAGTGCCCTGCAAGTGGTCGGTGAAATTACCTTACCTGTGCATCATTGCCTGCTTTCCGCGCAGCAGGATTTGAACCAGATCACGCATGTGTTTTCACATGCACAATCATTGTCACAATGCCATGAGTGGTTGAATAAGGTCTTACCTAACGCCCAGCGTGAGGCGGTCACCAGTAATGCCCGTGCAGCGCAAATGATCCATGAGTTAGTTGTCTCTCAAGGCACGTTTGCGGCGGCGATTGCCAGTAAGCGCGCGGCAGAATTATTTGATTTGCATATCCTCGCCGAGAATATTGAGGACGACCCGAAAAACACCACACGCTTCCTGGTGCTCGGCAATCACGGTGTAGCGCCTTCAGGCCAGGATAAAACCTCCTTAGTCATGAGTGCCCACAACAAGCCAGGTGCTGTTTTGCAATTGCTGGAGCCTTTATCCCGGCATGGGGTAAGCATGACCAAGCTGGAGTCACGGCCTTCGCGTCAGAACTTATGGAATTACGTATTTTTTGTCGATATTGAAGGCCACCAGCAACAGCCTGCTGTCCAGGCCGCATTGCAAGAACTGTCAGAGCGCGCTACTTTTCTGAAAGTATTAGGCTCTTATCCAACTGCCATTATTTAATCTAGTCCTCTATTATGTCTGACGTATCAAACGCAACCGCACTCTCTGCATTAGCACCCGCCAATATCCGTGCGATCGCCCCTTATCAAGGCGGCAAACCCATCAGTGAGCTCGCGCGTGAGATGGGCCTGAACGAAGCCGAGATTGTGAAACTGGCGTCAAATGAAAACCCTCTGGGCATGAGTCCCAAGGCGCAAATGGCGGTTGAAGAGGCCATTTATGACATTGCGCGTTACCCTGATGGTAACAGCTTTGCGTTGCGCGATGCGGTGAGTCAAAAGTATGCGGTTGCCCCTGCACAAATTGTATTCGGGAACGGCTCAAACGATATCCTGGAGTTGGCAGCGCGTGCATTTTTGACAGCCGGTGATGAAGTGATTTATTCGCAGCATGCATTTGCGGTCTACCCTTTAGTGACGCAGGCAGTGGGGGCAACTGGCGTGGTCGTCCCTGCCATAAAGTTTTGTCATGATTTGCCCGGTTTTTTACGCGCTATTACGCCTAAAACAAAACTCATATTTGTCGCAAACCCCAATAATCCAACGGGCACCTTGATTCCTAAAGCCGTATTGATGGATTTTCTGCGCCAGGTGCCTAAAAATATTTTAGTGGTACTGGATGAAGCGTATGACGAATATCTGTCAGCGACAGACAAGTCTGAAGCCGTCAGCTGGTTAGGACAGTTTGAAAACCTGATTATTTCACGCACCTTTTCGAAAGCGTATGGCCTGGCAGGGTTACGCGTCGGTTTTGGTTTGATGCATGCCAGCCTGGCTGATTTAATGAATCGTGTGCGTCAGCCTTTTAATGTAAATAACCTGGCGCAAGTGGCCGCCACGGTCTCTTTGCAAGATGACGACTTTGTTGCCCGCAGTTACGCTGCCAATCAGGCGGGGATGGCGCAAGTGACGCAAGGCTTGACGCAATTAGGCTTGAGCTATATTCCCTCATACGGCAACTTTGTCAGTTTTAAGGTGACCAACGCGGGGGCCGTCAATCAGGCGCTGCTAAAACATGGCGTGATTGTCCGGCCGGTAGCCAATTATGAAATGCCGGATTATTTACGTGTCAGCATTGGCCTGTTTAGTGAAAATGCACGTTTTCTGGAAGTGCTGGAAAAGATTTTAAAGTCATGACTGTATACGAAAAGTTAGCCACTGATGATGTCAGGGTGCTGGAAGTTAAACCGCTGGTAAAACCAGCCGAGCTGTTATCCCGCCTGCAGGAAAGTACGGTGAGTACGCAAAATATCCTGCAAACGCGTACAGCCATTCATCATATCCTGCATCAGGGGGATGACCGTTTGCTCGTGATCGTCGGGCCTTGCTCGATTCATGATACGGAAGCTGGTATGGAGTATGCCAGGCGTTTGCTCGAGGTGCGCAACCGTTTGGGCAGTGAGTTATTGATTGTGATGCGGGTCTATTTCGAGAAGCCACGCACGACGGTCGGCTGGAAAGGGCTGATCAACGATCCGCACCTGGATGGCACATACGATATTAATTTTGGCTTGGAAAAAGCCCGGCGCTTCCTGTTGGATGTAAACGAGATTGGCATGCCTGCCGCCACCGAATTTCTGGATGTGGTGTCACCACAATATACGGCGGATCTGGTCAGTTGGGGCGCCATTGGCGCTCGGACCACCGAATCCCAAATTCACCGTGAACTCGCTTCCGGTTTATCCTGTCCGGTCGGCTTTAAGAATGGCACGGACGGGGGCGCGAAAGTGGCGATTGATGCCATCAAAGCGGCCGCCAGTCCGCATCACTTCCTGTCAGTCACCAAAGAGGGCGAGTCAGCTATTTTTGCGACTAAGGGCAATGAAGATTGTCATGTGATTTTGCGTGGCGGTAAAACGCCAAATTACGATGCAAAAAGTATCTCAGCCGTTTGTGATCAATTGGCCGATGCAGGGTTGGCGCCAGTGTTAATGGTCGATTGCAGTCACGGTAATAGCCAGAAACTCTACAAGAACCAGATTGCAGTTGTCGATGATGTGTCGGCGCAAATTGCAGCGGGCGATGCCCGTATTATGGGCATTATGCTGGAGTCGCACCTCAATGAAGGCCGTCAGGATCATACCCCAGGCTGTAGCCTGAATTATGGTCAATCCATCACTGATGCTTGCCTGGGATGGGAAGATTCTGTGACCGTCCTCGAAACCCTGGCTGCTGCGGTGAAAACCCGCCGCGACAAGCGGGCCGCAGAGGAATAAGCAGGTTTAACAAGCAGCCGTGCTTTTAGCACGGCTTTTTTATGTCTTATTCTCTGCGCTCGCTGAGTGCTCATGATAATCATGAGGAGGGAATCATTGTCAGTAGCAGGCCTGGACTGCAACGCATGCGTATGATGCCAGTCTTACTTAGCAGTGAAGACTGGCAATGTGCTGGACAGTCCAAATAAATCGTGGTTGTATGCCTAAAGTGGTACAACCCCTGTAAATCTTAAATTGAATAACGAGCGATTATGCATATACATGTTTTAGGTGCCGGGGCAGGCGGTGGTTTCCCACAGTGGAATTGCAATTGTCATAACTGTGATGGATTGCGCAAAGGCACGATCAAGGCCAAGCGCCGGACACAGTCCTCCATTTGTGTGTCCAGCAATGGCGTTGACTGGGTGCTGTTTAACGCCTCACCGGATGTATTGCAACAGATCCAGGAATTCCCCCCGTTGCAACCAGGTCGTGCCATCCGAGATTCAGGCATCCAGGCGATAGTGTTGATTGATGCGCAAATTGACCATACCACCGGCCTGTTCATGTTGCGCGAGGGGCAAGTCAAGCGTGAGATTTACTGTACCCAGGCGGTGTATGGGGACCTGACCTCCGGTAACCAGATTCTGAATATCCTGGGCCATTATTGCGGCGTCAACCATCATGAGATCCCTATTGATGTGAGTGATATCAGCCATGCGCATAGTTTCGAAATCCCGAATGTGCCGAATTTACGGTTTACGGCTGTCGCGCTGAAGAGCGCTGCTCCACCTTATTCGCCTCACCGTAATGATCCGCATCCAGGCGATACCATAGGCGTTTTGATTGAAGAGATTTCAACTGGCAAGAAATGCTGGTATTCACCAGGACTGGCAGAAATTGAGCCGCATTTGCCGCCATTGATGCAGCAAGCGGATTGCATCATGGTGGATGGGACATTTTGGACCAATACCGAAATGCTGGATATGGGCTTGATGACCAAAACTGCACGTAGTATCGGTCACAACCCGCAATCTGGTCCAGGCGGCATGATAGAAGAGTTGGACAAGTTTGGTGTGGATAAAACAGTGCGCAAGGTGCTGATTCATATCAACAATACCAACCCCATTTTAAGGGAAGATTCCGCCGAGCGCGCCATTCTCGCCGATCATCAGATCGAGGTGGCGTACGATGGCATGGACATCATTCTATAGGAGAGCAATATGAACGCAGTGAGCACCGACAACCTACCATGGTCCCGCGAAGAGTTTGAAGCCAAGCTACGCGAAAAAGGCCAGGGCTACCATATTTATCATCCAGTACACGTGTTGATGTATGAAGGCAAATTGAGCAAAGAGCAACTGCAATGCTGGGTGGCGAACCGCTACTACTACCAGATCATGATCCCGCAAAAAGATGCGGCCATCATGTCTAACTGTCCAGACAAGGAAGTGCGCAAGGGCTGGATACACCGCATTACCGATCACGATGGCTACGAAGGCTCTGAAGGCGGCATTGAAGCTTGGGTTAAATTAGGGGAAGCGGTCGGTCTTACCCGTGAGCAAGTGACCTCCTTGGAGTTGGTCTCGCCAGGGGTCCGTTTTGCGGTAGATGCTTATGTTAATTTTGCCCGTCAGCGGCCATGGCAAGAAAGTGTGTGTTCCAGCCTCACGGAGTTATTTGCACCACACATCCACCAGCAACGGATCAGTTCCTGGCCGACGATGTATCCCTGGGTCAAAGAAGAAGGGTTTATTTACTTTAAAAAGCGTTTGACCGAGGCGCGCCGCGATGTAGAACAAGGCCTGGACATTACGCTGGACTATTTCAGTGTTAGCCGTGAAATGCAGTTGCGCGCGCTGGATATTTTGCAATTCAAGCTGGATGTGCTGTGGGTCATGGCCGATGCCATCATGCTGGCGAGTACGCAAGTCAAGGTGGAAGACCGTGATTACTTGCGCCAGCCAGTGATCAAGTTCAGATAAGTTAACGAAAGCAAGCGCGATGGAAAACAACATTCAACATTCGGATATTTACGCAATTGCCCTGCATCACCGCTTCCAGTGGGAAGAGGCGCAGCAAAGCTATGTCATTCTGTTTCCTGAAGGCATGGTTAAATTGCATGGCGGGGCAGGGGAAATTCTGAAGCGGGTGGATGGGAAGGCGAGTGTCGGGGAGATTGTGGCCGAGTTGAAAGCCACGTTTCCCGATGCCGAAGACATTGAATCCGATATTGTCGGCATGTTTGACCTCGCGGTTGGCAAAGCCTGGCTGCGTAAAATCAACTAAGCAAAAGGTGAAAAGATGGCACAAATGAATAACGGTGTTGCATCCAGCGTAACGCGTAAACAGCCTTTGTGGTTGCTGGCGGAAATTACCTATCGCTGCCCATTGCATTGTGCCTTTTGCTATAACCCTACAGACTACGATAAACATACCAAGAACGAGCTGAGTACTGAGGAGTGGATCAAAGCACTGCGCGAAGCCAGGAAAATGGGCGCGATTCAATTGGGGATTTCCGGCGGCGAGCCATTGTTACGCGATGATATCGAAGAGATTGTGGCTGAAGCGCATCGGCTCGGCTACTACAGCAACCTGATTACCTCTGGCGTCGGATTGACGGAAAAGCGTATCCAGGCCTTTAAAGAAGGCGGCCTGGATCATATTCAGTTGTCCATGCATGACATTACTGAAGAAATTAATAACTTTATTACCAATACCAAAACCTTTGAGCTCAAGAAGAAGGTGGCGGCCATGATCAAGGGCCATGGTTATCCCATGGTATTGAATGTGGTGATACACCGTTACAATATTGGTCATGTAGATAAGATCCTGGAGATGGCGGAAGCCTTGGGGGCAGATTATGTTGAGCTGGCCAATACACAATACTACGGTTGGAGCCTGGTCAACCGTAGCCAGCTAATGCCGACCCGGGAGCAACTGGCCGAGGCCGAGCTCATGACTAATGCATTCCGTGAGCGTGTCGGCAACAAAATGAAGGTGTTTTTTGTGGTACCGGATTATTTTGCCGACAGGCCGAAAAAATGCATGAATGGCTGGGGCGAGGTGTTCATGATCGTCACAGCCAATGGTGATGTGTTGCCTTGTCATTCCGCCCGTGCTTTGCCTGGCTTGACCTTCCCGAACGTGCGTGAAAATGGTCTTGAATGGGCTTGGAACGAATCGCCTGCATTTAACAAATATCGTGGCATGGATTGGCTGAAAGAGCCTTGCCGCAGTTGTGATGAAAAAGAAAAAGATCTGGGTGGCTGCCGTTGTCAGGCTTATTTACTCAGCGGCGACGCTGAGGCGGCAGACCCGGTCTGCACCAAGTCGCCCCATCGTCATTTAATCGATGAAGCGATCAAGGATTCACAGAATCCGCTATTACGCGAACAGCCGATTATTTTCCGTAACGACAAAAACTCTAAAAAATATGTGGAGGGCGATAAAGAGCGGATTGAACAATTCCATGCTTTGCCTTAATTTGCTGTCCTTAACTCCATAGCAAGTCGAGTGAGTTGCTATAATCACAAAGGTGCCCAAGGCACCTTTGCTTTTTTTAAAGGTGAGTTATTTTGATTTCACGTGCTTCACTCCTGGTCCTGGTTCTGGCGATGCTCGCCGCTTTAGCCCCATTTGCCATTGATACTTATCTGCCAGCGTTTCATATCATGGCCGCCGAGTTTGGCACCAATGAACTGGCGATCCAGCAAAGCTTGACCTTATACCTGTTGCCGTATGCCGTCATGACCTTGTGCCATGGTGCAATTTCTGATGCCATTGGCCGCATTACCACCATTAAATGGGGGCTGGCCATTTTTATGTTGGCCAGTCTGGGCTGTGCATTTGCACCCAATGTCCAGACCTTATGGCTGTTCCGCGCGCTGCAAGGCGTGAGCGGCGGGGCAGGCAATACCGTGGCACGCGCCATGGTGCGAGACCTGTTTGAGGGGCCGCAAGCACAACGGGTGATGGCTACGGTGCAATTATTATTCGGCATTGCACCAGCCGTCGCGCCTATTCTGGGTGGACTCTTGTTGGGCATCCACTGGCAAGCCATTTTTATCTTTCTGGCACTATATGGAGCGGTCGCGTTGGCGATGGCACTGCGTTATTTGCCGGAGACGGTGACGCCCGAAAAACGCATTGCATTTTCTGTTGCAGGCATTGCGCGTACCTATGGCCAGATGCTTAAAAACCGGCTGTTCTTGTGTCTGGTGACTTGCCTTGGGCTTAATTTTTCCGCTTTTTTCATTTACGTGCTGGCCAGCCCAGTGTTCCTGATCGAACATTTGCATTTAAATAGCCAGCAATTTGGATACCTGTTTATCCCTACAGTCACCGGCATGATGCTGGGGTCCTGGATTTCCCGGCATACGGCTGGCAAAGTGGCTGCTGCGCAATTGTTACGCTGGGCATTTGCCTGGATGGTGACGATTGCAATCTTGAATGTCAGTCTGCAATTTGTCCTTCGCGGGCAACTGCATGAAGCCTGGTGGTTAGCCATTTTGCCGATTGCCCTGTTTAATATTGGCATGGCGACAGCCATGCCTGTGCTCTCAATTGCCGCACTGGATTGTTATCCCAAAGTACGCGGAACTGCCGCTTCGGCGCAGGCATTTATGCAAATGTTGTGTTCTACCTTAAGTTCCGCACTGGTGGTGCCATTGGTCTGGCACTCGCCCTTAACGCTGGCCTTGGCCATGTTCGTCATGACCGCCGTGAGTGCCTTGTTGTTATTTGTTGCCCGTCGATCCATGGCCAGCCTAGGTTAATTCATGCTCGCGTGAGGAGTCCTGAAGTCCGCGATACCGTGAAATATGGGGCATTTCCCGATTTAATTCCCTGTTTGATCTCCCTGCAGCTGCTTTAAGATAAAACTGTAAACACTTGCCTTAAGTGAGTGATCTTAAAAAAGAAATGGTGGGAGTCCAATATGGAAATGAGCAGAGAACAAGAAGCGCAAAAAGCGTATGTCAGGTTGCTGACCGGACAAGGCGTGAGTCAGCGTGTCCTTGTGCAGCGTGAATTTGTCATTGTTCGACTGAGTGCCTTTCTAAAAGAGATTCCAGCCGATGGCACGCACTACCGCCAGGCGGTTGACCGTTTTATTGCCAGCATAGACCCTGCAGAGATTCCAACGGTATTGCCGGTTGTCCGCGAGTTCTTTTCTTTCTGGGTGCGCGATATTAAGGCGATTGCAGCCATGAGCCAGGCCAAGGTATTTAGTGGCAGCACACCGGTGACGACCGTCACGCAAGATGAGCTATTCAAAGACTGGTACGAGTTGGATAAAACCGTATTAAGCAGCCTTGAAAAACAAACCCTGGAAGCCTTTGAGCAAGTGACCTTGATTCGTGGATTTGAGCCTGCCGTTTTCAAAGAACGTATGCGCATGGCGAAATGCCTGTTGCTTTCCTTACGCAATATCTCACATAAACAATCACATAGTTACCGGCAAATGGTAGATAGAAACCTACCGTTGTTCAACGCCTTGGGCTCTCAGCATACCTTTTTGAGTGTTTCGCGCGAGTTTTATTATTTCTGGCGAGGCGACACCCTTAAATCACAGACCACCCCGAGCAACAAGCCAGCACAGCAAGTTGAAGTCGCGAGATCACGCGATATGGCGATGGCAGCATAAGCCAAAAAATCAGCAGATAGTCTTAGTCCGGCGTGGACTAGGGGATGACGCCAGCCTAGCGCTGGCGAATCTTTTGCAGAATCAGTGCAGCAAGTTCTTCAATTGAGCGGCTGGTAGAGTCTGCCCAGGGGATGCCTGCTTTACGCATCATGCCCTCGGCAATCTCAATCTCCTTGCGGCAGTTATCCAATGAGGCATAAAAACTGTCAGGACGGCGCTCGCTACGTACTGAATGCAGACGCTCAGGCTTAATTGTCAGCCCAAAAATCTTGTCCAGATTTTTCTGCAAGGCAGCGGGCAGGGCGCCGCGTTCAAAATCTTCAGGAATCAAAGGATAGTTTGCGGCCTTGATCCCAAATTGCATGGCCAGGTAAATACTGGTGGGCGTTTTACCACAACGCGAGACCCCGATCAGAATCACGTCAGCTTCATCCAGGCCTGAGTTGGTCATGCCATCATCATGGTTGAGCGTGAAGTTGATCGCCTCCATACGCTCCAGATAGCTTTGCCCTTTGACGCTATAGGCAATGCTGGCGCCGGTCAGCGGTTCCTGATTCAGTTCTGAGCCCAGCGGGTAGATAAAGCGATGGAACAAATCAATGAAATAAGCATTGGCTTGCTTTAAATGATTACGGTGTTCACCGTTTCCAATAGACATGATCACAATCGGGCGGATGCCGTCCTGATCAGCCACGCGTTGAATATGTTCAAACGCCGCTTGTACGCGCTCATCGTTATCGGTAAACGGCAAGCGGGTAGTAGTGAATTGTGTATTTGGAAAGTGCTCAAGCAACTTGCTCAAGGCACCTGCTGTAATCCCCGTACCATCAGAAATAATAAATACAGAACGGTGATTCATACAGGTAGGTGCCTCAAGTCAAATGCTGTTTTTAATACGGGCTGCTTATTTTTGTGTCAGGCGCTGCCAGGTGGCCACCACCGTGTCAGGGTTCAGTGACACGGACTGGATGCCTTCAGCGACCAGCCATTCAGCAAAGTCTTCGTGGTCAGAAGGACCCTGGCCACAAATCCCCACGTATTTACCCAGGCGGTTGCAGGTGTTGATCGCCATTTTCAGCAATACCTTCACCGCATCGTTACGCTCGTCAAAGCCATCAGCCAGAATGCCGGAGTCACGGTCCATCCCTAAAGTCAGCTGCGTCAGGTCGTTAGAACCAATGGAGAAGCCATCAAAGTATTCCAGGAACTGTTCTGCCAACAAGGCGTTCGCCGGGATTTCGCACATCATGATCAGGCGCAGACCGTTTTCGCCACGTTTCAGGCCATTCGCCGCCATGATTTCAGTCACGGCACGTGCTTCTTCCAGGGTGCGGACAAAAGGAATCATCAACTCAACGTTGGTCAGGCCCATCTCGTCACGGACTTTTTTCATGGCTTGGCATTCCATGGCAAAACACTCTTTGAAGTCTTCTGCCATGTAACGTGCTGCACCACGGAAACCAATCATTGGGTTTTCTTCATCCGGCTCGTAGATATCACCGCCAACCAGTTTTTTGTATTCGTTAGACTTAAAGTCAGACGTACGTACGATCACTGGTTTTGGATAGAACGCGGCGGCAATGGTCGCCACGCCTTCTGCCACTTTGTCGATATAGAACTGTTTTGGGCTGGCATAACCGCGCGCACGGTTTTTGATGGTTGCCTGCATGGCAGCTGGCATCGCATCCACATTAAGGATGGCTTTCGGGTGGATACCGACCATGTTGTTAATCACGAATTCCAAACGGGCGAGGCCCACACCATCATTCGGTGTTTGCGCAAAGGTGAACGCCATGTCCGGGTTGCCGACGTTCATCATGATCTTGCAGGGTGGCTTGGACAGCTCGCTGTTGGATTGTGTAGAGACTTCATAATCCAATGCACCGTGATAAACAAAGCCAGTTTCACCTTCGGCACAAGACACGGTCACCATCTCGCCATCGCGCAGCAAGTCGGTTGCGTTCACAGAACCGACAATGGCTGGGATGCCTAATTCACGCGCAATAATCGCTGCATGGCATGTACGGCCACCACGGTTGGTCACCAGGGCGCTGGCACGCTTCATCACGGGTTCCCAGTTCGGGTCAGTCATGTCAGCTACCAATACGTCACCAGGTTGCACTTCATGCATTTCTGCTGGATCAAGCACAATCCGTACAGGGCCCACGCCCACTTTTTGGGTCACGGCACGGCCAGCCACTACAGGGACTGATGAGTGTTTTTGCAGTTTGAAGGTTTCAGTGACATTGTTGGCTGCTTCCTGGGATTTCACAGTTTCAGGACGGGCCTGGAGGATGTACAGCTTGTTATCCAGACCGTTTTTACCCCACTCGATGTCCATTGGACAGCCATAGTGTTGTTCGATGGTCATGGCGTAGCCTGCCAATTCCAGAATGTCTGCGTCAGTCAATGAGTAGCGGTTGCTCTCGGCAGGATCCACCTCAACGGTATGGGTGGATTTACCAGCTTGTGTGGCATCCGAGAACACCATTTTGATCAGTTTGGAACCCATGGTGCGGCGAACGATGGCTGGCTTGCCTTGTGCCAGCAATGGCTTATGCACATAAAACTCATCCGGGTTGACTGCGCCTTGAACAACCGTTTCACCCAGCCCGTAAGATGAAGTAATAAAGGCTACGTCACGGTGACCGGATTCAGTATCAATGGTAAACATGACCCCGGCACAGCCAATGTCCGAGCGTACCATCTGCTGCACACCGGCAGAGAGCGCCACATCTGCATGCACAAAGCCTTTGTGCACACGGTAGGAAATCGCACGGTCGTTATATAAAGAGGCAAAGACTTCTTTAATGGCATGGTTGATGTTATCCAGGCCATGAATATTCAAGAAGGATTCTTGCTGACCGGCAAAAGAAGCATCGGGCAAATCTTCAGCGGTAGCAGAAGAGCGGACCGCAAACGTGGTGCCTGGCGCTGATTTTTCAATCAATTTGGCATAATTGTCTGCAATCGCAGTTTGCAAGGCTGGGGGAAACTCGGCTTCCATAATCCATTGGCGGATCTGTGCACCTACGCGTGCCAGTTCTTGCGTGTCATCGGCATTCAGCTTGTCGAGCAAATCGTTAATCTTGTTGTTCAATCCGCCTTGTGCCAAAAATTCACGGTAGGCATCTGCCGTGGTCGCAAATCCGGTTGGAACGCGCACCCCTTTGGCAGAAAGCTGAGAGATCATTTCACCCAGCGATGCGTTTTTACCGCCCACGGATGGCACATCGGTGTTTCGTAGATTCTCAAATGGAATAACATGACTTACCATATAAAACCCTTAATGATTTAAAACTGGTGATAATCTATCGCGAAATGCAATGGATTGAATTCGATAAATAGAGGCCGTTTGCCAGATATTGTCTGTTTATAGAATGACTTTTATTCCGTGCATTATGCCAAAATCATGTTTTAATGTCACGTCAACGTCATAGACGTGAAATAATTTTTTTCACACTAATAATATAATGCCATGAATGCCCTGATCCCTGTGGAACGTTCGGTCAGCGTCACCACCTATGGACGTTTGCATCTCGGTTTTTTTAACCTGGGAGCAGACCCATCGCGCCAATTCGGTAGCATGGGCGTTGCGATTGATGCTTTTCAAACCGCCCTGACTGCCAGCATAGGCGAGCAATCGCAACCGCTGGACAGTTGGACTGCCGCCATTGTACAACGCCATTTGGCCGCGATTGGGGTGCAGCAAGCCGTCAACCTCACTATTCAACAAGCGATTCCCCGTCATGGCGGATTGGGCTCAGGCACGCAAATGGCCCTTGCCATTGGGGTCGCGCTCAACCAGCTTTTTGCCAGCACACTCACGGAAGCGCAAATTGCAGCGCTACACCAGCGCGGTGCACGTTCAGGCATCGGTATTGGCACCTTTATGCAGGGTGGCTTGATTGTTGATGGTGGACGCAATGCGCAAACGGTGGTTCCTCCCATTCTTTGCCGGCATGCATTCCCGCAAGACTGGCACTTTTTACTGATCACAGACAACAGCCGTGATGGCCTGCATGGCCAAGGCGAAAAAACAGCCTTCAAGCAATTGCTGCCTCAATCCCAGGCAGCCACCCACGCCCTGCAGCAGCAGTTACTCAGCCATGGCCTGCCCGCGTTGATAGAACAGGATTTCCCTGCATTCAGCCAGTTTGTCGGCGATTTGCAAGCCTACAATGCCGAATACTTCGCGCCTGCGCAAGGCGGTCCATATGCAAGCACTTTAGTTAGCCAGATTTTGCAACAGCTTAAATCGCAGGGGCATAGGGGGCTAGGGCAAACATCCTGGGGGCCGACCGGTTTCGTGTTGTTGCCGACGCGTGCAGACGCTGTGGCGTTGCAAATGCAACTGCTTGGCCAGTATGAGGCTGACACCGCCTTGGGATTTATTGTCACGGCGGCGGTCAATGCGCCTGCCTTGATTGAGGTCAACGCATGCGCCGATTAAGTTTTATTAAGATAATCTTGAAGAGTTGCAATTTTCAAGGTCTGCTCTTGATTTTGAACGGCACTGGATATGTGTATATTCACTGTCAGTATATTTAACAAACGGTTTCAGGGGGAACAATGAAAAAAACCAGCATCATGCATTTGTTTACAGCTGCAAAAAATGCCAGCCCATTTGATGTCAATATGGCGTTCGACGCAGGCTATGAAAAAATTATTTCTTACACAGACGTCACCCTGAACGAGATTATTGCGTTGACGCAGGATGCGATTTTCTCCCGTAGTCCGAGCGGGCTCAAACAACAGGCCTTGTTTTTCGGCGGTCGGGATATTCAAGTGGCCCTGGAAATGCA
The DNA here is from genome assembly GCF_046766015.1 of Methylophilus sp. 3sh_L. Classification (NCBI taxonomy): domain Bacteria; kingdom Pseudomonadati; phylum Pseudomonadota; class Betaproteobacteria; order Nitrosomonadales; family Methylophilaceae; genus Methylophilus; species Methylophilus sp. 3sh_L. The sequence continues at coordinate 21,447 of NZ_JBKOUF010000009.1, forward strand.
AAAGCAGGCACGCAGCGCCATGTTTAAGCCGTTTGAGTGCCATACCTTTTCTGATCCCTCCGGCGCGTTTACCACTGCTGCAGCCATGTTGGCCAAGGTGGATTTCTACTTGCAAAAATCAGGCAGCGGCCTGGGTAAAGAGAAAGTTGCCATTTTTGGCGCCAGTGGCACCGTCGGCTCCACTGCTGCCTTGATCGCCGCTCGTCAGGGGGCCACCGTGTTAATGGTCGCGCATGCAGAGATCGCCAGCATGCAAGCGTACGTCAATAAATTGTCAACCAATTATGATGTGAAGTTGCAGGTAGTTGATGGTAGCTCCGAGGCGGCAAAAATGGCGGTGCTGAACGAAGCCAGTGTGGCTTTGTGCGCAACACCGGCCGGGGTACGTGTGCTGGAAGTCCGTCACTTTGCCAACTCCAAAACCCTTAAAGTGGTTGCGGATGTGAATGCAGTGCCACCGTCAGGGATTGAGGGGGTAGACACTTTCTCTAATGGCGGCATGATTGAAGGTACACAAGTAGCCGGTTTTGGTGCGTTGGCAATTGGGCAATTGAAGTATGTGACACAGAATAAATTACTGGAGCAAATGCTGCAGAGTGAAAGCCCAATGCACATTGACTACCATGAGGCATATGAATATGCCTGTGCGCACGTAGAGTAGATCAGGTTTGCGCTTGGCCATTTTGTCTCAAAGCGCCCGCATCTATAGTCAGCTGGCGCAACGGGAAGGGTTTGAGGTGCTGGCAGTCGATGCGTTTGCCGATCGCGATACACTACAGGTCGCCCAGCAGTGTGTGGTCTGGCAAGGGTTTGGTCGCCCGGATATGGCCCATGATCTGCCAGCTTTATTTACCCAGCTGGATGCTTTTGCCCCTGAGGCTGTGTTGGTAGGCTCAGGTTTTGAAGCACAGCCTGAAAGCTACCAAGCGCTGTATGCGCGCTATGCCGTCATGGGCAATCCGCCAGAGGTGGTCAGACAGGTCAAAGATCCATTTTGGTTAAAGCAGGCCTGTGACCAGGCGGATGTTCTCTCCCCGGCGTTGAGCCGGCAACAGCCAGCGCAAGAGGAGTGGGTTTGTAAGCAAGCCGGACAATGTGGTGGGCAGCATGTGCGATTGGCCTCAGCGCCTCTGCATGGCGATGCGCACGACATTACTGATGGGCAGCGCTACTGGCAAGCATTTCAAGCGGGTCTGGCGGTCGGGATGCTGTTTGTGGCGCAAGGAGCATCGTTTGAATTAATCGGTGTTCACGCCCTTAAGCAGCGGCCGGACAGTTTTACTTATGCAGGCGCTAGCCGTCTGCAGGATGAACAGTTATGGGCGGCCGCAAAGGATTTACTCACGGCGTTGCTGCCCCAGTTGCACTTAACCGGACTCAATAGTATTGACGCGATCTGGCATGCAGAAGCCTTGCATGTGATAGAAGTGAATCCACGGTTAAGCGCCAGCATGCGTTTGTATGCAGCGTTGCCGCTGGTAAAAATGCATTTAGACAGTTGGCAGGGCAAGCAGCAAGGCCGCTATGCAAAGTCGGACTTGTTTGCCAGTCATTGTATTGCTTACGCCAAGCAAACCATAGACATCAGTCCGTTGGCTTTCCCGGACTGGGTAGAAGACAGGTCTGCGGATGGATGGATTGAAGCCGGGCAGCCGGTTTGCAGTCTTTACGCTGAAGCACAGAATGAGCGCGGGGTCCAAGTGGCCTTGCAAAAGCAAAAAACACAACTTGAAAAATTATGGGGGACATATGTCTGCAACCACATCGAATTCAATCTCCACTGACGGCCAATCATCTGCCATTAGTGTCCAGCAATACAGTGCACCATTAGTCGCCCAGTTGATCGCCAATGCGGCGGCATTAGGCTGCGCCGTTTCTACCCATGAAACGGGCGCCACCATTGTCGATGCCGGCATCCAGGTGCCTGGCGGCTTGGAAGCAGGGCGGTTGATTGCCGAGATCTGCATGGGCGGCTTGGGCAGTGTGGCCTTGCGTCACGTCCCGCAGTTTGACCACTGGCCGTTGAGTGTGGTGGTCACGGCCAAGCAGCCGGTGATCGCTTGCCTGGGCAGCCAATATGCAGGTTGGGCGCTCTCACATGAAAAATTCTTTTCGCTAGGTAGTGGCCCGGCACGAGCCATTGCGCAACGTGAAGAGGTGTTTAAAGACATCAATTACCGTGACCAGGGCGAGCAATCTGTATTAGTCCTTGAGACAGATAAAGTGCCACCCGCGCCTGTGATCGAGAAAGTGGCCAAGGATACAGGGTTGCCTGCAAACAAACTGACCTTTATCTTGACCCCCACCCGTAGCGTGGCTGGTTCATTACAAGTGACGGCACGCGTACTTGAGGTTGCCTTGCATAAGTGTCACGCCTTGCATTTTGATTTGTCTGCGATTGTTGATGGTTATGGCATTGCCCCGGTACCCGCACCCTCTCCAGACTTTATTGTCGGCATGGGCCGCACCAACGATGCGATTTTATTTGGTGGCTTCGTGCAACTCTTTGTCAATACAGACGATGCCGCAGCAGAGGCACTGGCGAAGCAACTCCCTTCTTCTGCCTCCAAAGACTACGGGCGTCCGTTTGCCGAGGTATTCAAAGCGGTGAATATGGACTTTTACCAGATTGACCCGATGTTGTTCTCACCGGCCAAAGTCAGTGTGAGCAATGTAAAAACGGGCCGCACGTTCTTTGCTGGTAATTTCAATGAAGCGCTTTTAAATCAGTCATTTGGTGGCTAATCTTAAAGTGATTTTTTCCATTCTTTAATGCAGGTGCCAGGCACGCTAGCTGGCATCTGTATTCATGCTTAAGCTTTATGCAAGTAGTCCCTATTTTTACTGACGAAGTCGCCCAGGCTGGCGGTTGGCATGGGCAAAGCCTGGCGCAGGCGTTTGCACGTCGAGGCTGGCAGGCCCTGATGGTGTCGCTGGATAGCTGTCATGTGAGCATCGTCAATCAACAGGTTCAGGTACATGTTCCAGGACTAAAGCAGCCTGCGCCCATGGCCTTTGTGCGTGGGGTCGCCGCAGGGACAACGCAGCAAATCATCACGCGCATGAACTTGCTGCATACCTTGCAGCGGCAGGGCATGGTCATTTATAACACTGCGCGTGCCATCGAAACCACGGTCGATAAAGGCTTGACCAGCCAACTTTTGGCAGAGCAGGGCATAGCTACACCGGATACCTGGGTTTGCGAGCACCGGGATATCGCCCATGCACGGATGCAACAGAGCCTGGATGCCGGCAAAACGTTGGTGATCAAGCCTCTATTTGGTTCGCAAGGCAAGGGTGTGCGGTTGATAGAAACGCCACAACAGTTTGCGTTACCGCAAGACCCCTTTGTTGATGGCGTCTATTATCTGCAGGAAAAAATTGATTGCGGACCATATCAGCACGATTACCGGGTTTTTGTCGTGTGCGGTGAGCCAATTGCCGTGATGCAGCGGCAAGGCGATAGCTGGTTGCATAACGTCGCACGCGGTGCACGTTGTAGCGCCTGCGATGAAGCGGATGTTGCCGAGATCGGTGTACGCGCCGCTCAAGCCATTAATATTGCCTATGCCGGGGTCGATGTCATGCGGGATAAACATGGTAAATTATGGGTGATTGAAGTGAATAGTATCCCTGCTTGGCGCGGCCTGCAGGGGATTACTTCATTTGAGATTGCCGACGTATTGGTCAACGATTTGTTACAGTTAGCACACGTTTAAACGGATGCATTCAAAGATTCAAACCGCCTATCTACATGCCTGCCTGGCTGAGCTCGAAGCGCTCAAGCCTGGCAATGTGCATGTTTTTGCCGATGGGCATGGCATGCAAGTGCAGCATTTTGTAGAGAGTGCTCAAGTCTCAGCCCCCGTCCTCTGTGATGACGGCCAATTTGGCCGGCGCCATTTAGGCCAGCGTATTTTAGATGCATTGCAGGCGACCTATGCCAAAGTAGCGTGCAACACTAACCTTGGCATCGTCCTGTTAGCGGCACCGCTGGTCCAGGCTGCGCTGGATTATGCAGAGTTACCTTTAAAAGATGCCTTGCAACGTGTCTTGCAGCAAACCACCGTAGAAGATGCTGCAAATGTGTATGCTGCGATCCGGCTAGTGAAACCGGCTGGGATGGGGGAGCGCAGTGAACATGATATTTCGCAAGCGCCCCAGATTACCTTGCTAGAAGCCATGCAACTGGCCAGCACGCAGGATGAAATCGGCCGCCAATATCATGAGGGCTATGCCCGGCTCTTTGATGTGGCACTTCCGCTTTATCTTGAACAGTGCCAACGCTGGGAACGTCCCGCCTGGGCGCTAACCGCCGTCTACTTATATTGGCTTTCCAGTGTGCCGGATAGCCACATTGCCCGTAAATATGGCTTGCAGGCTGCGCTTGAGGTACAACAAATCGCAGCGCATCATTGCCAGTCACTCCTGGCACTGGATAATCCTAAAACCTATCTGCCAGCCTTGCTCTCCTGGGATCAAGACTTAAAAAACGCGCGCTTAAATCCAGGCACCAGTGCCGACTTAACGGTCATTACCGCTATGTTAGCGCTAATGCAAACCAACGACGAGGCTGCGGGATAAGTCTGGCGGCTGACCTGCGGTATACTTCAGGTTTGGCGTGTTTAAGTCAATCTGGAGGCCTATATGTCCGAGCAAGTATTCACCGAGCAGGAAATCCAACAACATTTGAGTAGCGCTTTGCCACATTGGTATTATGAAGACGGCTGGATACGCCGCAAATATAAAACCAATAGCTGGAAAGGCACGCTGATGGTGGTAAATACCATCGGTCATCTGGCAGAAGCGGCTTGGCACCATCCTGACCTCACGGTTTCTTATGCTTTTGTCATCGTCAAGTTATGTACGCACAGCGCTAAAGGCATTACGATGAAAGACATATCACTTGCCAAAAAAATTGAAGAGGTGATTCAATGGCAACCTGCCCAGCAACCAGGCTCAGCCTTAGAGGGCACGCCCCAAGATGACCTCCGTTTTAGTTACGTCAAATACGACCACTAACTGGTTTCCCTTCATATTCTTTTTTGATGTTGTTGTATGTCTGCCCCTGATAAAAGCCATCTACCGCCAGCCATTTTTTTGATGGGGCCGACGGCTAGCGGAAAAACCGCCGCCACCATTGCCTTGGCCCAGCGCTTCCCGGTTGACATCATCAGTGTGGACTCTGCACTGGTCTACCAGGGTATGGACATCGGCACAGCCAAGCCAGATGCCGAAACTTTGCGGCAGGCACCCCATCACTTAATTGATTTAATCACGCCACTTGAGCAATATTCTGCTGCCCAGTTTGCCAAGGATGCGTTGGCACTCATGCATGCAGCCACCGCCAAAGGTCGCATTCCAGTGCTGGTTGGTGGGACAATGTTGTACTTCAACGCGTTGCAACATGGCTTAAGCGAATTGCCACCCGCTGATCCGGCCGTCCGTGCACAAATCGAAGCTGAAGCCAACGCGGTCGGCTGGCCAGCCATGCATGCTCAATTAGCTAGCATAGACCCCAGCGTCGCTGCCAAAATCCATACCACAGACTCACATCGGATAGAACGGGCCTTAGAGGTCTACCGTATCAGTGGGCAACCTATGAGTGTCCTGCGCGCGCAGTCCGAAAAAGTCTCGCTACCGTTCGATATCCTTAAAATTGCCCTCATGCCCAGTGACCGTAGCGTTTTGCATCAACGGATTGCAGAGCGTTTTCAACTCATGCTCAAACAGGGCTTGATTGAGGAGGTCAAAAATTTGTTGCAAACCTACCCGCAACTGACTGAAGACACCCCCAGCATGCGTTGTGTCGGTTATCGTCAAGTATTGCAACACCTCAATAACAATATTGATTTACCTACGTTGGCAGAGCATGGGGTATACGCGACCAGGCAATTGGCGAAGCGGCAACTCACTTGGTTACGCGGCATGGACGATGTTGAAGTGTTGGACTGCCTTAGCCAGGACTGGATAAACCAGATGCTGACGAAAATGAACTCACATCTTTAATTGATGATTGATTTTTGAAACAAAAAAAGCCTGACATTTCTGCCAGGCTTTTTATTCTCGCCGAATCTGTTTAGTAGGCGCTATCTTGTCCGACTGCCGTTAACCAAATAGTTTTTGCCACAATCAGCATGTCCAGGCGAGGGCTCCAGTTGCGCAAGTACTCCAAATCGTAATGTACACGCTGTTCCATTTTTTCCAGGGTGTCAGTCTCCCCACGAAAGCCGTTCACTTGCGCCCATCCTGTGATGCCAGGCTTAACCTTATGTCGCACCATATAGCCTTTAATCAGTTTGCGGTACTCCTCATTGTGCGCCACCGCATGTGGACGCGGCCCTACAACACTCATACGTCCTTGTAGCACATTAATAAATTGCGGCAATTCATCCAGCGAGGTTTTGCGTAAGAAAGCACCCAAAGGTGTAATGCGCTGGTCATTTTTAGTCGCTTGCGTTACTTTGGTGCCATCCTCAGTTACTGTCATCGAACGGAATTTGTAAACCAGAATCTCCTGCCCATCGAGCCCGTAACGGCGTTGCTTGAAAATCACCGGGCCTGGGGAGGTGAGTTTCACGCCCGCGGCAATTATCAACAAAATGGGGGAGATCAAGATCAACACAAACAAGGAGAACAAAATGTCTGCGGTACGTTTGATGATGCCATCCACTCCTGTGAAGGGGGTCTCGCAAACGGATACCACTGGGATGCCATTCACGTCTGAAACGCGGCCTTGAATCAAATCTGTGACAAAAATATCTGGCACAAAATAAATAGAGGCGGTGGTATCTTTCAGGTCATCCAGAAGTTTCAAAATACGAGGATGGCTGGACATTGGTAGCGCGATATAAATCGTATGAATTTGGTGTGATTTACAATAAAGCGGAATATCCGTCAGTGCACCTAATATTTCAAAGCCATGGTTCTGAGGTGCTCGTTCAGGCGCCCGATCCTCAAAAAATCCGAGTACATTGACGCGACTATATTCGTCTGCCAATAAATTGTTTGCAACAACCAATCCTTGTTCATTTAGACCAATAATGACCGCATTTTTTGTAGGTCCTTGCAAACGGATGAAAAAGGGCGAAAGTTCTTTTAACGCAGTCAGTCCCAGAATTTGAGCAATCGGGGTGCCAATTAACCATGTATAAATGATTTGTGGCGTAAATAAAGTCCTGTAGCTAGTGATTTCGGCGAAGATAAGCACCATGCTTGCCAATAACAACCATTGGAAAATGACATCTCGCGACATTTTCCAAAAACCTAAACGTATTTTTGCACCACTAGGAAACGTAACTGAGAATAAAAGAATTGAGGTGAAGAATATGGAGATTGGAATACGGTCTTCAAAATAAATAAAAATTCCCCACATAAAAAAAACCATAATCAGGGGTTCTACTATTGACTCTACAAAATAAAGTGGACTTCGAGGGCCTGATGATAGTCCAGCTATGGTTCTGATTGGCGGTTTAACGGTTTTTTTCATGATTTTTAAATTTTAAGTATCCTCCTCGAGTTTAACTAAATTGAGCACACTCAGCAATTGCCAAAACTATAAACAATAATGATTAATGAAAAGCAATCTTTGAATAGCTGCTAACTACATCCTTGGCAAAAAGTTAAATTTCTCTAGTAATAAATCCAGATTTACAGGTTAGAATGTAAATAAGTATCTAATCGAAGTTGCTTAAACTATGTCTTCACACAAGCAATCATCAAAAAATAAAATTAATTCAGTTTTGCAATATTGGGTTGCTTTCTCATTTAGTTTCGCGGCAGGTACCGCCTATGCTGATGAGTTGGATACACTGCAATTCAATACCTCCGTTAGTCGAGCTTATGATGACAACCTGTTCAGAGTTAAAAATAATCAAACATCTGATCAAATAACGACCTACACTGCAGGCGTTAAGTTAGATAAAACATATTCCTTACAACGGATTATTGCGGATATTTCATATGTTGATTACAAATATCAAAACAGTAGTTTTTTAGATTTTGATGCAATCAACTATGATGCAAAATGGTTATGGTCACTCACCCCAGCATTGACTGGAACATTGTCAACTAGTAAAAATAAAACACTTAATGGCTTTAGTGACTTTCGACTGTTAACTCAAAACATAAGAACTACAGACGTCAATCAATTTAGAACAGAATACTCACCTTATAAGGTATGGTCATTAATTGCTGGGGTGACCGAGTCAGATGTCCAAAACAGCCAAACATTCAATGCAATTGCTCAATACAAAGCTACGGCACTTGATTATGGCGCAAAATATAATTTTGCTTCAGGAAGTAATTTAACTTTTCTTGCGCACAATCGCGATGGTAAGTTTGATCGTCCATTAAATCAGAATGCGTTGTTTGATAACGGATTTACTGAAAACGAGTTTGAAGTAGATTTCATTCTAAAACCTACCGGAAAAAGTAATCTTACAAGTAAGATCGGGCATTTATCTCGAGAGTATGACAACTTTACTGTTCGTAACTATGATGTATGGATTGGTTATGTTCGTTACGATTTACTTTTGACTGGCAAGATAAAGGCAAGTATTGATTTGACTCGATCAGCAAGTCCGTTTGAAACTGAGTACAGTACATACAGCCTGATTGACTCTGCTACCCTAGGTTTAAATTATTTGTTTTCTGAAAAAATCAGCATTTCATTAACTGGTCGTCTTGCGGAGCGAGACTTTAAAAAACGAGTGTTAGCAACTGCGCCTTCTAGATCTGATGAAGAAAAGAGCATTTCTGCTTCAATTTCATGGCGACCAATTAAAAATTTGGGATTGACTCTAAGTTCTATTCGTTCCAGCCGAGATGCGAGTAGTTTTTACAACAACTTTGACTACGAAGACCTTACAACGAGTGTCATGCTCGATTTGAAGATTTAATTAATTATCTTGTTATTAATAACATTTTAAGAAATATGTCATATACAGTAGGTTTAATGATTAGTTAAATCTTTTGGTAAATTAGTATATTTTTAAACACGCAATTAAACTTGCATAAAAGTTGCCGTAATACGTATTTAATTATTAACGACGAAAAGAGTTCATCGCTTATGAAACAATTTTTTAAGGCACTCTCAACCATTCTATTATTAGTTGTTTCTGCTTTCGCCCATGCCGACTATACCCTTGGTGCAGGAGATTATGTCAGAGTTACAGTATACGGCGATGCAGATTTAATGCGTGAAACACGTGTTTCAGAAGATGGTGTGCTAACGATGCCTTTAATCGGTGAGGTTAAGGTAGGTGGATTAACCACTATTGAGAGCGAAAAGCGTATTGCAGAACAATTGAAACGTGGTGGCTTCATTGCTAATCCACAAGTTTCAGTACTTGTTTTGGAGTTTATGAGTAAGACGGTATCTGTCTTAGGTGGGGTATTCAAGCCAGGTCGTTATCCAATTACCCGGCCAACTGATGTAAAGGATATGTTAGCAGAAGCTGGAGGACTAAATGCTGAGGCATCTGAAATCATTACGGTTGTGCGTGGTGATAAACGCAGTGAGTATGATCTTCATGAGGTGATTGAGCATCGAAATTTAAATGATCAGGATATTAGGCTTACAGGTGGGGAAACAATTTATGTCAGCATGCGTGACGTAGCTGTGACAGGCCAAGTTTTGCGTCCTGGTAAATATGGTATTCAAGGCGGGACTCGCAAAATTAGTGATTTTGTTGCTTTGGCAGGAGGCTCTACCGAGGTCGGTGGAGAAACTCTTTACTTCACAACCCTGCGCTCTGGAACAGCAGTTACTCAAGAGATCAATATTGATGAGTTGTTTAGATCACCTGCAAGTGCCTTAAACAAAGAATTAATGCCTGGAGATGTGATTTACGTCCCCAAGGCGCCACAAGTATATATTTATGGCGAAGTACAACGCCCAGGCATGTACAAGATTGATAAAAATATGACAGTAATGCAAGCGATTGCTAAAGCTGGTGGATTAACTGTGCGTGGCACCCAGCGCTCTGTAAAGCTTCATAGGAAAAATGCTGATGGAGCAACTGTAAAACAATCACCAGATCTGTCGGGAACCTTGCAGGATGAAGATGTATTGTTTATCGAAGAAAGCCTGTTGTAATCAAAAAGGGTATTTATGAACTTTTCTCAATTTGTGCAGGTACTGATTGCACGTTATAAGATGATTATCGCAATTGCTGTGCTCACGCTACTTACAGCTTGTATTGTTAGTTTGTTGTTCCCTAAAAGTTATAAAGCGGCAACAACAATTATTTTAAATTACAAAGGTGTTGACCCTGTCACCGGCTTATCAATGCCTGCACAGTTAATGCCAGGTTATATGGCTACGCAAGTCGACATTATTCAAAGTAAAAATGTGACACTAGATGTAATCAAGCGATTACAGCTGACAGAAGTAAAAGCCTTACAAGAGCAGTTTGCTAATGCAACAAAAGGTAAGCAAGCAGACATTAATGAGTGGTTAGCAGATTTACTTGAGCAAAAGCTTGACGTTATTCCGTCAAAAGAAAGTAGTGTGATTAGCATAGGCTACAAAGGCGTGGACCCTGTATTCGCAGCAACAATGGCAAATGCTTATGCCGAGTCATATATTAACCTTAGTCTAAAATTAAAAATTGATCCTGCGATCAAAGCCTCTCAGTACCTTTCAGAGCAAACCAAAGTGCTCCGTGAAAATCTTAAATCAGCGCAAGATAGGTTATCAGACTATCAACAGAAACACGGGCTTACTAGTATTCAAGATGCATATGATGTTGAGACATCGAAATTAAGAGATTTATCTTCTCAATATAGCTTAGCGCAATCACAATCTATTGACGCAAACTCAAGAAGAAATGATGCTTCTAAAAATATGAGTGAGTCTCCAGATGTGGTTCAAAATCCTGTGGTTCAGAATTTGCGTATGAGTTTAGCCACAGCAGAGTCCAAATTAGCAGAAATGGGACAACGCTACAGCAAAAATCACCCATCTTATATTTCGGCTGAGGCCGAGGTGGCTAAGTTGAGAAGTCAGCTGAATGCTGAGATTGATCGCGCTGTCGTTAGTTTAAGTAACAGTGCCAGTATTAACTCTCAACGTCTTGGCGATTTGAAATTCCAACTTGAAAAGCAAAAGCAAAAAGTATTGGAGCTTAATAGATCTCGTTCAGATTTGTCTGTGCTCGAAAAAGAGGTGCAGATTGCGGAGGTTGCGCTCGAATCTGTGAACAACCGATTTAGTCAGACTGCACTTGAAGGGCAGTCTACGCAAGGTGATATCTCGATTTTAGAGCCTGCGGTTCCTCCTTTAAATCCTAGTAATCCTAGCATCTTGTTAATTGCATTATTTTCTTTGATTGTTGGATCTTTGTTAGGTTGTTTGTTTGCCATAGTGGCGGAATTATTGGATCGTAGGGTTCGTAGCAAAGATGATTTGATAAGCTTGAATATTCCAGTGTACGAATACTGCATCAAAACAATTTCTGTCGCCAATTAGCGATGCCGCAATTTATCAGACAAAAGTGATCTTGTATGAATATTATTGAAACAGAGAACCAGTCAACCTTAAAAACAGTTTCCTCAAGTATAGGACACCTGTTATTGGATATGGGCAAAATTACAGATAAAGATGCCGAACGCATACTGAAATTCCAAAAGGAAAAATCAATGCGTTTTGGAGAAGCCGCGATGGCTCTGGGTTTCGTCTCAATCGAGGATATCAATAAAGCATTATCGTATCAGTTTGATTATCCTTACCTTACTCCAGATAAAGCCTCCTTTAGCGCGGGTCTGGTGGCAGCATTTGACCCTTTCTCCAAAGAGGTTGAGTCTTTACGCTCTCTCCGTACTCAACTGATTTTACGTTGGTTTGAGCGAGGGTTTAAAAGCATTGCGATATCCTCAGCCAATGAAGATGATGGGGCAAGTTTGCTGGCTGCAAACCTCGCTATAGTATTCTCACAATTAGGTGAGCGTACATTACTGATTGATGCCAATCTGCGCCAACCAATTCAGCATAAATTATTTAGACTGAGTAACATCCAAGGTTTATCTGATGTTCTGGTTGGTCGAGCCTCGACCGATGTCGTCGTTAGAATCCCATCATTGCTCAACTTGAGTGTTCTAAGTGCGGGTGCAACGCCACCCAATCCACAAGAATTGCTTAATAGGGAAGCGCTTGATGACTTGCTCAAAGTTTTTGCAGATCATTACGATGTGATTATTTTGAACACCTCCCCTATATTAGCTTCCTCTGATGCGCAGATTGTGGCAAAAAAGGCGGGGGGAGTGCTTATTTCAACATTGCAGAATAAAACTGCATTAAAAGATACTCAAGAAGCCTACGAGTCATGCCGCAGCCTTGGCATTGATGTGCAAATCGCATTGAATGCAGGTTAACATGTCTCTATCGATCGAAAGTGGATCAGGAGGGACAAGCTCAAAGTTGCTTGGGTATATTGCAGTTATTCTTTCGGTCCTAATTCTATTTGTCCCGGTCTTTTACGATCTTTTTGTAACTGTATGGAATACTGATACTCAGTCCCATGGGCCTATCGTATTGGCAATAGGCGTTTGGTTTTTTTATTTCAAGACCAAACAGATTCTAGAGAAACAGTCCAACTTTAAACCGAATGCATATCTTGGTTGGCCTTTCATTTTTCTAGGAGGGGCTTTGTATTTGGTAGGTTATTCACAAAGTGTTTATATCCTCTCAATACTGTCATTAGTCTTTATCTTGTGTGGTTTCATCTGTATTATTTTTAGCGCAGAAACGGCGCTAAAATATTGGTTTGCACTGTTTTTCTTTGTGTTCTTAATTCCCTGGCCAGCTTCGGTCATCGATACAATCACGCAGCCGATGAAAATTGCAGTGTCTTTTGCAGCCGACCATTTGCTTTATGCTCTGGATTATCCGATCGCACGCTCCGGCGTTATATTGCAAATTGGGCAATACAAGCTGCTAGTCGCTGATGCATGTGCCGGATTAAACTCCTTATTCACGCTAGAGGCTATAGGCTTACTCTACATCAATGTCATCAATCATCAAGCTTTTTGGCGCAATGTATTGCTTGCGGTTTTAATTGTTCCAGTTTCCTTTATTTCCAACGTGCTTAGGGTGTGCACGTTAGCCTTAATTACGTTTCACATGGGGGATGCGGCAGGCCAGGGATTCTTGCATAACTTCTCTGGAATGGTACTTTTCATGACAGCTTTGATATTGATTATTGTAATTGACTCACTGATTCAAAAACTGGCAGAAAAATTCAAAATTAACAGTCTCTTAAGTCAAGATTAGTCGTCTTATGAAAGATCTTTATCTCAAACTCCCCCCAATCGGCTTGATCACCGGAGGGAAGTTCTTAGTTGTAAGTTTGATATGTCTTTTCTTGGCAATCTCTCTAAAGCCAAATAAACACTACGCTAATCAATCCCTAAACTTTGAGCAAAGCATTCCACGTGTGGTTGGAAGCTGGGTAGAGGTTCAGCAAGCGACGCCTCAGGTTAATGTGGTTAGTGATGAAAAAACACTTATCAATCAATTATATGACGATACTCTGATGCGAACTTATGCTGACGCGCAAGGGCATCAAGTGATGGTAGCACTTGCCTATGCAAAAGAGCAGCGTCAGGATGTAAAAATTCACCAACCAGATGTTTGCTATCCAGCACAGGGATACCAACTGATCCATTCTGAATTGAAACAATTTACCAATCTTGGTAGTCGAGTCCCCGTGTTTGGAAAACAACAGCTTTATCATGGCCAAAATCATTATGAAGCAGTCAGTTACTGGATTCGTGTGGGCGATCGTAGCATGACCTCAGGCTTGCAAATGCGCCTAAAAATTATTCAAGATGGATTATTAAAGCGTCGTTTGGATGACGGCATTCTTGTGCGTGTTTCAACGGTCGTGGCAGATGAGTCACAAGTAAAGGAAGCTTATGCAATTCAAGAAAAGTTTCTCTTTGATTTTGTACGTGCTGTTGAGCAGCAATCTTCAGGACTACTTTTACCTAATTAATGTTGAACAATATTGAATGACAGCTGTTTCCAATGCCAAGTGGGTGGCAGTCTCACAATTAGCAAGAATAGCTTCTCAGCTAGCCAATATTTTTGTATTAGCAAGAATATTGCCTCCAAGTGATTATGGCTTAATGGCAATGGCCACAGTCGTCACTAATCTAGCATTATTGATTCGTGATCAAGGGACCTCCGCAGCCATTATCCAGAAAGAAGATCTCACTCATCACACAGTCAATACGGTATTTTGGTTCAATATTTTCATCGGCTTGACCATTGCCAGCATCATTATGTTGGCGTCGCCAATGATCGCAGGATATTTTAAACATGACGAGCTGATTGCAATTTTGATTATCTTAGCCTTGGTATTTCCAATATCAAGTTCATCGATATCGCATCAAGCTTTATTAGAGCGTGACTCTCAGTTTAAGAAACTCGCATTTGTTGAATTAATATCTTCATTTGTTGCAATGGTGATTGCTGTGGTTGCGGCTCTAAACGGGGCTGGCGTATATAGCCTAGTATTGCAGGCAATTTTAATGGCATTGTTTTCCTCTGGACAAATATGGTTCCTATCCTCATGGCGACCAAAAGGAAAGCCCAGCTTTGCGGAGCTCAAAATGTTGTTGCCTTTTACCGGGCATATGACCATGTTTCAATTGATTACATATTTTTTCAGAAATGCTGACAGCATGGTGGTTGGAAGAGTACTAGGGGCTGCCTCATTGGGTATTTATTCCATGGCATACAAAGTAATGTTATTGCCTGTACAAAATATTACATGGGCCTCTTCTCGGGCGTTATTTCCGGTCATGAGTCGGCAGCAGGGTAATCTTGAGGAAATGGGAAAGTTATATCTTCAGACGATCGCCTTTATTGCTTTTTTAACGGCACCGCTAATGGCTGGGATTTTCGCTCTCAGAGAGCCCTTTGTCGATGTCGCATTTGGTCATCAATGGAGTCATGTTGCAAGTGTTTTAGCATGGTTAACGCCTGTTGGGTTCATGCAATCCATTTCTAGCACAACGGGCACAGTATTTATGGCTCAAGGTAAAACGCGGTTATTAATGTGGATGTCATTAGCCAGTGCATTAGTTCATGTTCTGGCATATTATATTGGTGCAAGTAAGGGGGTTAATAGCGTTGCTGAATGGTATTTGTATGCCAGTATTGTGACAGGCATTCCTCTCGTGTTGATCGCCGGAAAATTTGTGAAGAGTTCTGCTGTAGACTTAATTAAAGCAATCTGGAAGCCAATTTTAGTATCGCTTCTAATGTGTTTTGCAACTCGACACACTTTTGAAATGATTAATCACCATTTGAGTCTGCTTGCCAGCTTTATTCTGGCAACCTTATTCGGACTTCTTTTTTACTTGTTGGTGAATTACATTTTCTTCCCATCACTGATAAAAACCTATCTCAATAAAGTATTTGCTAGGAAAAGTTGATCAATCATGAGAGTTTCTGTCTACATACCAACTAAAAATAGAAGACAAGCACTGGAAAAAGCAGTGGATTCAGTCCTGAACCAAAGCTACAGAGATGTTGAGGTAATTGTTGTTAGCGACGGATCTACCGATGATACTGAGAGCTATCTTACGCAAAAGTCCTTAGTTGATCGTCGTCTGAAATATTTTATTAAACCTCAATCAGGCGGGGCTCCTGCAGCTCGAAATCTCGCCATTAAAAGTGCTACTGGTGAATTTATTACTGGACTAGACGATGATGATGAGTTTTTACCAAACCGCATAGAGTTATTGGTGAGTTATTGGCAAATGCTGGAAAAGTACTCGATAAGACCTTCCTGCCTCTATACTCCAGATCTAATTTACAGGGATGGACGCGAAGTTGACCAATCACGTAAACTTGGGCATGTAAGTCATGAGCAATTGTTTGATTTTAATCATGTTGGCAATCAAATCTTTGCACCAAAGGAAGTTTTTATTGAGTCCGGTTTATTTGATGAAGAAATGCCGGCCTGGCAAGATATGGAATTTTTTTTCAGAGTTTTAAAAAAATTCGGCAGAGCGTCACTACTCGACATTCCAACACAAATTATGGACGATACTCCTCGAACAGATAGAATTTCCATCAAGTCCCGAGCGCGCTTACAAACTGCTTATACACGCTTTGTAGACAAACACTGTAAAGACTCTAAACGAAACGCGCAGAAGTTATTTTTGCAAATGTTTTCAAGGTATTACAACAATCGTCCTACATTGTCTGACTGGATAACTTTTTTAAGGTTAGGCTTTTGGCCAAAAGGGTGTTTGGCATTATTAACTGCAACATTTAGAAATTAATATACTTGACTTGGCTACGCCAGCAATCCATTACTTCATCTACGTCAGGTAATAACGTGTTAAAACTGAATATTAGTAAAACCAAATTGGTGTTTTCAATGCTGTCAGCATTTTCAGCACTTTTTTTTGGATTAGTTTCACTTTTTATTACTCAGGTGATTGGGGACCATTACATTTACCTTTTGAGTCTACCAATAGCGATTGTTATTGGTCTGGTATTTCTATTTGATCGATATTTCTTTTTTTTACTTGTCATCCTTACAAGGTCATCGCTTGATGTTGTTTTTAATTCGATCAAACTTGGCAGCTTCGGAATTGGTGCTGTTCTTAATGCATTAGTAATTTTAATTGCAATCTTAACAATTTTCGAAAAGCCAAATCCTATTCAGCCGGATATTACGAACATCAAAAGAGCATGGATAATTTTTCTTACATTGTCCTTCCTTTCATTGACGTATTCCCCTGCAGTACTTCAAAGCGTTAAAGTGTTTTTGATTTATGTTTCATATGCATCAATGTTTCTTTTGGGCACAAAACTTGTTAACTCACAAAGTGACTTTGATAAATGGATTAAAGTAGTTGCTCTATCCTCGATTATCCCAGTCTTATATGGCCTTTTTTGTATTGTATTTGGTGGTAGAGGAATGGCGTTTAGTTATCAAGAGGGTTTTCGATTGAGGAGTACCTTCCCACACCCCAATCCATTCGCGCCATACTTGGTATTAATGATCACTGTTTGTTTTTACATATACAAATCAAAAATCACATCGATTGGAAATGGCTTACGCAAGACATTACCACTCTATATATTGTTGCTAGTGGCGATGCTAATAATGACCAAAACTAGATCGGGTTGGGTTGCTTGTTATATGTTTTTTTTCTTGTATGCAGTCATGCATGAGCGTAAATATTTGTTTATTGTAATACTTGCGCCATTCGTTGCTTTATTAATACCGGAGGTGCAAGAACGAGTACTTGATTTAACAAGTGATAACGACTTTGGTTCAAGTGGTTACGGTAGGTTGAATTCTTATGCTTGGCGACTGAAGATTTGGTCGGATAGTTTAGCCTGGATGTCAAAGACAAACTATCTTACTGGATATGGTCTCTATAGTTTTATTCACCACTCGACCAGCTTTGCAATGGCAAACGCATTCCAAAAACAGGACTTTGATATCAACGCCCATAATATTTATGTCCAGTTATTTTTCGAATTAGGTATTTTTGGATTGTTGGCCTTCTTATATCTGATGTTTGAGGTTTTCAAAAAACTATTAAGGATTTATAAATTTAACAGGCTATTGGTTTTCACCGTAATCGTTATGTTGCTCGAATTTGCATTCATGGGCTATGCCGATAACTTGCTTGATTATCTAGTATTCAACTGGTATTTGTGGTTCACATTAGGTTTAACAATTTCAGCTTCGAGACTGTTCCAAAAGCCTGAACAAGACACTCGACCTCAAAAAATATCCTCATAAAGAGTCTTAATATGCGAATTGCATACTTTACAAGTAGTTATCCACGTGCCACTGATACATTTATACAACGCGAGGTGATTGGACTGAGAGCATCTGGCGTTGAAGTGCTAACGTGTGCCTTAAGACAACCTGAGGGTGCTAATAATGTGAGCCCTTTGATTCTAAATGAGCGTAAACAAACCACTTATTTTTTGCCAGCTAGCCCGGTAAAGCTTATCAAACTGAATTTTAAGTATTTTGTGAGTGCGACCTCAAGCTACTTTAAAACGCTGCACTTAGCTTTTAAAACTCGTCGTCCGGGCGTGAAGGGCTCCCTCTACCAACTTTTTTACTTTCAAGAGGCATTGTTGCTCGCAAACTACCTGCAACAGAATAATGTGCAACATGTGCATAATCATTTTGGTGATAGCAGTGGTATGGTGACGATGCTTGCGAGTCAGTTAAGTGGCGTAGGTTATAGCGTCACCTTTCATGGGCCGCATATTTTCTTCGAGCCAACTTTGCTTGCACTTAGGGAAAAGGTCAAATATGCAAAATTTATAGTTTGTATAAGTAATTATTGCAAAAGCCAGATGATGCTTTTCTCTAACGTAGAAGATTGGCACAAACTCAAAATTGTTCACTGTGGTGTTGATGTAGACAAGTATTTTTTTGATGATAAACCTGTTGATAGTCAAGCAGCTGGGCCCGTAAAACTATTGTATGTGGGTAGATTAGCAGCAGAAAAGGGTGTACCTGTTTTATTGAAAAGTTTGATTGACTTGAAAAACGAGGGTTATCAGTTTCATCTAACCCTCTTGGGTGATGGTCCTGAGAGAGCTAGCCTTGAGTCTGAGGTTGATAAACACGGACTGACAGAAATGGTCTTTTTTGGTGGCTTTGCTAGTCAAGAAACTGTCAGAGAGACTTTGTTAGCAAGTGATGTATTTATTTTACCCAGCTTTGCCGAGGGTGTTCCTGTGTCACTGATGGAAGCGATGGCCTGTGGCATCCCAGTCATTGGAACTAATGTTGGAGGCGTTACTGAACTGATTGAGCATGGTGTTTCTGGCATGGTTGTTGCTCCATCCGATGAACAAGCACTGAAAAGTGCCATTTTTCGGTACATAAAACATCCGGAGTTACGTGAAACAGTCCGTTCAGCTGCAAGAGAAACTATTGAATCTGATTTCAATTTTAAAATTGAAGTTAGCAAACTTGAACAGCTGATTCGGGAGCAAGTGCAAAGCTAATATGATTGGTTACCTCAATAATACTAATATTTCAGAATTAGAGTCATATCCGCTTTGTATCATTGGTGCTGGCGCAGCTGGCATATCTTTAGCCGTTCATCTTAGTCGGCTTGGTCATCGCATATTGTTGATAGAGGGCGGTGATTGGAATGAAGGTTCCGAAATACTCGACGCATATATGGGGAAAGCGACGCCACCACATCCACAAACGACTGAATTTAGATATCAGCGGTTTGGGGGAACAACGCACCTATGGGGGGGGAGATGCGTACCACTTGACTCACATGATTTTGAGCAGCGCGCTCATGTTCCAGAGAGTGGCTGGCCAGAAGGAGCTAAAGACATTGCTAACTATTATGCTCAAGCCCTCGATTATTGCGATGCCGGGGATAATAATTTCAATATTTCAGCCTTCGGTCCAAATACTAAACCAATATTTAGCGAAGCGCCAACATTAGCGCCTGATTTGAATGAGTATATTGAGAGATATAGCCTACCTACAGATTTTGGTAAAAAATTTCGGCAAGAGCTTGAAAATGCAGTCAATGTAAAAGTCCTCTTGCGCGCGCGCTGTACTAAACTAAATACAAGTGCTCAGAAAGGTGATGTCGTTGAGACAATCACCTTGCATGATGGTCAACAATCGGTTGATGTGAAAGTCAATCAAATTGTCTTAGCCGGAGGAGGGATTGATACAACTCGACTATTGCTAGTCAGTCGTCAGTATCAACCTGCCTGGAGCCATCTCGATGGAAGCCTTGGTAAGTATTATGCGTGTCACTATGACTTGATTTATGGATCGTTACGATTTAAAAATGAATGTCCCATTTTTGATTTTCAAAAAACAACTGAAGGCGTTTATGCCAGACGAAAGCTTCAATTTTCTGCAGAGTTTCAAACTAAGCATGGTTTGTTGAATTCTGCATTTAGGCTACATTTTCCAGCATACGCGGACCCTTCTCATGGTAGCGGAATTTTATCTACCATTTATCTTGCAAAGTCAATATTAAAGCCCGAGTATCAAACCATTTTAAATCATGGTGGCAATCAATCATTAGAGCGTATTGACTATGCAAAACATGTCTGGAATGTTGTCTCGGACCCAGTATCTGTCGTTCGGTTTGCTTACGACTGGTTATTCAAAATAAAGTTGGCGAAAAGACGCATTCCCTACACGCTGGTGGCAAACCGTAATGGAACATATCCTATTGAGTTTAATAGTGAGCAAGTATCAGATGTAGGCAATCGTATTGAGTTGCTTGACGAATACGACCGATATGGCATGCCTAGGGTAAGTGTGCATTGGAAAATGACGGCTCAGGATATCGCCTCTGGAATTAAATCTTTTAATTTATTACAACAACAATTTGAGAAGACCAACGTATGCAGGCTTGAGTTTGACCAAAAAGAGTTAGAAAAGGCAATGGAGAGCGCTTTACCTGTTGGCGGGCACCATATGGGAACAACCCGTATGGGAAACGCTCCGAATGATAGTGTGGTAGATGTTAATTGCAAAGTGCATGGAGTCAAAAATCTGTATATTGCGAGCGCATCGGTTTTTACCACGAATAGCCATGCTAATCCAACACTTACGATTGTTGCATTGGCATTACGGCTTGCTGATCATTTAAATCATATTCAAGCCTTAAGGAGTAAATGATGAAAGCTTTTCATAAAACCAGTCTGTTAGTCTTACCTTGGCTCGCATATGTTGCATTTAATCATACTGTAAACGCAGCAGATGTCGCACTTTATAGCAAACCGTTTGCTGTAAATTCTTTATGGAAGAGTAGGCCAGTATCTCCAAGTTTCTCTGATTTTGTAATTCCAACTTCAAAATATAATCCCAATATTCACGAGGGAATATTATCCTCAGGATGTTTTTTTGCTGATGAAACTAGTGGCCCTGTAACTGTTAAACCTAATCCTGGACAAAAAGGGGTTTATGATGCTGATGCAGAAACTAATCAGCCAAAAATTGAAATTCCACACTGGCCAGCTGATCTTGTTCCTGCTTCTGGTGGCGATGGTCATGCAGATATTTACGATACTGCGAGTGGAGTGATCCATTCCTTTTGGAAGCTCAGAAATACAAATGGGGAATGGACTGCCAATCTTTATGCTTGGTCACCGATAGACGGAACTGGCTGGGCTGATCCGGCGCACTATTATCAAGGGGCTAGGGCAGTTGGTATTGGTGCATGTGCAGGCATTATTCGGAAAAATGAGTTTGCAAGTAGTGATCCTATTTATCCACACGCGTTGGCTATGTCACTTGCATTAAATGGTGCAGCCTCTAATCCAGGATATGTCTATCCTGCTACCTCAGCTGACGTATATGCACCGAAAAATACTGGTCAGATTCCAGAGGGTGCTCTAGTTATGCTGCCTGAAAGTTTTGACGTTTCAAAAATCAAGACGCCAGAGTTGATAAAAATTGTTAATACGCTAAAAGTTTATGGCGCTTACATTGTTGATACAAACGATGGCACACCATTTATCATTTATGTTGAAAATGGCTCAGGACTTAACCTGCATAAAAATGGCTACAATTACAAGGCAGCAAATGAATTGCATTTAATTAGACAGTCTTTGCGAATGGTAACTTCAGCTAAGTCATGGGTCGATGCCTCTGGGAATCCATTCATTCCTGAAAAGAATTTCAATATTCTATCAATGCGAGGCCCATGGTGTGTTTATCAGCGGACCGCATGTATACAAAATAGTCCAACTGCAGGAAAGTTTGATACTTGGAAGCAAGCAGTCATCTTTGGCCCAACTAGTACTGAAGTCGTTCAATCAAATCCTTCTGGGCGATCACTGACACAAGTCACATGGGCAAAACCTAAAATGGGTGAAAAGTATAAAATCACCGCAAAAACCACCGGGGGTGGTAAACTCAGACTCATTATCAAGGACAAAAAATATAAAACCAGGGTTGATACATATGATCTTTCGGATGGACAATCTAGAACATTTGCCTGGCCAGCCGATGATGTTACCTCAAATGTTGTAGTCACTAGTGGTATTGGTGCTGGATCTAGTGTAAGTGGCACATTAATACGCATTGATCAATAATGTTCAGACCAGAACAGAATACGTTTTCAAGTAGAAATTATGCTTATAGTTGCTGAAATCCTTTTTTTTACGGTATTCGCCATATTGGTAATTCCAGTACTCACATTTTGTATACAAATTTTGGTGGCTGTTTTACCTGGGTTTCGTAACCAAAAGGTTCAGCCGCAGTCAGCATCAATTGCACTACTGATCCCAGCGCATAACGAATCCACTGGGATCAGTGCAACGCTTGAGTCTATCAAGAAGTCTGCTACGCCTAACACCCGAATTGTGGTGATTGCTGATAATTGTTCGGACAATACTGCAGAGATTGCAAGAAGTAACGGTGTGGAGGTCATTGAGAGAGTACATGAAACGTTGCGTGGTAAAGGATACGCGTTAGATTTTGGCATTCAACATCTTAAGACTAATCCTCCAGAGGTGATGATTGTTTTTGATGCCGACTGTATTGTATATCCAGATACTATTAATGCTTTAGCTCAGGCTGTTATCAAAGGTAAGCGTGCAGTTCAAGCCTTGTACTTAATTCAGGCAAAACCAAATTCACCCGTAAAAACTAAATTGGCTGAATTTGCCTATGTCGTTAAAAGCTGGACTCGACCGCTGGGATTTTATCGCCTGGGTATGCCTATGCAACTGATGGGCTCTGGGATGGCTTTTCCCTGGGAGCATGTTAAAAATGCTAATCTTGCCAAAGGATATATTGTTGAGGATATGAAATTAGGTATAGACCTGGCCGAGCAAAGGTTAGCACCCAAATTTTGTCCTGAAGCATATGTTACAAGTGAGTTCCCATTAAATGATGAGGGTGCTGACTCGCAACGGAAAAGGTGGGAGCATGGCCATATTGGCATGATTGTACAAGAGGGACTACCACTCTTCTTTAAGGGGTTACGTACAGCAAACATTGAAATGACAGCAATGGCTTTAGATTTGTGCGTTCCCCCAGTTGCGCTGCTATTCTTGCTAAGTGCATTATTTGCAATTATTTCAGCAGTCTTGATATTGCTTACAAACACTACATTCCCTTGGGGGTACGGTGTAATTCAATTCCTGTTATTAGCTTTATTTGTCATGATCTCATGGGTTAAGCACGGTACTAAAATATTACCGTTTTTTGAGCTTTTGACTTATGCGCCAGTTTACGCTATCAGTAAAATCCAGCTATACGCTAAGTTTTTTGTGAATCGTCAGATTGAATGGGTTAAATCCAAAAGAGATTAGCGGACGTTTTCATTTTTAAAGTACAAAACACATCAATGAGTAAAACTATAAAAAAAATTGATCAATTAGAGAGTCTCCGCGGTATCGCTGCATTACTGGTCGTTTTATACCACGTTCCAGCATGGAATCCTTTGGTCCACAATATATCCATTATTCGCAGTGGATTTATGATGGTAGATTTGTTTTTTGTCTTATCCGGCTTTGTAATTTATACCGCATATGCAAATCGAATCAACACAGTTTATGAATTGGCAAAGTTTCAGTTTTTGCGATTTGGTCGTTTATATCCTGTACATTTACTCTTTTTGTTATTGTTTCTGGGCATTGAAGTATTGAAATATGTTCTGCAACATCATTTCGGAATTGCAAGCCTTAGCAAGCAACCATTTGAAGATAACGATCTTGCAGCATTTATGCGAGATATTTTTATGATTAAGGCTTTCTGGCCAAATGAACAGGCCATCACATTTAACAGTCCGGCTTGGTCTATCAGTGCTGAGTTTTATACCTATCTAATTTTCGGGTTGATAGTGCTGAATTTTGCAAAATTCAAAAATTATATTTTTGCCGCCCTAGGCCTATCAGCCACAGCCATTCTTTTCATTTATCATCCTGAGCACCATGATTTCATGCTGAGATGCATCGCAGGATTTTTTATCGGTTGTATGTTAGCCCTTGGTATTAGCAAAGTTATAAATTCTGTTTCTTTAAGTCCTTATTGGATACCGGTCTGTTTTGTGATGATTGGGTTATTTATGGTCTTCGGCCATGATGCCAAAGCATTAAAGGTTTTAATTTACCCCTTAACGTGTTTGCTCATTGCATCAATCCTGCTTTCAACAGACCATTTTTGGAAGCATTTTTTGTCTCATCCAACCTTAGTCTGGTTAGGGACAATTTCATTCTCATTATATATGTCGCATGGTTTAGTTCTATGGTTTTACCAACAAGTGATTAGAGTAATCTTTCATCGGCCAGAAATGATAGTCGAGGGCTTATCAATACCACAATTTGAATTACCATTGGCGGTTGTTCTTACCTTTGGTTTTCTGGCAGCGTGTTTAACTATTGGTTACCTCACTTACAGGTTGGTAGAAAGTCCATTTCGCGAGAAATCACGCCAACTTGTCAAAGTTTAGCCAAACCGTATCTAGCTCCGAGCTTAACTCAGCAAAACTAGAAATCAATATATGAAATACACACCAGAACTAGATGGAATCAGGGCGTTATCTATATTACTTGTTATGATCTCTCATGCTGGGTTCGGGCATATCGTTCCTGGAGGTTTTGGCGTTACTATCTTCTTTTTTATTAGCGGATACTTAATTACTTCGCTATTGATTAGTGAAGTAGAAAAAAACAAGTACATAGATTTAAAAAAATTCTACATACGACGGTTTTGGCGATTACTCCCACCTGCCGTTTATTTCATCATCATCTCAAGCCTATTGATTCTCTTTATTAATCAGTCAATAAAGGTATCAGAGATTTTTGCCGCATTATTTTATTTCGCTAATTACTATAAAATTTTTATACATTTTTCGAATGTAGATGGCTTACTCTCTCCATTTAATATTTTATGGAGTCTTGCTATCGAAGAACATTTTTACATTTTGTTTGCGCCACTACTTGCGTTCACTTATCGTTCAAATCGTTACTATCAAATAATCGTTATTTTTTTAATCCTACCGCTACTAATCAGACTTGGCTACGCCCTGATTTTTCCAGACCTGTTGCATGAGGGGGGGTACACTTATACGGCAACGGAGGCAAGGATAGACTCGATAGCATTCGGTTGTTTCATGGCTTGCCTGATGCACAAGCCGACTCAAAAAGAGTGGCTTGAACGGCATTTATTTAAATTTGGTTATTTTGTTGTAGGGGTAGCTGCAATTCTCTTTTCACTGTTGGTTCGGGACCTATTTTTTAGAGAGACATTCAGATATAGCTTACAAAACTTAGGGTTATTTTTAATACTTCTGAATGTATTATTTAATCAAGCAAGTATTTTTTCCACATTTAGGCGCTTTTTGGCGTTACCGTCACTTACTTTTATTGGCAAGCTAAGCTATTCGTTGTATTTGCAGCATTGGTTATCAATGACGCTTATTTCGTATGCAATAGGTTTGAATAAACTTTCGCTTGCCTGGCAACTAGGATTTTGGGGCCTAACCATTATTACCACCTTGATTTCTTACTATGTAATTGAACAACCAACAATCGCATTAAGAAGAAAATATGGTTCTAATGTATGATTTGACTTTCCTGCAATTGTCGACTGCTAGTTCATACCTATTTCGCCCATTTCTGATTAAGTGATTTTCTTACCGGTACTTCAATAAAACGATAACTCAAGGATGCAATGATTAGTGCTGCTAAAAGCAGTACTAATTTTGATTGACCTGAATGAATCATTTTATAAAAGGGCTGTTGCCATAAATAAAGCGAGAATGAAATTAAACCCACCCAAGTAAGTGCCGGGTGGCAGATGAATTTCATCAGATATTCTGGGATCTCCTTAATACTGCATATGGCGGCTGCTACACACATTGTTCCAAGGCTGTATTTAATAGGGTCTGGCACCAGATTGATGTTGAGAAGTAAGGCCATGCAAACTAACAAAACAGAAGCCAGTGCAGGAATGCGTTGGCTGGATCGTTGAGTGAGCAAAAAGCTAATTACTCCCATTAGAATAGAGGCGCTGCGGGTATCGCTTCTCCAATAGACATTGTAATAATCAAGATGTTGTATGAAGGTGAGTAGAGTACCATTTACCAAAAATAACACGCAGATGGCGATCAACGGTTTGATAGGGTCGAAGTGGTATTTTCGGGCTAAGAATGCAATGAATGCCAGCAGGATGTAGGTGTGCTCCTCGATACACAGTGACCAAATGTGATCTAAAACTGGTGTGTGTTTTGCGTATATGCTGTAGTAGTTGTAAGTGAAGCTAAGGCTAGCCAACACGCTACGATAATCCACATGCAGCTCATTTTCTGATCGACCAAAAATAAGCCACATTGCAATAATGAATACAAACAGTGCTGGCCATACCCGCGAGATACGTCGTTTAAAAAAGCTGGGCAGCGGGGTGTGTTTGATAAACAGGATTTCCGCCATCAACCTGCCGCTCAGTACAAAAAACATTTCAACGCCAAATCGGCCTGCATTAAATCCATGAATGGAAAGAAAGTGGCCAGCTAAAACAGCAATAATCGATAGCCCGCGCCATCCGTCAAGATAAGTATAACGCTTCATTAAAAACCATAATGCGAGTATGTAGAATTGGTCACTACAGTAACGCATTAGATTTTTTGTTCTTATCAGCAGAAAATTAAAGCTTTGTAGGAATTTCCATACAAAAAGTATTCCTAGTATCTTGATACTGATAGCAAATCCAAGGAGGCGATCGAATTATTTTTTAAATGTTATATATCAAAAAATCATAATTCGTCTTTCTTGCCGTTTTGTCGAAATGGCTCGATTACTAATTACCATTTAACCATTCGATAGAACTTAAAAAACTCTCCTGATAAGGCATAAAGTTCATTTTGCTGGATATTTTTCTGGAATCCAGAAAAATATGCTGTTTAAAAAGTCTTACGAGTGATGGCGGCAGCGGTTCTGGTAATTGCTTAGCCAGGTTTTTCTGGCCGGCTTTCTCAAGTATTTTTTGAGCAATTTTTATGGCTGGACTAAAGGCTTTCGAATCCAGTTTAAGTTGTTTGGGATGAATGCGCTTGACCGGCGTTGCATCAATCGCTTGTGCGAGATCAATGAAATACTGGTTCCATCTGGGACTGTCTGGTGCAGCTAGGTTGAAGTGCTGAATTTCTCCATCGCTCAACGGCATTTCCAGGCCTAAATGAATTGCTTTAACAACGTCATCGACATGTATCAGGTTACTCCAGCCATCCCCCTCGGAGCCAAGGTCACCTAACCGGAATGATTGAAGAAGCCTTGAAATGCGCTCAACCCATTGCACACTGTTGGGGCCATGGATGCAACCTGGTCGAAAAACAACAACCTTTCCGCCTGCTTTAGCATAAGCCTGCATATGATTTTCTGCTTCACATTTAGCTGCTGCATACCAGTTGTAATCAGGATCGAAGGGAGAGTCTTCAGTAATGACACCCTCACTGGCGCCATATACCGACATCGTGCTCAAGTGCACAATAGTCGGCTTGCCAGATGCGAGCGCTGCCTGAGTTAAAATTTGCGCGCCAGTCCCAATAGAGTCTTTACTGCCTGCGACGCAATTCACTACTGCGTCAACATTTTGCAATTGTTTGGTTAATTCCGGCAGATTCATGCTGTCGAGAACCACATGGTTTGAAACATTGCTACGCATTCTTCCACGTGAGGCTGCAATGGATGAAATATTTGTTGTCTGTAAGTGTGTATGTAGACGGTTTCCGACATGGCCGGTTGCTCCAAGAATCAATACTTTCATATGACTTTCCTGACTAAATGATTGAATGCGATGATTTTCCAGTACGCAAAGTTTCAGCAATATGATCGGCAAGACGCAGACTCATGGCGACAATAGTCAGGGTGGGGTTAGCCTGACTGCTGGTAGGGAAAACAGAGGCACTGGCAATGTAAAGGTTATCTACATTGTGAAGTTTACAGTTCAGATCTACGACGGATGTTTCGCGGTTTGTTCCCATACGGGTTGTGCCAATATGGTGACCGCCATAAGCGCCAAACCGGGTTAGGTCTTCTTCGAGTAGATCATCATTGAATTCAAAAGTAGCGATCCCACTTTGATTGATTTCTTGTTCAAACAGCTTGAGCGAACGCCGTATAGATTCTATATCTTCGGGCAAGTATTTCCAGTCCACTTTTACCTTGCGCATGCCGAGCGCATCTGTCTCCTCTATCAATGTGATACGGCTATCTGGGTTGGGGTACTGTTCGCCGTGAATTTCAAATGTGAACTGATTACTTTTATTAGTTAAAATAACTGATGGGAATTTGCGCTTTGCCAACGTTCTTTTAGTAATCCAGTGATGTAAAAATTTAATTGTATCAATAGGATCAAGAATGATATTTGCGAAGTGCTTAAGGTAGATGTTAATGCTAGAGCGGCCATCATTAAGCCGTTTCCCATATTCGTAACTGATGAAGTTTTTGGCGAGAAACAAGCCGGATAACACACCAATCTTGTGTGAAGGGTCCACAATTTTAGGGAAATGCAACCTCGCTACCATATTGCCAGCATTAATTTTCCTTTGAGTTTCAGGCGTTAAAGCAAAACGACGACGACAGTAGATGCCCTCAGGAGACACCTCATAGCCATGACGGACATTCGAAGTTGGTCCTGCTACCGTTAACTTACCAAGGTTGCCCGCAATGTGGCACTGATAATAACGGCCAACGAGGTCATATTCGTTACCAATTCCATTCTTGCAGACATCATTAGAATTGAGTAATAGCCGTGTTGTTTCTATGCCACCGGTCGCCAAGATGACTTTTTTTGCCTGTACAGTTGCTTTAATGCCTTGCAGGCTGGCGATATCAAGATGGTTAACATGAGTACCTGCCTGATTGAGACGGATGCCAGTGCAATTGGCGCCAAGCAGTATATCGATGTCCTTCGCTAACAATAGTCTTTGTTTGTATCGATCGCCTAGATTGGTAGGGCAAGAAAAGCGCTCAAGGTTGTTTGTTTTGACTATGTCACTTTTAAAGCCTTTAATAGCCGCTTGTGCATCACTGTCAAAGACTTTGTCGGCGTCATACTCGAACACGCCAGCTTCGAGAAGTTGGTTAGCTTTTTGATAATAGGGTAGAAGGTCTTGATACTTTATCGGCCAGCCACTGTGCGGCACATAATCCCGTTGCTCGAAATCAATTGGGTCAAATGGCATGCAGCGCCCACCCCATATTGTTGTTGAGCCGCCAAACCGACGCTGACGATATTTGTCTGGGGGGCTATGCAATTTTTCATCAGCGACTTCACCCGCATATAAATGCTGCGTCTTATCATCAGCAAATTCAAACCCTGACTCCAGCAGCAATATTTTAAGACCGCGACCAGAGAGTGCTAGCGCTTGCGAAATACCTGCGGCACCTGCACCAATAATACAAACATCTGCCTCTATGACTGAACTGGTGGGCATGTTATTTAAAATGCTAATCATATTTTTGTTAAATCACTTAAAAAAATTCACAAATAAGCGTTATTATTGAAATTGTAGATGAGGTGTAAGCAGTGGCGTTAGAGCCAGAATAGGTTAAACGTCTTATATCGCATAATCCTTATGGGTTATACCATATCACACAGGTTCTTTTTTTATTCACATGCTACTGAAAAAATAATCATAAATTTTTACGTAACCCTACGTATTTCGGTCACAAATATATATCTAAACTTGTTGGGTCTCAGTCTGTTTATGTCAAATACCATAGAAATGTTTGGAATCACCATTCACAAGTTTTCGATGAGTGAATCTATTGATGTATTGCAAGAGTGGCTTCAATTTGGCGACAATAGTTGCAAATATGTCGTCACGCCCAATGTTGATCACATTGTGCAATTAGAAAAAAATCCTGCTTTTAAGCAAGCTTATGCAAACGCAGCTTTGACTGTTGCGGATGGGAAACCGGTAGTCCTGGCCTCTAAATTGCTTGGAAAACCATTGCCTGAAACTGTGCCTGGTAGTGATCTTGTTCCGAATATTTTCACTCGATTTCAACAAAGCAATTTACCTTTGCGTGTTTATCTGCTGGGTGCTATGCCAGGAGTTGGTGAGATTGCTGCAGCGAATATCAAAGCGCAATGGCCTGTTGTTGAAGTTGTTGGTATTCTCAGCCCTGACTTTGGTTTTGAAAAGGATAGTGCTTACTGTGATCGAATTTGCCAGGCGATAGCAGATGCAAATGCAGATTTGCTGATTATTGGTTTGGGTGCACCAAAACAGGAAATATGGGTAAATAAATACGCGAGCAGATTACCTGTAAAAGTGGCGCTTTGCGTTGGTGCTACTATTGACTTCTTGGCTGGAAACAAGCCTAGAGCACCTATGTGGATGCGCAAATTCGGGCTGGAATGGATGCATCGAATGTGCTCAGAACCCAAGCGACTTGTTAAAAGATATATGGTTGATGCGGTTATTTACCCCAAGTTATTTATACGGGAATGGCTTAAAAAATAAGCTGCATCACTAAAGGATTAGTATATAAAAATAGAAGGAGCCACTGTGAAAATTGCAATTGCTGGTACTGGTTATGTTGGTTTGTCTTTGGCTGTATTATTAGCTCAAAAAAATGAGGTTGTTGCGCTGGATATCGTGCCAGAAAAAGTAGCACTTCTGAATGAAAAAAAATCCCCAATTGTTGATCGGGAAATTGAAGATTTTCTTGCAAAAAAACCGCTTAATTTCAAAGCGACTACAGACAAGAATGAGGCATATAAGGATGCTTCGTTTGTGGTGATTGCAACGCCAACGGACTATGACGTTGAAACCAATTATTTCAATACCAAGTCTGTGGAAGCTGTCATCAAGGACGTGATGGCGATTAATCCTACTGCGGTCATGGTGATTAAATCAACGATTCCAGTGGGTTATACCGAAAAAATTCGCGCTGAGCTGCATTGTGAAAACCTGATTTTTTCACCAGAGTTTTTACGTGAGGGTAAAGCCCTTTACGACAATCTTTATCCATCGCGTATTGTTGTGGGGGAGGTTTCTGAACGTGCTCAAACCTTCGCTAATCTGCTTAAAGACAACTGTCTTAAACCAGACGCACCAATTTTATTGACTAATAGTTCAGAGGCAGAGGCAATCAAGTTGTTTGCCAATACCTTTCTCGCGATGCGTGTGGCATATTTTAATGAGCTGGACACCTATGCTGAAACACATGGCTTGAATACTCGCCAAATTATCGAAGGCGTCTGCATGGACCCTCGCATTGGTAATCATTACAACAACCCCTCGTTCGGTTACGGCGGCTATTGCTTACCCAAGGATACGAAGCAACTGCTGGCAAACTACTCGCAGGTACCGCAGAATCTGATTAATGCCATTGTGGATGCCAATACGACGCGTAAAGATTTTGTGGCGATGAGTATTATTAAAAAAAATCCAAAAGTAGTTGGCATTTATCGGCTGATTATGAAAGCAGGGTCAGATAATTTCAGAGCGTCGTCCATTCAGGGGATTATGAAGCGGATTAAAGGCAAAGGCATTGAGGTTGTTGTCTATGAGCCAGTCCTACAAGAGTCTGAGTTTTTCAATTCCAAGGTGATTAAGGATCTTGAGCAATTCAAACAGATTTCGGATGTGATTATTGCTAATCGACAAGCTAAAGAACTCTCCGATGTGGTGGATAAGGTCTACACTCGTGATTTGTTTGGTAGCGATTAATCAATTCTGGATAATACTATGCGTGTATTAGTCGTTGGAGGAGCCGGGTATATTGGCTCGCACATGGTAAAAATGCTGCTTGCTGCTGAGCATGAAGTCATCACGTTGGATAACTTATCAAGCGGGCATCGAGATGCAGTATTGGGCGGCGTGTTTGTTGAAGGCGATTTGGCCGATAGCGATTGCCTGAATGATGTATTTAAGCAATATAAGCCTGAAGCAGTGATGCATTTTGCCTCGTTCATACAAGTAGGTGAGTCTGTCCGAAAGCCAGATATTTATTATCGTAATAATGTCACCAATACCCTGAATTTGCTTGATGCCATGCGTCAGTTTGAGGTGAATAAGTTTATTTTCTCCTCAACAGCTGCGGTATTTGGTGAACCTGATTATGTGCCAATTGACGAGGAGCATCCGAATCGGCCACTCAATCCGTATGGCCGATCCAAATTAATGATTGAGCAGGTGCTGGCTGATTATGACAAAGCTTTTGGGTTGCGCTCCGTATGTCTGCGTTATTTCAATGCAGCTGGAGCTGATCCTGATGGCCAATTAGGCGAGCGCCACGAACCTGAAACGCATCTGATTCCTCTTATTCTCCAAGCAGCGTCTGGACGTAGGGAGAATATTCAGGTATTTGGGCGAGATTATGATACGCCTGATGGCACGTGCGTTCGTGATTATATTCATATTGTTGATTTATGCTCTGCTCACCTTGCCGCGCTTGAGTATTTAAATAACGGGGGAGCGAGTGACCGTTTTAATCTTGGTAACGGAGAAGGATTCTCTGTGCAGGAGGTGATTACCGCGGTCCAGAAGATCTCAGGTAAAGCCATAGATGTGATTAATGGTTCTAGACGAGAGGGAGATCCAGCAAGGCTGGTAGCTGATTCCACCAGGGCAAGAAGTACGTTAATGTGGCAGCCCAAGTTTACAGACTTGGAGGCAATTGTGGCTCATGCCTGGCACTGGGAACTTAAACAGTTGAGTTAAGAATTTATAGAAAATTGTTATAAGGTTGAAAAAATGAAAATTGTTCCTGTGATTCTTTCAGGTGGTTCGGGTACACGTTTATGGCCTCTGTCGCGCGCGGTATTGCCTAAACAGCTTTTGCCTCTTGTCAGTGAAAATACCATGTTACAAGAGACTCTGCTGAGGTTGTCAAGTTGGGCTGAGATTGAATCGCCAATTGTAGTTTGCGGTAATGATCATCGTTTCTTGGTTGCTGAACAATTAAGACAGGTCGGCTTGAGTCCTGAAGCGATTGTGTTGGAGCCAATTGCTAGAAATACAGCGCCTGCGATTGCAGCTGCAGCATTGATTTTAAAAGACAAAGAGGCATTGATGCTGGTTTTGCCAGCGGATCATGTGATAACGGATGTTGCTGCTTTTGAAGCAGCAGTCCGGCGAGCCAGTGTAGCTGCTAATCAGGACAAGTTGACCACGTTTGGCATTGAGCCAACTCATCCTGAAACTGGGTATGGGTACATTCAATCAGGTGAACATCTGGCTGCGACAGAAGGATGCTATCAGGTTGCTCGTTTCGTTGAAAAACCGGATGCTGATACAGCCAAGCAATATCTGGATGCGGGCAACTTTTACTGGAATAGTGGTATGTTTTTGTTTAAGCCAGCCACTTTTCTCGCTGAACTGAAAAAATATGCTCCTGATATGCTGGATGCAGTGACTAATGCTGTAGAGAATAGTTATAAGGATCTTGATTTTGTGCGTTTGCATGAGGCGTCCTTTGCCCAATCCCCGTCAGATTCTATTGATTATGCTGTGATGGAGAAAACGCAATTGGCTGCGGTGGTACCAGCCAACATGGGATGGAATGATGTTGGATCGTGGACCGCACTAAAAGAAGTTCAGTCAAACGACGAATCAGGCAATGCAATTCGTGGTGATGTTTATCTGAAAAGTGTTAAAAATACTCTTGTGCGCGCTGAACATAGATTCGTGGCAGCTGTGGGTGTCGAGGACCTTGTGATTGTAGAGACTGGCGATGCAATATTGGTAGCACACCGTAACTGTGCTCAAGACGTCAAAAATATTGTTGATCATCTTAAAGCCAGTGGCCGTACTGAACACCAAGTTCATCCTCGCGTGTATCGCCCATGGGGCTGGTACGAAGGAATTGATGTGGGAGAGCGATTCCAGGTCAAGCGTATTATGGTTAAGCCTGGCGAAAAGCTTTCTTTGCAAATGCATCATCATCGGGCAGAACATTGGGTAGTCGTGAGTGGTTCTGCAATGATTACTGTTGATAATGTGACCAAGCTTTATACTGAAAACGAGTCTACATATATTCCAATTGGTTCCACCCATCGCCTTGAAAATCCAGGTAAATTACCCTTGCATCTAATTGAGGTTCAATCTGGAAGTTATTTAGGAGAAGACGATATCGTTCGCTTTGAAGACACGTATGGGCGGAATTGATATGACAGCGCCAATCAAACTGCAGCAGTTAATGCAGAAAAGTGGTGTCGCGTTTGGAACCAGTGGCGCCCGAGGTCTAGTAGCAGCGATGAATCAAGAGGTTTGTGCTGCCTACACGCAAGCTTTTGTTGAGGCCATGCAACGTGAATATGTATTTAACACGGTGGTAATCGCCACGGATCTTCGCCCAAGTAGTCCAGGGATTGCTCAATATTGCTCCAACATGCTATCAAAGCTAGGGTTGGAAGTCATATTCTGTGGTGCAATACCAACACCAGCCTTAGCGCTCTATGCGCAAAAGCACAAAATTCCTGGAATCATGGTAACTGGTAGTCATATTCCGTTTGATCGCAATGGCCTCAAGTTTTATCGCCCCGATGGTGAAATAACCAAAGCAGATGAAGAAATAATGTTGGCCACCAGCCTCCTTCCTCTACAAGATTTTAGTATCAGCCTGCCATTACCGATACCTGATGCAAGACGTGATTATTTAGAGCGATATGTGGGCATGTTGGGCACTGATGGGTTTAAGGGCTTGAGACTTGCCATTTACCAACATTCAAGTGTAGGTCGTGATCTGATGCAAGAGCTCTTTAGCATGTTGGGAGCTGAGGTTATTTGTCTTGAGAGATCGGATACCTTTGTTCCTATTGATACAGAGGCTGTTTCTGATGCAGATGTTCAGCGCGGAATAGATTGGGCAAAACAATACAACGTTAATGCCATCATCTCAACAGATGGAGATGGTGATAGACCGCTCATCGCCGATGAGCATGGAAATTGGCTGAGAGGCGATATTGTGGGGCTATTAACGGCTCAATGGCTCAATATTCGTCATTTAGCGGTCCCTGTAAGCTGTAACTCAGCGATTGAAGTGAGTAGATTCTTTGACCAAGTGATTAGAACGCGTATTGGATCACCCTATGTAATAGCTGGGATGGCGTCACTCCATGAACAGGGTAAGCAGCAAATTGCTGGTTTTGAAGCAAATGGTGGTTTTTTACTTGGCTCTTCAGTAAACGCTTATCCGCACTTGGCGCCTTTGCCAACGCGTGATGCATTATTGCCTGTCATGTGTTTGTTGGCTGCTATGCAGAAATTTAATAAACCGCTCTCTACATTAGTGGCAGAGTTGCCGTCCCGCTTCACCGCAAGTGACAGATTGCAGCAATTTGCGACAGAAAAAAGTAAGGAATTAATTGAGGATTGGTTTGAATCCCCAGAAAGATTGATGAACCTTATACAAATTGATGAAATGGTTATAAAAAAAGATATTACTGATGGATTAAGGTTAACCCTTACCTCAGGAAATGTCATTCATCTCAGACCATCAGGGAATGCGCCTGAGCTTCGATGTTATGCTGAATCCCATTCAATCCCTGCCGCTGTGCGATTAGTAAAGACAGTACTAGAACGAATCTCAACTTTGTAAGAGTCTAACTTGTACAAAATAATATTCGATTGTCATATTTCTGACAAATTATTTTGCTAAGTTATGTAATAAAGCTGTAGAATATGCATCTATTTAGTGCATAACTGCTGATATCAAGTTGATATTGGTGCAGCTTTGATCTTAGGTAAATACAAAATAAGATAAATCATTACAGAAAAATAAATTAAATCAATGGGTTGTGTCTTTTTTTGAGTTGGCCTATTTTTTGCTAGTTCTGTAATAATTCTTTAATAGTTTGAATTCGATGTGCCAAGCGATAAATTGCAGTCAGTAATTCAACCATATAGTTTTTAAGTTGTTCAATTTTAATTTTTTTAATAGAGGAGAGGTTATGAAAGCATCTCATGTTTTAGGTCCAATTGCTCTTGCAATGACTTTGGCTTTTTCAGGCCAAGCATCAGCAACCGTAGTTAACGTTACTCCATTAGGCAATTTGAATGATGGTCCAGTATCAAACCAATCGTTGTTACAGGTTGGTGCTTTTTTCTTGCCAGATGTTTATACATTTAGTTTAACATCTGATTCAAATGTTACTGTTGACTTTAAAGCCTTGCTCGGTATCGGTGCTGGTTCTAGCTTCAGTTTATACGACTCAGCGGACAACCTGATCTCTAGCTACTCCATACCGGCTCTAATTGTAGACGCAACTGCATCGTTATCATTTATTGATATCGGAGCAGGCACTGGATATCAGTTTAAATTTAATCCAGGTGCGTTTAATGTCACTCTTTCAAATAAGTTGACATTCACTGCTACACCGGTTATCCCAGTTCCTGAACCAGAAAACAATGCTTTGATGTTGGCTGGCTTGGGTATTATTGGGCTAATCGCACGCAGAAAGTTTGCTTAATTTTTGTGTATGAATAAAAGCCGATTGCTGATGCAATCGGCTTTTTTATTTGTGAACTTGATCAACTAAAGTACTCACGAATTCTTTCGGCCGCAGCAATAGTTTCAACATTTGATGCCACAAGTGCCATACGAATAAAACCTTGTCCAGGGTTGAGTCCATGTACTTTACGTGCAAGGAAAGAGCCAGGCAAGACGGTTATATTGAGATCCTGATACAGTTCTTTAGCCACGACTGTGTCATCTTGCTGGGTATTAATCCATAGATAAAACGCTGCATCTGGTAATTGCGTCTTTGACCAGACGCTTTGTAAAAGCGGAGTCACCGCTGCAAATTTTTCACGGTAAAGTGCACGGTTTTGTTGAACGTGTGTTTCGTCATTCCAGGCCACGATACTGGCGGCTTGCACAGCCGGATTCATGGCGCAGCCGTGATAAGTACGATAAAGCGCAAATTTCTCGACAATCTCTTCATCACCCGCCACAAAACCTGAACGCATGCCAGGAACATTTGACCGCTTCGACAATGAGCTGAACATGACAATGCGTTTAAAGTCGCGACCTAGCTGATGTGCGGCTTGTAGGGCGCCCACGGGTGGTCGCGCTTCATCAAAATAGATTTCCGAGTAGCATTCATCTGAGGCAATCACAAATCCGTATTGATCAGAGAGTTCAAACAGCGTTTTCCAGGCGGCAATATCCATCACTTTTCCTGACGGATTGCCAGGACTGCAGACAAAAACCAGCTGCGTGCGTTGCAACACCTCGTTCGGTACTTGCGTGAGGTCCATGACAAAATCATTGTCAGGCGTAGTATTGATAAAGTAGGGCTGGGCCCCAGCCAGAAACGCGGCACCTTCATAAATCTGGTAAAACGGGTTGGGGGAGATCACCACCGGCGCTTGTGTGCCTGTATTGTCTATCACCGCCTGTGCAAAAGCGAATAATGCCTCGCGACTGCCATTGACTGGCAAGATGGCTTTATCGATATTTAGCGATGGGATCTGGTAGCGGCGTTGTAGCCATTGATTAATGGCTTCACGCAAGGCGGGGACACCGATTGTGGTAGGATAGCTGGCCAGTCCGTTCAGGTTGTTTGCCAAGGCTTCAGAAATGATGGCAGGTGTGGCGTGCTTGGGCTCACCGATAGACAGATTGACATGGCTATAGTCTGGATTAGGGGTAATTCCCTGAAACAAGTCACGCAAACGTTGAAACGGGTAGGGCTGGAGTTGATTTAAATGTGGATTCATAGGTGTGTATTATAAGTGACGCTTTCATATAAACAAAAAGCTTCGCAGCAAAAAAAATGGGCATCTTTGGCCTTGGTGTATGGCGCCTTATGTTGGGGCGTGATTTGGTATCCTTACCGTCTGCTCAATGAGGCGGGCATGTCTGGCGTGCAATCGAGCGTACTGAGTTACTGTGTGGCTTTGTTGTTGGGTGTCTTGTTGTTCTGGCGTCGCGCCGCTCAAATCAAAAATATTCCTTTTTCTGCCTACGGTTTAAGCCTGGTGGCCGGCTGGACCAATCTTGCTTATGTATTAGCGGTGATTGATGGCGAAGTGATGCGGGTCATGTTGCTGTTTTATCTTTCGCCATTGTGGACGCTGCTGTTGGCCAGAATATGGTTGCATGAGTCTTGGCATTTACCGCAGCTGGCAGCGATTGCGTTGTCTTTGCTTGGTGCAACCTTGATGCTGACGGATGGGCAATGGGTTTGGCCATGGCCGCAATCCAGCTCGGATTGGTTGGCGTTATCCGCCGGCATTGGTTTTTCACTGACCAACGTCATCACCCGATATTCCACACATTTGTCTGTTGCGGCTAAGGGCATGTTGGTGTGGCTAGGCGTATTTGGCTTGTCTGTGTTGGTATTACTCTGGCTGAATGGTGTCGCCGGCTTTGCTTTTGTGGCGAGCGTCTCGCCTGTGATGGGGCTGTGGTTGGTGGTTATCGCATTGTTGCTGGTTTCTGCCACCTTACTTGTTCAATATGGCGTGACCAAAATCCCGGCCATTCAAGCCTCGGTGTTATTTATGACCGAGTTGATTGTCGCTGCAGTGGCAGCCTATTTTTTAGCGCATGAGACCATGTCGGTGACAGAGATGATAGGCGGCTTGTGCATCATTGCTGCTGGCGTATTGTCAGTTAGCGCTGCGGAGACTCAGGACTTAGCCAGCGGATAAAAGCAGTTGCGCATAAGCGTGTTCCAGCTGGCGGCAGAAGCTCTCCGGGCTAAATAGTTTGCTGGCATTGTTTTGCAAGCGCAGCTTGATGGAGGCTAACATACTTGGTGATTGAGCCAATATGACGGCATGTTGTTCCAAGACATGCCAATCTTGGCATATGCAATCGTCCAAACCGATTTGCTTGAGCAAGCTTGCGCTAACGCGTGCCGGAAAGGTTGCTCCTTGCACCGTGAGCAAAGGAATGCCTTGCCACAGCGCATCGCTGGCGGTGGTATGGGCATTATAAGGCGCGGTATCCAGCATTAAATCCGCATGTTGCTGCCTGGCGATATGTTGCTCGATACTGGTGCGCGGCGCAAAAATCAAACGCTCAGGCGCCACGCCATGTGAGATCGCGGCATTTCTCAAATGCTTGGCTGCCCAGGCGTTACTTTCGAGCAACCACAATACGCTATCAGGGACCTGTTTTAAAATCCGCATCCAGCAAGCAAATACTTCTGGCGTGATCTTGAAACTCTGGTTAAAACAGCAAAAAACAAAGCTTTGGACAGGTAAGCCATGCGATTGGCGACTACCAGGGTCCGCCACTGGACGCCGTGCATTGTTGGGTTGATAGCACGGCAATCGTATTTTTTGCTCAGCCAAGGCGACTTCCGCCAGGGTAGCATCCACGACAATGGCATCATATAGCGGCCGACCGTTGACCATGCCCATACTGCCGGGATACCCCAACCAATTGATATGCTTGCGCGCAGGTTTGTAAGCCGCGACCCCGCTGCGACTGCGCTGGGTAAAGCCGGTCAAATCGACCAGCAGATCAATATCAGCGGCGCGCATATGTTGTGCTACCGCCTCGTCTGTCATGTCACTAATCTCTATCCAGTGATCGGCGGTGGCATGAAAAGCCTGCCATTCGGCAGACTGGTCATTTTTGCTATTGCTGTATAAAACCACCTCAAACTGATCGCGCTGATGGGCTGCGATGACCTCTGTGACCAAATAAGCCAAAGGATGTTTGCGGAAGTCAGAAGACAGATACGCCAGTTTTATGCGGTCACCTGCCGATTTGGCTGCCGGTGCAGAGAGTGGCTGGATATGCGCGTAATGCTGTTGTGCCCAGCGGCTGGCACAGGCCAACTGTTCCTGATCCGTAGTGCCCGGCATGGCTAAAAAAGCAAAGGGCGGGATTTGTGCCTGCGGCATGCTTTGCAAGGCATCACGCACCTCCGTAATGGCTGGTTCAAGACCTTGCCAGTCTGCCATATGCTGTTTTTGGTGGATCCAGTGCACTTTGGCATGTAGCAGGTTGGGGTTTAATTGCAGTGCTCGGGCGTAGGCCGCCACCGCCTGGTCAAGCAGGCCTTGTTCGCGGTAGGCATTGCCGAGGTTGTTATGGCACTCTGCATCGTGCGGATCCAACCTCAATGATTGCTGGTAATGCTGGATGGCGAGTGCCGTTTGCCCTAATTTACGTAAGCTATTGGCCAGGTTGAAATGCACATCGGCCTGCCCGTTGTCTTGTGCCAGCGAACGCCTGAAAAAGGTGGCAGCCAAGGCTTCATTGCCTTGAAGACTAGCGGCATTGCCGAGCTGCATTAATATCTGCGGATGTTCTGGCACCAATTGCAACGCGCGCTGAAAAGCAGTTTCTGCAGCACTGGCCTGTTTGTTTTGCAAATAATAGCGCCCAAGCTCGTAATGCAGTTCCGGGTCATCCGGCGCCCGCTTTAATTGCTGCTGTAATTTTGCTAGCTGATCATTCATGTCGTTTGCTGGGCCTGAAAAGGCTGTAACAATGGTTTCCAGCCGGCTTGTTTAAATAATAGCCGTTGGGGATGCAGGCCTAGCCAAAAAGTATCTTCGGTGAGCTGCGGCAAGGCATGCCCAAAGTCTTGCAGCAAACGCCTGGCCAGCACTGC
The DNA here is from genome assembly GCF_046766015.1 of Methylophilus sp. 3sh_L. Classification (NCBI taxonomy): domain Bacteria; kingdom Pseudomonadati; phylum Pseudomonadota; class Betaproteobacteria; order Nitrosomonadales; family Methylophilaceae; genus Methylophilus; species Methylophilus sp. 3sh_L. The sequence continues at coordinate 61,985 of NZ_JBKOUF010000009.1, forward strand.
TGCACAATAAGGCGCGGTCATGAGTCCTTTGCTACCGTGCGCCGCATGGGCATATAAGCCAGAGGGCGCAGGGAGGTCAGTGACGCTGGTGACGAGTTGCTGACTTTCAATCAAGGGCTGCAAGGGTAACACGGCGCCCACATAAGGTAAGTAATCCGGGGAACCACAGCGCAAAGAGGCGCGGGCAAACACAATGTCGGTCTGAACCGCCTGGTCAAATTGTGGGCTGAGCGTGCTCACCATTTGCAGATTATGCTGATTGTCTTGAGTACGCACGCTGGTATCGGTTTCGCCCGGTGCAAAGGTTGCGCCCATGGCATGTGTGCCTTGATGTGCCGGGGTTAGATAGCCATCGCCACACAAGATGGTACGCAGGCCTTGCATCAACGGTTGTGCGGCAATCACGCCCATTTGTCCACGCACCGGATTCAGCCACATGCCACTGTCAGGGATTAAGTTGGCTGCTTCGGCAGCATTACAAACCACGACTGCGTCAAATTGCCCCAGCAGACCCGCCTCGCTAAAAAGCTGCCAGCCCGAGGGCAAACGAGACAACTGGTGGACTGCTTGCCCGGTATACAACTGAATATTCGGCTGTTGGATCATCTGCTGACATGCCAGCACCGGATTGACCCAGGCGCCATGTGGAAAGTACAAACACTCATGTGCAATCTGAACGCCTGCCTGCTCACTGGCTTCTGCAGCTGTCGTTTTGTGTAGCAGTGGGGTTTCTACACCAAGGCCTGCATAACGTGCAGCTACCTTTTGTACCCGTTTATGTTCACGCGGACTGGCACCCAGTTGTAATAAGCCAACGCGTTGAAAGCCGTCTTCGCCCAGATTCAGTTGGGCATAATGCCGCAGACTATAGCTATAACTACGCCAGGCAAGCTGGTCATTGAGCGGTTTTTCGGCATTGAGCCTGGGATAGAGCATGCCTCTGGGGTTGCCGGAAGCGCCCGTCGCGACTTGTGCTGCGCGTTCAAATACATGCACTTCACAGCCTAACGTTGCTAATTGCCAAGCCGTACTGCAACCGGCGATCCCCGCACCTATGATGGCAACTTTTGGCAGCGGTTTGGAAGCTGGTTGAGCAGGCTCAGGCCAGCTGCCACATAACATCTCGCGTTTATTGCCAAAGCCTTTGGTTTTATTGACTGAAAACCCGGCGGCTTGCAAGCTACGTTTGACTATGCCTGCACTGGTAAAGGTAGCAAACGTGGTCCCTGCATGTGCGCAGGCCGCCATGCTGGCAAACAAATAAGGCTGCCACATTTGTGGGTTTTTAGCTGGGGCGAAGCCATCTAAAAACCAGGCATCAGCCTTCAGGGTGAGCGTAGGCAAATAATCGGCACTGTCGCCAATAAATAGCGTCAGGCTGGCCGAGAAGGCGGGCAGTTCAAGCTGGTTAATGCCCGGCTGTAATAACTGGTATTGCGCGCAGAGCGCTGCGCTCGCCTCGGCCAGTTCAGGAAAATGCGCATGCGCGGTCTGTAAGTCTTGCAGGGTAAACGGCGCGATTTCAACACTGACAAAATGCAAGTGGGCATTGGCGGGGGCGGTATCGCGCCAGAGTTGTAGGGCCGCCAGAAAATTGAGGCCACTGCCAAAGCCAGTCTCGACAATGACAAAATGACTCGCGTGCGCTGCCGGTAATTGCCGCCAGCGTTCAGCTAGATGGTTATGCTGCAAAAACACATAACGCGTTTCAGCCAACCCATGCTGGGGATGCTCAGGGCTGACCGAAAAGTAAACGTCATCAAATTGGCGGGAGTAGGGCAGACCATTGCGCCACTCTAAAACTGCATGTGTGCTCATAAGCCGCCAAGTTTATCACGCCAGGTTGCAGGGGCGTCTACCCGATGCGCTTGAGTTTGCGATAGCCGGGTTTGGCAAGCAAAAGATGCACATCCCCTAACGCGCATTCGGCAAAGCCACCCTCGCAATAACTCAGGTAAAAATCCCACATCCGAATAAAGGTCTCGCTGTAGCCCAGCCGCCGCACTGCGTCTAGGTTGGCAAAAAAGTTTTCCCGCCATAAGCGCAAGGTGGTGGCATAGTCCAGACCAATATCCTGCAGATCTACCAGGCGTAAATTACTTGCCCGCGTCATGCTGGCAAGCATGGCGGTATTTGATGGGATGTTGGAACCAGGGAAAATATAGCGCTGGATAAAGTCTACCGAGCGGATGGCGCTGGCATAACGCTGATCGGCAATCGTAATCGCCTGAATCAAGGCGACGCCATCCGGTTTTAAAAGCTTGCTGACCTTGTTGAAATAGGTGTCGTAATATTGATGACCGACAGCTTCTATCATTTCGATCGAAACCAGTTTGTCGTATTGCCCTTGCAGGTGGCGGTAATCCTGCTTGAGCAAGGTAATGCGGTCTTGCAGGCCTGCTTCGGCAATGCGGGTTTGCGCCAAGGCATATTGTTGTTGGGAAATGGTGGTCGTTGTGACATGACAGCCATAATGCTTGGCAGCATAGAGGGCAAAACCACCCCAACCGGTGCCAATCTCAATCACGCGATCGTTTGCGTTGAGCTGAAGCTTTTCACAAATCACCTGCAACTTACGCTCAGACGCGGCTTGCAAACTTTCAGCCCCTGCATCAAACATGGCAGAGGAGTACATCATGGTTGGGTCCAGAAATATCTGGAATAACTCATTGCCGAGGTCATAATGCGCCGCAATATTTTTTTTGCTGCCAGCTTCGCTGTTGCTATTCAGCCAATGAAACAGTTTCAGCACGGGCTTACTCAGCCATTGATAGCCCCCCTCCAAGTTATCCATAACTGATTGGTTAAGTACCATCAAACGGATGACATTGGTTAATGAATCAGCCTGCCAGTAACCAAGCATGTAAGCCTCACCGGCGCCTATGCTGCCACCAAAGGCAATTTCGCCATAAAAACGGGCATCATGCACAGTAATGCTAGCTTGAATTTGCCCTGACTGTGCCTGGCCAAATACATGAATTTCTGCGCCATCCACCAATGTGAGTTCACCAATTTGCAATCCTGCCAGGCGCTTAAGTACCTGCGATTTAGCCAGTTGAGCCACCCACTTGGCGCGGCTTTTGGCTTTCAGTGGTTTGGTCAGGCTGTCCGAAGTCAGGGATGAAGGGCTAGGGATGGTTGTCATAAGCTTAGTTTCCAAGTCTGGAATTTTGATCAGGATGAGAATAAAACGGTACTTTCTTAAGCCATAACCGCAAGGCTTGCCAGTAAATGGCGGCAATCACTTTCAGGGTCATCCAGGGGTATTGCCATAACAGGCGGTTGAGCGTTTTTGCCTGCCACGGCTGGCGCTGCAGTTTAAGCGTGGCAAAAAACATAGCCTGTTGATCACGCCAGTTTTGCATATGGACATGGATTTCTTGTGCGGGGGCAGAAAACTGCCATTGATACTGGATATCCATGGGCATGAATGGCGACACATGAAAATTCTTTTTTAAACGGAATACGCCGTTTTCTGCGGTATCCATGGCGTGCACATACGCATACCGTTCTTTCCAGGGCGTATTGGTTATGTGGCTCACAATCGCTTGCAACTGCCCCTGTGCATCATGGCAGTAATAAAAACTGACTGGATTAAAGCAAATACCCCAGTAACGGCAATGCGTGAGCAAGCCGATGCGGCCTAAAGGACGGCGCCCGGTTTGCTGTTCCACCAGGTTGCGCACACTGACATCCAGTGGCTCATTACTAGACCCCAGGTAGTCACGGCGCCTGAAATAAGCAAGATTTGGTTTAAGATAAGACCATAACCAATTGTTTTTAAAAAGTTTTGGTAGCTCTTCCAGGTCTAGATACAGCATAAATAACTGGTAACGAAAGCCATGCATGGTGGGCTGCAGCCGGTGATGGCTGACCCAACCCGTATAAATCGCGCTATGCAGCGGTTCTGTTTGCGAGGTGGTGGGTGCTGGACTCATGAAGTCATGGCCTGAAAATGTTTTACAGCGGCCAGGGCACTCACCACGCCATCCTCATGAAAGCCGTTGCGCCAATAGGCACCCGCATAGGCGGTGCGGTGCTTGCCACTGATTTCGGCATGGCGGGCTTGCGCTTGGGCACCCGCCAATGTGTATAAGGGGTGGCGATAGTGTAGCTTTTTAATCACCTTGCCTGGCGCGATGGCATCGGTGTAGTTCAAGGTGACCAGTAATGGTTCGCTGGATTGGATGCCCTGTAGAATATTCATGTTATAGGTGACTTGCACCTTGCCTGTCGTTTGCGCCGTGACATGGTAGTTCCATGCTGCCCAAGCCAGTTTGCGTTGCGGCATCAGGCTGGCATCGGTATGCAGATACACCGTGTTGTCCTGGTAAGGAATAGCGCCGAGAATTTCTTGCTCGGCTGGGGTGGCTTCAGCACCCAATATTTGCAAGGCTTCATCGCTATGGCAGGCAAAAAAGACAAAATCGAACTGCTCAGCTGCTCCGTTGAGCGTGGTGACGGTCACGCCATGTGCATCCCGTTCTATACTTTGCACCGCTGCATTGAGCCGGATGCGATCGCGGTAGCCTGCAGCCACTTTATCCAGATAGCGCGCAGACCCACCAACGATCGTGCGCCACTGCGGCCGCTGATCTATGGTAAGCATGCCATGATGGTGAAAAAAACGCACAAAAAAGCGGGCAGGAAATTGCAGCATCTGCTCTGCATCGGTAGACCAAATCGCCGCCCCCATAGGCACGATATAGTCGCGGATAAATGGCTTGGAGTATCCTTGCTGCTTTAAATACTCCCCCAGCGGGATTTCATCGCCGGCGGCCAGCAAGGCCAGCGACGATTTGTTAAAACGCAAAATATCCAGAATCATGCGGTAAAACGCTGGCGAAAGCAGGTTGCGGCGCTGGGCAAACAGGCTGTTCAAAGTCGTACCGTTATACTCCAGGCCAGACACCTCGTTGCGTACGCTAAAGCTCATATTGCTGTCGCGCCAGGCCACGCCCGTTTCACGCAAAATGCGTTCAAACTCAGGATAGGTTTTATCGTTAAACACAATAAAGCCGGTATCCACCGCATGGGTCTGGCCGCCGATCTTTACCTTGTGCGTATGGGTATGTCCGCCCAGGTAATCATTTGCCTCAAACAGCGTGATGTCATGCTGTTGATGCAAGGCGTAGGCAAGCGTATTGCCGGCAATGCCGCCACCTATGATGGCAATTTTAAATCCCATTACCGTGGCCCTTCCTGATGATGCTGGTCACGCACCTCCACCGGGACCTGTTTCAAATTCCAGATCAACCCCAATGCAGCCAACAGCTTTAGTCCGTAGTAGGTTAAGTCTATCTCCCACCAGTAAAAACCTTGCTTGACCGACCCTGGAAAATGATGATGATTGTTGTGCCAGCCTTCTCCCAGCGTCAGCACTGCAATCAGCCAGTTATTACGGCTATGGTCGCGGGTGGCATAACGGCGGCTGCCCCAGACATGTGCCAACGAGTTAACGCAAAACGTCGCGTGATAGAGTGCCACGGTGGACACCACAAAGCCCCACACTAGCAACTGCCAGCCGTTGGTATGTAGCTGTGGCGCATAGTATTCAAGCGTAACGCCCAGCAGGTAAATAGCCAAGGCCAGGGCAAGCGGCACCAGGCTATCAAACCGATCCAGCCAGCAAAGCTCACGAAAGCGCGTTAATTCTCGCACCCGCTCTAATTGTGTCTTAAAGTTAGCATGGCTTAAAAACCAGCCTAAATGGCTCCATAAAAAGCCATGCTGATGAGGGGAGTGGATATCTTGCGGCTGATCCGCGTGAACATGGTGGCTGCGGTGATGGGCTGCCCACCAGAGTGGCCCGCGTTGCACCGCAGTCGCACCGAGCAGAGCAAACAAGAATTGACCTGCACGTGAGGTCTGGAAGGTCTTGTGGGCAAAATAGCGGTGATAAAAGCCAGTAATGGCAAACATGCGGATGACATACAAGACTACGGCAAAGGCGACTGCAAACGGGCTCCAACCAACCCAATACAACGCAATCAACGCCAGATGCAGACCAACAAATGGCAGCACCCGCCACCAGTCTATACTCTCGGCATTGGCACTGGCAGGCGGTTGGTAGCGCTGGTTATCCAGCCAACCGATCAGCCGCCAAAGCAGCGCGGTGTTTCTGTGTTGCATGATTCGTCCTCTCTCAAATGCGCGACACGCTTGTTACTCATTATTGTTATGTGAACAAATTAAACATTATTTCGCCTGATGCTTGAATCGCTGCAGCTTGCTGGTGTCGTAGCCCATGGCGCGTATTTTAGTCACCAACTCTTCATAGCGGGCTTGCTCCAAAGTTGGCTGCCTGGACATTAGCCAGACATAATCCCTTTTATTACGGGCAATAATCGTATGCTTGTAATCCTGGTCCAGGTATGCGATCAAATATTCTGACTTAAATGGCCAGACGAATTGCATGCGCCACTCAGCATTGCCTGTTTGCGGAACAATAAAACCAGTGGGGTGATAGACTTTAAGCGGACCGCTAAAGCTGCCCTGGTGAAAGCTGAAAGTCGTCGCAATACTGCCATCGGCATTTTTTTCATAGCGCTCAACCGGATTGTAAGGATCCTTTTCAATAAATGTCGGGATCGCGGCAATCACGTACCAGTCGCCCATGAAACGGTTCAAGTCGACTTCCTCAACCGTTTTTATCGGAGGCAGGGTTTGACAAGCAGTGAGTGAGAAAATACCCATGATACAAATCGCTTTAAAAAGATTTTTCAACATATTGATTAAATGAGTTTATATATGATTTTGTAACCTTCTGGTGTGATTGACTCCAGGCCTACCCATTGCTGTTGCTGATCGTACCAAAGGGTAATTTTCAATTTTTCTTTGCCCTTGTAACGGCCATTGAGGCGGTATTGGTGGGTGAGGGTGGCCTGACCTTTTACCTCTATAGTTTTCACGCCATCATCCGTGACGGTCACATCCAGATATTCCGCGTTTTGCGGGTTAAGTAAACGCGTTTGCTTGAGTATTTCCGGATTCCAGTAGGCGAAGGTCATAACGCAGCCGGGCAGAGTTTGCGTGCTGCCATTTTTTTCAATGACAAACTGATTGTTTTGTAGCGCCCCTTTGACATCGGTGATTTCTTTATTTTCTTCGGTGTGTGCAGTCAATTGAGCCAGGCAGTTGCCTTGCCATTGCTCTTTGGCTTGGTGCTGGTAGCGGTAGGCATTAATAAACAATACTTTTACCTTAAAGTTGGCACGGCTTTGCAGTTGGTTTTGATCCAGACTGAACGTGTGAGTGCCAATTTTTTGCTGATCGAGAAACACCTCGAAAGACCAGTCCTGCGCGTGTAATGGCATCGCCGCCAACATGGCTAGGCCCGCTAAAAGGCACGGTGTTGATAAATGCTTGCTCATTTTTCAACTCGCTTGGGAATCCCGGGAATAAATGCATTGGTGTTGCTGACGTATTCGGCATAGCCGGGGCGGCGGCTATGAATCGTCTGCTCCATCAAGCGCACGCCACTCACCTTGAGTAGTAAAAACGTCATCAACACCGGTGATAGCCACACCCAGTAGCTGCCAGAAGAAGCCGCTAACAGTGCAAATCCCCACCAGATCAGGCATTCGCCAAAATAGTTGGGATGGCGGCTGTAGCGCCACAAGCCGGTATTAAGCACTTGGGTTTCATGCCCGGCTGCAGCTCTGAATCGTGTCAGTTGCATATCCGCAACCGCCTCCCAATATAAGCCGACCACAAATAACAATGCCCCGGCCAGGTCCAGCCAATTCAAGGCTGCGCTGGCTGAGATGGCTGCGAACAGCGGGTAAGAAATGACCCAGGCCAGTAGCGCCTGAAAAGCAAACACGATGTACAGGCTCTTCAGCCAGAAAAAAGGCTCGTTGTTTTTGCGTATGGTTTCGTAACGGTGGTCTTCTTTGCCCCAGTTGCGCCAGGTTAAGAAAATACTCAGCCTCAGCGACCATACGGTCACCGCGGTCAAAACCAGACAAGCACGTATGGAAAAATCGTCTAGGAATATGGCCGTTATATAGGCTGTGATTGCAAAAAACAGGCTCCACATGCTATCGACATGGCTGTAGTGTTTGGTGATGAAACTTAAGAACCAGCCACACAGTGCGAATAAGCTAATCGCAATCAGTGCGTAGTAATAAATCATAAGTGCCCCAAAGCAAAAGACTGGTTAAAGCGATAGCGTAACCACAACATGAGTGGCAACAGGGTAGCCCATTCAAGCCCAAACCACACCAGGCTGTAAATGTTGGGGAGCTGAATGGCTCCAAGGCTTTGCGCTCCTAAATAAGCGAGCGGACCAAATACGGCCCCCAAAATTAGTGCCAAGCCATATTTGTGCTGCAGCCAGCGCATGCTCACGTTCAAGGTGGTGGCAAATCCAAGCCATAAGGCCAGCATCCACAGCGGCAGATAGCCTGGCCAGTGTGTATGGTTTTCAAACAGAATCCATTGCAGCTGGTAGGCATATTGGTCCGCCACGGCACCAAGTAACGCTGTTAATAATAAAGGCAGGGTTTGTGACCAACCCTCGACCAAGGCTAGATGCAGTAAGGTATAAACTAAAACGGCAACAAAAACGGCGGCACTTAAGTCAGCTTTGGCAGACAGCACGCACAACCACCAAATGGCTTGAAAAGAAATAAAATTAAATATAATCAATTTATTATTGGTCATATTTAATACTTAACCTTATCTTTTTGAGAATAAATAATGGCTGACCCACCAGGTCTGGCCGTGGTTGTAGCCGAACAGTTCTGCGCAGGCCATGAAAAAGATCCGCCAGCGCTGGCGCCACATTTCTGCCTCTGCTTTGCTATAGATAGACTCAAGCACTGGCGTCAGTGCCGAATGGTTTTGATCCATGTGTTGTAGCCAGGCATTGGCGGTTTTTTCATAATGCGTCCCATCCCAACGCCATTTGTTTATCAGCTTCAAATCATCCTGAAAATACAAGGGCAAATCATCGCTAGGCATCATGCCGCCGCTAAAGAAATACTGGCTCATCCAATCATCTTCGGCATTCACATCAAATGCATACGGGGTGTAGCGGTGGACAAAGATATGTTTAAAAAATAAACCGCCCGGTTTAAGCCAACGCGCGACCTTGCCATACAGTACCTGATAGTTACGCATGTGCTCGAACATTTCCACCGAAACGATCCTGTCGTAAGTCTGCTCAGTGTCAAACACATTCATGTCAGCGGTCAGGATATGGATATTTGACAGGCCACGTGCTTTTGCCTGCGCCAAAATGTATTCACGCTGTGACGCAGAATTTGATACGCCGGTAATCTGTGATTGTGGATAATGGCTAGCCATCCATAACGTGAGTGAACCCCAGCCACAGCCTAGTTCCAGAATGTGCTGGCCATCCTGCAATTGGGCATGCGCACAAGTTTGCGTTAGCGCAAGCTGCTCGGCTTCATCCAGCGAGCGCGTGTCGGGTAACCAGAAACAACTGCTGTATTTGCGGTTGTGGCCTAAGCAATATTGATAAAAGTCGGCTGGGACTTCGTAATGTTGCGCATTGGCTTTTTCGGGCAAGGGAGCAATCTCTGAATGCGCCATGGCTTGCACAAATTTTGCGAGGTTTGACTGGGCCTGTTCACAATCCTCATCAGAGATCTCTTCTAACCTTGTTTTGCATAAACGCTGTATGCCTTTTCGTATCAATGCATCGGGGAGGTGGCCCATTTCAGACAACTTTAAGGCAAATGTCACAAGTGAAGTCATGATGATAATTATTGTGTTAACTAAATGATCCTAGTATAAGTCCATTCGTCCTTGAGATAAGTTTCATTGATAGAAAACTTTTTATCACATCTAGATGACGAGGCGGGAGCCCCCACTGTTTACCAGTAAATAAACGGTTGGCTCGGCAGAGTGCGTTTTAGGTGTATACTAACCTGTATAGTTAAAAATGTAGTAGGGGTTATCATCATGCGCAATAACAAATTAAGCGTGTTTTCCTTGGTGGCGCTTTCCGCCGTGCTCATGGCATGTACGCATGCCAGCAAACCGCAAAAAACATCTTCTCCCAATGTGGATTGGCCAACCTATGGGATGAATCTGAAGGCCCAGCGTTACTCCTCTTTGTCTCAAATCAACCAGAAGAATGTGCACCAGCTAGCACTTGCCTGGAAGGTTGAAACCGGCGTGAAAGCCACGTTTCAAGCCACCCCGATTGTTGTCGATGGCGTGATGTATGTCAGTCTGCCCTACAATCATGTGCTGGCTCTGGACGCAGTCACTGGCAAGCAGTTGTGGAAATATACGCATGACCGCAAATCAGATTGGCCCATGTGCTGTGGCCCTGCGAACCGTGGGGTGGCTGTGGCAGAGGGGAAGGTTTTTATAGGCACAGTGGATGCAAGGCTGATTGCGCTGGATGCTAAAACTGGCGAAAAACAATGGGATATTGATGTTGCAGCCAATCAGGTGAATACCGAGCATCAGGAAGCCTTGAGCGGAAATGACCCTAACAAAACCCGTAAAGTGACTGGTGGCACCGGCGTGGGGATCGCGATGGCACCAGTGGTTTTCAATCACAAAGTGATGATAGGCATTACCGGTGTCGGCTATGGTTTACATATCGATAATCCGCGCAGCGATGCGCCATTGGGCGCGGTGATTGGCGTGACTGGCCGCTACGGCCGCCCAGGCTTTTTAGCTGCATATGATGTGAAGGATGGTCATCAGGTTTGGCAATTTGATACGATTCCCAAGCAAGGTTGGGAAGGGCAGTTTACGACCCGAACCCCGGACGGTAATCAGTTCCAAAGAGACACCGCAGCTGAGCGTTCAGCGCTAAAAGATTATCCCGACGCTGCAACCTTTGGTGGCGGCTCTGCCTGGAGCACGCCAGCCATCGATACCGCGACCAATACGCTTTATTTTGGGACAGGCAACCCCTCACCGCAAATGAATGATGTATCGCGGCCAGGGGATAATTTGTATACGGTCTCTTTAGTGGCACTGGATACCGAAACAGGTCAATACAAATGGCATTACCAGCAAGTGCCACACGATCTCTGGGGCTATGATCTGGCAAGCCCTCCAGTCCTGTTCGACTATCAATATCAAGGTAAAACCATTGCTGCCGTTGGCCAGGCGAGTAAAACGGGTTGGTTCTATATTCACGATCGTAAAACAGGACAGTTCTTAACTAAATCAGCACCTTTCGTGCCGCAACATAACTTATTTTCCAAGCCAAGCAAAGAAGGCACTGTGATCTATCCAGGCATTCTGGGCGGCGCCAATTGGTCCCCAGTCAGCCTCGATGAAAAAAATCAAAAGGTCTATGTCGCTGCTATGCATAGCCCAATCAAATATACCGTGCACGAAACAACCGTCAATGCTGGCGAAAAGCCTATCCGCTATGCGGCAAGTGAACCGACGGATGATCCGAGGTGGGGCGTGCTTAGCTCAATAGACCTTGCTTCTGGCAAAGTGTTATGGCAAAGAAAAACAACTCAACCGCTGGTTGGTGGGGTTTTGAGTACCGACGGCGGGCTGTTATTTTGTGGAGAAGGCAATGGAACATTTTCTGCATACAACAACAGTACTGGTGATTTGTTATGGCAATATCAGTCCAGTTATGGTGTAAATGCTCCGCCAGTGACTTTTTCGGCGAATAGAAACCAATATATCGCTGTTGTCAGCGGTGGTAATTCATTATTTGGATTTAACCAAGGTGACATTATTTATGTGTTCAAGCTTAATTGAATTAACTAGTCGATATTCATCAAAGAATAATATATATTGATTAATATTTTTATTTTTAATAAAACTTAAATGATTAGTCATAATGGACTATTGTTTAAACAGTTCACTATTAGCATAATTGTTGTAATAGATTTTTTTACTTTGGAGAAGGAAATGTTTAAATCGTTCGTAAAGCTTGTAATGCCAGTCATGGCGATTGCAGCGTCCACCACAATTGCACAAGCCCAAGACTTTGGCCCATATACATCTAGTCAAAGTATTGATTTCACACGCTTAAAAGCCGATGCTGATTTCATTAAAAACACTGGGGCGATCTCGACTCGCGGAGCTTATTTTGATGACACCTATCAAATTAATCTATTGCAAGTATCTGACTTCTCCTACAATATTTCTGAAATCACTGCTGGTGATAATGTAAAGTATGACGTTACATTCCTCAACTTTGGTTTTTACGATTCATTCGGCGACGCTGTGACTACATTGACCAATCTTGCTGCAGGTACATACTTCCTGACAGCAAGCGGTAAACTTGCAGGTAGTGAAGGAGGGGATTTCAATGTTAGTTTCAATATCTCTCCAGTAGCTTCCGTACCTGAAGCTGACTCCTATGCATTGATGTTAGCTGGTTTGGGGTTGGTTGGGATGATTAGTCGTCGCAAAAACAAATAAATTAAGTTTTTTGAGAAGGGGTTGTTTATGAAATATGCCAAATATTTAATTACTGCTTGTCTTTTTGGGTCGTCATTAGCTAACGCAGCATTTTCCATATCAGATGCTGACCTTCTAAGCACAAACAGCAATAACTCCTTCTCCACTGCTCAATCAGCCTTCACCCTTACAGCTGGCAATAGTTACTCCATAAGCGGAGAAATTACAAGTAATGATATTGATTACTACAAAGTAATTATTGAACCATCAAGTTCATTAGTATTGAATATCAAACTTAGTGCGCCTAATATGAATCCAGGCTTGGGTTTATATGATTTCGGAGGTAACTTATTGTCTTATGACACTGAGACAGGCGGAACTCAGTACGCTGCAATACTGAATTATGTTCTAGATCCTGGAACTTATTTTATTTCCGCCGAACGCTCAGTATCCAATAGTCCGAACTTTAATTATCTGATAACTATTGACGTACCGGGTGTTACTCCAGTACCTGAACCTGAAACCCTTAGCTTGCTTGCTGTGAGTGTTTTTGGATTGTTTGGCATACGCCGAACTCGATAGTTTTAGTAGTAATCAATCAAAAGGGCTCATCGAGCCCTTTTTTTATAGAATAAATATCTTTAAGCTTTATAAAACCAATCTTTTTTACGTGCAGTAAATCCTTAAGCATTTATACGCGTTTAAAGGAGAAATTATGTTTTTAACTCCATGGGAGGAATATGTTTTAAACAAGGACTTACCTCGAATGCAATATTTATGTCAATGTGCAGACAGGATGATTGCTGAATTTGTTTATAACTATAATTATTCCGCTCCAATACCCAAAATTTATATTGATGCTTCCGATAGTTTTTATCCGTGTTCTGCACCAGATGGAAAGATTATTTTGCCTCATGGTTTTTTCCAATGGCTTGAAAATCTCGTTGAGTCTTTACCAGACCAAATAACTCCTGAAATAAAAAAGAAAAATGCTGGATTGATGATGATGTTTTGGGTTGTGGCACATGAGTATTCACATTTAGCTCGGTCTCACTTTGAACTTAAAAAAGTGAGACCTGATTTGTACGATGCTTGCGAATATGATGCTGACATGTGCGCCACTGAAGGACTATTTAGACATACACAACATATTCTAGACTCAAGGAAATCTGGCGTTACCACCATAAATAACAAAATTTACTTACTGGTATCTGTATTTTTTTATCTCAGGCCGTTGATTGATAGGGACAAGCTTGAATATGAAAAACATCATAAACCTTTCCATATAAGACTTTGGTGGATTTTAGAAAAACTAGCCTGGATAGATAATTTCGACCCTGTGACAGCCCAGCCGACAGAGGCCTTTGTATCTGAAATTAAGATTTTGATGGATGCATTATATTCTGCTGAGAAGGCTTATATAAAACATAACCAAATTGAAAATAGTTTATTTATAGACTTATTTGTCAGATTTGCAGATACCGTTAAACCATATGCGGATGAGATTAGTAAAAAATGGCAAGAAGCTGCACCTTTTGTTAAGCAATTTCAGCTAATAAAAATTTCAACGTGATGTTTTTCTATTTAACTCGATAAATATTTCAAATTTCAGTTTATCAAATTTCAAAAATTATGAATCTTTAAGTCGGGTATTGTCCGAAATTGAGCCCAATTGGTTATAGATTTTCGATGCTCTGAGGCTTCTTATTTTCCTCCTTTTTAGTTCGTGTAATGTATATTATGTTAAATATTATAGATAAGGTAAAAAGCTTACAATGAGGCTCAGCACGCACTGCCCTTAATGTATTAGCGTTTTTTGAAGCATAGATACCGTCAAAAAAATGAGATTTTCTTTGTTACACCCAAGCACCGCTGAAGGTAGTTTTTCTTTTTGTTTCAATATCCCCGGCTACGCATATAGCCCAATATGCGTGTCTTAATTAATTGTAAACTTACGAATTAATTGCATACATTATTAAAATATAAATATTATTTACATTTTATTGTGGCGTGCTAGTATGAAGTCTCAAGCTATTAATAATAAAGGGGGGAATTAATCATGAGAGGAAATAAACAGCACGAAAAAATACAGGCCAAGTACACACTATTATGGTGTTTAAAAATCGGGGCATTCTTAGGTACTTTTAATCAGCATAACCTTATCAAAGAGTTTAATTTGAAGCCAATTTTTGTGAGACGCTGGGTGTTGGGCAAATTGGTTGTCCCGCAAACGCTTTTGTATCAAGTGAAACATCTTGCTTATGCCCCACCACGTTCTCAAAAATTCAGAAAAGTAAGGGCGCCTTTTAGTGATCAATCTTGTTTAGTTTCTCTTGAGGCTAGGAGTGAATGGAAGTTACGTTTCTTTGATGAGATGAATAGTCGCGCCAAATATAAATTTTGTAAGCGACTAAAACACCTTCTTTAAATTGTTGCCTTCAATTCAATAAGGTGCAATTAAAAAATTTGCCCGCTTTTTGTATCATTTTTCTCGTCTTCAAGCTTTACTGATTAGCTGTAGCATCAATATCCTATTGTTGGAGATGCTACATGCAGCTTTTACCTACACAGGAAATGGTGAAAAAAATATCTGACTCCTGGTCGTTTGTCAGCGGTTCCGCTTTCAACTTCAAGGAGAGCCAGCGCTATACCTTTCACAACCATGACAACCTGATGGCTGTTGTACTCCCGCTTTATATCGATCGTTTACCACAACATGAGTCGATTGCGATTGGATTGATCGTGGATGACGCTGAGGCACAAAAAATTGCATCCCATATGTTTGGATTATCATTTGATGAGTTATCAGATGATGATGTGAAAGATGCCAAAAAAGAAACATGTAATATTATGGGGGGCGGCCTAATCGTTGATAATCACAGCGAATTGGGTTTGCCTACAGAGATTCCTTTAGAAGAATTCTTTGAGCTACAAAAAACAGCGACGTTCAGTCGTTTATTTGTCAGTGATAAGCCAAACGAAGACCTGGTCAATCTAGTGATCTTCGATGTAAATAATCATAAGTTTTCAGGGGTATTTTCATTATGAGCACAATGACGGGTGAAGCCACCAAGTTCTTGATTGTGGATGATAGTCGCGCAATACAAAGTATTATTAAACGCGCGATAGAGGGCTGCAATTATCCAAAACTCGAAATTCAAACTGCCACCGACGCAGAAGCTGCCATGAATATCCTTGAGGGCTACCGCCCTGATCTGATTATCACCGACTGGCATATGCATAAAATCAGTGGCTTGGAATTTTGCCAGCATGTCTGTCAAACGTATGGTAAGAAAATTCCTATCGGCTTTGTGACGACAGAATCAGCTGTTGAAAAGATTGATCAGGCATATCAAAGCGGTGCTAGATTTGTAATTAACAAACCATTTCAAGATATTGATTTAATGTCAAAAATACTGGAGATTATTCCTGTAGGTGGCATAGTTGAAGAGCCTACTTCAGTGCCAGAAAACCTCGCTGGCAGCCATAAAATGCTGGCTGGTATGCTGAAAGGGCAAGCTTTTACATTAGAGCCCTGCCCTCCACTCACCCTGAGCGGTTTAACAGAAAACAATTTTATTGGCTTGTTTGGCGAAAATGGCAAAACACCGCCCGTGAATGCATTGGCAATCATGGAAATGAACGCTGTTGGCATGCTGTGGGCGCTCAATAATGAAAAGCCGGATATGTTTAAAACTCTCATGGCCAGCGGAAATGCAAATAACGACCAATTGGACGAGGCAAGAAGATTCATGGATGAATTTGGTGCCGGAATGTCGATTGGACATAAAAATGGTCCGTTAAAACTGGCTAGGTCAAGTATTGTGAGTAGGCAATTTCCTCGACTTGAGATGTCTTTAAATAGCAATTTAGGCCGGATGGATTACCGTATTCATGTGCCAGACATTGGCACAGGATTTATCACTTATATCAAACTCCTGTAAGGAGAATATGATGCCTTTTACCTGGGGTGAATTGTTAAGTGGCGCTGGCGTGGTCATTAGTGTTGGCGCCGCTTTTCTATTAGTTAAATTGCTCATCAGCAATACCTTGCAACAGGAAAAGTTTTTCAATGCGCTGGGTAAGTGTTATACAGAGCTGGAATCATCAAGTGATCGACTGGATACGCTGTGTACTATCCTCGATAGAAGATTTTCCAATTTTGAAGAAAACCAAAAACAATCAGATCCCTTTTTAATCAATAGCATACAGCGATTTGATAAAGCTGCGCAGGAGATTAGAGATCGCCTGGATGACTTATTACTCTCAGAAGACTCAGATATCAGAATCGCAGAGCGCTTGAGTGAGCCTGTGTTGCAAGAGCTTAATAAGCTACAAACGCATTTGGAACAAATGGCGGGCCAACTGCGGCGCAATAATTACTTATCTGCTGATGAAAATGCTGAAATGGCCGCAATGAGAAAGCGAATTGAAAGCTATCAAAGCATGATGATGAAGGCGAGATCAGAAGCCAAGGAAACAGAAAATGTGATGGCTGAATTACGTCAGGAAATTCAACAGTTGCGTGTTATGAGCAATCGTCCAGTTCAACCCGCAAATGATGCCTCTGCCAGAGAGCTACAGTATCAGCTGGATGAGATGGAGCAGCAAAAACGCAAACTTGAAGAACAGCTTGCCGCATTAAATAACGAAAAAGAGCGTAATGAAATCGAGAAGAAATTCATTGAAGATCGGTTTATGGAGTTATCTTGATAGTCATATAAAACAAAAAGCCACCAATCGGTGGCTTTTTGTTTACGCTCATTAATTAATTAAATGATATCTTAAAGTGGTGGAGCTGGGGGGAATTGAACCCCCGTCCGCAAGCCCTCCACAGACAGTTCTACATACTTAGCTGTGTTGTTTATGTTTAACCAGGCAGCCACCAACGAGCAAGCAGATGACTAGCGAGTTGCCTTAGATTTAATGCCTTACCAAGCAACCCGGTAAAGCACGATCCTCTCTAAATGACGCTGCTGCCGGTTACCCGGCCCGACCGAGAGGCTCTTCGGTGCAGCGTCCGGCTGGATTAAGCAGCCAGAGCGTAAGTTTCGTCGTTTGCGACTATACTTTTTCAGATGGATTTACGAGGGAACCTGAATCCTCGGTATGCCCTGCACTGCTTTGCAACCCACGTCGAAACCGGGTCAGCCCCAATGCACCTGTTGGATTATACGCCTGAATCGGCGGCGAACCAAACTTAAAGGTGCAAGGGTATGACATGGTACAATTTAAAGATGTTCAAAAAAATTGTGATTTTTGGGGTTGGTCTCATTGGTGGCTCAGTTGCATTAGCACTCAAACAGCAGCCGCATGCCCCGCACATTACAGGCGTAGGTCGTTCAGCACAAAGCCTGCAAGAAGCGTTGGATTTAGGGTTGATAGACAGTGCAGAAACAGACGTTTCGCTGGCACTTAAAGAGGCCGATCTGGTATTGATCGCGACGCCCGTTGCGCAGACCCCTACCATTCTAAAAGCGATTCTGCCGTATTTAAGTGATAACACTGTCATCACGGATGCAGGCAGTACAAAGTCAGATGTGATGAGCTATGCAAGTGCAGAATTGGGTGACCGTGTAAACCAGTTTGTTGGCGGCCATCCGATTGCCGGGGCTGAAAAAAGTGGTCCCGCGGCGGCTTTAGCTGAATTATATGTGGGCAAAAACGTCATTCTGACGCCAGATGCAATGACTTCTGCTAAAGCGGTGGAGAAAGTTACCTGGCTGTGGCAGCAATGTGGTGCAGTGGTCTCGCGCATGACAGCGTCAGAGCATGACAGCGTGTTTGCAGCTGTGAGCCATTTGCCTCACCTTCTGGCATTTGCCTTGGTAGAAGATTTGGCTAGCCGTAAAAATTCAGCGCTGCTATTTAAATTTGCTGCCAGTGGTTTCCGTGACTTTACTCGGATCGCCGGCAGTCATCCTGAAATGTGGCGGGATATTGCATTGGCAAACCGGGCTGCATTATTGAATGAGCTTAAATGTTATCAGCAGGCGCTCGCTGAAATGACGGTATTGCTTGAAGCTGGCAATGGTCAGGCATTGCATGATCTGTTTGAACACGCCAGCCGTGCACGCAACGACTGGGCCAAATCCAAAATCCAATAATTCACTTTCGCTTATGGAACAACTGCACTTATCCGCTGCCCGTCATGCTCAAGGCCAGATCACTTTGCCTGGCTCAAAAAGTATTTCCAACCGCACTTTACTGCTCGCTGCTTTGTCTGATGGCGTCACGGTCATCCGGGATTTACTTGCCTCGGATGATACCGCCAGAATGCTGGAAGCATTAACTGCGCTAGGGGTAAAGCTGGAAAATATTTCAGAAAATGCCTGGCAAGTTACCGGCTGTGGCGCAGACTTTCCTAATAAGCAAGCAGATTTATTCCTCGGCAATGCAGGGACAGCATTCAGGCCCTTAACGGCTGCGCTGGCATTCTCAGGGGGGCACTATCATCTGCATGGGGTTGCTCGCATGCATGAACGGCCGATTGGCGATTTAGTGGATGCCTTGCAACAAGTAGGTGCGCAAGTCGCCTACCTTGGCAACGCGGGCTACCCTCCCCTGCAAATTTCTCCGGCAAAATTGGATGTTAGCCAAGCCATCAAAATCAGGGGTGATGTCTCCAGCCAGTTTTTAACAGCGTTGCTCATGGCATTACCACTCACCGGTCAGGCGGCAACCATAGAAGTAGTGGGCGAGCTGATCTCCAAGCCTTATATTGAAATCACACTCAATCTGATGCAGCGCTTTGGCGTGACTGTGCAGCGCGATGGCTGGCAGCGTTTTTACCTCCCGGCGGCTTTGCATTACCAATCGCCTGGCGAGATTTATGTTGAAGGCGATGCTTCAAGCGCCTCTTACTTTATTGCAGCGGGTATCATCGCCGGTGATGTGACTGTTCAAGGTGTTGGCAAGCAAAGCATACAAGGCGACATCCGTTTTGCCGAAGCAGCCAACTTGATGGGTGGCCGTATCAGCTATGGAGACAACCATGTCCGCGCTGAAAACACAGGGGCATTGCGGGCAATTGACCTTGATTGCAACCATATTCCCGATGCAGCCATGACTTTGGCCGTGATGGCCATGTTTGTAAACGGCGATACCGATCAAGCCCGCACCACAACCTTACGAAATATCGCCAGTTGGCGCGTTAAAGAAACAGACCGTATTGCCGCAATGGCGACAGAACTGCGCAAAGTCGGAGCGACAGTTGTGGAAGGTCCGGACTATATTCAGGTGACGGCACCCAAACAGCTGACGCCTCATGCCGTAATTGACACCTATGATGACCACCGCATGGCGATGTGTTTTTCATTACTCAGCCTGGCTGGCATCCCCATCACCATAAATGATCCTAAATGTGTCGCTAAAACCTTTCCCGAATACTTTAAGGTATTTGCGGGCATTGTGCGTGAGTGATTTTCAAGCTGCATAAGCCCATTCATGCTCGTCCGGTTCTATTGCGCTAGGCATGTCCTGCGCATGTTGATGGCGTTGCCAGGCGCGCTCATGAAAATAAAAGACAACGGTATTACAAGCGGGCTCGATGAGTGCCATGAGCCCGCCCACCAGAATACTGCCGGTGAAAAGATAGGCAATGGTAAACGCAACGCTGAAATGCAGCATGGCAAAAGACATGGTTTTAATCATGATGTGCTCCTTATAAACATTGAAGCCATGATATAAAAGACCAAAATCAAAATCCAATTCATTGTTTTTAATTATTTGATAAGTAAAATTTATTATGGATAACTTCCTACCTCCAGTGATTGCCATTGATGGCCCTTCCGCCTCAGGGAAAGGCAGTGTGGCAGAGCGTGTTGCCAATTATTTTGGATTTCATTATCTGGATTCCGGGGCAATTTACCGGCTGTTGGCTTATGCAGCTTTCCAACAAAAGGTAGCCTGGTCGGATGCTGAGCATTTAGCTGAGATTGCCAGTCAGATGCAGATCAGATTTGAACACGGCGAAGCTTATCTGGATGGTGAACAAGTGAGCGCGCATATCCGAACCGAAAACATGGGTAAAGGAGCTTCTGAAGTTGCGGTCCACCCTGCTGTACGCACGGCCCTGTTTCAAACACAACGCAATTTCAGGCAAGCGCCAGGGCTGGTGGGGGATGGCCGTGATATTGGATCAGTTATTTTTCCTGATGCAGGATTAAAGATATTCTTGACTGCCGCAGTCGAAACACGCGCCAAGCGCCGCTATGACCAACTGATCCAGCGCGGAGAATCCGCTGATTACGCATTAATTCTGGCCGATTTGCAGCAACGGGATTTGCGCGACAGCCAGCGCGCGGTGGCTCCATTAAAACAATTGCCAGATGCTATTTTGCTGGATACCACTGACAAGAATATTGAGCAGGCGGTGAATATCATTATCGAAGCATTTAAAAAAGCAACATAAACAGCGTAAAAAATCACATAAGTCATTGAAGCCAATAATTTTTTTGTGTATAGTCTCGGATTCGGGTTGCTCAAGTCATGCTTGGGCAATATTTTTTAAACCTTTTCTATTGTTTGCGCCTGTGCGTGGCAATAGCTCGCTGAGAGATGCCTGTCTTCCCGCGAGTAAAATTGGACAATTTTTTAATGGCTTCTATTTCTAATACATCCTCTTCCATGGAATCTTTTGCAGCCCTCTTCGAAGAAAGCCTGGCCCGCCAGGAAATGCGCGCTGGTGAAGTAATCACCGCCGAAGTAGTATCTGTAGACAATGATTTCGTTATCGTGAACGCCGGCTTGAAATCCGAGAGCGTGATTAACGCCAGTGAATTCAAAAACGCCCAAGGCGAGCTCGAAGTTGCTGTGGGCGACTTCGTTAAAGTAGCGATCGAAAAACTGGAAGATGGTTTTGGTTCTACACAACTTTCTCGTGAAAAAGCGAAGAAAATGCAAGCATGGCTGGATCTGGAAGAAGCCATGAACGAAGGCCGTGTTGTTAAAGGTTTCGTAAGCAGCCGTGTTAAAGGCGGTCTGCGCGTTTCTGTCAGCGGCATCATGGCATTTTTGCCTGGCTCACTGGTAGACATTCGTCCAGTAAAAGACACCACTCCTTACGAAAACAAAGAGTGGGATTTCAAAGTGATCAAACTGGACCGCAAGCGTAACAACATCGTGGTTTCCCGCCGCGCTGTCATGGAAGACACTCTGGGTGCTGACCGTGAAGCCTTGCTGGGCAGCCTGACTGAAGGTGCTGTGATCAAAGGTATCGTTAAAAACATCACTGACTACGGCGCGTTCGTGGATCTGGGTGGTATCGATGGCCTGTTGCACATTACTGACTTGGCATGGCGCCGCGTGAAGCACCCATCTGAAGTGCTGACTGTTGGTGAAGAAGTTGAAGCCAAGATCCTGAAATTCGACCAAGAGAAAAACCGTGTTTCTCTGGGTATCAAACAATTGGGCGACGACCCATGGGTGGCATTGAGCCGCCGTTACCCAGTAGGCACACGCCTGTTCGGTAAAGTGTCTAACCTGACTGACTACGGCGCGTTCGTTGAAGTCGAGCCAGGTATCGAAGGTTTGGTACACGTGTCTGAAATGGACTGGACCAACAAGAACATTCACCCAGGCAAAATCGCTCAATTGGGCGACGAAGTTGAAGTCATGATCCTGGAAATCGACGAAGACCGTCGTCGTCTGTCCTTGGGCATGAAACAGTGCAAACCAAACCCATGGGATGATTTCGCAGCAACACACGCTAAAGGTGACAAAGTCGCTGGCCAAATCAAGTCTATCACTGACTTTGGTGTATTTATCGGCCTGCCAGGTGGCATCGACGGTTTGGTACACTTGTCAGACCTGTCATGGACACAGTCTGGCGAAGAAGCCATCCGCAACTTCAAAAAAGGTGACGAGCTGCAAGCTGTGATCCTGGGTATTGATGTTGAGAAAGAGCGTATCTCCCTGGGTGTGAAACAGTTGACTGAAGATCCTAGCGGCAACAGCGCACCTATCGGTGAAGACAAAGGCGGCAAACCAAAAGCCAAGAAAGCAAAAGCTGACGACGTGATGATCGACGAAGCTTCTGCAGGGACCACTAACCTAGGTGCTTTGTTGAAAGCCAAACTGGACAGCAAAAAATAAGAAGGCTTTAGATCATGACACGATCTGAACTGATAGACCTGCTCGCCCAGCGCTTTCCGCAATTAGTGCTTAAAGATGCTGAGTTATCCGTTAAAACCATCCTGGATGCAATGACGGAAAACCTGGCGACAGGTGAGCGTATCGAAATACGCGGCTTTGGCAGCTTTAGTCTCAACTATCGCCCGCCTCGCTTGGGTCGTAATCCCAAAACTGGCACCAAGGTACAGGTGCCAGCAAAATACGTCCCGCACTTTAAGGCTGGTAAAGAGTTGCGTGACCGCGTAGACGCGATCGAATCTTAATTTTTGTGATTCAGTAGTAAACAGAAAACGGTATCTTCGGGTACCGTTTTTTTTTACCCGTCAGAGTGCGATAGATAGCGCATTCAATAGCGCTTGGGTAAAATGTCATATGTACAAACAAGAGAGCGTTTATGCTGGTTGAATTCGAGTATTGGTGGCTGTTGATTTTGCCCCTGTTTTTTACATTGGGCTGGATTGCAGCCCGCGTGGACATTAAGCAACTGATTGCTGAGTCAACCTCGCTACCAGCCACCTATTTCAAAGGCCTCAATCTATTGATTGCTGACCAATACCATAAAGCTGTGGATGCGTTTAGTGAAGCGCTCTACATGAATAAAGATTCGCTTGAGCTGCACTTTGTCTTGGGCAGCTTGTTTCGTCGAACTGGAGAAACCGACCGCGCGATACACTTGCACTTAAACCTACTTGAAAACTACGAACTTACCGAGCAGCAATCCACTTCGATCAAAGTCGAATTAGCGCAGGATTACTTTAAAGCAGGCCTGTATGATCGCGCAGAAGAGATTTTTCAAACGCTACGGCATACGCGCTATGAACAAGCAGCTTTGCGCCATTTGCTTGAAATCTACGTTAAAGAGCGCGAATGGTCACTCGCCATCGGCATTGCCACCGAGCTAGAGCGCTCATCTGGCGTGTCTTACCGCAAAGAGGTGGCACAGTATTATTGCGAGCTGGCGGCAAGTGCCATGATTGCGCAGGACTGGCCATCGGCAAAAGTACAACTCGAACAAGCACTGGATGCCAATAAAAACTGCGTTCGGGCCAATGTCCTGCTGGGGGATATCGCTGCGCAACAAGGCCATCATTCTGATGCCATCGCGTTCTGGAAGCGTATAGAAATGCAGCATCCTGAGCACCTTGGCCTGGTCGCGCAAAAAATGCTTAAAAGCTATTCTGCTTTGTATGGTGAAGAAGAGAGCGAGAACAGTGGTAAGGTTTCTCGCGGCTTGAAAGAGGGCTTGAGCCAGCTGCATTATTATTTGGAGCTCTATCAGCTGAGTAGCATCATGTCAGTCTTATATGAGGCAACACTGCAGGCTGAAGGTGCAGATAAAGCTGCAAAACTTGCCCGCAATGAATTAATCCGTAAACCCAGCCTTAAATCACTGGATCAATTACTGCAAGCACGTGCCATGTTGCAGGATGAACAGCATGATTTACAACTGATGCAGCAAACTGTTCGCAATGCCATCGGTGACCGTGCTGCCTATTATTGCGACCAATGTGGTTTCCGCGCTAAACAATATCACTGGCAATGCCCTGCTTGTAATGCCTGGGAATCACTCCCGCCAGAGCCGACAGAAGCGACCATCCGTGACATCAAGTTACTCAATCGTAAATAAGTACGCGACTCCCCTTCCTAAACACAAATTGCTTAATAAGACCGTTTATTTATGACAGACAGTAAAATAGTTGTTGCCCTGGATTATGCCGATGCAAAATCGGCCCTTGCCCTGGTAGACCACCTTGATCCCAGTTTGTGTAAATTAAAGGTGGGCAAAGAACTCTTTACCGCCGCTGGACCCAATTTTGTAGAGCAACTGGTAAGCAAGCAATATGATGTTTTTCTGGACCTGAAATTCCATGACATCCCCAATACGGTGGCTAAAGCTTGCCAGGCAGCGGCAAATTTAGGCGTTTGGATGGTGAATGTGCATGCCAGCGGCGGGCAACCTATGATGCAAGCGGCGCGTGAAGGGCTGGATAAAGCCTTTGGTGATCAAGCACCGCTGTTAATTGCGGTCACGGTACTAACCAGTATGGATGCTGCAACGCTGCACTCCCTTGGAGTACAGCGCTCCTTGCCTGAACAGGTGCTTGCATTAGCCACGCTAACGCAGCAGGCTGGACTAGATGGTGTGGTGTGCTCTGCCCAGGAGGCCAGCATGTTGAGAAACGCTCTCGGTGATGCGTTTTGCCTGGTTACTCCTGGCATTCGTCTTAAAGACTCGGCAAAGGATGATCAAACCCGTATTGTTACGCCCGAAGATGCCCTGGCGCTAGGAGCAAGCTACCTAGTGATTGGCAGACCGATTACTCAAGTAGCAGATCCGCTTGTTGCATTAAATGCAATTATTAAAAATATTTAACATTTATTAATAAATTTAATGACCCTAAGCTTCTTATCTCTATTTGTCTCAGTAGAATTAAAAACAGGCGACATGCCTGATTTTTTATACTTATCGATTCTGGAGGACATATGATGAAAACGCTTATGGGGTATCTGATGTATTTTCTTTTATTGCCGGCAGCTTATGCGGTGGTAGATATCAATACGGCAAGTCAGGCGGAACTTGAAAGCCTGAATGGTATCGGTCCGGCCAAGGCGCAAGCCATCATTGAATATCGAAAAAAGAGTGGTGGCTTTAAGTCAGTGGAAGAGCTGGATCAAGTGCCAGGCATAGGCCAGGCAACCTTGGCAAACCTGAAGAAAGATGTAAGCGTCGGCGCCAAGAAAGCAATTGCGGCTGAGGCTAATAAAACCGAAAAAGTAGCAGAGAAAAAGAAATAACTATCTAAATTAAACAAAAAGCACCCTATTGGGTGCTTTTTTTATTTGGCGGAGATAGGAGTAAAGGCTTCAACAGATACATAAGCGACTGCCGTAACTATTGGAAATATATATACAACCGTATGAGGAGTCTATAGCTGACCTTGAGCCATTCCGAGACATCCTCTCACATAAGCGCAAGAAGAAAGATAAAGCCGACTCAAGAGACGCTTGGACTAAAGAGGAAGTATTACTTCTATGGAATAAGGCCAAACTCAAAGGCAAGCAAGACCTTGTAGACCTTATATCCTTGCGGCTTACACTGGAGCACGCATTGAAGAGATATGCAGTCTGAAGGTTGAGGATGTTACCGACAGCGCCTTTAACATTACAGATGCAAAAACTAAAGCTGGGATAAGGTCTATCCCTATCCACAGTAAGATTGAACCTGTAGTGAAGCGTCTTAAGGAAAACTCTAAGGATGGTTACTTGCTGTCTGGCCTGACCTTCAATAAGTACGGCGACAGGTCTAATGCTATAGGTAAGCGATTCGGGACGCTTAAGACGGGCTTGGGCTTCAATAGAGATAAATCCACCCACAGCTTTAGACACTCTCTTATTACCTTCTTGGATGATGCTGGGGGGCAGACAACACACATACAGGATATTGTCGGCCATGAAAAATATGGTACCACGGGCAAGGTGTACAACAAGCCTGCGCCTGTGAGTGTGAGTGTGCTTAAGCAGGATATAGAGAATCTGGTTTATCCGTTGCCTGATTTGGCATAGTAGAATTATTTTTGTAAGCAAATCTCACAATCAACAACAATAAAGAAAATTATGAAAAATACTATTACAACTGTATGCATTGGTTTGCTTCTAACAGGGTGTGCGACCACTGGCTCAACTCCTCCAGTCCCAAATTCAAGTATTAAGCCCCAGGAGTTGCTTGAGGCAACTTACCAAAGTTGGCTTCGACAAGTCGCTGAGGAGTATCACTGCAACAATCCCCGAGTGATTGAAGTCCTGCCGAATGAAACAAAGGTTAAAGGTGTAATTTCAGAAAAGTGGGTTGCTGATGTCTGTGGGCAGACAAAGAACTTCTTCCCTATTCTGACCCCAGATGGCACAGGCGGCTATCTAAGAGCTATAGGTTCATAAACATGACTGAATTAATCAACTTGGCATTTAAAGATGCTGTTATCAGAAACCAAGTCAAAGAAATTAAAAGACTGCTTTCAGAAGGGGTTAACATTAACAGTATATTAAACAGTGATAGCGACACTGCCTTGCATTACGCTAGTTACCTTTTAATGCCAAAGCTTGTAGATTTCTTGATAGAGAATAAAGCCGATTTAAATGTAATTAATGAAAATGAGTACACGCCTCTCATGAATGCATGCTCTTCTGGGGGAGTGAAAGGTAGCGCCATTGCTTTGAAGCTTATTGAAGCAGGTGCTGACGTAACATATATCAGACAAAGCGATGAAAAAACTGCTCTAAACTGTGCTGTAGCAAACTTCATAGGTAAGAGCTGCTCCACTGAAGTCATTCAGGCCTTAATTGATAGAGGTGCCTGCGTTGATGGAGTTCCAAATGCAGTTCAGACTCCCCTTATGCTGGCCGCCAGAACTAATAATATCCAGTCTATCGAGATACTTTTGCAGAATGGAGCAAACCCCAGCCTTCCATCCGGCCTGCCTTGGGCAAAGGGATTCACAGCGGAGGAACTTGCAGCACATGAAGGTATGAAGAAAGCTTTTAAGTATCTAAGTGAGTACAGGCAGAACGGTTACAAGTTTGTATAGAAGCACATTGAAGCTTATTTAGAATATTTTAATGAAAATAATTGCCTTGCTCGTACTTTTATTCTCTTCAGAGCTGATGGCCTTTGAAGACTTCAGTATCGAAGAACGCTTTACAAAGCCTGTTAAGATTCCAGCTTCCATTACTTCACATCTAAATAAAGAGATTAGTGAAGACATGGCATTTTGCGAGGATTTAAAGCCTGAAGACATGCTTGAGGCTCAGATAGTCAGTTTGAATAAATCTTCAAAGGCTTACTTGGTAAAGCCAGCAACTATGTGCTTGTGTGGTGTTTATTATTGCCCTATGTGGATGTTTCAAATAAAGGGCAAGAAAACCAGCCTGATTTGGAGCGCTCCTGCCACTGGAGTAATGGCAATACTAAATACAAAAGCTAATGGGTATCCGCAAATAAAGGACTATGGAGGAGCTGCCTCACATGGCTATAAGTCAATCTGGACATGGAGTGGAAAGAAATACAAGGAAACTTACAGGCAAAACTACTCTACGGATGGCTTTAAAGGGTGCTTTGATGTAGAAACTTTTCGTTTAAAAGGCGAGAAGCTTGTTAGAGTTTCTAATGAGTGTCTTGAGGACTTACCAGAGCGGTGAAATTTCACCACAAATTTTCGTGGGGATATTGATAGTTTAAGGAGCGCGAAATACCCCCCGTGGCGGTCTCGAGGTGTGGCTTGACTCATCGCCCTTCCATTTTCCCCAACCATGCGCCAGACTGCTAGTAATCCCTGTAATTGTCGTTACATATAAGAAGACAAGACATGATAACTAAACCTACATTGTTCATCCTTGGGGCTGGGGCAAGCATCCCTTATGGGTTTCCTTCAGGTGCGGCTTTGAGAAGGCAAATATGTGAGGCTGCGGTTGGCTCTGAACCCCCATTGGCACTTGCTTTAGAGAAATATTTCGGAGTTAGTTGGCCTGAGTTCATCGATTTCGCAGAGTCTTTTAAACTTTCCAGAACAGCTTCAATAGACTCCTTTCTAAGCAGAAGGCCGGAGTTTTCAAGAATAGGCAAACTCTTCATTGCATCGCTGTTAGTACCTAAAGAAGATAAGGAAATATTTAATCTAAATATACAAGATGATTGGTATTTCGCTCTTTGGAATTGCTTAATCAGTAACGCGCACTCACTCAAACAACTGAAAAAAAACAACATTCAAATTTTCACCTTTAATTATGACCGTTCATTAGAGGTGTACTTACACGGCGCAATAATCAATACATTTAATGTGAGCGAAGAGGAAGCCATTGAAGCCCTGAGCTACTTTGAGATTCAACATGTATATGGCTCCCTAGGTGTATACGGTATGACTGATGACTTTCCAATGAACACAAGAGCATACAGTAACCATTGGAATATGCATTCAATTCAAGCTGCGGCCTCGACATTAAGAGTGATACCTGAAGCAAGGGATGATGACGCAATATTCAATAAAGCTAAGGATGCTTTTCGATGGGCACATAACGTCTGCTTCTTAGGTTTTGGATTTGACCCACTAAACGTTCAACGTCTCGGATTTAGAGAGTTGATTCATTCAGGGCATTTCAATTCTTTGCCTTACAAAGTTGTTGCTTCTACACTAGACAAGACACCTGCCGAAGTTGAGATGATTCACGAAGCGATTCTAGGAGTTACAGACTTTCATGACCAACAGGGCCGCCTTTGCTTGGATTGGAGTACTTACGACTCAGAAAATCTTTCAACATTGAGACGCTTTGCGTGGTTACTCCAGTAACCGACCTGTTTTGTATTGAATTAAGGCAATCAGAGAACCACTGTCAGAAAGTGGTCAGTTATGGACACCCTCTTTAAGTAACTCTCTCGCTACCAATTTTTCTGAATAGTTGATCAAATCAAAAGGGTATACATATCTATGTTACTTAATTCAGGATTACCTTAAGTTTCACTCCAAGCGCCCCGCCCTCTCTCCATGTCTCGATTAAGCCGGATGAGTCTACAGCCTCAAAGGCATACGATGAGCAAAAGGTGTTGTCAATGTGTTGACGGTTGATGCTAAGCGTTGCATTGTTTATTCCTTATATATGTTGAAATGTATATCAACGAGCTAGGAACATCACGCAAACGTAAGGTAAAAGCGCAAGGTAAAAATAAAAAACCTGTTATCCGTAACTTATTAATTAGTAACAGAAAACAGGCCTTATTTTACTGCTGGCGGAGAGAGAGGGATTCGAACCCTCGATAGAGTTGCCCCTATGCCACCTTTCCAGGGTGGTGACTTAAACCGCTCATCCATCTCTCCGAAAGAAGGCGGGATTATACCCATAAAAGTGGAAGACGCCAAATCATTTTGCGGCATTTATTCCAAGCTTAATTTAACGTCACTTACGTCTTTGCGGCGGCGTTCTGATTCACAGTCTGCTATCTTATAAAACAGTATAAAGTTGGCTAAAAGGCTTGCTTTTGTCATTTTTAAGGTTTAATGTTTAGCACACAAACATGCGGCTAAGCCTTATAAAATAAGGTGTTATCGTTTGTTTATCGCGATATCTTGTTGCGATTTGATGTATGCGGTTTGGAGAGCAGTTCTGCTACGATATTAATAGAAAAAACACAGGAGTTACTATGAGTTTGGATCTTCTCAAGGCCATGGGTGTTAAAGTCCCCTATAAAGCCAAATACGATAACTTTATCGGTGGAAAATGGGTTGCACCGGTCAAAGGCGAATATTTTGATGTCATCTCCCCCATTACCGGCAAGCCTTACACACAAGCTGCGCGCTCGAGTGCAGAGGATGTAGAGTTAGCCTTGGATGCAGCGCATGCAGCGGCCGATAAATGGGGCAAAACTTCTGTGGTTGAGCGCTCTAATCTGTTGCTGAAAATTGCGGACCGTATCGAGCAGAATCTTGAACTCATTGCGACCGCGGAAACTGTTGATAACGGTAAACCTATCCGTGAAACGATGAATGCAGACATTCCATTAGCGGCAGACCATTTCCGCTATTTTGCCGGGGCGTTACGTGCGCAAGAAGGCAGCATCAGCGAATTGGATGAACATACCGTTGCCTATCATTTTCACGAGCCACTAGGCGTGGTCGGCCAGATTATTCCATGGAACTTCCCTATTCTCATGGCTGCCTGGAAACTGGCGCCTGCGGTGGCGGCTGGTAACGTGGTCGTGATGAAGCCTGCAGAGTTCACACCAGTTAGCTTGCTGATCCTGCTGGAAGTTATCGCTGACTTGATTCCTCCAGGCGTGATTAACGTTGTTAACGGTTTTGGCCGTGAAGTGGGTGCGCCACTCTCCACCAGCAAGCGTATTGCCAAAATTGCTTTTACCGGCTCTACAGCAACGGGTCGTTATATTGCCCAGGCAGCGGCAAGCAACCTGATTCCAGCCACACTCGAATTGGGTGGTAAATCCCCCAACATCTTCTTTAAAGATATTATGTCTGCCGACGATGACTTCCTGGATAAAGCGGTCGAAGGCTTGGTGCTATTTGCATTTAACCAGGGCGAGGTCTGTACCTGCCCTTCCCGTGCGTTAATTCAGGAATCCATTTACGACAAATTTATGGAGCGCGTATTGCCACGCGTTGCCGCCATCAAACAAGGTAACCCGCTCGACCCTAATACCATGATTGGTGCTCAAGCCTCCCAAGACCAGGTTAACAAGATCCTGTCTTATATGGATATTGGCCGTCAGGAAGGCGCGCAATTGCTGTGTGGTGGCGAGCGTAATGTATTGAGTGGTGATCTGGCTGAAGGCTACTACATCAAGCCTACGCTGTTCAAAGGCCACAACAAAATGCGTATTTTCCAGGAAGAAATTTTTGGGCCTGTGCTGGCCGTGACCACATTTAAAGATGAAGCCGAAGCGCTGAGCATCGCTAACGACACGATCTTTGGGTTGGGTTCAGGTGTTTGGTCACGTGATGGCAGCCGTGCCTACCGTATGGGCCGTGGCATTAAAGCTGGGCGCGTATGGACCAACTGCTACCATGCTTATCCTGCGCATGCGGCATTTGGTGGCTACAAAGAGTCCGGTATCGGCCGCGAAACCCATAAAATGATGCTGGATCACTACCAGCAAACCAAAAACTTACTGGTCAGCTACAACCCGAAAAAACTGGGATTCTTCTAAATCTCAAAGGGCATTTTAAATAAGTATTTGTTTGATCTAAAGGAGCGAATTTTTCGCTCCTTTTTTCATCTATCATCAGAACAACATAGACAGGGGAAGCGTATGACTGAACGTGTTTCTGCAACGCCAGCGGCGATTGCACTGATTGAGCAATTAACAGCCCAGCATGGCCCGATTGTATTTTTTCAATCTGGCGGCTGTTGTGAGGGCAGCGGACCGATGTGCCTGCCTGTAGCTGAATATAAAGCCAGCCCGATGGATGTGAAGTTGGGGACGTTACCTGGCGGGGCTATTTTTTACATGAGCGACAGCCACTTCAGTTTTATGCACAGCACGCATACTATTTTGGATGCCATGCCTGGCTCAAGTGGCTCTTTTTCACTCGATTGCGGTAGTGGCATGGCTTTTATCACGCGCGGGCGTTTATATTCTGATGAAGAGCTGGCGACACTCAAACCAGAAGAGCGCGTTGGACTTTAAATAAAGAAAGCCAAATAAAAAAGGCATCCGCAGATGCCTTTTTTCGAATGGTTACATTAGAAGCCCAGACTCTCCAGCAGGTCATCCACCTGCTCCTGGTTGGCGACCACGTCCACGGTATTATGTGGATCAATTTGCGGGCCATTCATCAGTGAGTCTTCGTCTTTTTTAGCTGAAGGGGAAAAGTCTACCAATACCTGCACCAGCTGCCGCTCTAGATCCTGAGCCAGTGAAGTCACTTTTTTAATCACTTGGCCAGTCAAATCCTGGAAGTCTTGCGCCATCATGATATCCATCAGCAAAGACTTGGTGGTCGACGTATGCTGATTGACCAGCGACATATAGTCCAGTGTTTCACGCACAACCACATCATATTCAGATTTGAGTGCTGCACGTTGCATAATTTCTTCCCAGCGCTGTTTCAACACAGCAGCGCGGTCAGCAAGCTCAGATTGCAATGGAGTTGCCAGGTCAGTCGCATTTAATACGCGCTCAGCAGCCTGCTCTGTCATCCTGGCGACGTAGCTGAGGCGATCGCGTGCATCGGGTATTTCCTGCGCGACTTGCTCCAGCACTTTGTCGTAGCCCAGCGCACTTAAGTTATCGTGCAAAGAACGGGTCATGTGCCCAATCCGGCTGATCATTTCCTCTTGCTGATTGGGGCTCATGGAGGAAATCATGGCAGAGGCAATCTCCACCGCGGCATGATCCTGATTAGGATTGATAGCTTCGGTCATGGTTACACCTCGCCTTTTTCCAATTTTTCAAAGATTTTGGATAATTTCTCTTCAAGGGTCGCAGCAGTAAAAGGCTTCACCACATAGCCGTTGGCTTTGGCCTGGGCGGCTGCAATAATGTTTTCTTTTTTAGCCTCTGCGGTCACCATTAACACCGGTAATTTGGATAATTTGCTATCCGCGCGGATGTTCTGCAACATGGTTAAGCCGTCCATGTTAGGCATGTTCCAGTCAGAAACCACAAACTCAAAGTCACCATTGCGCAACTTGTTGAGGGCATCTGCGCCATCTTCTGCCTCTTCAACGTTGTTATAACCAAGTTCTTTAAGCAGGTTGCGCACAATTCTACGCATCGTAGAAAAATCATCCACTACCAGAAATTTAGTATTTGGGTTGCCCATTTGTTACTCCGCTATCATTTAATTACTAATCCCGTAGCCTGTATTATGGAACGAACCATGGTCAATGCTAATCAGGATAAAGCTGGGATTTACCGGTTTATTCCACAGTGTGTTAAACACGAATGGCACGTTCACTATTGGCAGCCAGATGTTGCAAGACCATGCGTGGCAGGTCTTTTAAATGCCCGACTTCGTGCACACCGCCATGGGCGACTGCCTCTCGCGGCATGCCATAAACGACACAGCTTTCTTCATTTTGGGCAAAGTTATAAGAACCTGCATTTTTCATGCGTAGCATGCCAGCCGCGCCATCTTTACCCATGCCGGTGAGGATAATCCCCACTGCGTTTTTACCGGCATTGACAGCCGCTGAATCAAACAATACATCGACTGACGGTTTATGTCTATTCACCGGCTCACTGTCGGAAAGACGCGTGACGTAGTTTGCACCGCTTCTGGCAAGTAACAGATGCTGGTCACCTGGCGCAATATATGCGTGACCAGGCAAAACGCGCTCACCTTCTTCGGCTTCCTTGACGGCAATTTTACATAAGCTGTCCAAACGGCTTGCAAACGATTTGGTAAAGCCCGCAGGCATGTGTTGGGTAATCAAAATGCCTGGACAATCTGACGGCATTTGCATTAAAAAAGATTTAATCGCTTCGGTGCCGCCGGTAGAGGCGCCAATGATCAATAGTTTTTCACTACTGATCAACGGGTTGCGGATAGCGCTTTGCTGTACTTGGGTGTTGGAGGCTTTGGCGATGCTTTGCAGGGTGCTAATTTTGGCCCTGGCAGCAACGCGGATTTTATCCGTGATTTCGGCGGCGTATTGCTGCATGCCTTGGGTAATGCCCATTTTAGGCTTGGTGACAAAGTCGGTTGCACCCAACTCCAGGGCTCGCAAAGTGATCTCAGAGCCCTTTTCGGTCAGCGTGGAGACCATGAGTACGGGCATCGGGCGTAACCGCATGAGTTTTTCTAAAAAATCCAGACCGTCCATCCGTGGCATTTCCACGTCCAGCGTCAGCACATCCGGATTAAGTTGTTTGATCATCTCACGTGCCACCAGTGGGTCCGGGGCGGTACCAACCACTTCCAGATCCTTGGTGTCGTTAATGATTTCGCTCAACAAACTGCGTATCAATGCCGAGTCGTCAATCACCAGCACTTTTGTTTTCATGGCATAACCCCTTGTTTTAATTATTATTAGAACAAATCGATATCTCCACCCACATCGTTGGTTTGCAGCTTGCTGGAGTAAGCTTGCTCGCGTTTGACCAAGGTGTAGTTGTTCAATTGTTTCAGTTTTTTAACCAGTACTTTACCCGTTTTGGGAAAGAAATAAACCTTGCGGGGATAAATATCCAGCAAATCTTCACCGGTCACTTTAATCCCTTCTTCTTTAAGATATTTTTTGACAAATGCAGCATTGCGGTCTCCCACGTTATTAGTGGTGAAACTGCGCAACACGTTGCCGCCGCCAAAGATTTTGGCTTCCAGGTTTTCACGCTTGGCGCCATTGCGCAACAGCTGGTTGATCAGGACTTCCATCGCATACGTGCCATAACGCATGGATTCTGAAATGGGGCTGTCTTTATCTGCACTGCCACCTTCGGGCAACATAAAATGATTCATGCCGCCAATGCCTGTACGGCTGTCACGGATACAGGCTGAAACACAAGAGCCCAGCACAGTCACAATCAACATGTCTTTGTCTGTATAGTAATACTCCCCTGGTGAAATTTTGGCAGCGTTGCAATTAAACGTTCTGTCAAAATACAGGGTGTTAGAAATTTCTTCTTGCATGACACTCATAGCGATTTCCGATGCGTAAAGAGGCTGGAACGTGCCGCGCCACTGGTTTTTAATTTATAGACGGTTTTTCCTAACAGCTGCAGGTGATCAGACACATATAAAAAGTTTTCTGAATGACCAGCCAATAACAAGCTGTCTTCATGCATGAGGGTGACAAATTTATCAATGATTTTGCCTTGGGTCGGTTTGTCAAAATAGATCATGACATTTCGGCAGAAAATCACATCAAAGCCATCATGAAATGGCCATTGTCCATCCAGTAAATTCAGTTGATGAAAATTGATTAATTCGCGGACTGCTTTTTTGACCCGCACCAAGCCATCATGCTTGCCGGTGCCGCGCTCAAAAAACTTGCGTACGCGTGTTTCATCCATTTTCTTGACCCGGTCTAGCGGGTAAACCCCTGCACTTGCCGTAGCCAGTACATTGGTGTCGATGTCCGTGGCAATAATTTCCACAGGTGGTTTGAGGCTATTGAAAGCCTCGCAAGCGGTGATGGCAATCGAATAAGGCTCTTCGCCAGTCGATGCTGCAGAACACCAGATGCGTAAAGGTTTGCCTCGCCTGTTGGCTGAGAGCTTGACCAGATGCTCAGCCAAAATCGGGAAATGATGTTCTTCCCGAAAAAATGAGGTCAGGTTGGTGGTCAGGGCATTGGTAAATGCCTGCCACTCATCAGCGTTGTTTTGTTGCTCTAGCGTGTCCAGATAGTGTTTGAAACTATTCATGTCCAGCGCGCGCAACCGCCTACCGATTCGGCTGTAAACCATATCGGTCTTTGCATCGGATAATGAAATGCCTGCATGGCGATAAATCAGGCTTTTAATTCTGACGAAATCATCGCGCGTAAACAAAAACTCGCGATCTTCTTGCTCTTGTTTTTTTAATGCACTCACTTCGTTATCCTATGCAAATCCGTGGGCGTACACTGGCCTGAATTAAGCGCGTGTCGTGTTAATACGCTCTCTCATTTGTGAAATAGCCAAGTCAACTTGCTGCTCATCTTTCACTTGGGTTTCATAGCTGTTTTTAGCATACTTGCTACGCTCTTGCATTTGCGAAATCGCTAAAGCAGCCGCTTTGTCTTCAGCACGGCGGTTTTGTGCTTCTGGCGTTTGTGCAGCAAATGGATGCAAGGCTTCCTTGTACTGTTTCACAACGTCAGCCGCTTTAGGCTCACGCGCAACAGCGGCTTTAATCGCCATTTTGGTTGCACGGTAGTTCCAGTCCTGGATACGGTCATCCATGTCAGCTTTGCTGTCGATGAATACACCCACACAGATAAATACATCATCTGCTTCTTCCAGAGGAATGGTGCCATCGGCAACACAATCCATCACTGCCATCGCTACACCACGTTGAGCCGGGCCAAACATTTGGGTTGCCTGGCGGCCGTCTTTGATGGTCACCTTGTTAAACATTACGGTGTTTGGTTTTACCATCATGTTTGGCGCT
The DNA here is from genome assembly GCF_046766015.1 of Methylophilus sp. 3sh_L. NCBI lineage: Bacteria > Pseudomonadati > Pseudomonadota > Betaproteobacteria > Nitrosomonadales > Methylophilaceae > Methylophilus > Methylophilus sp. 3sh_L. The sequence goes on from NZ_JBKOUF010000009.1 coordinate 98,083, forward strand.
GCAATCGCCAACAAACCGTTTACGCCTTGTTTTTGGTCGGTGAGCGTACGACAAAATGCGTCTTCTGCAGCGCTACCGCGTGGTCCCATAATCAAATCGATGTGGGCCACATTTTTCAAGTCCAAACCACCTTCTGGACGCTCTTCGATGACCAAACCTTCGCCAATCAATACTCGATCAATCACTGCCATTTTTAACTCCTAATATAAAAAGTACTACTTTATTAAAGGGCGATCGCTACCCTGCCCTAACCGTTGCTAACCTGACGATAGTTATCGTCCCAGTCCGCATTTCCTGCATGGTGGCTGGACGCTTTTGACTGTCCATCCACAATAAACACACCTACTGCGGTCGCCAATTCATTGGCATGATCCATCAGGGATTCAGCCGCAGCTGCAGCCTGTTCAACCAGGGCTGTATTTTGCTGCGTCACATCATCCATGCGGATGACCGCATCATTAACCATCGCAATGCCGGCACTTTGTTCGTTTGAAGCCGAGGCAATTTCACCAATAATCACACTGACCCGTTTTACCGAGTCCACGATTTCGTGCATGGTGTTCCCAGCTTCCTGCACCTGGCGGCTGCCTTCTGCCGTTTTGCTCACAGAGTTGGTAATCAATTCTTTAATTTCACGTGCGGCCACAGAAGAGCGTTGTGCCAGGCTACCCACTTCTGCAGCGACCACGGCAAAACCGCGCCCTTGTTCACCCGCACGCGCCGCTTCGACTGCTGCGTTCAGTGCCAGGATATTGGTCTGGAAAGCAATGCCGTCAATCACAGAAATAATGTCTTCAATCTTGCGCGCGCTCTCATTGATATCGCTCATGGTCGCGACTACCGCACCAACCACCTCGCCACCTTTAACGGCAACTTGTGAAGCCTGTGCAGCTAAGTTATTCGCCTGCTTGGCATTTTCGGCATTCTGTTTGACAGTCGAAGCCAGCTCATCCATGCTGGACGCTGTTTTTTCCAGGTTGGCGGCTTGATCTTCAGTCCGGCGGCTCAGGTCAGCATTGCCCTGGGCAATCTCTTTGGCGGCAATATTGATAGACTCGGCTGCTGTTTTCACGGTCAACACCGGCTCTACAATCATGTCCAGTGTATTGTTCATGCCTTGCACAATCTTGCGGTAATCGCCCGGATGTCTGTCAGCATTCGCACGTACGGTGACACGTCCTTCTTTTGCCGCTTCGGCCAGCATTTGGGCGTCAGCATTTAAGGCTTTGAGGTTGCTACGTACCTGTTCAATTGTTTTGTTAATGTTGGCTTTGAGGCCTGGAAACTGCTCCAGTGGCGCATCGAAGTTGCCATCACCAAAGGCTTGAACACAGGCCATGGCTTTTTGATTCAATTCAATGTGGCCGGCCACAATATTGTTAATACTTTCAGCCAATAATGAGAACTGGCCTCTGAACATGTCTGCACGCAAGGTCATATCAATATTGCCTTTTTCATGCTCGGCATTGACCCAGTTCACAGAATCCACAATGCCTTTCAGGTTGCCACGAATACGGTCAACGCTCTTGTTCATGGCGGCTTTTTTACCTGGCATAGTTTCCAGTTGGGCAGTCAAGTCACCCCGGCCTATGCTGTCCATCACGGCAATAAAGCGCTCTGTTTCACCCACATAACCATCTACCATCCGATTCACAACCTCGGCCACAACCTTAAAGTCGCCATTAAACTGCGCACTATCCAAACGAGCATCGGTTTCACCTTCAGCATGATTTTTAGACATGACAGTCAGCGCTTGCGTTAATGTCTGCACGTTAGACTTCAAGTGATCAAAGCCTTGATTAAAGGCATGCAAGTGCTCTGGCAACGGTTCAAGTTGCACATTGAGTTCACCACGGCCCAATGCAGCGATTGCGCGTCCGGCTTTCTCCATGCTTGCGGCATGCATATTCAAAAGATGGTTGACGCTTGTAGCGACCTGACCCAGCTCACCGGCAAATGCATGCACTTCGAGCTCTGCTTGCACGTTTCCTTTGGCGTGTGCTGCCTCCAAGGCGGCTACTTGCTGCTTGAAGTGCGCCAGGCTGGCTTTTGATTGATTCACAGCACCAATCAAAGAGTCTGGGTTATTAGACTCGGAGACAGAAAAGTCGCCTTTAGCCAATGATTGTGCTGCTGCGAGCGCTTGCTGCGGCTCGCCGCCAACGGTCCGTTTGACGGTAGTGATCAGCGCGCAGGCCATCACCATGGCAAATAGTGTCAAGCCGGCATGCAGGACATAGCCCATGCCTGATCCGGTATTCAATCCCAGTGGTGCCAACAGACTTAATCCCAATGCACCCAGCATCACTGTCAGTTGCAATAAAAGTTTAGTACGGGAAATTGTTCCAGCAAGCGCACCCCATTGGTCAGTGAACATGCGTTTCACTCCTTTTATCCAAATCCATAATATTTATTGTTTGGTCTATTTATCGACCTATGTCAGCGATTATTAAGCATGCAAGCCTGATTTGAATTGCATGTAAAAAGGGGAAACTTGGTTCTTTTGCGGTAATTGCAGCCCTAAAGAAATGAATATCGCCCTAATTAGTTGCCGTGGATGGACTTGGGGCATCGCTGGTGCGTACTGATCGCGTAGCCAGTGGCAATAGACAGCTGAGACCGCCATTGCCACTGATACACTATCGTCTTAAATTAAAAGGTCTCCCAGCCATGATCATGGGTGCCCGTTTTGAGTGGCAGATCAAAGCGCGGGGTATTGGCGTGTGACCAGCTGCCAGCGCCGGACGCTGGACGATGGTTCACCTGTGCCTGGGCACGGCCATTTCCGGGGCGTGATGGTTGTTTGTGCTTGACTGAGTGAGCGCCACTGGCCATCCCGTCCAACTTGAACTGACTAATCGCCTCAGTCAGCTGGTTGGCCTGATCAACCAGGGATTCCGCCGCAGCGGCGGCTTCTTCAACCAAGGCCGCGTTCTGTTGCGTGGTTTCATCCATGCTGGTCACCGCCTGGTTCACCTGATCAATGCCAGTGGTCTGTTCAGTAGAAGCCGCTGAAAT
>NZ_JBKOUF010000010.1:0-35324 GCF_046766015.1 Methylophilus sp. 3sh_L
ACGGCGCAAGTACGTGACCCAGCGGGTAACGTCGGACCAAGCGGCAGTGATAAAGCAACAATAGATACAGTTGCGCCATCTAAACCGACCATCGACAATATCTATGATGACTTCGGTACAAACACAGGTTACGTGGCAAGTGGCGGTGTTGCTGATGATGCTACTCCAACACTGATTGGCCGCGCTGAAGCTGGCAGTACAGTAACTCTGTATGATGGGGCAACAAAAATTGGCACAGTAGTGGCAGACAAAGATGGCAACTGGACCTTTACGCCATCGACTGATATTGCTAAAGGTCTGCATAACTATACGGTGACTGCAACAGATAGCGTTGGCAATACAAGTGTGCCAAGTAATAACTACGCCTACACTTTGAATCAGTCACCAGTGTTTGTGACTTTAGATGGTAGTGCCACTGTGTCTGAAGACGGTTTGCCAAATGGTGTTCTGGATCCAGGCGAACCTTCAAACATTATTGCTTCTGGTGATTTGGGTATCTCTGATCCAAATGGTGATCTGCAGAGTGTGACATTGACTGCGCCAACTCAAACTTATACCTCTGGTGGTGTGGCAATTACCTGGACAGGTAACAACACCGGGACGTTGATTGGCTCTGCTAATGGTCAAGAAATCTTGCGTATATCGATTGATACCTCAGGCAAGTACGCTGTTAAGTTGTCTGGTCCGCTGGATCATCCTGCTCAAGGTGAAGATACGCTTGCATTGAAGTTTGGTGTAAACGCTAAAGACACCGATACAACGACCTCTGGTTCTATCACTGTCAATGTGGTTGATGATGCGCCAATTGCTACCAATCAGACGGTCACTGCGCAGGGCGACAAAGGGACAAACATTATGTTCACCATTGATGTCTCTGGCAGTATGGCGACATTGGATGGTGTCAATGGCACCTCACGTCTTGCTAGTGAAGTGAAGTCCATCAATACCTTGTTGGATCAATATGCTTCATTGGGCGGTGATGTCCGCGTCATGATCGTGACTTTCTCTGATGGCTATTATCAGAAAACACCGACTTGGGTAACGATTGATCAGGCTAAAAAGGAGCTTGCTTCCTTAAAAACGATATCGGGCACTAATTACGATGCGGCACTGGATGGCAGTAAAGCGGCATTCAACTCAGATGGCAAAATTCCTGGCGGACAGAACATTGGTTACTTCTTCTCTGATGGCGAGCCAAATAGTGGCCGTGAAGTAGGGGATAGCGATAGACAGGCATGGGAGGCCTTCCTGAAAGCCAATAACATCAATGAATATGCAATTGGTGTTGGTAGCAGTGTTTCTGCAACGCAGGTGGCTAACAGCATGAACCAGGTTGCGTACAATGGATCAACCAGCACCGATACAAATGCAATTCAGGTATCTAACTTTGCACAATTGGATGCTGTACTGAGCCAGACTGTACCAACCCCTGTTGTTGGCAGCTTGACCAGTGGTGGTGGCTTCGGCGCAGATGGTGGCTATGTCAAATCAGTCGAGATTGAGGGGACCACTTATACCTTTGATGCTAAAACTGGTTCAATTTCAGTCGCTGGGACGAATAATAGCTCTTACAATGCGACGACTCATCAGCTGACAGTGGTTACCAAAGCTGGTACGTTTGTTGTAGACATGGACGACGGTAAATATGCCTTCACTCCAGGTCAGACAAAAGTAACCCTCATCAACACCACTTTTGATGCTAATGGCAGTAGTCAGCAAACGCCAGTGCCTTTAGGCTGGTATACAGACAACAAGAGTGGCACGATCGAGATCATGCCAAGTACTACTTATGGCTTGTCTGCAAGTTACGGCAATGTGCTAGAGATTGAAAACTATAAGGGTGATGGCAACCTATACACCTATATCAATCCAACCAAAGATGCAGTGGTGACATTAAGCTTTGATTATGCGGCACGTGCTGGGCATACCTCAGGTACCGACTCTGCAATTCAAGTGATCGTTGATGGTAAAGTCATCGACACGGTTAATACCGGCAGCTTGAACATGAGTACCTTCTCATACAGCTTCACAGGGACTGGTAGCCAGATGCGCGTGGAGTTTAAATCAGTGGATACGAACAGTACCGGTGGTTTGCTTGATAACATTAAAATCACGACTTCAAGCACTACGCAGCCTGCAGACAGCACTAAAGTCACCTATACATTAAGTGACAAAGATGGTGATACTAGTACGGCTGATTTGACGCTAAATGTGGCGAAAAATAATACCTATACACCCACACCGCAAGTGGCTCCGGATGTATCGACTGCGGTTAGCGCAGCAGGCTTAATCACCTTGCCAGGCTTGTTGAATGTTGATTTGCTGGATTTCTCTAGCCGCCAGAGCTTCACTGCAAGTGATGCCAATAACAACATTACTAATGTCAACATTGCCTTCAATGCTGGGATTGGTGTGATCATCGGCTCTACACTGATGAGTTACTCACAAGTGGTGGCAAATGAGTTGGGCTTAAAAGTAAGCTATACAGAAAGTAGCGGCTTCCTTGGCTTAATCGGTGCAAATGGCAAACTGGTCATTACTGCTGCTGACGGCGGCACGATCGACAACCTTGCTCTGAATGAATTCCTGTCAACGGTGAAGGTGAATCCGCAGCTTCTTGGCGTCAATGTGTTGGAAAACTTTACGATCACTGCAACTGATAGTACTGGCCTGCAAGATAGCGCAAGTGCAAGCAATCTGCTCAATCTCAGCTTGTTGAGTAGCAATAACGCTACGCCAATTCTGGGTGGTGGTGCAGGTGATGACGTTGTTAATGGTACATCTGGCAATGACATTATCTACGGCTATGCTGGCAATGACACCTTGAATGGTGGCGATGGTAACGACATCCTGCGTGGTGGTGCTGGTAATGACACCTTGAACGGCGGTAATGGCAATGACATCCTGATCGGTGGTAAAGGTAACGATACCCTGACCGGCGGCGCGGGTGTGGATGTGTTCAAGTGGGATCAAGGCGATGATGGTGCTGCTGGATCTCCTGCACGTGACACAATCACAGACTTTAATAAAGCCGCGGTCAGCCAAGGTGGGGATGTGCTGGATATCCGTGATTTGTTGCAAGGTGAAAATCCAAGCAACCTGGTCAACTACATGCACTTTGAAAAATCAGGTAGCGATACCATCATTCATATCAGCTCGAATGGTGGTTTCGCGAATGATGCGCACAATGTTTCAGGTGCGTTCAATAGTGGCCAGGAAACCCAGACCATTGTGGTGGCCGGTGTCGATTTAACTAACGGTCAAACCAGCGATGCAGCGGTGATTGCAAACTTGCTGACACAGCAAAATATTGTTGTGGATCACTAATCGCAGCAGTATTGCTAATAGCAGTTCAAGAGCGACCCTTGTGGTCGCTCTTTTTTATTCAGCGTTTGGGTTTGATTAGGGCAATAAAAAGAGCGCTCAAGGAGCGCTCTTATCAAATGACCAACCTGGTTGTGTTATAACGACAGCATATCTACAAACGCATTCACTGCGGTGGCTTCGAGTTTTGCCTGGTCTTGGCACAAGGCCAAAATCTCGCTTTGTTTGGCGGCGTCAAAGCGGCGGGCCAGATTGACCTTGAATTTTTTCACCAGTTCCGGGATGCCTTCGCCACGGCGGCGGCGATGGCCAATCGGGTATTCAACGGCGATGTTGCTAGATTGCGTGCCATCCTTGAAGAAAATTTGTATGGCGTTGGCAATCGAGCGCTTTTCCGGATCAAGGTAATCACGCGTGTATTCAGTTTTCTCTACACAGGTCATTTTCTCACGCAAAGCATCAATCCGAGGATCAGCGGCCGCTTCATCCTCATAATCCAATGCGGTGAGGTTGCCTTTGAGCAAGCCAACGGCAGACATATATTGAATACAATGGTCACGGTCTGCCGGGTTGTTCATGGGACCGGTTTTATCAATGATACGGATCGCAGACTCATGGGTGGTGATAATGATCTTGTCGATGTTGGCAATGTCTTCCATGGTTTGCAGGCGGTTGCCAACCTCTTTGTTTAGCTGGAATGCACATTCCACTGCGGTTTGCGCATGAAACTCAGCCGGGAACGAGATTTTGAATAACACTTGTTCCATGACGTAGCTGCCATAGGGCCGCTGAAATTTAAAAGCATTGCCTTTAAACAAGACGTCATAAAAGCCCCAGGTCTTGGCTGTCAGTGCGCTTGGGTAGCCCATTTCGCCTTGCAAGGTCATCCAAGCCAGCCGCACTGCGCGTGAGGTGGCATCCCCAGCCGCCCACGATTTACGTGAACCGGTGTTCGGGCTATGGCGGTAGGTACGTAGGCTTTGGCCATCAACAAAGGCGTTAGAGACGGCATTGATAATATCTTGTTTATTGCCACCCAGCAGTTTTGTGACGACTGCGGTCGAGGCGATTTTCACCAGAATGACATGATCCAGACCGACACGGTTAAAACTGTTTTCCAAAGCCAGCACGCCTTGAATTTCATGCGCCTTGATCATGGCGGTTAATACATCTTTCATGGTCAGCGGTGCTTTGCCTTCGGCCACATTTTTGCGAGAGATGTAATCTGCAGAGGCTAAAATCCCGCCCAGGTTATCAGAAGGATGCCCCCATTCGGCTGCCAGCCAGGTATCGTTGAAGTCCAGCCAGCGGATCATGGCGCCAATATTGAAAGCGGCCAGGATAGGGTCCATCTGATAAGGGGTGCCGGGAACTTTGGCGCCATTCGGCACAACCGTACCGGCAATCACGGGGCCTAGTAATTTGGTACAGGCGGGATAATCCAGTGCCTCGAAACCACAGCCCAGCGTATCCATCAGGCAGTTGCGAGCGGTATCGTAAGCTTCATGAGAGTTGATTTCAAAATCTGCCACGTAGTTGGCGATATCTACAATGACTTGATCGGGATCAGGGCGGACGTTAGAAATATGAGCTGACATAAGAGATTCTTTCAAGTAAAAATTTAAGCCACAGAGGACGCGGAGAACACAGTGCCTAAAGCAGAGTTTTCTCTGCGCTCTCTGTGTCCTCTGTGGCTGAAGATGGTTAAGACTAACGGTTGTTTAAAGGCACAAATGCTCTGTTATCCGGGCCGTTATATTCGGCATTCGGGCGAATAATTTTGTTATCGATCCGCTGCTCGATGGCATGCGCAACCCAGCCTGTAGTGCGTGAAATCACAAAAATCGGCGTGAACATGCCAGTCGGGATGCCCATCATGTGATAGCTGGAGGCACTGTACCAATCCAGGTTAGGGAACATCTTTTTCTCGTTCCACATGATTGCTTCAATACGGGCCGAGATATCAAACAATTTCATATTGCCGGCATCTTCACAAAGGGATTTGCTTACGCCCTTGATGGATTCATTACGTGGATCGGCAATCGTGTACACCGGATGGCCAAAACCAATAATGATCTCTTTTCGCGCCATACGTGCCTTGATGTCAGCTTCTGCTTCATCTGGCGTTTGGTAACGTTCAATGATTTCCATCGCCGCTTCGTTGGCGCCCCCATGTTTGGGGCCACGTAGGGCACCAATCGCACCGGTGATGCAGGAATACAAATCTGACAAGGTGCCGGCAATGACGCGTGAGGTAAAGGTCGACGCATTAAATTCGTGTTCTGCATACAGGACCAGCGAAGTATTCATGGCCTTGATATGCAGCTGGGACGGCTTTTTACCATGCAGGATATGCAGGAAGTGAGCGGCAATCGAGTCATCATCTGTTTCGACCTCAATGCGGATGCCGCGGTGGCTAAAGTGGTACCAGTAAATCAGGATAGAGCCAAAGCAGGCAATCAGGCGGTCACCCAGGGCTTGTGCGCCGGCGGTATTGCGGTCGATGGCTTCCGGTTCCAGTGTCCCCAGCATGGAGCAGCCCGTGCGCATCACATCCATCGGGTGCGCATTGGCAGGAATCTGTTCCAGTACGGCTTTAAGTGCACTGGGCAGGCCGCGTAGCTTTTTGAGCTTTTGATGATAAGCGGTGAGTTGGTGTTGGGTGGGAAGTTCACCGTAAATCAGCAAATAAGCGACTTCTTCGAATGTGGCATGTTTAGCCAGTTCGATGATATCGTAACCGCGGTAATGCAAGTCATTACCGCTATGGCCCACGGTACAAATGGCCGTAGTGCCAGCTGCCACGCCAGCCAGTGCTACGCCTTTTTTGCGTTTGGGGGCGTCGGTGGCAGGTGTTGTGGGATCAGTGGTGGTGTTCATAAAAACCTCCTTAAATCACTCAATCTTGTCATACGAATCTATTTTTTATACAGCGCGTCTAGTTTCTGTTCAAAAGCGTGGTAGCCCAGGTGTTCATATAAATCAGCACGTGTTTGCATCAGGTCCAGCACATTTTTCTGTGTGCCATCTTTACGTACACCTTGATAGACCTTGAGCGCTGCCTGGTTCATGGCACGGAAAGCGGACAGTGGATACAACACCATGCCCACGCCAGCGGTGGCCAGTTCGTCTACCGTAAAGAGCGGTGTGGAGCCGAACTCGGTAATATTCGCCAGAACAGGGACTTTGACCGCATCCACGAACTGCTGGTACATGCCTAACTCCGTCATTGCCTCGGGGAAAATCATGTCGGCGCCTGCTTCAACACAGGCACAGGCGCGGTCGATGGCGGATTGCAAGCCCTCTACGGCCAGCGCATCGGTACGCGCCATGACGACAAAGTCATCGTAGGGTTTGGCATCTACTGCCGCTTTGACGCGGTCTACCATTTCATCCAGGCTGACAATTGCCTTGTTGGGGCGGTGCCCACAGCGTTTGGCACTGACCTGGTCTTCGATATGCACGGCGGCTGCGCCTGCCTTGGCGACACTTTTAATCGTGCGCGCAATGTTGAAAGCGCCGCCAAACCCGGTATCAATATCGACCAGCAAAGGCGTATCCACGGCATCGGTAATCCGGCGTATATCCACCAGTACATCTTCCAGGCCGGAAATGCCAAGATCGGGCAGGCCTAAAGAACCCGCCGCCACGCCGCCACCAGACAGGTAGATGGCTTTAAACCCGGATTGTGTGGCGAGCATGGCGTGGTAGGCATTGATAGCGCCTATGATTTGTAGCGGCTTTTCGATGACCAGTGCCGCGCGTAAACGTGCACCTGCTGTAGTGATTTGTTGCATATTAAACCTTTATCTTTAAGCCACAGAGAACACAGAGATCACAGAGAGATACATCAAACCGAATGAAAAATGTCTCAGATTTTCTCTGTTTGCTCAGTAAGCGCTGTGGCTAAGTATTAAAAGAACGCGTGTTCAGCATCTTCTGGCATGGCCACACCCGTTTGCTTGGCTTTTTGCAAGACCTCCCAGAAGTAGCGATAGGTGGCGCGGTCATGCAATTCACCTGCGTACTGAATCGGCCCCCAGTCAGCGGCCTGCGCGGCCAGTAAAATATTGGCCGCATCCGTCACTTCGTCATAGTTAGGCTTCATGGCGTCGACGATGGCCTGAATCTGGGTCGGATAAATGCTCCACATACGCATAAAACCAAATTCGTTGCGCGCGCGGGAGGCATCGCTAAAGGTCACTTCCACATTTTTGAGATCCAGCGTCACGTTATGGGCGGGCACCACACCATTGGCCAGCGCGGCAGAAACCACTTCTGTTTTGGCGCGCGCCAGCAAGCGATGATCAAACTGGCCAGGGCTACGCATGGCGCTGGCCGGAATCGCACCGTGGTGGGCACTGACAAAGTCCATCAGGCCAAAGTCCAACACTTGTAACCAGGGAAGTTGTGCAATTTCATGAACCTGACGCAGCGCGCCATGGGTTTCAATCAGGATATGTACCGGGATTTCACGGCGGATGCCATGTTGTTTGGCCACAGCCTGGATGTAGCTGATCATTTCACGCGCTTGCGCAATATCGGTACATTTGGGAATGGTGAGGTAACTTAGCACTTCACCGGCCCCACCGACCAGAATGTCGATATCCTTTTTCCAATGCGGATGGGTGTAGTCGTGAATGCGTGCCCCGGCCATTTTATATTTGTTGGCGTCAGAATTAAGGACACGCACAATCATCTCGGCATGCGCCTGTTCCTGCCCGCTGGCGGCGCCATCTTCACAGTCGCAGGTGATATCAAACACAGGACCCACAGCATTGGGATTGGCCGGATCTTGTAAGGATAAGGCTTTCAGGATCAGTTTTTCACTGCCGGCAAAGTGCTCACAAGCCGGGATCACCGGAAAGGGTTTTTCGCCACCAAAGAGCGCCTGGTTGGGATGAACGGCCATGGTTAGTTTCCTTTTCGTGGAATTAAAACGGTGTAATCGAGGTCGAGCACCACATTCGGGTGGTAGCCCTGGGTGGTCTTGATGTTTTCAACATGATCCGGCGGGATATTCTTCAGGCCGATCATGCGTAATCTGAGTGCCCCCAGTTGTGGATGGGGGAGGGTCCATTGATCCAACACTTCTGTCATGCAGTAAATCGTGTCGCCTGCATAACTTGGATTGGCATGGGTGCCAGCATTAATCGCCGCGATGGATAAGGCATTTTCCAAGCCCTCATAGCTCAATGCGCGGCAGGCGGATATCACCACGCCGCCATACACCAGGCGCTGTCCCTGCGGGGTGGATTGCATCATATGTGCATCAAAATGCAGCCTGGCGTTATTCTGGTAAAGGTGGGTTGCCAGCGTGTGGTCGCTGTCGTTGATCGTGAGCCCGGAAGGGTGGCGCAATCGCTCACCCACGGCATAGTCTTCCCAGAAATAGTGGCCGCCAGTGGCGACGGCAATTTCCTGATGCACATTAAACGGTGCAGGCAGGCGCAGATTCTCGGCTGCGACAAATGCCGGTAATTCGGGGATCACCGTTTCCGGGGCTGGCGCCTCCAGGTTTTTCTTGTGTACCATCACCCAGCGTACCCAGCTTAAAACCGTCTGCTGGTCTTGATTGACCGAGGTTGAGCGCACCCAAACCACGCCATTTTTGCCACTGGAGTTTTGCTTGAGACCAATTACTTCGCTGGAGGTGGTCAAGGTATCACCCACAAATACTGGCTGGATAAAACGCACATCGGCGTAGCCGAGGTTAGCCACAGCATTCACGGAGATATCCGGCACGGTTTTGCCAAATGCAATATGAAAGGCAAGCAAGTCATCAATCGGCATCTGCGCGTAACCTAAGGACAAGGCAAATGGCGCGCTGCAATGCAGCGGGTTGCGTGCGCCTGTCAAGGCGAGATACAGCGCGGTGTCGCCGCTGGTGATGGTGCGGGGCGTCGCATGCTGGATGACTTCACCCAGCTGGAAGTCTTCAAAAAAACGCCCGGCGTTGATTTTGCCTGTCATGTTGATTCCTTAAATGAATTCTTCTTCTAGCTCTGCAATCGCTTCTGATAACTTGATGAGTCGTTGCGCAGCTTTAATATGGTGGTGTTCCACCAGTTTGTCGTTGACCACGACCGTCCCTTTACCACCTTCGTTGGCCTCTTTCAGGGCTTTAATGATCAATCTTGCATGTTCGACCTCAGACCTTTGCGGGGTATAGGCATCATTGCAATAAGCAATCTGTGCCGGATGCACCAATGACTTGCCATCCATGCCAATGTCGCGCCCCAGGCGGCAGGCATATTCAAATGAATGCATGTTTTTAAAATCAGATGTAATGCCGTCAATCACCCCTTTGCCATAAGCACGCGCTGCCAGAATGACCAGCGATAAAGAGGTGAGAATGGCTGAACGCTCGTGTGTCACGCGCGCATGCAGTTGTGAAATCAGGTCGGAGGTGGCCATCACCATACAGATCACACGCTCGGAAGCGGCTGCAATTTCCTTGGCATTGAGCACTGCCAGCGGGCTTTCTATCATCACCATCATGGGCACATCCTTGCCGCCAGCATCGTCCAGCAATTGTTGCGCCTGTAATACGTCCTCGCGTGACTCAATATTCGGGAACAAAATGGCATCGGCACCAATGTTCGCCACCGCCTTGATATCGTCATGGCCCCAAATGGAGTGTAAGTCATTCACGCGTACCACCACTTCACGCTTGCCATAACCGCCTTGCTTGACGGCATTGACTACGTTTTCCCGGGATTGCACTTTGACATCCACCAGAATCGGGTCGCCCAAATCCAAAATGACGGAGTCGGCCGCCAATGTGCGCGCGCGCTCTAAATAATGCTGATTGCAGCCTGGGACATATAGCATCGAGCGTCGTGGTCTGAGTGCATATGACATGGGTTTTCCTTTATTGCAGCTTGATTTGAATTCATTATTCATCAATAAAAAAACTCTGTCAACAAATATCTTATGTCTTATATAAGATATAAAATAGTAGACAATAAAAATGTGCTGTGATATAAATTGAATAACTAATTTTTTGGCGTCTTTAGATGCCGGTAAGCGTGGAGTCAAAACATGGATAAACAGGTCGGTTCACCCAGTTATAGACCGTTATATGACCAGATTAAGGTGTTGATTACTCAGAGCCTGATTGGCGGGGAGTGGCGCCCAGGTGACATGATTCCTAGCGAGATTGACCTGGCGCAGCGTTATAAAGTAAGTCAGGGCACCGTGCGCAAGGCGATAGATAGTTTGGCGACTGAAAATATTCTGATCCGCCGCCAAGGCAAGGGCACATTTGTCGCGACCCACAACCAGGATGATGTGAAGTTGCGCTTTTTGCGCCTCACCGCTGAAAACGGCCAAAAGGAAATGTTGCAGAATGAGTTTCTCTCCTGCATTAAAAGCAAGGCCAGTGTGCATATTGGCAAGGTGCTCGAAATGAAGGCGGGCGCCACCACTATAGAGGTCAAACGCTTGCTGACTTTTTCCGGTCGCCCGTTGATCTATGACCATATTATGGTGCCTGCTGCGCCATTCAAGGGCCTGAATCGTGCCAAGGTAGAAGAAAGTAACGGTTCTATGTACAGCATGTATGAGTCACAGTTTGGGATCCGCATGATCCGTGCGGAAGAGCGGATCAAAGCGGTGGCGGCAGATGCGGAAGTGGCGAAAGCCCTGGGGTTGAAAGAAGGCTATCCGTTGCTGAGTATCGAGCGTGTGTCGTTTACCTATGGCGATAAACCGATGGAATGGCGGTTGGGCTTGTGTCTGACGGACGATCACCACTACATGAGCGAATTGGAGTGATTGAAAAATCTTCATTAGCGGCGTTGAGTTTCGCTTGCCGGGCTACTTGCACTATCTTCGCTCATTCGCCTTGCTACTGAAATTCTTGAATCGTTCTGAATAAAGGGAATGACTTTGAAAACACATTTTCGCGTTGTTGGACTTCGTTTGCCGTACTGATTGTACTGTCTACGCTTGTCCGCCTAGCCAAAATGCATTTTGAAAAGTCTTGGTCGAAGTTAAAGCTGTCGCAATAAAGAAAAAGAGGTTGAAGAATGGACGATTTAAAACAGCGCGCACTGGATTACCACCAGTTTCCCAAACCGGGAAAGCTGAGCGTGGAGTCGTCCAAGCCTTGTGCGACGCAGCAGGATTTGTCGCTGGCCTACACGCCCGGCGTGGCAGCGCCAGTGCTAGAAATTGAGGCGGATCCGGCCAATGCTTATAAATATACCAACAAGGGTAATTTGGTGGCGGTGATTACTGATGGGACTGCGGTGCTCGGATTAGGCAACGTCGGGGCATTGGCGGGCAAGCCGGTGATGGAAGGCAAAGGGGTATTGTTTAAACGCTTTGCCGATATTGATGTATTTGACATTGAAGTCAATGCCGCAACGCCAGACGAATTTATCCAAACTGTGGTGAACATTGCGCCCACCTTTGGCGGCATTAATCTGGAAGATATTGCTGCACCACACTGTTTTTATATTGAAAATGAATTGAAAAAACGCCTGGATATCCCGGTATTCCATGATGACCAGCATGGGACAGCCGTGATTGTCGCGGCCGCCTTGTTGAACGCGCTTGATCTCCAAGGCAAAACGTTGCCCCGCGCCAAAATTTTGTTTTTAGGCGCGGGTGCGGCGGGTTGTTCTTGTGCCAAGTTGCTCAAGTTGATGGGCGCCACCGATATCACCATGGTCGACCGCAAAGGTGTGTTGGATCTTGCCCGTGATGACTTACATGACAATAACCGTGAGCTGGCAATTCAAGTAGGTCCCATCAAAACCTTGGCAGATGCTATGCAAGGGGCCGATGTCTTTATCGGTGTATCAGCTAAAAATGGCTTGCCAGCCGAGCTGGTCGGCAGCATGGCAGCCAAACCGGTGATTTTTGCACTGGCCAATCCAGATCCTGAGATCTTGCCGAGCCAGGTTTTTGCCGTGCGTGATGACGTCATCATGGCGACTGGCCGCAGTGATTTCCCTAACCAGGTCAATAACGCCTTGTGTTTCCCTTATTTGTTCCGCGGCGCGCTGGATGCGCAGGCTAAACAGATTACCGAGCAGATGAAAGTGGCGGCGGCCAAAGCCCTTAGCCAATTGGCGCGCGAGCCCGTGCCGCAACAGGTGTTGGAAGCGTATCAGTTGACCGCATTGACGTTTGGCAAAGACTACATTATTCCCAAACCGTTTGATCCACGCTTAATGGCGTATGTGGGTGGGGCGGTGGCGCGTGCTGCCAAGGTGGGCGAGTAGCAATGATTGTAAAAAAACAGAAAAAACAGCGGCCGAAGAACCTGGATTTATTCACGATCCGGTTGCCGGTCAATGCGGTGGTGTCGATTATGCATCGGGCCAGCGGCGTGGCGCTGTTTTTAATTCAGCCGCTGTTGTTATGGGCGCTGTTTCTGTCACTGTCCAGCCCAGCGGGTTATGCACGTGTGGCCAGCCAATTGCAGGCCTGGCCTGTGAAGTTGTTGGTCACGGCGTTAGCCTGGGCATTCTTTCACCATTTTTATGCGGGTATCCGTCATTTGGCGATGGATGTGCATTGGATGACGACGCTGCAAAAAGCAAGGTTCTCCAGCCGGGTCGTGCTGGGCTTAGTTGCCTTCACCATGTTGTGGGTATTGTGGGCCATTTGGGGGTAAGTTTAGCATGATATTCGAACTGCTTACTGCGAAATACCCGGGCATGCGCCGCTGGCTCACCCAGCGTCTGTGCGCCTTATCGATGGCGTTGGTGCTGCTTTTGTTCTGGATTCGGTTGTCGGTGTTGTCACCGCAAAATCATCATGACTGGGTGGCTGTGTTTTCCCCTTGGTGGTGGCGGGTACTGACCTTGTGGTTTTTTATCTGCATGTTGTTGCATGCCTGGCTTGGGGTGCGGGATGTGCTGCGGGACTATGTGCCGCACCTGAAAGCACGTGCTCTCCTGCAAGGGTTGGTGGATCTGGCGGTGTGGGGCAATGCACTCGCAGTACTGTGGATTTTATTTGGAATACATTTTTAGGGTGGTGGCATGGCAGATTCTCAAATGACAAGTGCAAGCAAATTACAGCATCACCAGGTTGATGCCGTCATTATCGGCGGTGGCGGTGCTGGCTTGCGTGCTGCATTGCAACTGGCGGAATCCGGCGCAGACGTCGCCGTGCTGTCTAAAGTGTTTCCAACCCGGTCACACACGGTGGCCGCTCAAGGGGGGATTGCCGCGGCCCTGGGTAATGTGTCGGACGACAACTGGTTGTGGCACATGTATGACACCATCAAAGGCTCTGATTATCTGGGCGACCAGGATGCCATTGAGTTTATGTGCCGCAATGCCGCCAAGGCCATTATTGAGCTTGAACACTTTGGTATGCCGTTTGACCGTTTGGAAAATGGCCGCATCTTTCAGCGCCCGTTTGGCGGCATGACCCGCAATTTTGGCGAGCAAGCCATTTCACGCACCTGTGCGGTGGCTGACCGTACCGGCCATGCCATGTTGCATACGTTGTACCAACGTAACGTCAAAGCCAATACCCAATTCCTGATTGAATGGTTTGCACTGGATTTGATCCGTGATAGCGATGGGGATGTGCTGGGCGTGATCGCGCTCGAAATCGAAACCGGCGACATTCATGTCATTCATGCCAAAGCCACCATGCTGGCCACGGGTGGCGGTGGCCGCATCTTCCAGGCCAGTACCAATGCCTATATCAATACGGGGGATGGCTTGGGCATGGCCGCGCGTGCGGGGCTGCCCTTGCAAGATATGGAGTTCTGGCAGTTTCACCCGACCGGCGTGCTGAATGCCGGGGTCTTGATTACCGAAGGGGTCCGCGGCGAAGGCGGTTATCTGGTCAATAGCGAGGGCGAGCGTTTTATGGAGCGCTATGCGCCCACCGCCAAAGACCTGGCCAGCCGTGATGTGGTGTCACGTGCCATGGCGACTGAGATTAAAGATGGCCGTGGCGTTGGCAAGCACAAAGACGCGGTGTACCTCAAGCTCGACCATTTAGGGGAGGACATCATCAGCAAACGTTTGCCTGGGATTCGCGAGATTGCCAAAACCTTTGCCGGTGTCGACCCGACCAATGCGCCGATTCCCGTCGTCCCCACCGCGCATTACATGATGGGAGGCGTGCCCACCAACTTGGATGGCCAGGTAGTAGTGCATGACGGTCAGTCTGAACAGGTGGTGAATGGGTTGTATGCGGTGGGCGAGTGTGCCTGCGTCTCGGTGCATGGTGCCAATCGCCTGGGCTCTAACTCCTTGCTCGACCTGGTGGTGTTTGGTAAAGCGGCAGGCGACAAAATGGCTGCTGATATTGCGGCCAGCAAGGCACACAAACCCCTGCCGGCAAATGTGGCTGAGGCGACCTTGGCGCGTGTGAACCGCCTTGAAAACGGTGCTGGCGAGAAGGTGGCTGAGGTTGGTTTGTCCATGCGCCAAACCATGCAAAAACATTGCGGGGTATTCCGTTTTCCTGATTTGTTGGCGGGCGGCGTAGAAGCCATTCAGCAGGTCGCCCAGCGCGCCCAGCAATTAAGAATTACGGATAAAAGCAAAGTGTTTAATACCGCCAGGGTTGAAGCCCTGGAGCTGGATAATTTGATGGAGGTTGCGCTGGCGACCATGCAAGCGGCCAACGCACGCCAGGAAAGCCGCGGGGCTCATGCGCGCGAAGATTATCCAGAGCGTGATGACACCCATTGGCTTAGCCATTCGCTGTATTTTGCCAATGAACAAAAGCTGGTTTATAAGCCGGTGCGCCTTAAACCATTGACTGTAGAACCATTCGAGTTGAAGAAAAGGGTGTATTGATATGCGCTTCTCTATTTACCGGTTTAATCCCGACGTAGACAAAAAACCCTATATGCAGGACTACGAAGTCCAGCTGGAAGACAGTGATCAGATGTTATTGGACGCCTTGATGCGGATTAAAGAGCTGGACGAAACGCTCAGTATGCGTAAGTCCTGCCGTGAAGGGGTCTGTGGCAGTGACGCCATGAATATCAATGGCAAGAACGGCCTCGCCTGCATTACCAAACTGAGTGACCTGCAAGAGCCTGTGGTATTGCGGCCCATGCCTGGTTTGCCGGTGATCCGCGACCTGGTGGTGGATATGACGCAGTTCTTTGATAACTACCACTCGGTGATGCCCTATTTGCAAAACCATGATGCGCCGCCTGAAACCGAGCGCCTGCAAAGCCCAGAAGACCGCGCCAAGCTCGATGGCTTGTATGAATGTATTTTGTGCGGGGCGTGTACCACTTCTTGCCCCAGCTTCTGGTGGAACCCGGACAAGTTTGTCGGTCCGGCTGGGTTGATGCAGGCCTACCGCTTTATTGCCGACAGCCGTGATCAGGAGCAGGACGCTCGGCTGGAGAATCTGGAAGACCCTTACCGTTTGTATCGTTGCCACAACATTATGAACTGTACCGATGTCTGCCCGAAAAAACTCAATCCAAACGCGGCGATTGCCGCTATTAAAGACCTCAAGATCGAAAAAGCTAAGGCGCATCAGGACAGCAAGCCAGGCAAGAAAATCTTTGGGATCAAAGTGTTATAGGGGGGTGCCATGCTGAATGCTGAAATTTTACGTGACGCCGAACAGCGGCGACTGACCTGGCGTTGCCGCCGCGGCATGCTGGAACTCGATATCGTGTTGCAACGCTTTGTCAGTGAGCAATTTGGCAGCCTGACACTGGCAGAAATGGAGCAACTGGATGCCTTGCTGGAACTGCCAGATAACGTGTTTTGGGACTTGATTCAGGGCGTAAAAGCCCCGACCGGTGACCTTAAACCAACGGCAGCCCTTCTTCAAAAATTGAGTGCGAGCCGACCCACGGCAGAACAGGAAACCAGATGAGTCAGCATATGGGAGAAGAGCCAATTGCACTGGACGCCAGTGCGTTGGGAGATTACTGGCCGGGCATACAGCTGTATTACCCACCGGTCAAGTATGCACCCAGCCTTGGTATTTATGAGGATATGGAGCAGGCAGCCAACCGCATGGTCAAGCATGCGCACTTTACCAATGCGCATACGCTGATTTTTGACTTGGAAGACGGCTGTCGGCAAAAAGAAATGAGCCGTACCTTGCTGCGCCAGGAGTTACCCAAACTGCGCAAGGTCAATGAGCGCGTCACCATTGCTATCCGTGCCAACTCCTTCCGTACCGATGAGTACGAAGAAGACATGAAACTGGTGCGTGATATGGGCGAGTTCATTGACGTTGTCATGCTGGCCAAGGCAGGCGAGTCTTATGGTGCCGCTGAGGTACGTGACCTGTCCAGCTTTTTGCTGAGTATCAACCCGCAGATCACCATACAGCCGATTATCGAACACCCGAAATCGCTCAAGATTGCGCCAGAACTGATGCAATACGACACCGTGAAACATGTGGTGTTTGGTATTCATGACTTCTCCAAAGCACTGGGGATTCATATCACGCCCGAGCACTGGATTGAAGAGTTGTTTTACTTTATCAACCAGTTGATTTTTGAAGCCAGGATCGCCGGTAAAGGCGTCATCGGCGGCGTGGAAACCCTGATTGGTAGCAATATCATGCCGGACAAATTTGTCGAGCCGCACGACGTGCGCCGCTGGCTGGATTTGCATGGCGATAACGAGTCGCGTGTGGTGTACAAGCACGCCTGCCAGGAAGCGGCCATGGGCCTGACCGGCAAGCAGGTCATTCACCCTGGCCATATTCATCTGTGTAAAACCGCTTATACGCCGTCACCGACTGAAATCAACCAGAAAGTGTCGATTTTGAAAGCGGCCATTGAAGCCGATGCCTTGCTGGGTGGCGCAATCAAGTTCGAGGGCGAGATGCTGGATCCGCCGATGTTTGGGAAAGCGTTGCAAACGCTGCTGAGGGCCCATGCCTTGCGCGCGCTTAAGGTCAGCGATATGGAGTTTGCCTTGCATGTATTGCAGTTGATGCCGGCGCAAGTGGTAAGACAAAACTGGCCCTACGGCATCTTATTATGAAAATTTATCTTTGCTTTTAATACGTTGTTGCGCGGTACTAGAAATCCTCATGTACGTTCAGTACATTCCGGTTTCTGCGTTCCGGGCGCCTAGTCTTAAAAGCAAATCTGAAATTTTTGGCACGTTTGTTCCAAAAGAACAAATGCAAATTCAACCATTTACCCATGGTTGAAATAAAGAATGAAAGGTTTGAACATGACACAGTTAGCCCCTTATCCACAATGGCAATGGGACATCCCTGAGTTTTTCAATATCGGGGTGGCTTGTAGTGACCGCCACTTGGGGAGTCCCCAAGCCGATGAAATTGCCATGATTGTGGAAGACGACACGTTTGGCACCAGTACTATTACCTTTACTGAATTAGCTGCCAGGACAGACGGTTTTGCGCAGGTGTTGCGTGGATTAGCTGTCAACCCCGGCGATAGGGTGTTGATTCGCCTGCCTAACAGCCTGGATTACCCGACGGCTTTTCTTGGCACCATGAAAACCGGGGCGATTTCCGTGCCGACCTCTACATTGTTGACGGCCGAAGAAGTGGCGTATCTGGCTAAGGATTCCGGCGCGGTCGTGCTGGTGACCGACGCGGCTGCCTGGCAGGCGATGTCTGCCAAAATGCAGCAGAATATCGCGCACACTCCAAATCTTAAACACGTGTTGCTGACTCAATTGTCTGGGGCAGTCACGCCAGTGGATGGGTTGAATGTGTTGTCACTGGAAGCTGCCCTGGCGAATGTGACCGATGCTGAGCCCGCCTATGCCACGCGGGCAGAAGATCCGGCATACCTGGTGTATACCTCAGGCACTACGGGTTACCCTAAAGGCGTGCTGCATGCGCACCGTGCTTTGTTGGGCCGCCAGCCAGCGGCAAAATACTGGTTTAATTATAGTGACAGCATGCAAGACCGCATCATGCATTCCGGTAAGTTTAACTGGACCTATGTGCTGGGTACTGGCCTGATGGATCCGTTATACCTGGGTAAAACCGTGATTGTGCATGAGGGCAAAAACGATGCGCAGAAATGGCTGGATTTGATCGCCAAACACAAAGCCACCATCTTTATTGGTGTGCCGACCATTTACCGCCAGTTGCTGCAAAAAACCACGGCCGCCCAAGCAGATATCCCCAGTGTGCGCCATTTTATGAGCGCGGGTGAACATTTGTCTGACGAAGTGTTGACGCAATGGCGCGAGCGTTTTGGATTGGATATTTATGAAGCGGTGGGGATGAGTGAGTTTTCTTATTACCTGTCACAAAGTGTCTACCGGCCGATCCGCGCGGGTTCTGCCGGTTTTCCGCAACCTGGTCATCAGATTGTGTTGCTCAATCCAGATACCCGTGAACCTGTGACCGAAGGCGAGGAGGGCATGATCAGTGTGCCAGATAATGATCCTGGCTTATTCCTCAATTACTGGAACTTGCCGGAAGAGACCAGCAAATACAAGCATGATGGCTATTTCTTTACCGGCGACTACGCCAAATATGATGCCGATGGCTATCTCTGGTTTTTGGGCCGCAAAGATGACATTATCAAGAGCTTTGGCTACCGCGTGTCACCTTATGAAATCGAGCGTGTCTACAAAGGCCATCCCGCCGTGGCCGATTGCGCAGCCGTGGGCGAAGAGATTGAAAAAGACAAACTGCTGGTGGTGATTTATGTGATTCCAAAGCCGGATGCCGAGATTGCGCCAGAAGAGTTGATGAGTTTCGGAAAACAGCATTTGGCGGCATACAAGGCGCCGAAAACCGTCTACCTGGCTAAGGAGTTTCCACGCACTAAAAATGGTAAAATCTTGCGTAAAGATGTCAGCCCTGCCATTGCTTACCAGAAAAGCAATGCGCGCTAAAACGCCCGCCTGAAAGACCCAAAACATGGCCGTGATTAAAACCCAAGACTTTATTGAGAGCATTGCAGATGCCTTGCAATATATCTCCTACTATCATCCGGAAGATTATATCCAGGCGCTGGCGGCGGCTTATGCCCGTGAGGAATCGGCAGCGGCCAAAGATGCGATTGCGCAGATTTTGACCAACTCACGCATGTGTGCAGAAGGCAAACGGCCGCTCTGTCAGGATACCGGCATTGTGGTGGCGTTTATCAAGGTCGGTATGCATGCAAGGTTTGAAGGCGACATGACGCTGGAAGCCATGGTCAATGAAGGTGTGCGCCGCGCGTACCTGCATCCCGACAATACCCTGCGGGCTTCCATCGTCAACGATCCGGCCGGGGCGCGCAAAAATACCAAAGATAATACGCCAGCGATTACCCATGTCGAAATGGTGGCGGGCGACAAGGTCGAAGTGCAAGTCGCGGCCAAGGGGGGCGGCTCCGAGAATAAATCCAAACTGGCGATGTTAAACCCCAATGAAAGCATCGTAGACTGGGTATTGGAAGTGGTCCCCGAAATGGGGGCTGGCTGGTGTCCGCCAGGCATGCTGGGCATCGGCATCGGCGGCAGCGCTGAAAAAGCCATGTTGTTAGCTAAAGAGTCACTGATGGCGCCGATTGATATTCAGGCGCTACAGGCGAGAGGCCCGCAAAACCGCATTGAAGAATTGCGGCTGGAGTTGTATGAGAAGGTTAATCGCCTGGGCATTGGAGCCCAGGGCCTGGGCGGCTTGACCACAGTGCTGGATGTTAAAATCCTTGACTACCCCACACATGCGGCCAGTTTGCCAGTGGCGATTATCCCCAACTGTGCTGCCACGCGCCATGTACACTTTACGTTGGATGGTTCAGGGGTGGCCGTACTGACACCGCCCCGGCCCGAGGTTTATCCAGATGTGCACTGGGCGCCAAGTCCACAGGCCAAGCGCGTCAATCTGGATACCGTGACGCGGGAAGAAACGCAGCGCTGGCAAACCGGGGACACCCTGTTACTGACTGGCAAGATTCTGACCGGCCGCGATGCGGCGCATAAACGGATACAAACCATGCTGGCCAAAGGCGAGCCCTTGCCAGTCGATTTCACCAATAAGTTTATCTACTATGTTGGCCCGGTGGACGCCGTACGGGATGAGGCGGTAGGCCCAGCCGGCCCGACCACGGCAACACGTATGGATAGCTATACGGATATGATGCTCAATACTGGTTTACTGGGCTCTATAGGTAAGGCCGAACGCGGTGAAGAAGCACTGGTCGAGATTGCCAAACACAAATCTGTCTACCTGATGGCCGTTGGCGGGGCAGCTTACCTGGTGAGCAAAGCCATCAAACACGCACGCGTGCTGGCCTTTGCGGATTTGGGCATGGAAGCCATTTACGAGTTTGAGGTGGAAAATATGCCGGTCACGGTGGCGGTCAGCGCCGATGGGGATTCTGCCCACAAGAGTGGCCCAGCGTTATGG
The DNA here is from genome assembly GCF_046766015.1 of Methylophilus sp. 3sh_L. Lineage (NCBI taxonomy): Bacteria > Pseudomonadati > Pseudomonadota > Betaproteobacteria > Nitrosomonadales > Methylophilaceae > Methylophilus > Methylophilus sp. 3sh_L. Next base: position 20,632 of record NZ_JBKOUF010000010.1, read on the forward strand.
CAAAAGAAGATCGCTTTAAAAGCGATTTAGTGTGCTTTCAATCACAGAACCTGCGCACGATTTGTTAAACACTACGTCTTACAACTAAGAGCCAGATGGGGGTGAGTATGATAAAAGCTTTAAATGCAAATAGAGCAAAGCGTACGGTGACAGCGAAGGTTAAAGTTGTGACTGCGCTGGGTTTGTTGACCGGCCTGGTGCTGACTGTTGCCAGTCAAGCGCGGGCAGAGTCGGCACTGGAATATTTTACCGACAGTACTGGTCAATATGCCGGCCCGAGTTTAGAAGACCAGGTGGTCTTGATGGACAGTGACCACAATGGCTTTGCTGATGTGTTTGAAGTCCGTGCGTATCTTGAAAAGCAGCATGGCAAAGGCTACCAGAAAGAATTACTGGATAAATGGGAGTCCTCGGCAAGTGGTAAAAGTTGCAGTACGCCGTTTGCCAAGCAACTCTACGGAGACAGTACGCGCTGACAGCATTCACAGTGTTGTTTTGATGCTGACAAAGGCTGTCATTTTGATCAATTGCCAGAATGTTACAAGCAGTTAACATTCTGGCGCAGGGAGTGCATTATAATCAAATCAAAAGAATGCCTCGCGGCCTGTGGTTAACATTGGCCCATTCCCCGACTTTCGTTTTATTGTCCAAGTTTGTTTTATTGCCCAAATTTGATTTATTAATAGAGCCTACACATCATGTTACAAGCATACGACACCCACGTGAAAGAGCGCGCTGCGCAAAAACTTCCTCCCTTACCACTCAACGCTGAACAAGTTGCCGCCCTGGTCGAATTGTTAAAATCGCCGCCTGCCGGGCAAGAAGCCTTGTTGGTCAACTTGCTTGAAAACCGTATCCCCGCTGGTGTAGACCAGGCGGCATATGTGAAAGCCGCTTTTTTGGCGGATGTGGCCAACGGTAAAGCCAGCTCGCCCTTGGTGAGTGCAGAAAAAGCGGTTGAACTGCTAGGGACCATGTTGGGCGGCTATAACGTACAGGCATTGGTGGCGTTGCTTGACACGCCCATGGCTGCACATGCGGTCAAAGCCTTATCGACCACCATCCTGATGTTTGATGCCTTCCACGATGTGGATGCCAAAATGAAGGCTGGTAACACGCATGCCAAAGCCTTGATGCAAGCCTGGGCAGAGGCACAATGGTTTACCAGCAAGCCCGCGCTTAAAGAAGAGATCAAAGTAGTGGTGTTCAAGCTGGATGGTGAAACCAATACCGACGACTTGAGTCCGGCACAAGATGCCTGGAGCCGTCCCGATATCCCGTTGCATGCCAAGGCCATGCTGGTTAACCGCATGTCTGATGGCCTCAAAGTGATTGAGGGGCTCAAGCAAAAAGGCCTGCCTTTGGCCTATGTCGGCGATGTGGTGGGGACAGGGTCTTCACGTAAATCTGCCATCAACTCCGTGCAATGGTGGATGGGCGACGATATTCCGTTTATCCCGAACAAACGCACGGGCGGCGTAGTGATTGGCAGCAAGATTGCGCCTATTTTCTTTAACACAGCCGAAGACTCTGGTGCCTTGCCGATTCAGTGTGACGTTTCCAAACTCAATACAGGCGATGTGATTGTCATCAAACCGTTTGAAGGCAAAGTGTTGTCTGAGGTCGGTGAGGTGCTCGCTACCTTTGAAATGAACCCGGTAACGCTGGCGGACGAAGTTCGCGCGGGGGGGCGCATTCCGCTGATTATTGGCCGGGGCTTAACTTCAAATGCGCGCAAAGCGCTAGGCTTGGGTGAATCCGATCTCTTTATTAAATCTGTGCCTGCCAAAGATACCGGCAAGGGATATACGCTGGCACAAAAAATGGTGGGCCGTGCCTGTGGTTTGCCAGAAGGGGTAGGCGTGCGCCCTGGCACCTATTGCGAGCCAAAAGCCACCACGGTTGGGTCCCAAGATACCACTGGCGGCATGACGCGTGATGAGCTGAAAGAACTGGCTTGCCTAGGCTTCAGTGCTGATCTGGTGATGCAGAGCTTCTGCCACACCGCGGCCTATCCAAAGCCAGTCGATATTAAATTGCAACATGAGCTGCCAGAGTTTATGTCCAGCCGTGGCGGCGTCAGCTTGCGCGCTGGCGATGGGGTGATCCACTCCTGGCTCAACCGCATGATTCTGCCCGATACCGTGGGTACCGGGGGGGATTCGCATACCCGCTTCCCGATCGGCATCAGCTTCCCGGCCGGCTCAGGTCTGGTGGCGTTTGCGGCAGCAACTGGCGCCATGCCGCTGGATATGCCTGAGTCGGTCTTGGTGCGCTTTAAGGGCGAAATGCAGCCTGGCATTACGCTGCGCGACCTGGTGAATGCGATTCCCTATGCCGCCATCCAGGAAGGCACATTGACCGTAGGCAAACAAGGCAAGAAAAACGTATTTAACGGCCGTGTGCTTGAAATTGAGGGCTTGCCAGATCTCAAAGTTGAGCAGGCATTTGAGCTGGCGGATGCCTCGGCAGAGCGTTCCGCTAACGGTTGCACGGTGCTGCTGAACAAAGAGCCGGTGATTGAATTCCTCAATTCCAATATCGTGCTGATGCAGAACATGATCGAAAACGGTTATGCGGATGCACGCACGCTGGAGCGCCGCATTGCCAGCATGAAGGCCTGGCTGGAGAAACCGGAGCTGTTGCAGCCTGACAGTGATGCCGAGTACGCACACGTCATCGAGATTGACCTCAACGAAATCAAAGAGCCATTGGTGGCCTGCCCGAATGACCCGGATGACATCAAACCCCTGTCTGCCGTGGTAGGTGACAAGATTGATGAAGTGTTTATCGGTAGCTGCATGACTAATATTGGCCATTACCGTGCCGCAGGCAAGGTGCTTGAAGGCGCAGGCGGTATCCCAACCCGCTTGTGGATCGCACCACCCACCCGCATGGACGAAGCACAGCTGCGCGCGGAAGGAGTCTACTCCACCTTTGGCGTGGCAGGGGCGCGTACCGAAGTGCCAGGCTGTTCACTGTGCATGGGTAACCAGGCACGCGTGGCAGACAAGGCAACCGTGTTCTCGACGTCTACCCGTAACTTTGATAACCGCATGGGCAAAGATGCACGCGTGTATCTGGGCTCTGCCGAGTTGGCGGCAGTATGCGCCAAGCTGGGCCGCATGCCGACCATGCAGGAGTATATGGACACCTTGGGGAGCAAGCTGACCAATACGGCCGAGATTTATAAATACCTTAACTTCAACCAGATGACGCAATATGCAGCTTCATTGGAGAACAGCAAGAAAATTATTCCGATTAAAGAAACTGCATAAAAGCGTTAATCGCGAAGAGTCACTCAGGGGGCGTTAGTCCCCTTTCTTTTTGCCTGTTTGCGTGTTGATGCCCACCCGCTTTTAGCGGTTGTTGTTTTTCAAGGTGCACATTTGCTTGCAACTGTAAAAGCGGTCATGGTGACCTTCCATGGTGGTTTGTTTTGATTATGATGTATTGGCTGTGAGCAATGATGGCTGGGGCTGTTACAGCCATCCATTGGTGAAACAGATTGCCAATATCCAAGGAGAAACCCATGAAATCGTGCGAACAAACTCTGCCTTACCTGCCTCAACAACGCTTGCTTGCCCATGATTACGGCCAGGTATATTGCCGTTATGATGAAAAATCACAAGCACTTTGGTCGTATCTTTCTCAACCACAACGCATCCCATGCATTAATCAGTCCTTGTTGCATGACCTCTATGCCCATCATACGGATATCGAACTGAGTGACGGCTATGTACAAACCGGACCTGGCCAGACCTTGCCGATCCGATATTCCGTTTTTGCCTCGGCGACACCCGGCTATTTCAATATGGGGGGAGATTTGCAGAAAATGGCAGCGGCCATCCGGCAGCAAGATAGGGCGCAGCTGCAAGCCTATGCCAAGCTCAGTATCGACGTGGTGGCGCAACGGGCTTTCCGGTTCCAGCTACCGAATGTCACCAAAATATCGCTTCTGCAAGGGGAGGTATTGGGGGCAGGGATAGAAGCGGCCTTAACCAGTGATGTGTTGATCGCAGAGCGGCAAGCTGTGTTTTGCTTTCCAGAGCTGTTCTTTAATATGATTCCTGGCATGGGGGCGTACAGCCTGATTGCGCGTAAAGCTGGCATGGCCGTTGCCGACAAGATGATCATGGGCTGTGAGCGCTATACGGCTGAAGAGTGCCTGCAAATGGGGCTGATTGATATTGTCGTCGAAACCGGGGAGGGGGAAGAGGCCGTGCGTACCTTTATTGATAAGAATAACAAACACGCCGCCGGCTTTTTATCCGCGCAAAAAGCCAAGGAGAAAATTCACCCACTCACTTACGATGAGTTGCTGGCGATTGTGCAAATTTGGGTGGATAATGCCCTGCAGCTCACTGAGCGCGACCTCAAGGTGATGGACCGTTTTTACCGTGCGCAGTCACGGCTGTTTCCAGCAGTGGATGAGAGGCAAATACAGGCTTTGCAGCAAGATCAACTGAACGACTCTATCCAGGAAGATGCGTTTACAGTAGCGCTTGACCGTGTTGTGAACCAATAGGAGTGGCCTTGATCGGTAAGGATGCCCGGCGGTTTTCAGGGCAATGAAGCGCGTGATTGCCAGGCTATTTTTTGGAACGTTTGCTGCTCAGCTTGTCGCGTTGCTGTATGAGCTGGCCACGGGTTTCTTCGTAGCAATCTGCAACCGCTTGATATAGCAAGGAAATCGCCGGTGCATCCTTCATGTCTAGCCCGAGCAGGCGACGGCTGAGTTTACTCAATGGAATCAGTCCCATATTGGCAGATTCCCCGGCCAGGCTATGCGCCAGTTTATGGACTTGTGCAAAGTTGAGGTCCATGCATTGTTTGCCCAATTCGCGGATCAGGTCGTCTGTGCTTTCAATAAACTCGCGGATGAGCTTGTTTAAAAATGCCTCACTGCCACCAAGCTTGAGCAAATGCGCCATACGATCCTGATCCAGTAACGGCTCAGTCATTGGCGTAATGGTCGGGATGCTTTCTGCAGCAACAGGTGTTTCTGTGGCGGCTGCAGCGGCCTGTTTTCCACGTTTTCTGGCAGTGGCAGTGGTTGTCGTAGGTAGCGCTTCTGCGCCTGCTTGCGTGTCCAGGGTGCTTGCAATCGCTTCAATCAGGGTTTGGATTTGGCGGGAGACGACCGGCTTGGTCAATACCTGATAAACGCCAGCGCGCAAACAACGGTCCTGGGTGGTTTTGGTCGCGTCTGCCGTCAGGATCACGGTACGGATGGGCTGGCTGCCAGGCAATGCATGATAAATCCGGAAGACTTCCAGGCCATTCATTTCCGGCATGTTGTAATCGAGGATCATCAGGTCAAACTGATGCTGTTCCAGTGTATCGAGGGCGGCATTACCGTTATCAACCGATTTGACCACACAATGCATTTTTTGCAAGGTTTCATTCAGGATCAGGCGGTTGACGACATTGTCATCGGCAATCAGTACCCGTATTTTTTTGCGGAAACGTGTGTGGCTGCTTAAAGGCACCACATTGGAGGCATTATCAAGGTTGATTTCGGTGCTGCGGTCAACACTGGGCGCGCTGGCATGTGACAGTGGCAGCGTCACTTCAAACACCGTTCCGGCATTTTCTTTACTGGTGACGCTGATGCTGCCGCCCATGACCTCCACCAATTGCTTGGCGATGGTTGTCCCCAGCCCGCTACCGCCATAGCGCCGGGTAATACTGCTATCGGCTTGGGTGAAACTGTCAAAAATGAGGGGCAGGGCTTCGGCTTTGATGCCAATGCCGGTATCTTTGATGGTGAAACGCAACAGGCTGCGGTTGGCATAGTGTTGCAGTTCATTCACGGTCACCTCGACGCCACCCTGCTGGGTAAATTTAATCGCATTGGCGATCAGGTTGGTCAAGATTTGCTCCAGGTGATGCATGCTGCCCAGGAAATGCCGCTCTGCTTCGGGCGCCAGATTGAACTTCAGCCACAGCTGCTTGCGCTCTACCTCAAGTTGAAACACCAGATGCAGGCGTTTGATCAGGTCCGGCATGTAAAAAGCAATTTGTTCAAGATCCACTTTGCCTTTTTCAATCTTGCTGATATCCAGCACATCATTAATCAGCTTTTTGAGGCTGGTGGCGGAGGCCCCCACCATGGTCAGCAGCTCGGACTGTTTGCGGTCCAGCTTGGTCTGTGCCAGAAGTTCACTGGCGCCGATAATGCCATTGAGCGGGGTCCGCATTTCATGGCTAATATTGGAGAGAAAGTTGGTTTTTGCCTCGCTAGCCTGATCCGCCTCTTTGGTGGCTTTCTCCAGGCTGACTAACAGGCGTAATGCATGGGGGGGGATCAGCAGCAGTGTCAGTAAAAAACCGTAAGCCAAATGCTGATGTTGTATCCAGTAGGGGTTTAAATATAAGGTCAGGCTAAACCCCACCAGGCTCAGCAGGTAACAGCCTTTGAAAAACTTGGTGCCGTAGCGCAAGCCGTAGCCAATAATCAGCCACAGGTAAATCCCGATAAACACGCCTGCCATCGCCCCGGAAATCATTTGCTCCAAAGAGGTCGCCGTGATGTCCATCAGCATGGCGGTCCATTGCCGTTTTTCGTTTTTTGCCGGGTTGCGCAAAATATTATACAACATCAAAAAGCCAAAACCCAGATAAATCAGGCACAGCAATACCGGTTCAAAACTGCTGCGGTTAATGAGCAAGTAAAGCGTGATCATGCTGACAAATAGCACGCGGATCAGCGCCTGCTCAGTTTCATAACTGACAGATTTGATCTCGCTTACTTTGTACACCAACTGCTTTACTAGGGTACGCATGTTTGATGGGATATCAGGGTATTAGCCAATGATTAATTAATGAAAAGCTCAACTTTATTGATAGTTAACGGCTTTTTCTTAAGATAACTTAAAGTTTAACAGGGCGAGTTTGATTATCAAAGTAAGTTTACTTTTTGGCCGTGCAAAATAAGATTGTGTTTTGCCATTGCTATGCGCAAAATACCGCCCTGATACGAGATGCTGTCTGATGGCCGAAGTAGAAAGTGTAATGAATGATGACTGATCAAGCGCCAGCCCCTTCAAGATGGTCACGTTGGCTCGCCCGTAGCCGCATGGTGTTGCCTATCTTCTTTTTTGTCGGTGGCTTTGTCTGGGATGCGATTACCATAGGCAAAAAAGTCGCTATGTCCGACATGGTCATTTTTGCCTTATATTTGCTGGTGGCCGCCATCCTGATGTACCAGCTGGCCGAACCATCCTCCGCGATCAGGCGATTGGGCGAGCGGCTATTGAGCTTCCAATGGGTGCAGCACAAAGTCACGCGCTGGCCAGTGCACGATTGGCCTTACTGGGTATTGCAGTTTTTGTTTGGCAGCCTGCTCAGCGCCCTGTTTATCCTCTATTTTAAAAGCTCCAGCGAAGGGGTGGCGTGGATTATTACCCTGATATTGGGTGCCTTGCTGGTCGCCAACGAGTTTCTTGAGAGCGAATACCGGCGCCTGAGTTTGTGCTGGAGTATGTTTGGCCTGTGCTCCATCCTCTGGTGTAACTTTGCCTTCCCTTTTTTGTTCGGCAGTGTGCATGCGGCGTGGTTTTACCTGAGTACCTTGCTGGGGGCGACCATCACCTATGTGCTTTACCAGCGCGCGCCGCATCATAGAGGCAGAATCTGGCCAGTGTGGGTGATCGCCGGGTTACTGATGCTGGCTTACCGCGAAGATATGATTCCGCCTGTCCCGTTGGTTAAACAGGCAGTGGTCGTGGCTTATGATTTGGAGAAGTCACCGCAAGGCTATTGGATGACGGTGGAGAAATCTCCCTGGTGGCAGTTCTGGCGGGTGGATACCGACCATTTTTACTTGCAGGCTGGGCAACGGCTAGTGTGTTTTTCTGCTATCTTCGCACCGCAAGGCCTCAAAACCCGGCTCGTACACGATTGGCAAAAAAAACAAGGCGACCAGTGGGTGAGTGTATCCACACCTGGCTTTTCATTGACCGGCGGGCGAGACAGTGGTTACCGTGGCTACACTTATAAAACCAATCTCACGGCAGGGGAGTGGCGGGTACGTATCCAGACAGGTAACAGGCAAACCATCGCCAGCCATCAATTCACGGTGTCTATCGTGCAAGCGCCGGATACCCATAGACGCGTCAGGATTCGTTATTAGCCTAGATGTTTAGTTGATGATTCAGGCGTTTCCTGCAATGGCGTTTAGATAAACGTCCTTAACGTTGCCGGCCTTCGCAACTGGCCTGTGCCCCAGCATCTTGCGCTAATATTTGTGCCAGCCATGGCAAGTGCGGCTCCACCGTTTGGCGCAAGGTCCACGGCGGGTTAATCACCCACATGCCACTGCCAAACATGCCAAAACCATCGGCTGACGGCGCTTCAACATCCAAAGTCACATGCAAAAAGTCGGTGTCCAGGCGGCGCAGCTTGTCTATCATTTGCTGCGGTTCTGGGCGTTGCAAGCGGGGATACCAAATAAGGTAGGTCCCGGTAGCAAAGCGCTTCAGGCTGTCTTTAATACACTCCACCACGCGTGAGTAATCATCTTTGACTTCATAAGGCGGATCAATCAGCACGATCCCGCGTTTGGTCGGTGGCGGCAAGCAAGCCTTGATGCCCTCAAAGCCATCTTTCTGCTGAATCGCGATTTGCCGCTTTTGCGCTGCAAACTGCTGCTCCAGCAAAACAGCATCAGCCGGATGCAGCTCAAACAAGCGCAATTTATCCACCGGGTTGATCAAATGACTGGCCAGCCAGGGTGAGCCCGGGTAAAGCATCTGCTGATCTTTATTTGCCGCGGCAACAGCCTCGAGATAGACCTGAAAAGGCTCAGGCGCCTGGCTTTGCTGCAAACGCAAAATGCCATCTACGTATTCCGCCGTTTTATTTGCCACGCTGCTATCCAGACGATACAGCCCAGCGCCGGCATGGGTATCAACCACCCAGTAAGGCTTATCTTTCTGGTTAAAATAATCCAGCACCAGGCTGAATATCCAGTGTTTTAAAACGTCGGCATGATTGCCAGCATGAAAGGCGTGTCTGTAACTTAACATGATGATTTTCTCTACAAGCCAGCATTATCCCAGATTTTTCAAAAGAGACTGTTTTATGTCGGATAAGCTATTGTGAAAAGCAGCTAATTTGCATTAGCATGCCATCATGAAACCTAGCCGTACACCTCACGAACATTCTCACTCTTCTGGTCGCTGCCCCTATGGTCACGATCACGCAGATCATCACGGTCATGATCACAGCAATGAACACGCGCATCGCCATGATGATCACGAGCACGGTAACCCGTTCTCGCTACCATTTCTCGCCATTTCCATCTTTACCGTGGTCGAGTTTGTCGGCGGCTGGTGGACGCAATCCCTAGCCTTGCTCAGCGACGCCTGGCACATGCTGTTTGATGTGCTGGCCCTTGGCCTCGCGATGTGGGCAGCACAGCAGGCACGCAGCGGACATCCAGCCTCCAAGCAAACCGAGCGCCGCGTCTCCATGATCAACGCCGTCTCCATGCTGCTAGTCACCGGCTGGATTGTGTACGAAGCCATCGAGCGTCTGCAAAATCCACGGCCAGTCGCAGGCGGTTATGTCAGCATCATTGCTCTGGTAGGCTTACTGGTTAACGTTGTTGTTGCCAAACACATGCATCATCAACAACACCATCACGGTGGTGATGAAAACTTAAACCACCGTGCCGCATTCCTGCATGTGCTAGGCGACTTGCTCGGCTCTGTTACCGCCGTGGCCGCAGGCGTAGTCATCTACTTTACCGGCTGGATGAACATAGACCCCATCCTCTCCATCCTGATTTCAGTACTGCTGCTGGTGGTCACGCTCAATCTTATCCGCGATATTCTCCGCGGTGGAGCCGGTCATCACCACTAGTTTAAAGATCATTTAACCAACCACAGAAGGAGCGTCAATATGCCTTATGTCAATGTGAAACTAGCAGGCTCAGTCACCAAAGAGCAGAAAAAACAAATTGCCAAAGAGATTACTGAAACATTGCAAAAGCACGCCCACAAGCCAGCGAATTACACGTATATCGTGTTTGAAGAGGTCGAGTATGAGGATTGGGCGATTGGTGGGGAGCTTTTAGGGTAGGTCAATGCAAGCGAAACGAAAACCGAAAGATTTTAATCACGTTGCGTTTGTGGAATTTATGAAATATAAGGCTATAAAAAATTGCCTAACCAATCTCTAGAGGGACTTCCCCTTGATGTCAAGCGAAACCCACCTGAACACTCGAGAATTCGGGTGTTTTTTGTTTGTATTTCATATTCCCAGCATCACACCAATCATCCTGCTAGTTTTCAATATCTTAAAAGGGTTAAACTGCCTCTGGCCTTGATGCGGATCAGTGTTGGTTACGCGGGCCAGGATAATAGCCGCGCACAAAGACCTCATTCCATCATCGGCCTGACAAGAACGAATCATCAGTACCAGATTCTATTCTTAGATGAGCACATTCCATGATGAGGCTCAACGGTAATGACTTGGATTTTTTATTCCAATTTAAATGAAAAAGCCCTGCATAAAACAGGGCTCGTTTAGTATTTGTGATTCAAACTATTGTCATGTGCGCCTTGCAGTAAAACTTAGTAAACCCAATCCTAGAACCAACAACGCGTAAGTACCCGGTTCTGGGACTGGTACTGAAATAGCATTTCCATACAGTCTAAAGGCTAAGTCGCTCTGGACGGTCGTGTAACCATTAAACTGCGCAAAAGGATTATTTGGGTAGGCGGTGATAAGTACTTTATGAGAATTATTTCCATAAGGAGCATCCATAATTCCTAATGTTGGAATCCCATAAAATGAAATCCAGTAATTTTTGTTAGCTTCGAGCGTCACGGGACGAATAATTGTCCCCTTTGCTTCAACATAAGCATATAAATCACTCTCAAGTCCCTTTGTTCCAGTTAACTGCACTTTCTCAGAAACAATGATTTCTCCTGGGGTTCCGCTCAGATCCTCACGAATAATTAAATTAGTTTTATATGGCGACCAATCTCCGTCTACGATAATCGGAATAAAAGCAAAACGAGAATAGTAAAGATCTACTCCGGTCAAAGAAACGTCATTGGTGAAATTTATTTGTTCGTAGTGCTGACTATAAAAATTATTTGACCAAGATGAATTGTAGATGTTGTATTGATCAGGACCATATAATTTTCCGTCGGTACTTTCTGGACTAAAGTCCCATAAAACAGTTGCATTAACACTAAATGAAAATAGCAGGAAAGCTATTGTTATTATTCTTAACATTTTTAACCTCTCACAATTTTAGTTAATTATTCTTATTCATGAGTCTAGCAATCTTACATTTACTTGTAAATCGGATGATATGACTATTGTGCTTTACTCGGTTCAAAGATGGGCCGCCATTTATAGCGCGTTTGATGTTTCGGAATCAGTTGTGGCTCGAAGCTACCTGCGCGGTCTCCGGGGATTTAGTAGGCAATTCGCCAAAATCACCTTTGAGGCTTTTGCGGCTTTTACCATTACGGGTGTTGTCAGTGGCATTCTTTGACTGGCTCATGCTTATCGTGGCTAAGGTGTTCGGCCATCTCTGCTTAAAGGGCGCGTTCAATCAAGGCTTTGGTTATCTGTTTGAGCAATCCATTCTCACCAATTAAATTTTCGGGCTTTTTATAGTTCGCCAACAATCCATCAATCAGGTCATTGGGGGGATACGGTCATTTCTACACTGACATTTTGGGGCAGAGCAAAAACGTTTATTAAAATTTAATACTTTTTAGCTTGGCGCTTGTAATTCACTTTTAACCTGAAACCAAAATTTATGCACATTGAAAATAAATTGTGCATTTACGTTGTTGAATGGCTTAAAACTCGAGTCAATATCTGATGTTAAAATACTTAGATGTTTGACCCCAAACCCATCCTGAAAAACCTTCCAAACCTGCCAGGCGTTTACCGCATGCTCAATGCGGAAAATACCGTGATCTATGTGGGTAAAGCCAAAGATTTAAAAAAGCGGGTTTCGAGTTACTTTAATAAAAATCTCGCTAGTCCGCGTACTAAGATGATGGTGTCGCAGATTACCAATATCGAGACGACGGTGACGCGCTCTGAGGCTGAGGCGTTGCTGCTTGAGAATAACCTTATCAAGAGCATCATGCCGCGTTATAACGTGTTGTTTCGCGATGATAAGTCTTATCCCTACATTAGCCTGACAGGCGATGCGTTTCCGCGGCTGGCGTTTCACCGAGGCACGCAGCGCAAGGGGCATCAGTATTTTGGGCCTTTTCCCAGCTCGCCTGCGGTGCGTGAGAGCATACAGTTGCTACAAAAGGTGTTTAAGCTGCGCACCTGTGAAAATACGGTGTTTGCCAATCGGTCACGGCCTTGTTTGCAGTATCAGATTGCGCGATGTACGGCGCCGTGCGTGAACCTGATTTCCCAAGAAGATTATGCGAGTGATGTGCGTCACGCGGCGCTGTTTTTGCTGGGCAAAACCAGTGAGGTGATTGATTCTTTGGCTGATGGGATGAATACCGCAGCTGAGGCCATGGAGTATGAGCAGGCGGCGGTGTTGCGTGACCGTATTCAGGCCTTGCGTCAGGTGCAGGCTAAGCAGTTTGTCAGTGACTTTAGCGTGAGCGATGCGGATGTGATTGCCTGCGCCGAGATTGAGGGCCAGCACTGCATTAATTTGGTGATGATCCGTGGTGGACGCCATTTGGGCGACAAGAGCTTTTTCCCCAAGAATGCGCAGGATGCCGAGCTGGTAGAAACGGTAGAGGCGTTTATTACCCAGTATTATGTGGCGCAAAACACGCCGCCTTTGCTGGTGTGCGGGGCAGAGATCGACAAAACCGAGTTTGAAACCATGCTCAGCGAGCAGGCCGAACGCAAAATCCGCGTGCTGACCAATGCGATTGGCGATAAAAAAGTCTGGCTCAAAATGGCGCAGACCAATGCCGAGTTGGCGCTGCAACAACGGCTGGCGACTTCGGCTAACCAGCAGGCACGTTTGCTCTCGTTGCGTGAGGCGCTTAACCTGGCCGAGAACACCGAGCGGATTGAGTGCTTTGATATCAGCCATACCATGGGCGAGGCCACGGTGGGCAGTTGCGTGGTGTTTGACCGGGGAGATATGCAAAACAGTGAATACCGCCGCTATAACGTCACCGGCATCACGCCAGGCGATGATTATGCGGCGATGCGGGATGTGCTGACCCGTCGCTATAAAAAAGTCGCTGCCGGCGAGGGCAAGCGCCCGGACCTGATTTTTATTGATGGCGGCAAGGGCCAGTTGGGCGTGGCGATGGAAGTCATGCAAGAAGTTGGTTTGGATGATATTTTGCTGATTGGCATTGCCAAGGGCGAAGAGCGCAAGCCTGGCCTGGAAACCATGATTTTCTCGGACACCGGCGAAATGCTTAATCTGCCCGTGGATAACCCAGGTTTGCACTTACTGCAACAAATACGCGACGAGGCACACCGGTTTGCCATTACCGGTCACCGCGCCAAGCGCGCCAAAGCCCGGATCAGCTCCAGCCTGGAAGACATTGAAGGGGTAGGGGCCAAGCGCCGTAAAGCTTTGTTGACGCGATTTGGTGGCCTGGATGCAATAAAAAGTGCTAGCATAGACGAGATTGCACAAGTAGAAGGCATTAGCCTGGCACTGGCACAAACCATATACGAACGATTGCATTAAGCCATTGCAACAGCCTCGAGCAAAATAAACATGTGGAACGTCCCCAATATACTCACCCTGCTACGCATCGCGATGATTCCGGTGTTTGTTGGTATCTTCTTTTTACCGGCGAATGCCGTCACTGCCGACGGCCTGCCAGCACACTGGGTGAATCTCACTGCAGCCAGCGTATTTATTCTGGCTTCATTTACCGATTGGCTGGACGGTTACTGGGCGCGTAAATATCATCAAATGTCCAAGTTTGGCGCCTTTCTAGACCCGGTCGCTGACAAACTGATGGTGGCCGCCGCCTTGATTGTGCTGGTGGAGTTGCACCGCGTCGGGGCTGTTGTTGCACTGATTATCATCGGCCGTGAAATTGCCATCAGCGCCTTGCGCGAGTGGATGGCCAGCATAGGCAAAAGTGCCAATGTCGCCGTTGCCATGGTCGGTAAAATCAAAACCGCCGCACAAATGGTCGCAATCATCCTGCTGCTGTGGTTCGATCCATTGTTTGGCATTAACATCCAGTGGCTGGGGGAATGGCTGATTGTCATTGCCGCATTGCTGACCCTGATCTCTATGGGCTACTACCTGCGTGCAGCGTGGCCGGCGATACGCGAAACCATCTAAAAAAGCAAGGCGAAAAAAGACATATTATTTTCAAAATCTTCCTTGACACCGGTCTCAAAATCATTAAAATGCCAGCTTCTTTACGACACATGACGTAAGGAAATACGCGGGAATAGCTCAGTTGGTAGAGCGCAACCTTGCCAAGGTTGAGGTCGCGAGTTCGAGACTCGTTTCCCGCTCCAAATTCTGGGGAAAGCGCCGCTTTCCCTTTTTAACATAAGTTGTTTTTATGTTGTTGGTTCTGGCGCGATAGCAAAGCGGTTATGCCGCGGCCTGCAAAGCCGTTTAGGCCGGTTCGACTCCGGCTCGCGCCTCCAGTCTCATGTAGTAAATATGCGGGAATAGCTCAGTTGGTAGAGCGCAACCTTGCCAAGGTTGAGGTCGCGAGTTCGAGACTCGTTTCCCGCTCCAA
>NZ_JBKOUF010000011.1:0-8918 GCF_046766015.1 Methylophilus sp. 3sh_L
ATTTCAGCGGCTTCTACTGAACAGACCACTGGCATTGATCAGGTGAACCAGGCGGTGACCAGCATGGATGAAACCACACAACAGAACGCGGCTTTAGTTGAAGAAGCGGCAGCTGCTGCGGAATCCCTGGTTGATCAGGCTAACCAGCTGGCGGATGTCATCAGTCAGTTCAAGCTGGAAGGTAAAGTCAACACAGGCTTCACCGCAACGCTCAAAACCTCCTCAGGCAGTGGCGGATATTCAGCGCCGCGTCCAACCGCAGACTCGCGTTCAGGCAGATCTGTACCGGCGCCTTCAGGCTATGTTGATAAACCGCAGTATTCAAAATCTCCGCCGAGTGCGCCAAGGTCGCCCGCAAAGACAGGCACTGACGATTCGGATTGGGAGGAGTTCTAACCATTCGTCTAAATAAAAAACCGGCTGTTAAATAGCCGGTTTTTTTATGATGCTCGCTTATGTGTTTATTAGGTTAGCCGAAATCAATAACGTGAACGAAATTAAATTGTTAGTAGCAAATAAATTGAAATAAAAATACCGGCTTTTTCCCAAAATGAAATCTTATCTCTGTCGTTTATCATTTTAGCTCCATCTATCCTTATGGTTAATTGCAACGAGGCACTAACCATTTAGCAGCAATGTACTGATTGAGTTAAATCCTTCCCTATTCAGTACAATACCCAACGGCGAGAATAATATGCAGAAAGTAATACGATTGAGATGCATATAACGAAGTATGCTTGACTTCCTAAAGGAAATCACTCTCAGGCTTGAATCTCATAGTTACATGTTCTCAAAGTTTAATTGATTGATGGTAATTCGATTAATTCATTTTTAGAGGATCTGTCATGATTAGCAGGCTTTCTATAACTAAAAAACTAACATTGATGGCATGTATTATCTTAATGCCATTAACCTATTTAGCTACCGTCAATATTCTTAAGAGTCTGGACGATATAAAATCAACCAAGTCTGAAATCGACGGCGTTGCTTTAATCAAGCCATTGACTGGCATGATTGAGGATATGCAGAAACATCGTGGGCTCATGGCGAACTATCTTGCCGGCAAGACTGGGCTACAAACCAAGATCGCTGAAATTGAGTCTAAGCTAGACAAAGATATTGAAGTGATTCGCCACCTGCATGATACCTCCGAAATCTTGGTTCATGATGATCCTTATTGGATTGAGTTTTCAGGCAAATGGCAAACAGCCATTCAAAACTATAAGGCCTTAAGATTATCCAGCTCAGTCATCAGTAAAGAAGAAAGCTTTGCCAAACATTCGGCAATCATTGCCTTCCTGATCGAGTCTACCGTGATTAAAGCTGATATCAGTGGGTTAACACTGGACCCTAAGGAAGAGTCCTATTACATGATGGACACAGCTGTGTTGAAGGTGCCGCCGCTGATTGAAGTCATGGCACAAGTGCGTGGTTTAGGCGCTGCCGTGTTGGCCAAACAATCTATAACAGAAAATGAGCGCCTGAAACTTGAAGGTTTGGTTAATACCATTGAGCAGACCGATAGCCATTTTATGCACAATATGCACGTATTGGCACGTTATGACCAAAGCCACACTCAAGACATTGAGCCATTACTTGCTGCTACGCAGCAACTTAAACAATTACTCAATCAGGTGATCCTGGATAAGGAGTCACTGTCATATGACTCACAGGAGTATTTCAAACAAGCCACTACACAGATTGATAAAGCTTACGAGCAATATTATGTACTTCTTGAGCAATTGAATAGAACACTGCAAAAACGTGTCATACAAGAAAATCGGCAGTTGTATATGACCCTGACCATTGCTGTAATAAGTTTGTGTCTGGTGCTCTGGGTTGTCTACGCTGTTTCAAGAGACATTATTGCCAAATCAACGACCGCCAAACAAATGATGGAGGATCTGGTAAAAGGCAATATCAACTCAGTCCAACAAGACCTCACGCCCTATGATGAACTTGATCAAGTGATTGTTTCAGCAGGGAAACTTAATCAAACCATCCATACTTTGGTTAAACAATCCAAACAGCTTGCCATGTCAGCGAGTGACGGGAATTTGAGTGCTCGTGGTGAAAGCAACCAATTTGAAGGGGAATACAAGGTATTGGTAGAAAGTATCAATCAGACCTTGGATGGTGTCATTGTCCCGCTGAATGTTGCCGCACAATATGTAGCTGACATCTCCAATGGCAAAATTCCAGCCAAAATCACTGAAGCATACAAAGGCGATTTTAATACCATCAAGAACAACCTCAACCAGTGTATTGATGCAGTGCAGGCGTTGATTGCCGATGCCAATATGCTGTCCCAGGCGGCGATTGAAGGCCGCTTGTCTACCCGCGCAGATGCCAGCAAGCACCAAGGCGACTTCCGCAAGATTGTCCAAGGCGTCAATGACACCCTGGATGCGGTGATCGATCCACTCAATGTCGCGGCCCAGTATGTGGCGGATATCTCCAAAGGCAATATCCCGGCCAAGATTACCGATCACTACAATGGTGACTTCAACACGATTAAAGACAACCTCAACCACTGCATTGATGCGCTAAGTAGTTTGATTACTGAAATAAACCATATGAGTGCAGAGCATGATGTCGGAGAAATCGACGTGCGAGTGGATACCTCTAAATTCGAGGGTGCCTATCTTAGCGTTGCCAATGGTGTGAACCAGATGGTTGAAGAGCATATTAACACCAAGAAGAAAGCCATTGCCTGCGTCAGTGGTTTTGGTGAAGGCAATTTCGATACGCCGCTTGAGCTATTCCCACGTAAGAAAGCATTTATTAATGTGGCGATTGAGCAAATCCGTACTAATCTCAAGGCATTAAATGAAGATACGCTGATGCTTGCGGATGCGGCAAGGCAAGGGCGAATTACTGTGCGTGCAGATGCCAGCCGTCATCCAGGCGGCTTCCGAAAAATTGTTGAAGGTGTGAACAGCACACTAGACATGATCGTAGAACCGATCATTGCCGTGACTGAAGCCGTGGAAACCATCACCACTGCCGTGAATGAAATCTCCTGCGGTAACGCTGACTTGTCTGCGCGTACCGAGCAACAGGCTTCCAGCCTGGAGCAAACCGCGGCCAGCATGGAAGAGTTGGCCTCTACTGTGAAACAGAATGCTGAGAATGCTAAACAGGCTAACCAGTTGGCACTGACTGCGTCAGGTGTCGCCGTGAAGGGCGGGGAAGTAGTTAGCGAGGTGGTTGCCACCATGAGCGCGATTAACGAAAGTGCCAAGAAGATCGAAGACATTATCTCGGTCATTGACGGTATTGCCTTCCAGACCAATATCCTGGCCTTAAACGCTGCGGTAGAAGCCGCACGCGCAGGCGAACAGGGTAGAGGTTTCGCCGTGGTTGCGGGCGAGGTGCGTAACCTGGCGCAACGGTCAGCCAGTGCTGCGAAAGAGATTAAAGAGCTGATTACCGATTCTGTGAATAAAACTACAGAAGGCACTAAGCTGGTTGAGAATGCCGGTAGCACCATGGAAGAAGTGGTGTCTTCTGTGCAACGTGTGGCTGACATTATTAGTGAAATTTCAGCCGCTTCTACTGAACAGACCACCGGCATTGACCAGGTGAACCAGGCAGTGACCAGCATGGATGAAACCACGCAACAGAATGCGGCTTTAGTTGAAGAAGCGGCCGCGGCGGCGGAATCCCTGGTTGATCAGGCCAACCAGCTGTCTGACGTGATTAGCCAGTTCAAGCTGGACGGTAAAGTGAATACTGGATTCACCACTACGCTCAAATCCTCAGCTGGCAAATCCTCCTCAGGCAGTGGCGGATATTCAGCGCCACGACCAGCCGCAGATTCGCGTTCAGGTAGATCAGTGCCGCCGCCTTCAGGTTATGTCGATAAACCGCAGTTTTCAAAATCTCCGCCGAGTACGTCAAGGCCGTCCGCCAAAACAGGCACTGACGATTCGGATTGGGAAGAGTTCTAACCATTTGTCTAAATAAAAAGCCGGCTGTTTAACAGCCGGCTTTTTTATGTGCTCAGTTTTGGACCTATTCGCATTTTAAGGACATCCCTTCAAAGAGATAAAAAGGATAGGTTTTAAGTCTTTCTTTAATGGATGCTTGATGGGTGGGCAATTGCAATATAGCAATGTATTTAGGAAAAAAGTGTTTGTTTTAGGGAGACAAGTCTGGCGACAGACAGGACTTTGATTTTTTGTTTTCTTAATCAATCACTTGGGATAGGCGTAAGCAAACACTGAGGACGGATAAATGTTTGGAAACATGAGAGTAAAGAAAAGCCTGATGGTCGGTTTTGGTAGCATGATTCTGCTGATGGCAGGATTAACTGTTATTGGAATTGACCGTGTGCGTGAAATCGACGATACGCTGACTGAAATCAATGATGTGAACAGCGTTAAGCAGCGCTATGCCATCAATTTCCGCGGTAGCGTGCATGACCGGGCGATTAGTTTACGCGATGTGACACTAGAAACCTCCACTGCTGAAGTTGATAAGTCCATCAATGATATCCACCGGTTGGCGCTTGCTTATGAAGAGAGTGCGGCCAAGCTGGATGCTATCTTTAAAGCAGATGCTAGCGTGACGGCGGATGAAAAGGAAATTCTTGCAAACATTAAAGGGATCGAGACCAAAACATTACCGGTGATTGAGCGTGTGATTGCGTTACGCCATGCAGGCGAGGACGAGCAAGCGAAAAACCTGTTAATGACTGAGGCCAAACCTTTGTTTGTAGCGTGGCTGAAAAGCATTAACCAGTTTATTGATTATCAGGAGGCATTGAACAACAAGGCTTCAGCACAAGCCAAGTCTGTCGCTTCCGGCTTTTCAATACTGATGCAAATTGCGTTAGGTATCGCCGTTGTTATCGCTGGCTGGATGGCTGTTGCAATCTCGAAATCCCTGCTTAACCGTTTGGGTGCAGATCCGCTGGAGCTCACTGAATTTGCCAAAAAAATTGGTGAAGGGAATTCTGACTTTGCCGTACCACTGGTTGAACATGACCAAAGCAGTGTTGCCTACCAGCTACAACGCATGCGGCAACATGTGCTAAAAGTCATCAGCGAAATGAAAGATGTTGCGCAGGCGCAGGCCAATGGCGAGACTGATCGCCGTATCCACAGTGCCCAACACCAAGGCATGTTTAAAGACATGGCCGAAGGGGTGAATCAAATGCTGGACGACCAACATACGTCGACCCGCAAGGTGATGGCTGTGATCAACGGCTTTGGCAATGGTGACTTTGGTATTCCACTTGAGACATTCAAAGGTAAAAAAGCCGAGATCAACCGTGATATTGAACAAGTCAGGGCTAATTTGACCAATATCATTTCCGACTTAAACCAGATGTCTGCTGCGCACCGTCAGGGCAATATCAGCTATTTTATTGATCCTGCCAAATATAATGGCCACTTCAGCGCCTTGGCTGAAGGGGTGAACGGCATGGTGCAGGAGTATATCGAAGAAAATAAAACCGTGACCGATTGTATTTTGCAATTTGGTGAAGGTAATTTCTCCGCCACCATCAAGGAATTCCCCGGCGAAAAAGCGTTTATCAACAAGAGCGTCAAGAAAATTGGTGGTAACCTCAAAGGCTTGATTGATTCGGTGAACTGGGTCAGTAATGCGCATGAGCAAGGTGAAATTGATGCCTTGCTACGTGATGACATGTTTAAAGGTGATTTCAGTACGCTGGCCAAGTCTGTTAACAACATGGTGACTGGCTTGTTGGAAATGAACCAGCAATCCATGCAGGTGGTGAAGGGCTTTGGCGAAGGTAACTTCGACATTCCGCTTCAGCGCTGGCCAGGTAAAAAAGGCGAGATCAACGACACGGTTGAGCAGGTTCGCGCAAACCTGAAAGGGTTGATTGGTGACATCAATGGCTTAACAGAAGCGGCGGGCGAAGGCCGTATTTCTGTACGGGCCGACGCCAGTCAGCATAAGGGCGATTTCCGCAAAATTGTCGAAGGCGTGAACCACACACTGGACATGATTGTAGAGCCGATTATTGCGGTGACTGAAGCCGTGGAAACCATCACCACAGCCGCAAATGAAATTTCCAGTGGTAACGCTGACCTGTCTGCGCGTACCGAGCAACAGGCCTCCAGCCTGGAGCAAACCGCGGCCAGCATGGAAGAGTTAGCTTCTACTGTGAAACAAAACGCCGACAACGCCAAGCAAGCCAACCAACTGGCACTGACAGCGTCTGGTGTCGCGGTTAAAGGTGGTCAGGTCGTGAATGAAGTGGTTGCCACCATGAGTGCGATTAACGAAAGTGCCAAAAAAATTGAAGACATTATCTCGGTCATTGACGGTATTGCCTTCCAGACCAATATCCTGGCCTTGAACGCTGCGGTAGAAGCCGCGCGCGCAGGCGAACAGGGTCGAGGCTTCGCCGTGGTCGCGGGTGAAGTACGTAACCTGGCGCAACGTTCAGCCAGTGCTGCGAAAGAGATTAAAGAGCTGATTGCAGACTCAGTCAATAAAACCACTGAAGGCACCAAGCTGGTTGAAAATGCCGGTAGCACCATGGACGAGGTGGTCTCCTCTGTGCAACGCGTGGCTGACATTATCAGTGAAATCTCTGCTGCCTCTATTGAGCAGACGACCGGTATTGATCAGGTGAACCAGGCAGTGACCAGCATGGATGAAACCACACAGCAGAACGCGGCCTTGGTTGAAGAAGCGGCTGCGGCGGCGGAATCCCTGGTTGATCAGGCCAATCAGCTGGCGGATGTGATCAGCCAGTTTAAGCTGGAGAAGAACACGGGATCTGGCTTTGCCGCCTCACCTAAATCACAGGCCAAGGGGAATGCTTATTCATCACCGCGATCTATGCCCCAGCATGGCTCGGGACGACCGGTGCCAGCCCCCTCTGGGTATGTTGATAAACCCCAGCGCCCCCAAGCAACGGCCAGTCCACCAAGGGCCACGGCCAAAACCGGCACGGATAATTCGGATTGGGAAGAGTTCTAACCTAATGCATCTTAAGAAACGGCTGCTTCGGCAGCCGTTTTTTGTGTCTGCATACATTGGGCAGGGATTGTAAAACCTCATGCCTGAACGGCTTTAAACAGAACTATAAAAATATGCTTTACATTCAATTTGGATCTTGATCGTTAGCGGGATAATGATTACATAAACAGTGGATAAAAAGTCTTATAACCGGATTTTATTATTCATATAAAAATTGGCTTTTCGGTCATCCATTGACTTCAAGCTAGAAATAACTCGGAAGAGCAATGCGTCAGCAATGCACGCCCCCTATTTATTTTTATGCAAAGGAAGTCAATATGCAGTTGTCTCAGCGTTTTCAATCTATTCAGGGCAAAATCGTCCTGATGGCAGGGCTGTCCATTCTGGTCAGCGGCAGTATTCTTGTCGGTTCCTCTTATCTTTCCGCTAAAAATAATCAGCAACTGGTGTCTGAAAACGTCTCGTTGTTAGTCAACGAAGGCACCAAAAACAGCTTGAAGAATCTGGCTGGCTCAGAAGCAGGAAAAATCCAGGCCAAATTTGATGTCGCACTGGATGCGGCACGCACCATGGCACATACGTTTGTGTTGAGCAAAGAGGGCACGCTGGCGATGGGACGTGACCAGATTAATGCCGTCTTGCTCAATGTACTAAAACAAAACCCAGACTTTAACGGTACCTATAGTTGTTGGGAGCCGGATGCCCTTGATGGAAAAGATGAGGCTTTTAAAACCGGCAGAGATGGCAACAATAGCCTGACTGGCCGTTTTACGCCTTATTGGAACCGCGATGAAAGCGGCCGGATTGCGGTGCAACCGCTGGTGGAGTATGACACGCTGGACAAGCACCCCAATGGCGTCATGAAAGGAGGCTGGTATCTTGGCCCCAAAGCAAACCACACTGAAAGTGTATTGGACCCATTTCCTTATATTGTGCAGGGCAAATCTGTATGGCTGACTACGCTGTCGGTGCCGATTATCAAGAACGGCAAGTTTTATGGCGTCGCCGGGACTGACTACAACCTGGACTTTGTGCAAAAAACCGCTGAAGGGGCCAGCAAGAATCTGTTTGATGGCCAAGGCGAAGTGATTATCGTCAGTAATATGGGACTGATTGTGGCCGATAGCCGTAATCCGGGCTTGATTGGCCAGCCCTTCGGCAAGATTGTGGGCGACAGCAGCGCAAAGTATCTCCAAGAAATCCAATCTGGTCACGACATGGCCGCGATTGACCAGCAGGCCGGTCAAATGATGGCGCTCGCCCCTATTATGTTGGGCCGCACTGGCAAACCTTGGTCTGTGCTGATTAAAGTGCCAACGGCCGTCGTGCTGGCAGAAGCGCAAGCGCTGGATCAACGATTGTCTAGCAGTGCCAATCAAGCCGCTTTATGGCAGTTATTGTTAGGCTTGCTGGTGACAGCAACCGGGATTGCCGTCATCTGGTTTTCAGCCGCAAAAATTGCAAAACCCATACGTGAAGCCGCCCAAGTTGCACAGGACTTATCACTGGGTAGAACAGATGTGGTGATTGAGGTGCATAGCCAGGATGAAACCGGCCAGTTAATGACGGCGATGCAGAGCATGGTCAAGTCGATTAAATTACTCATTCATGATACCCATGCCTTGGCACAGTCTGCAGTACAAGGCAATCTGTCTACAAGGGCAGACATTCAGCCGCATCAAGGGGACTTCCGCAAGGTGGTTGAAGGCATTAACGAAACACTGGATGCGGTGGTGACGCCTTTAGGTGTGGCTGCGAGCTATGTGGAGCAGATTGCCAAAGGTGAAATTCCAGAAAAGATTACAGCCGACTATAAAGGTGATTTTAACGCCATTAAAAACAACCTGAACCAGTGTATCGAAACCATTAACCGCATGGTAAACGACACCGACGACTTGGTGCATGCTGCGGTTGAAGGGCGCTTATCCACCCGTGCGGATGCCAGCCAGCAT
>NZ_JBKOUF010000012.1:0-5647 GCF_046766015.1 Methylophilus sp. 3sh_L
AAAAACCTCTGTATAATGCGCGCTTCGCTTGAAACGAAGCGAAGTTTAAAAAGCCTTCGAGGCACTGTTCTTTAAAAATTAGGATGACTGATAAGTGTGGGTGTTTGTAGGTTGGGTGAAGCGCATTTGATGCGTAGAAACTCAGAAAATACAAATGCTTAACACTTAGATTTATGACAAGTATGTACAGTGTAGTTTACACACATACCTTGAAATGAATTTGAGTACTTACTGAATAGTAAGTAAAGCGAAACGAATACCGCCTCTGTAAAGAGGTAAAAAGTAATAGTTAGGAATTAAACTGAAGAGTTTGATCCTGGCTCAGATTGAACGCTGGCGGAATGCTTTACACATGCAAGTCGAACGATGAAGTCTAGCTTGCTAGACGGATTAGTGGCGAACGGGTGAGTAATATATCGGAACGTGCCTTGTAATGGGGGATAACTAGTCGAAAGATTAGCTAATACCGCATACGCCCTGAGGGGGAAAGTAGGGGATCTTCGGACCTTACGTTATAAGAGCGGCCGATATCTGATTAGCTAGTTGGTGGGGTAATGGCCTACCAAGGCATCGATCAGTAGCTGGTCTGAGAGGACGACCAGCCACACTGGAACTGAGACACGGTCCAGACTCCTACGGGAGGCAGCAGTGGGGAATTTTGGACAATGGGCGCAAGCCTGATCCAGCCATTCCGCGTGAGTGAAGAAGGCCTTCGGGTTGTAAAGCTCTTTCGCAAGGGAAGAAAACTTACACAATAACACTGTGTGAGGCTGACGGTACCTTGATAAGAAGCACCGGCTAACTACGTGCCAGCAGCCGCGGTAATACGTAGGGTGCGAGCGTTAATCGGAATTACTGGGCGTAAAGCGTGCGCAGGCGGTTTGGCAAGTCAGATGTGAAATCCCCGAGCTCAACTTGGGAACTGCGTTTGAAACTGCCAGACTAGAATATGTCAGAGGGGGGTAGAATTCCACGTGTAGCAGTGAAATGCGTAGAGATGTGGAGGAATACCAATGGCGAAGGCAGCCCCCTGGGATAATATTGACGCTCATGCACGAAAGCGTGGGGAGCAAACAGGATTAGATACCCTGGTAGTCCACGCCCTAAACGATGTCTACTAGTTGTTGGTGGAGTAAAATCCATGAGTAACGCAGCTAACGCGTGAAGTAGACCGCCTGGGGAGTACGGTCGCAAGATTAAAACTCAAAGGAATTGACGGGGGCCCGCACAAGCGGTGGATTATGTGGATTAATTCGATGCAACGCGAAAAACCTTACCTGGCCTTGACATGCCACTAACGAAGCAGAGATGCATTAGGTGCCCGTAAGGGAAAGTGGACACAGGTGCTGCATGGCTGTCGTCAGCTCGTGTCGTGAGATGTTGGGTTAAGTCCCGCAACGAGCGCAACCCTTGCCATTAATTGCCATCATTTAGTTGGGCACTTTAATGGGACTGCCGGTGACAAACCGGAGGAAGGTGGGGATGACGTCAAGTCCTCATGGCCCTTATGGCCAGGGCTTCACACGTAATACAATGGTCGGTACAGAGAGTTGCCAACCCGCGAGGGGGAGCTAATCTCAGAAAGCCGATCGTAGTCCGGATTGTTCTCTGCAACTCGAGAGCATGAAGTCGGAATCGCTAGTAATCGCGGATCAGCATGTCGCGGTGAATACGTTCCCGGGCCTTGTACACACCGCCCGTCACACCATGGGAGTGGGTTTTACCAGAAGTAGTTAGTCTAACCGTAAGGGGGACGATTACCACGGTAGTATTCATGACTGGGGTGAAGTCGTAACAAGGTAGCCGTATCGGAAGGTGCGGCTGGATCACCTCCTTTCTAGAGAAGATCACCTGTCTACAAGCATTCACTCTTATCGGTCATCTTAAAAATAAGCAGCAACAAAGATTTAGGCAAACCGCCTTAGGGTCTGTAGCTCAGCTGGTTAGAGCACCGTCTTGATAAGGCGGGGGTCGTTGGTTCGAGCCCAACCAGACCCACCACCGAATATTGGGGGATTAGCTCAGCTGGGAGAGCACCTGCTTTGCAAGCAGGGGGTCGTCGGTTCGATCCCGTCATCCTCCACCAATGCTTTGGTACTTTGTTGCGGTTTAGAGATTAGAAGCAAATGTTACTTGGTTGGTAACGACTAATTAATGTTTGCTTCTAGTTTTTAAACGTTAGTTTAAAAACTAAGACTGCTCTTTAACAAAATGGAAGAAGTAAAGGAATATAGGTTGTGTGATGACAACTTATATTCAATGGGCGATACATTTATTAGTCGTAAATGTATCAATGATTGCAAAATCATAAATATTAAACACAAGTTGAGCTGCTACAGCGATGTAGCAAATCTAACGAGGTTTGATAGTGCTTTAGAATTACCTGTAACGCGTGTCTCATGCACGACGAAATCTAGATTTAAAAGGGTTTAGGTTTTAACGTTATAGGGTCAAGTGAATAAGTGCATATGGTGGATGCCTTGGCGATATCAGGCGATGAAGGACGTGATAGCCTGCGAAAAGCTTCGGGGAGCTGGCAAATAAGCTTTGATCCGGAGATGTCCGAATGGGGAAACCCGGCCGTAAGGTCATTCTCTTCTGAATATATAGGAAGAGTAAAGCGAACCTGGAGAACTGAAACATCTAAGTACCCAGAGGAAAAGAAATCAACCGAGATTCCGTAAGTAGTGGCGAGCGAACATGGAACAGCCTGTTACTTTTAGCAGACGCGATAGTAGAACGGAATGGAAAGTCCGACCGTAGTGGGTGATAGTCCCGTATACGAAATCCCGTTTGTGGAACTAGGGTAACGACAAGTAGGGCGGGGCACGAGAAACCCTGTCTGAACATGGGGGGACCATCCTCCAAGGCTAAATACTCGATATCGACCGATAGTGAACCAGTACCGTGAGGGAAAGGCGAAAAGAACCCCGGGAGGGGAGTGAAATAGATCCTGAAACCGTATGCATACAAACAGTGGGAGCCTCGTAAGGGGTGACTGCGTACCTTTTGTATAATGGGTCAGCGACTTACATTCAGTGGCAAGCTTAACCGATAGGGGAGGCGTAGAGAAATCGAGTCCGAATAGGGCGTCTTAGTCGCTGGGTGTAGACCCGAAACCAAGTGATCTATCCATGGCCAGGATGAAGGTGCCGTAACAGGTACTGGAGGTCCGAACCCACAAATGTTGAAAAATTTGGGGATGAGCTGTGGATAGGGGTGAAAGGCTAAACAAACTTGGAGATAGCTGGTTCTCTCCGAAAACTATTTAGGTAGTGCCTCGTATTTAACTCTCGGGGGTAGAGCACTGTTATGGCTAGGGGGTTCATAAGAACTTACCAAACCATTGCAAACTCCGAATACTGAGAAGTTCAATTACGGGAGACAGTCCATGGGTGCTAACGTCCGTGGACAAGAGGGAAACAACCCAGACCGACAGCTAAGGTCCCAAATGACGTGCTAAGTGGAAAACGAAGTGGGAAGGCATAGACAGCCAGGATGTTGGCTTAGAAGCAGCCATCATTTAAAGAAAGCGTAATAGCTCACTGGTCGAGTCGTCCTGCGCGGAAGATGTAACGGGGCTAAGCACGTAACCGAAGCTTCGGATACTAGTTTACTAGTATGGTAGGAGAGCGTTCTGTAGGCCTGCGAAGGTGTATCGTGAGGTATGCTGGAGGTATCAGAAGTGCGAATGCTGACATGAGTAGCGATAAAGGGAGTGAAAAGCTCCCTCGCCGAAAGCCCAAGGTTTCCTGCGCAACGTTCATCGGCGCAGGGTGAGTCGGCCCCTAAGGTGAGGCAGAGATGCGTAGCTGATGGGAAACAGGTTAATATTCCTGTACCTATATACAATGCGATGTGGGGACGGAGAAGGTTAGGTCAGCCGGGTGTTGGATGTCCCGGTTCAAGCGTGTAGGTTGGTTCTTTAGGCAAATCCGGAGAGCTAAGACTGAGACGTGATAACGAGTGAGCTTGCTCACGAAGTGATTGATACCATGCTTCCAAGAAAAGCCACTAAGCTTCAGTTGTATAAGACCGTACCGCAAACCGACACAGGTGGGCAGGATGAGAATTCTAAGGCGCTTGAGAGAACCCGGGAGAAGGAACTCGGCAAATTAGCACCGTAACTTCGGGAGAAGGTGCGCCCCGGTAGTGTGTAGTGATTTACTCACGAAGCATGATGGGGTTGCAGTGAAAAGGTGGCTGCGACTGTTTAATAAAAACACAGCACTCTGCAAACACGAAAGTGGACGTATAGGGTGTGACGCCTGCCCGGTGCTGGAAGATTAAATGATGGGGTGCAAGCTCTTGATTGAAGTCCCAGTAAACGGCGGCCGTAACTATAACGGTCCTAAGGTAGCGAAATTCCTTGTCGGGTAAGTTCCGACCCGCACGAATGGCGTAACGATGGCCACACTGTCTCCTCTCGGGACTCAGCGAAGTTGAAATGTTTGTGAAGATGCAATCTCCCCGCGGCTAGACGGAAAGACCCCATGAACCTTTACTGCAGCTTTACATTGGACTTTGACAAGATTTGTGTAGGATAGGTGGGAGCCTGTGAAACGTGGTCGCCAGATCATGTGGAGGCGTCGTTGAAATACCACCCTGATGTTGTTGAGGTTCTAACCTAGGTCCGTAATCCGGACTGGGGACCGTGTATGGTAGGCAGTTTGACTGGGGCGGTCTCCTCCCAAAGAGTAACGGAGGAGTGCGAAGGTAACCTAGGTACGGTCGGAAATCGTACTGATAGTGCAATGGCAAAAGGTTGCTTGACTGCGAGACGGACAGGTCGAGCAGGTGCGAAAGCAGGTCATAGTGATCCGGTGGTTCTGTATGGAAGGGCCATCGCTCAACGGATAAAAGGTACTCTGGGGATAACAGGCTGATTCCTCCCAAGAGTTCATATCGACGGGGGAGTTTGGCACCTCGATGTCGGCTCATCACATCCTGGGGCTGTAGCCGGTCCCAAGGGTATGGCTGTTCGCCATTTAAAGTGGTACGTGAGCTGGGTTTAAAACGTCGTGAGACAGTTTGGTCCCTATCTGCCGTGGGCGCTGCAAGTTTGAGGGGACCTGCTCCTAGTACGAGAGGACCGGAGTGGACGCACCTCTGGTGGACCAGTTATCATGCCAATGGTATAGCTGGGTAGCTAAGTGCGGAAGAGATAAACGCTGAAAGCATCTAAGCGTGAAACTCGCCTCGAGATGAGACTTGCCTCTGGCTTTAAGCCAGCTAAAGAGTCGTTCAAGACCAGGACGTTGATAGGTCAGGTGTGGAAGTGCAGTAATGCATTAAGCTAACTGATACTAATTGCTCGTGAGGCTTGATCCTATAACCTTAAAACTTAGACCATGATAGAAAGCTATCAACAATCTAATAAGGTGTAGTTCAAAGCAATATGATTTGGCAATCATCAAGAAATAAGAAACCATGTGTTTCATACCCTGCCCATTAAATCCTTTACTTCTTCCAATTTGTTAAAGCAGGCTGACTAACGTCAGCACCATGCATAACATTACCAGTTATGTTTGGGGACAATAGCGGTTTGGAACCACCCCTTCCCATCTCGAACAGGGCCGTGAAACGAACTTGCGCCAATGATAGTGTACTCTTCGTATGCGAAAGTAGGTCATCCCCAAGCTCCTTA
>NZ_JBKOUF010000013.1:0-949 GCF_046766015.1 Methylophilus sp. 3sh_L
TGGTAAACGACACCGACGACTTGGTGCATGCTGCGGTTGAAGGGCGCTTATCCACCCGTGCGGATGCCAGCCAGCATCAAGGCGACTTCCGCAAGATTGTCCAAGGCGTGAACGACACGCTGGATGCGGTGATCGACCCACTCAATGTCGCAGCCCAATATGTGGCGGATATCTCCAAGGGCAATATCCCGGCCAAGATTACCGATCACTACAATGGTGACTTCAACACGATCAAAGACAACCTCAACCAGTGTATTGACGCCGTCAATGCCCTGATTGCTGATGCCGACATGCTGTCACAAGCAGCTGTCGATGGCAGACTCACTACCCGTGCAGACGCCAGCCAGCATAATGGGGACTTCCGCAAGATCGTCGAAGGCGTCAACAACACCCTGGATTCCGTCATTGGACCCTTGAATGTGGCTGCCAGCTATGTAGACCGCATCTCCAAAGGCGATATCCCAGAACGGATTACCGACCATTACAACGGTGACTTCAACGAGCTGAAGAACAACCTCAACACCTGTATTGGTGCGGTCAACTCACTGGTAAATGACGCCAACCTGCTGGCTGAAGCAGCCAAAGAAGGCCGTATCACCGTACGTGCGGATGTCGACAAACACAATGGCGAATTCCGCAAGATCATCGAAGGGGTGAACAATACCCTGGATATGATCGTAGAACCGATCATTGCCGTGACCGAAGCCGTAGAAACCATCACCACTGCTGCGAATGAAATCTCCAGTGGTAACTCTGACCTGTCAGCCCGTACCGAGCAACAGGCCTCTAGCCTGGAAGAAACAGCGGCCAGTATGGAAGAGTTGGCCTCTACTGTGAAACAGAATGCCGACAACGCCAAGCAAGCCAACCAGCTGGCACTGACAGCGTCTGGTGTCGCGGTTAAAGGTGGTCAGGTCGTGAATGAAGTGGTTGCCACCATGAGTGCGAT
>NZ_JBKOUF010000014.1:0-641 GCF_046766015.1 Methylophilus sp. 3sh_L
GGCGAAAAAGAATTGGGTACACGTACCTGGTTGAAACCACAAGCTGTGAAAGACGGCTGGCAACATGGTGGTGGTTCCGTATGGGGCTGGTGGCCATATGATGCCAAGACAAACTTGGTATACTACGGTTCAGGTAACCCATCTGTTTGGAACCCTGACGTACGTCCAGGCGACAACAAATGGTCCATGACGATCACTGCACGTGATTTGGACACTGGTGTGGCTAAATGGGCAATGCAAATGACTCCACACGACGAGTGGGACTACGACGGTATTAACGAAGTAATCCTGTTCGACAAAGGTGGCAAAACTTACGCATGGCACCATGACCGTAACGGTTTCATCTACACATGGCAAGCTGGTAACGGCACCTTGGTAGCTGCTGAAAAAGTACACCCATTCGTTAACTGGGCAACTGATGTTGACCTGAAAACAGGTGTGCCAAACAAACTGGCTACTGCTTCTACTCACCAAGACTACAACGCTAAGGGTGTTTGCCCAGCTGCTTTGGGTACTAAAGACCAACAGCCAGCAGCTTACTCACCAAAAACTGGTTTGATGTACACACCATTGAACCACGTATGTATGACATACGAGCCAGTTGAGTCCAAATACGTTGCTGGTCAACCATGGGTTGGTGC